>NZ_FTOI01000004.1 GCF_900156725.1 Kaistella chaponensis | reverse complement strand
TTTTAATGAAAGGAAGAGCATTTAATTCTGAATCAAGCCTTGAGTTTTACTCTGAGCGGAACATAGTTTAATTAAATGCTTTTCTCTTTCTAAATTTAATAATTTTATCGATTACAAATCTAAAGGAACGGAGCTCTTTTTGCCTGGCTGAATTTTCTTGTCGAAAACTACACTTCGAAGGCAAAAAAGCGGGAGTGGAAGGCGGTCCCGATAATCCCGAAAGCTTTCGGGATCGGGATTGGCGCCCAAAAAAGACGCTAAATACGCTGCAAAATCATTTGTGCGGAAAGAAGCATCGCAACCACTGAAATCCCGATGATCCAATATTTTTGTTGAAATTGTAGGAATTTTGATAGGAAAAACAATACAGCAATAACCAATATAACGACGGTAATCTGGCCCAATTCTAAGCCGATATTGAATCCTAAAAGTGGTACTGTGATATTTTGTTCAGAAGCCATCGCCATTCTCGCGGTATTGGCAAATCCCATCCCATGAATTAAGCCAAAAAAAAGGGCCAAAACGTAATTGATTTTCATGAGCTTGTTTTGATTTTTGCGTAACAAAATATTATCAACTGCAGTGAGTATTATGGTCACAGGAATTAGAATTTCGACCAAGGTTGAAGAAAGCCTGAAAACATCGAGAACACTCAAAGCCAGCGTAAAAGAGTGACCGAGGGTAAAAGCAGTAATTAACAGCAAAATTTTCTGCCAATCACGATAAAAATAAACCGCGACTAAAACCAATATAAATAACTGATGATCGAGCGCGTCTAATGAAATAATATGTTCCCAACCGAGGTTTAGGTAAAAGAGGAAATCTTGCATGGTAATCAAATTTTAAGAGGAGCGATAATACAAAATTTATTTTAACTTTGTTTAAAATTGACAAGATGAATCTTACGATAGAAATAGAAAATAAAGAAGATTTGCCCTTCATTACAAAACTTCTGGAAAGTTTGAAAGGAGTGAAAATTTTGGATAAAAATTATTCTACTGATATTGATGATTCCCTTCCTAAGAATGTTCAGGAAGCGCTGGAAAAATATGCCGCAAACTTAACTGAAGAGGATTGCATTTCAAAAGAGGAATTTTTTCAATTCATTGATGATGAGATATGCAAGTTAGACTCTCAAAAATAGCAAAAAGCACACTTCAACATCAGATCAACTTTCTGGAAATGATCTGGACGCAAAAAGAAATTATCGTTTTTCTAAAAGATGTTAAACGTGTAATTAGTGACTTAGAAAACGAAAAACACAGGCAATACCCGAAGTCTTTTCTAAATACGAGAAGCGCTTTAATTGGAAAAAATCATGTAAGAATGTATTTCAGAAAAGAAAATAAAGATTTAATTACCATTCTACTTTTCTTTGATATGCGACAAGACCCCCAAAAAATTATTGATTTATTGAAATGAAAAAATTAATTTATATCCTATTTCTTTGCTCCTTTTTCTTTGCTCTTTGCTCCTTCAAAATCCACCCATATCATGTTGGTTCTGTAGAGTTTAACTACAATTCAAAATCGAAAACTTTTGAAATTTCGGGGAAGTTTTTTTTGGATGATCTGGAGAATGCTTTAAAAGAAAAATTTGGAAAAGCCGTTCATTTTAATGATCCAAAATATAAAACGGAGATCAATGAACTTTTAAGAAAATATGCGGAAGATTATCTGAAAATGAAATCGGACAACAAATTTCTGAAAATTAATTTCGTCGGTTTTGAAGAAGACAGCGAAGCGGTGAATATTTATCTGGAATCCGAGTCTGTAAATGCGCCAAAAAAGGTGGAAGTTGCAGTAAGTTTTCTCTATAATTTATTTGATGATCAAATGAATATCATTCACCTCATCGTAGATGGGAAAAGACAAAGCGACCGGTTAAATTATCCAAATCGGTATTTGTACAAAAATTTCTAAAACCGCTTACTCACTTCTTTTACGTGATGATAAAGATCTGGAAAGAACGAATCGAAATACTGTTTCAACTGTGGCTTATTATTCAGAAAAATGGTAAAAACAGCAAGATCTTTTTCTAAATATTTCGCTTTATTTAAAACGTTTTGCATGGAATATTTAATTCCAAAATCTTCCTTATAGTTATAGAGCCAATTGTCTTTTTCCATTGAATTGACCATTCGCAGGAGTTTTTCGGGGAGAAATTCTTCGTATTTCCTGAGGACTATATATACTTTTTCTGCGTGATTTCTTAAAACATCCTCAGACAAAGAATTCGCGAGAAAATAATCCATCGAAACATCAACAAAAGCGCCAGAATACAATCTTACAAGCGGACTGAAAATCTTTTTTGCTGCCTGAATTTCTGGATGAGCATCGGTAAAAGTGTCCACTTCACGATGCAAAGTGATTCCTTGTTGCATTCCTTCTGGAAAGGAAAACCGGTCTCTGTTTGGAATAACATCTTCTAAAAACTGACCGACAATTTGTTCCTCTGAAAAAGCAAGATAAGAATGCGCTAAATAATTCATAGAAATTTAGTGTAAATCATTCAATTCAAGAATAATTTTAAGATTTGTTTTCAAGGTAGAAATCTGATTATCAGTAATTTTTCCTATTTTTTTAATCAATCTTTTATTATCAATAGCACGAATTTGATCAATTAAAATATCAGAAATTTTGTCCAACTGATTCACTTCAGAATTCAATCGCAAACGCAGTAATTGTGAGTTTTGAAGATTTGTAGTAATTGGACAAATAATTGTTGACGGATGACCAATCTCGTTGAGAATATCGGTTTGCAAAATTACAACAGGACGAATTTTTCCTGTTTCTGCACCAATTTGAGGATTCAGATCTGCAAACCATATTTCATATTGGTAAATCATCTTCAAATGCTTCAAATTCTTTTAAAACCTTCATAGATTCTTCTCTTACAAGCAGTGATTCTTTTTGCAATTGTTTCTTTAAAGCCTCTCTCTGCTGCATTTTATTATAGAAATCAATCGCTTCGTTAATGTAACGATTTCTTGCTTTTTTCTTTGTCTTAATGATATTTTCCGTGTCTTGAAAAATAGCATCATCTATTTTTAATGAGATTGTTTTCATATTCAAGAAGTATATACTACAAAGATATACAAAATTAAAATGTATTATCAAAACAAACATTCATGAAAATCCTCGATTTTGCTCACTTCTACAATTACAATTCCGTATTTTTTCTTCGGGATTTTATTCAGATTGGAAACAAAAATCTTTTCGTAACCCAATTTTTCGGCTTCAGAAATCCTTTGTTCAATTTGTGGAATCGGACGAATTTCTCCGCTCAAACCAATTTCTCCCGCAAAACAAAAATGTTCAGAAATGGCAATATCTTCATTCGAGGACAAAATTGATGCAACCACCGCTAAATCCAAAGCAGGATCGCCTGTTTTTATTCCGCCCGTAATATTCAGGAAAACGTCTTTTGCACCTAATTGAAATCCGGCTCTTTTTTCTAAAACCGCCAAAAGCATATTCAGCCTTTTCGAATCGAAACCGGTGCAACTTCTTTGCGGCGTTCCATAAACGGCAGAACTTACCAAAGCTTGAATTTCGATCAACATCGGGCGGTTTCCTTCTAAAGTTACGGCCACAGAATTCCCGGAAAGTTCCTCGAATTTTTTGGTGATCAGGATTTCGGATGGGTTTTTAATTTCTTTCAAACCTTGCGAAACCATCTCATAAATACCAATTTCTGCCGTGGAACCAAAACGGTTTTTACTGGCTCTCAACAATCGAAAAAGATGATTTCGGTCGCCATCAAAATTTAAAACCACATCGACCATGTGTTCCAAAATTTTTGGTCCTGCAATTTGTCCGTCCTTCGTAATGTGACCGACCAAAAAAACGGGCGTATTGGTTTCTTTTGCGTATTTAATGATTTCATTGGAACATTCCCGAATCTGAGAAACTGTTCCCGGTGAACTTTCTATCAGTTGACTTTGCAGCGTTTGAATGGAATCAACAATTAAAAAATCAGGCTGTAATTTTTTGGCTTCGTGAAGGATTTTTTCCACGGAAGTTTCGGTAAAAAGAAAACAGTTGGGATTTTGAAGTTCTGTCAATCGATCGGCGCGCATTTTTATCTGCGAAGCACTTTCCTCGCCCGAAACATAAAGAATTTTCTTCTTCATTTTCAAAGCCAATTGCAATAAAAGGGTAGATTTTCCAATTCCTGGTTCGCCGCCGATTAAAGTCACGGAACCTAAAACAATTCCACCGCCAAGAACTCGGTTTAATTCTTCGGAAGGACTTACAATTCGTGGTTCTTCGAAGGTTTCAACCTCGATAATATTGATGATATGCTGCTTGGATTTGTCGGTATAACTTTTCGTGGGAGATTTTTCTACAATTTCCTCCACCAAAGTATTCCATTCCCCACAATTTTTGCACTGACCGAGCCACTGCGGATATTGCGACCCACAGTTTTGACAGAAATATGCCGTTTTCACTTTTGCCATGCTGCGAATTTCCTGAAAAAAATTGATAATTGGTCAATCAATTTACATCAAAATCCTCAAAATGACTTTTTAAATCAAGGTAAATTTTTTCAGCCTCTTTGTTTCCTTCTTTTGCGAGTTTCTTCACGTTCTCAAAATAAGCTCTGGATTGTCTGTACAAACTTTCATTTAAAACCAATTTCATATCTTCAAGTGATTGTAATATTTTAGGAATTTTAAGTTTTAAGTTTTGAAATAATTCAATTTCTTCCGGAGATTTAATGGGTTTATGACTTAATTCTTCTACAAAATTGCAAATCTGTATAAAATTCGTTTCCAATTTTTGACGATCTTCGGGTTTAAAATTTCTAATTTTCTTGAGGGTTTCTTGGAACTTTTCTTCAAACTCTCGGGTAAATTTGTCATCGTAATTCATCTTTTTGTTTTTTGTTAAAATAAATTTAGGAATATTTTAAATACTATTTATACATAATTAAAAAAAATGATAAGATTTAAACTTCATTGGATTGTAAGTTTTGTCTAAAGTGAAATCTCATTCAAAGTTTCAAATTTCTCAAACATTCAAACTTTTCAATTCAAAAAAACTCAAATACTCAAGAACTCAAACACTCAAATACTCAAAAACTCAAACTCATTGGAGATTTGATCGAAATTTTTTTTCTAAGCGGAATCTTCTAGCCCTGATTGCAGCGGCATCCTTTTTTGACGAGGAACGAGGAGAAAAAGATATAGCGGAAAGCAGGTTCCCGGCTCCTAAAAATATTTGACCAATCAATTGTTGCCTTGTCTTACAAAATCCATTAACTTTGCACAAACCTAAACTAATGAGTAAAAAGAACACGAAATACATCTTCG
Organism: Kaistella chaponensis; assembly: GCF_900156725.1. Lineage (GTDB taxonomy): Bacteria > Bacteroidota > Bacteroidia > Flavobacteriales > Weeksellaceae > Kaistella > Kaistella chaponensis. The sequence continues at coordinate 272,914 of NZ_FTOI01000004.1, read as the reverse complement.
TAACCGGCGGTGTAACATCTTCTTTAGGCAAAGGAATTGTCTCGGCTTCATTGGGCTTACTGCTCAAATCGAGAGGATTTAATGTCACCATCCAAAAACTTGACCCTTACATTAATATTGATCCGGGAACGCTAAATCCTTATGAACACGGCGAATGTTACGTGACAGAAGATGGCGCAGAAACGGATTTGGATTTGGGACATTACGAAAGATTTCTGGATTCTAAGACTTCCCAAAATAATAATGTAACGACCGGTAAAATTTACCAAACGGTTATTGAAAAAGAAAGAAAGGGAGATTTCTTGGGGAAAACCGTACAGGTAATTCCGCACATCACCAACGAAATTAAGCGCAGAATAAAAATTCTGGCAAAACAAAACTACGATATCATCATCACCGAAATTGGTGGAACCGTAGGAGATATTGAATCGCTTCCTTATATAGAAAGCGTGCGACAATTGAAATGGGAACTCGGCGAACATAACTCGATGGTGATTCATCTAACCTTGCTTCCTTATTTGGCTTCGAGTGGAGAATTGAAAACGAAACCTTCTCAACATTCAGTTCGTCAATTGATGGAAAGTGGAATTCAAGCCGATGTTTTGGTTTGCAGAACGGAGCATCACATTCCAAAAGAGCAGCGTGTAAAACTAGCGCAGTTCTGTAATGTGGCTTTAGAAAATGTGATTGAATGTAAAGATTTGGAAACGATTTATGAAGTTCCGCTTTATTTGCAAAAACAGGATTTCGATGATGTGGTTTTGAAAACATTAAACCTGAAATCAGACAAAGAAGCCGATTTAAAAGACTGGAAAAGTTTCCTTAAAAAATACAAGAACCCGAAGAAATCCGTAGAAATCGCATTGGTTGGGAAATATGTTTCGCTTCAGGATTCCTACAAATCTATTGCAGAAGCCTTTATTCATGCAGGTGCAGATCTGGAAACCGAAGTGAAAGTTCGTTGGGTTTATAGTGGCGACCTCGATGCAACTACGATCGGAGAAACGCTGAGTGGTATCGACGGAATTTTAATCGCTCCTGGATTTGGCGATCGCGGAATCGAAGGGAAAATTGAAGCTGCAAAATACGCGCGTGAAAACAAGATTCCATTATTGGGAATTTGTCTTGGTATGCAGATCATGACGATCGAATTTGCAAGAAATGTATTAGGTTATAAAAAAGCCAACTCCATGGAATTCGACACTTCCACGCCGGCTCCTGTGATTTCTTTGATGGAGGATCAGAAAAATGTGGTTGAAAAAGGTGGAACAATGCGATTAGGTGCCTGGAAATGCACTTTGAAAACAGGGTCGAAACTCAATGAAATTTATGGCACCAAAAATATTTCAGAAAGACACCGTCACCGATACGAATTTAATTCAGAGTTCAGAGATGAATTCGAGAAAAACGGCTTGATTCCAACCGGTTTCAATCCCGAAACGGAATTGGTAGAAACTTTAGAATTAAAAGACCATCCGCTTTATATCGGCGTTCAATATCATCCGGAATACAAAAGCACTGTAGCATCGCCTCATCCGCTGTTTAAAGCTTTAATTAAAGCTTGTTCCCAAAAGTAAAATAAAAAGAGATAAAAGACCCCGTGTTTTTTATCTCTTTCATTTTAAAAGGATTGCGAAATAATTCTTCATTGCGAAAAAAATCTGTATTTTTGCACCCAAAATTAAAAGGATAAAAACCAATAAATTCGGATCCTTAAATTTTAAAATAATTTAAAAATGCAGCAAAATAACGGTTTAGATAAAAATCAATTGATCAGTTTCGCCCTTTTCTCTATGATTCTGATTGGCGCAATGTTTTATTTCCAAAACAAACAAGCCAAAGAACAACAGTTGAAAGACGCCCAAAACAAAACCGCTGTTAGTCAGAAAGTTGCGGCAAACAATGCAAAACCTGCGATTGTTACCAATTTGAATGACAGTGTAAAAACAGCATCGATTCAGCAAATTGAGTTGAAAAACAAAGAGTTGACGTTAGGAATCTCTACGTTGGGTGGTCAAATTTCTAAAGTTCAGTTGAATGAATATAAAGCGTACAACAAAAAAACAGATGTTAATGACAAACCACTTTTGGTTTTTGATAAAAACAATTCCAGTTATGGTTTTCAATTTAAAGACAAAACGGGGAAGATTTTTAATACCAAAGATCTAGTTTTTTCTCCAGTGCAAAACGGGAATTCTGTTACCATGCAGACTTCTGTTAATGGAGCTGTTATTCAGTTTATTTATACTTTGCTGAACAAATACACTGTTGATTTTAATGTAAAAACACAAGGTTTAAGTCAGTTGGTTGCTGATCAGAAAGCTGAATTTGTTTGGGATTATAATGTTCGCGGAATGGAAAAAGGCCGCTCCCAAGAACAAACCCATTCCGAATTCAACTATGCTTTTGATGATTACAACAGCTTTGATTACGACGGAAGAACCACGATGGAAGAACCAAAGGAAAAGCTGAACTGGCTTGCTGTAAAACAGCAGTTTTTCACGGCAGTCATTGAGCCACAGAAAGGTTTCAAAAACTCAAAAGGTTCGCAGGACATGATTGAAGAAGGCGAATTTTTGAAAAAATTTAATTTTAATGGTCAAGTTGATTTAGCCAACAATGAACTCAATGAAGATTTCAAATGGTATTTTATGCCTTTGGATTTACCCATGTTGAAATCATATGATAAAAATTTCGATGAATTATTGCCTTTAGGTTGGTCATTTATTGGTTCACTTAACAGATGGTTTTTCATCCCGATGTACAACTTAATCACAAGTTGGGGATTAGCTGCAGGTTGGGTAATTTTCTTAATGACAATTATCGTAAAAATTATTTTGTCGCCAGTAATGTTCAAGCAACATAAATTAAGTGCGATGATGAAGGTAATTCGCCCGGAAATTGATGCAGTCAACGAAAAATACAAAGGCGCAGATGCCATGAAAAAACAGCAAGAAACAATGGCTGTTTATCGAAAAGCAGGAGTAAATCAGATGGCGGGTTGTTTACCAGGATTAATTCAGGTTCCAATTTTCTATGCACTTTTCCGCTTCTTCCCCAATATGATTGATTTGAGAGGCAAGAGTTTTTGGTTTGCAAAAGATTTAACTGCTTATGATGATGTGATCAAACTTCCATTTAATGTTCCTTTTTTAGGAGAACACTTGAGTATTTTCGCGATTGCATGTACCGTGGTGATTCTTATCTACACCGTGATGACTGCCGGAAATATGCAGCAACCAACGCAAGAAGGAATGCCAAATATGAAAGTATTGATGTACATCTTCCCGATTACGTTCCTGTTTTTCTTGAATACTTCAGCTTCGGGACTTTCTTGGTATTATTTTGTTTCGAATGCGATTAATATTTTGATCATCCTCGTCATCAAATACTGGATTTTGGATGAGAAGAAAATTCACGCTCAAATTCAACAGAATAAAACCAAAGGCCCAAAACCTGAAGGTAAATTCCAAAAGAGAATGCGCGAGATGATGGAAAAAGCGCAAGAACAACAAAAAGTTCAAAATGCAGGCAAAAAGAAATAAAAATTTTTTATTCAAATAAATGAAAAAACGGAAGCTAGTCTTCCGTTTTTTTATGGGTTTATTTCAATACATCTATTGAACACGAAATTTTTTGCAGCAAAGCAGAATCACCGATAAAATGGATGTTGTAGCCATTTTATAAATCTTAACTAGATCGCTTCATTTTAGATCTCAGTATATTTTTAATAAGAAAACGCTTTTAAGATGAAAGATAAAATACAAACCATAACAACGTTAAATATTAAGTTTAGTTAACACAATTTTTTTAATTTTTTCACGATAATATGCCAATGAACCGTTTTACTGATTATACGAACAATCTTCTGAATTGATAGAAATCCCATAATCTACACTTTATGTTACAAGCTGACTATCATAGAGTTTAAAATAAAGAACAGACTTTTTGTTATTTAATTTGTCAATGACACAGATACGGTTTCCTGCATCAGGATGGAAGGGAATTTCTTTGTTTAGATTAATAAAACGTCGCACTTTTGCGCTCATGAAAAAATTTAATTTGTTATAAAGAAATTAACAACAAGCGTATTGGCTGTGGTTTTGAGTTCAACATTTGCATTAGTAAGTGCGCAACAAAAAACAGATACAGTGAAAACCAAAAATATCGAAGAGGTCATTATTACTGGCGCACTGGGTATTAAAAGAAAAGCTGATGCAGTTACTAATGCACAGCAAGTTGTAGGTGCTAAAGAACTTACCCAAGCTTCGTCTCCGAATGCTGTACAGGAGATTACCTGAAAAGTTTCGGGTTTACAAATCTCGCAAACTGATAATAGTGTTGGTGCAAGTAGCAGAATCGTTATCAGAGGTAATAAATCGATCTCTAGTAATAATCAGGCTTTAGTTGTAATCGACAATGTTATTTCAACAGCGGATATTCTGACCCAGATTCCACCAGAAATCATTGAAAATGTAAATGTTATTAAAGGTTTACAGGGATCTGCACTTTATGGGCAACAAGGAGCGAATGGAGTTATTTTAGTCACCACTAAACGAGGATCAAAATCGGAAAAAACTCAATTTACCTTAACATCATCGGTGGAGGTAACTGAGGCATTTAAATTCCCATTGATTCAGAAGAGATATGGTAAAGGTTATCCTGGTGAACCAGGCTTTACTGCGGGTGACGTAGATTACAATGGTACCACTTATGTTCCTTTTGAAAATACTTCATGGGGACCTGATTACAACGATCCACTTATTTCTGGACAATATGTTCCGTCTGGATTGCCACAAGCTAATAATGTTCCGTTATTTGAAAAGTATGCACCGGTAAAAGATCATTTTTCTAAATTTTTCAAGAATGGTGTTGTTTATCAAAATGGTTTAACAGTTAATTCCGGTGGAAGCGATTCTTATGCTTTACTATCCATAAACAGATTGGAAAATAATTTTGTAATCCAAGATGATAAATTAACACAAAACAGTTTCTTGATTAAAGCCGGTAAGAAATTAAATAATTTAAGAATTGACGGACAAATAAACTACATCAGTAGAATTACAAGTGAAACCGATTCTAATTTATATGATGACATGCTGCAAAAGCCGTCATCTAATGATATTAGAGTATATAAAAACTCTGGAATCGAGGGTTTTTTATCAGCTTTCAGTATCAATCCTTATTATACTGTTGATCACACACGATTTGAGACCAACAATGACTACTTATCTGGAATACTTTCTTTACAATATGATTTCAACAAGCATATTAACTTGTCTTACACAGGAAATCTGAGTATTAAAAATACGCGTTCAGACAATCATAATGATGGATTTGTTGCAAAACAAGTATATACTGATAGTGGTGAAACAGTAGATGGTGGAACTTTACAAGATTATAGTGGTACAGCTAATTTCGATTCTTACTACATCAATTGAATCATCAACACCCGAAATTATTACGGTGATTTGTTGTTAAACTTTGATTATGATCTTACGGAAGACATCAATTTCAAATTAAATTTGGGTAATAACATTCAAGATAGCTACAGAACTGCAAGATCTATGGGATGTTCAGGATTAGCTGTTCCAGGATGGTATGACATTCGGAATGTATCAAATGTCATTCAGGCGAGTAACACCAATGGAGCACAATTGTATGATAATTTAGGATTTGAAAACAACACCATTAGACAAAGATCTATTGCTGGATTTGCTAATTTAGATTTATCCTTTAGAGATTATCTTTATTTAAATTCAAGCTTTAGAATCGAGGAAAGTTCGGTTTTATCTACCACCTTCGACGGGGAAGTCCACAATAAATCTTACCCTTATTATTCTATAGGAGTATCATTTATACCAACAAAAGCTTTTAGTTTTTTTAATGATACTTTCGTTAATTTCATAAAAATTGCACCGAGTTACACCAGAGGAGGAAACACTTCGGCTATTTCGCCTTATGAAACCTCTGAGGTAGGAATTATTCCTTCAGGATATCCGTACAACACCATTTCTGGATATGGAATTAACCCTTCGCAGACCAATAGAAATATTAAACCAGAATTTGTTAGCACAGCTGATCTCAATGTACAGCTTGGATTCTTGAAGGATAGAATTACTTTGGAAGGATTTGTTTATCAATCTGATACCGAAAATTTAATTACCAATGCAAATGTATCTAATACTTCGGGTTTAAATACCTTGAGAGACAATGTTGGTAAAACGAGAATGAGAGGATTTGAAGTTGATTTGGGTCTTACACCTATTAAATCTGCAGGCATTGTTTGGAACATCCGAGCATCTTACGCGATGTCTCGATCCAAAGTGTTAGAATTACCAGAAGGAGTCGCTGAAGTAAATATTTATACACCATACACCAATCGTGGAATTGGAGTATATGCAGTTTTAGGTGAAGATTTTCCGATTTTAAAAGGAACTACTTTTCAAAGAGATGATCAGGGAAGAATTATAGTTGATTCGAATGGAACCCCACTTTTAAGCACAGAACTTACTAATTTGGGCAGAGTAACACCTGATTATACTTTAACATTGAATACCTCAGTGAAATTCAAAGGATTCACACTTTCTGGTTCAATGGACTACCGAAAAGGAGGTGTATTTTCCACTCTTACCAAATCCCTTCTTACCTTTACAGGTGCTGCAGAAGAAACAGGAGATTTCGATAGAAGCCAAGGCTACATCGTACCGAATTCTGTTCAATTGGTCAACGGAGGTTATGTTACCAACTCAACACCAGTGGGTGGATCTGCAAGTTACGCGAATGTTGCCAATTATTTCACCTCTTCAACATTGCAGTCTTTGGGAGAACCAACGGTTATCGATGCTACTGCTTTTAAAGTAAGAGAAATTTCATTATCCTACGATATTCCTAAAAATGTTTTAGCAACAACTTTTGTTAACAGCTTAACAATCGGATTATATTCCAGAAATCCATTCATCGTATATGCGAAGGAAAACAGAAATTATTCTGATCCTGAAACCGCATTAAGTAATGGTAATGGATTCGGTATTGCGGGAACGGGACAATATCCTACTCAAAGATCTTTTGGAGTAAATCTAAAAGCTAGTTTTTAATTTTAAATTATTAATATTATGAAAAACAGAACAATAAAAAATGTTTTTTTAACACTGATTGTATTTGGTTCGGCAATATCTTGTAATGATTATCTAGATATTAATTCAGACCCTATAATATAAGTATCAATAATGTTAATCCAAATGAACTTCTCCCAGTAGGTATTACTGCTAATTATAGAGTTCAGGCACGAGATGTAAATCAGTTTGCCAATGTGATAATGAACATGACTGCAGGTAATTCCATCGTTTATGGTGGACCTTTTACCGACTATTATGTACCCAATATCAACAATACATTTTTTAATGGAATTTGGGATGGTTTGTACAGAGCTACCGCAAATCTCGATAAAATTGTAACCTACAATGACCCTACGAATAAATATGTAAAACAAAAAGCAATTGCCAAGATTGTAAAAGCAAATTACATTCAAATCTTAACGGATTTTTATGGAGACATGCCCCATTCGGAAGCCTTTAAAGGACAAAACAATTTGGCACCAAAATATGATAAAGGCGAAGACATTTATAAAGCTTCCTACGCAGAACTAGAAAATGCGAAAGCATTGATCGATTCAGGTGCAAGAGACGAAGTAGGCGCTGTAGACATTGTTTTTGGTGGAGATAGGGCTAAATGGAAAGCTTTTGCAAATACGCTACAACTAAGATATTTGCTAAGAATGAGCAATGTTACCGGAGATATGGCTACTTTCAGAGACCAAAAATTAGCCTTATTGAGTGGTGCAACTTTCATCGATGAAGACGTCCTAGAAAATCCTGGTTATTCTTCAAACAATGATGCTCAGCAAAATCCTTACACCAACTATTATTTGTATACCGGTTCAGGATCTAGAGGTTCTGCTTACGCAATTAACGTAGCATCCGAAAATGCTGCAATTATTTTAAACGGTAATCCTGATGGCGATACCAGAGGTGCTTACCAAAAATTTAACAATATTGTGGATTTGAGAAGACCAAGAATGTTTACTTTGATCGGTGGGAAAGTTTCGGGGATCAGACAAGGAAATACTCCAGGACAACCGGGAGTTCCTAGTGCCGCAAGTAGATTTACCTTTGGAATCAATATTGGGAAAGGTACTCCAACTTCAACTGAAGAATACATTGATTTAGCCTCCGCAAAATCTGGCTGTATCATGACAAGAGCAGAATCGAAATTTTTGCAAGCTGAAGCAGCATTAAGATATCCATCCTTATTTTCCAGTGCGTTATCTAATTTTAATGAGGGTATTGCGGCATCATTTGACACGTACGGATCAGCTCCAAACCTTGCAGACCAATACATTGCTACAATTGCAGCAGTTCCTGGTTTAGGATTTGCAGGTTCTACCACCAATAAGATTGATGCAATCATGACTCAAAAATGGATCGCTTTAGCAGGTAGAAATCCTGAACAATCATTTTTCGACTATTCCAGAACCGGATTTCCGGTAACCTTGTCAGCGACAACAGCATCAAAACCAAAGCCTAACCGACTAATGTATCCGTTGTCTGAAATTATTGCGAATTCAGGAAATGTTCCTAAAATCGGTACAGAAGATGTGTTTTCAAAAAATCAATACACGCCATTCTGGAACAGAAATTAATTTAATTTTTCTTCAATCTTAAAAACCACTCTTCTGAGTGGTTTTTTTATGCTTAAAACGGAGAAATATTTTAATGAAAGCAAATCACTGCCGACGAATGAACTTTAGCTTTAAGATCTATCAAGCTTCTTCATCTAAAAAATTAGGTATAGAATAATCAAGCCTAAAAGAACGCCTGTGATGAATGGTTGGTCCAACCGTATTCAGAGCCTCGCGATGCTTTTTGGTTGCATATCCCATATTTTTGTTCCACCCATATTCCGGGAAATCTTCATGCAAATCAATCATCAGTTGATCTCTGTAATTTTTTGCCAAAATAGAAGCACAAGCAATAGAAAGCACTTTTGAATCTCCTTTAATGATGCATTCATGAGGAATCGAGTGATATGGATGAAACTTATTTCCATCCACCAGAATCAATTCTGGGCGAACAGTCAATTTATCAATGGCAGCGTGCATTGCATAAATACTTGCATTCAAAATATTGTGCTCATCAATAAAAGACGGGGATTTTTCAGCAATAGCAAATTCTTTAACATTAGTCCTAATATACTGATCCAAATCCATGCGAGTCTTAAATGTTAATTTTTTGGAATCATTAACCAAATTTTGCTTAAAATTCTCGTCGAGAATCACAGCTGCCGCGACTACTGGACCACACAAACATCCTCTGCCAACTTCGTCGCAACCTACCTCTATGTAGCGCTTGGACCAACTTTTAATTAATGTCATTTCGGTAAACTTATGAAGAGCACGTTAATTTTTCTGCTTCAAAATTATAAATTATTTAAGAATTATTTAACAAAAAGTTTGGTTATATAAAGAAAGTTTTGCACTTTTGTGACATTGAAAAAATTTAATTTGATATGAAGAAACTAACAACAACTGTTTTAGCAGTAGTTTTGACCTCATCATTTGCTTTGGTAAATGCACAAAAGAGAGACACTGCTAGAACACAGGATATCGAAGGCGTAGTAGTAACTGCCCTTGGTATTAAAAGAGAGAAAAAATCTCTGGGTTACGCAACTCAAGAGGTAAAAGGGGAAGACATTAATAAAAACCCTACCACTAACTTTTTGAATAACTTATCGGGGCAGGTATCTGGTTTGGACATTAGACAAAGTACCAACTTTGGAGGTTCAATCAATATTACTTCCCGGGGATTTAAATCTTTAACAGGAAATAACCAAATGTTATTCGTAGTTGATGGGATTCCTATTGTTAACACTAATGTTAATGGAGGAAATCAGCTAAGCGGTGGATATGGTTATGACTATGGAAATGCCGCATCTGACATTGATCCAAATAATATTGAAAATATTAACATTTTGAAAGGTGCCGCGGCTGCAGCGCTATACGGATCAAGAGGACAAAATGGTGTGATTCTTATTACCACTAAAAAAGGTAAAAAAAATAAGAAAGGTTTAGGAATTGAGTTTTCAAGTTCAGTTACCGTTAGTTCAATTGACAAATCTACATTTGCAGAATATCAAAGTGAATACGGTCAAGGTTACAATGGTGAAAATAGTTTTAACGGTTACGGTCAAGTTAACGGCGGGTTATCGGCGCCTTTTGGTGATGACGCATCGTACGGACCCCGATATGACCCCAATCTATTGGTATATCAATGGAGCTCCGCTATTCCTGAATCGTCTAATTATAAAAAGGCAACACCTTGGGTAAAAGCGAAAAATGGTCCCCTTGCATTTTTTAATACTGCATTTAATTATACAAATAGTATTTCATTGAGTGGAGGAAACGAGAACGGCACATTTAGACTGAACTATACTAATAATGACGCAACCGATATTTTACCAAATAGTTCATTGATTAAAAATAGTTTCAGTGGTAATGCATCCTATAAGTTAACTGATAAAGTAACGGCTAATTTTTCCGCAAACTACACTACCCAAAAAACTGTTGGTAGAAACGGTACGGGTTACAATGGTAATATTGTTTCTAATTTTAGACAATGGTGGCCTACCAATGTAGATCTTTTAGAATTAAGAGACATTTATAATCAAACGCAGAAAAATTATACATGGAATTTGCGCAGCGCTACGAACACAGCTCCCGCATTTTGGAATAATCCATATTTTGAAAGATACAGAAATTATCAAAACGATAATAGAGACCATTTCAGCGGAATTGCAAGTGTAAATTATGAAGCGACCAAAGATTTAAACTTTCTTGTTAGAGCTGGATTTGATAACTATGTGTTAACCACAGAAGAGCGGGTTGCAAACGGATCTTACCCGGCACGAATAGGATTGGCAACAACGGCTAATCAATCATCAGGTTATGCTGTAAGTAACTATAAAGTTGGAGAAAATAATTTAGACCTTATCGCAACATATAAAAAAGACATTAGTGATAAATTTAATGTTACTGCTTTGCTTGGTACAAACTTAAATTATCAAACTCTTTATCAAATTTCCCAATCCACTTCAGGAGGCTTAAAAATCCCTAACCTATTTACCATATCCAATTCTGTTGCAGCTCCCGCATTACCGATAATGTTTGATACTTCTAAGCAAACAGTGGGAATATTCGGACAAGCATCTTTGGGTTATGATGATACATTTTTTATAGATGGAACAATACGACGAGATCAATCAACAGCGTTACGAGATGATCGAAACAGTTACTATTATCCGTCTGTTTCCGCCAGTGTTGTATTCTCCAATTTACTAAAGCAGGATTGGTTAAGTTTTGGTAAAATCCGCGCGGCTTATTCCAGGGTTGGCTCTGACACAGGACCAAATAACCTTCTAAATCAGTATAATGCAGGGGTACCTTTCGGAGCAAATACAACTTACTCCTACAATACAGGGGCGAAAAATGATGAAATCACTCCTCAATTTCTAAAAAGCACAGAATTTGGCCTTGAGACAATGTTTTTTAAAAGAAGACTTGGGCTTGATGCAACCTGGTTTAGAAATGATGCGTATAACCAAATTTTACCTTTGCCTGTTTCAAGTACTTCAGGAGTTTTAACTAAGCTTAGTAATGCCGGAAACCTAAGAACAGAAGGTTTTGAGTTAACAGCAACCCTAGTACCAATTAAAACCGGTAATTTTTCTTGGACAATGAACGCAAACTGGTCTAATCCAATTTCTAAAATTACTGAGATAAGTGAAAAGACAAATAATATTCTTCTTGCGTCATTACAGGGGAATGTAAGTATTAACGCACCACTTGGCGAAAAATATGGTCAGATTTGGGGATCTGATTATGTTTACGCACCGGACGGTCAAAAAATAATTGATGAGACTACGGGGGCTTATAAGGTTTCTACAACTTTCACGAATAATTTAGGAAGCTATCAAGCGGACTGGTTTGGAGGTTTAAAGAACACTTTTACCTACAAGGATCTTAGCCTTAGTTTCTTAATTGACGTCAAACAAGGTGGGAAAATATTTTCGCTTGATCAGTTTTACGGATCCGGAACAGGACTATATCCTGATTCAGTAGGTTTAAATGATTTAGGTAATCCAATACGAAACGCGGTGTATAATACCCCCGGAGACCCCACTTCAGGAACAGTTTCAACACCTCTTGGGGGTGTAATTTTACCAGGGGTTATTCAAGGTCCAGGTGGAACGTATATTGCAAATAATGTAAGATTAGACAAATCCAATTCTAGCCAAATTCTGAGCACTGATCTTCCTACTTCAGCATTCATCTACGATGCGAGTTATGTCAAATTAAGAGAAGCATCCATTACATACAACCTTCCAAAAGATTTATTAGGTTTAGATTTTATTCAGGGAATGTCTGTAAGCGTAATTGGTAGCAATCTTTGGATTATTCATAAAAATTTACCATTTGCTGATCCAGAAGCTGGTTTGTCTTCAGGAAACGTTCAAGGTTATCAAACGGGGCCTATGCCTACAACAAGAAACATTTCTTTTAATGTTAAAGTAAATTTCTAAATTTCAAAAAAATGAAAAAAATATTTTTACCGATCCTAGCCGGTCTGCTAGTGATAGGGTGCACAAGGGACAATATTAATACTGACAGCAATTCAGCATACACTACAATTCCTTCAACATTAATTCCCTTTGCACAGAAACAATTGAGCGATTACATTAATACTCCAAATGTAAATCGAAATAATTCAAGATTATTAATGCAGTATTGGACTGAAACAATCTACACTCAAGAAAGTAATTACGATTATGCGTCGAGAAGCGTTTCCGATCAAATTTATTCAAATAATTATGTGTCGGTTCTAAACAATCTTGTAAAAGCAAAAGGATTAATTAATCAATACGATCCAACTCTTGCTGAGGCTGCCAACTGGCCGAAAATTAAAGCAAATCAGCTTGCGATTATTGACATAATGATGGTTTATACTTTTCAAAATTTAGTTGATACTTTTGGAAACATCCCATATTCTGAGGCACTTAAACTTGATGAAACGTTAACTCCGAAATATGATGATGCAGCAACGATTTATGCAGACCTTATATCACGTTTAGATACTGATGTAAACACATTAACAGTTATTCCCGGTCTAAGTGCTACAACGTCTTCAGGTTCTGGTGCATCAGGTTTTGGTGCAGCAGACTTATACTATTTGGGAAATGTTACCAAATGGAAAAAATTCGGAGCGTCGGTAATGTTAAAAGCCGGAATAGCCTTAGCTGATAGTAACCCAACTTTGGCTCAAACTACAGTTAATAAAGCTATCGGGTATGGTGTTATAACTGCTGCTGCAGATAACTGTCAACTGGTTTATTTAGCTTCACCAAATTATAATCCTTTATATACGGAATTGGTCGCAAGTGGACGGACAGATTTTGTTGCAGGTAGTCCATTTATGGATTTCTTGAAAGCAAATAATGATACCAGAATCACTAAATTCTACCAGCCAAATGCTGATGGTGTGTACTTATCATCACCAATCGGTGCACCCGCTTCACAGACACCTGGAGGATTAGATGCGCTATCATTGCCTGGAACTTTCGCAATGACTACTACGACTCCAGGTGTATTGTTAAATGTTACAGAAGTTAACTTTTATTTAGCTGAAGCCGCGGCAAGATGGAATATTGGAACAGCTGCCACTTATTACAATGCAGCCATTACGTCCTCGTTTACCGAATGGGGATTACCAGGTGATGCAGCTGCATATATCGCTGCGCATCCATATAATCCTGCCAATTGGAAAAAATCGATTGGTGAGCAGGCTTGGGTTGCGATGTATAATCAACCACTTACTTCATGGAATTTTTATAGAAGATTGGATTACCCAGTTTTAACTCCAGCGATTTACGCCGTTCCCGCTTCAGATGGTAAAGTGCCGGTAAGAATGGTATATTCCAATAGAGAAATATCTACCAATAGTGCAAATGTTGCCGCAGCAGCAGCAGCAATAGGAGGAGATAAAATGTCAACCAAACTATTCTGGGATAAATTCTAAGAATAATTCAAAGAATTAATCTAAACCACTCTTCGGAGTGGTTTTTTTATTTCCGTATATTTGTCATTCAAAACAATACAATGAATATTAAGGATATCATCGAAAGTAAAGTTTCGGAAATCATTCAGTCTCTCTATCAGATCAATGATGTAAATCAAACCAATAATATACACCTTGAAGTACAGCAAAACAAAACCGGTTTCGAAGGTGATTTTACCATCGTGACTTTTCCTTTGGTTAAAATCCTGAAAAAAAGCCCGGATTTAATTGCAGTTGAATTGGGAGATGCACTTTCAACACAGTCCGACTTTGTCGAAAGCTATAAAGTCGTGAAGGGATTTCTTAATCTGACCATCAAAGATAACTTCTTCCTAGAAAATTTTTATTCCGTACAAGAAAATTTTGAATTAATAGAACCAAAAAATGAAACGGTAATGGTGGAATATTCCTCCCCAAACACCAACAAACCTCTTCATTTAGGCCATATCAGAAATAATTTACTCGGGTTTTCTGTTGCTCAAATATTAAAGGAAGACGGTTTCGATGTTATCAAAACCCAAATTATCAACGACCGTGGAATTCACATCTGCAAATCAATGCTTGCATGGCAGAAATCAGGAAAAAACGAAACACCGGAATCCACCAATTTAAAAGGAGATAAACTCGTAGGAAACTATTACGTAGCCTTCGATAAAGAATATAAAAAAGAAATTGCAGAACTTGTTGCACAAGGTTCGGAAGAAGAAACTGCAAAAAAACAAGCACCCATTATTTTAGAAGCTCAGAAAATACTCCTCGATTGGGAAAAAGGCGATGAAACAGTAAGAAATCTTTGGGCAGAAATGAACACTTGGGTTTATACCGGATTTGCAGAAACGTACAAACGATTAGGTGTAGATTTCGATCAGGTTCAGTATGAAAGCAACACTTATCTTCTTGGAAAAGACTTAATTCAGCAGGGTTTAATCGGTGGGATTCTGTACAGAAAAGAAGACGGATCCGTATGGTGCGATTTAACCGAAGAAGGTTTAGACCAAAAATTACTGCTCCGCGGAGACGGAACTTCAGTTTATATGACGCAGGATTTGGGAACAGCAGTACAGAGATTTCAAGAAAATAAGATCCAGAAGTTAATTTACACCGTTGGAAATGAACAAGATTATCACTTCGAAGTTTTAATCAAAATTCTCCGAAAATTAGGGTATTCTTGGGCAGAAAATCTCTACCATCTTTCTTATGGCATGGTTGAGCTTCCAGAGGGTAAAATGAAATCACGAGAAGGAACTGTAGTCGATGCCGATGATCTCATGCAGGAAATGTACGAAACCGCAAAAGACAAAGCGCAGGAACTTGGTAAACTTGAAACCCTCTCCGAAGAAGATAAAGAAAAATCATACGAAACAGTTGGGATTGGAGCATTAAAATATTTTATGCTCAAAGTAGATCCACGCAAAAAAATGCTTTTCAACCCTGCAGAAAGTATTGATTTTTCTGGCAATACAGGACCATTTATTCAATACACGTACGCCAGAATCCAGTCTCTTTTAAATAAAGCCACCAATACCGCCGAAAAAGTTTCAGCATACGAAATCAACGCGTCGGAAAAAGAATTGGTGATGAACCTTTCTAATTTCAAAGCAGTTATTTCACGAGCTGCAGAAACACTTTCACCGGCTTTGATCGCGAATTATATTTACGAAGTAGTGAAATCTTACAACTCTTTTTACCAAAATAATCCTATTTTGAATCAAGAGGATGAAAACGCGAAAAATTTCCGATTAGAACTTTCTGAACTTACGGGTAAAACGATTAAAAAAGGCTTACTCTTATTAGGAATTGGAACCGTTGACAGAATGTAATGAATATTGATTTTTCTAAAGACCTCTCTATTAAATCACTTTTTCCTCAAACTGAATTTGAAGAAAAAGTGATTTCTTTTTTAAAGGAATGGTATTCGGACTCTAAAACAGTTTCCGTACAGACTTCCGGCTCTACAGGAACGCCAAAAATTTTCGAAATCGAAAAAGATAGAATGTTGCATTCCGCAAAAATGACGTGCGATATTTTACGACTTCAAAAAGGCGATTCTGCCCTACTCTGTCTTCCTATCGAATACATTTCCGGAAAAATGATGGTGGTAAGAGCAATCGAAAGAAGTTTAAAATTAGTAATAAAAACACCTACTTCCACTCCACTTTCCGGCCTCAATGAAGAGATTGATTTCTGCGCCATGTCGCCACTTCAGGTTGAAAATTCTTTAGACCAAATTCATTTCATAAAAAACATCATTATTGGCGGAGCTGCAGTTTCCGAAAACTTAAAGAAAAAAATCACTCAAACACTCAAACATTCAATCACTCAAACACTGGTCTACGAAACCTACGGAATGTCGGAAACACTTTCTCACATTGCCTTAAAGGAGATTTTTCCTGTTTCGGAAGCTTATTTCAAAGTTTTAGGAGACGTAGAAATCTCCTTAGACGAAAGAAAATGCCTTCAGATTTTTGCGCCCAAACTCAATCCAGAACGCCTTCAAACAAATGATCTCGTCGAATTGAAAAACGAAAGAGAATTTCGGTTTTTAGGCAGAATAGATCACGTAATAAATTCTGCAGGTTTAAAAATTTATCCCGAAGAATTAGAATCTTTGGTCAAAAAAGAAATCTCAAATGAGTTGATCTTTTTAGGGATCAAAGATGAAAGATTCGGACAAAAATTGATTTTAGTAATTGAAGGTGCAAAAACCGAAATGCTAGAAAATAAACTTTCAACGATCATTTATCCTTCCAAAAATCATCATCCCAAAGAAATACTTTTCCTCGAAAAATTTCCAAGAATTCCAAATGGAAAAATCGACCGTCGGAAATTAAACGAAACCGTTGATCATAAGAACTAACAAATAGTGAACACTCTATTTAAAAGGTTGAGCCAACTGATAGCAAGTCTTTGATCTTTCATCTCTTTTGACAACGCCGAACTTACGTTTCTTTTCTCTACAAAGCATTGAAAATCGTTTAAACACATTCTTCTTGCTCTTTCCTTTGCGCTTGACTTCATTATCATTATTCTTTTATCTTTGTTCTTTACGCTTCCACTATGAAAGATTTCACCAAAGAACTGACGTACAAAACTTCCCGCTCTTCCGGCGCAGGCGGACAAAACGTGAATAAGGTGGAAACTTCGGTCACCGTGATGTGGAACGTGGCAGAAAGCGAATGTTTTTCGATTGAAGGGAAAGAAATGATTTCCGCCAAACTAAAGAACCGCATCAATGCCGAAGGAATTCTGCAATTAACCGTTTCTGAAAGCAGAACGCAACTGCAAAATAAGAAGATCGCGACAGACAAAATTTTAGAAATTGTAAAAAAATCGCTGTTCATTCCAAAAGCCAGAAAAGCGACAAAACCCTCCCGATCAAAAGTCGAAAAACGCATCAAAGCCAAAAAAGAACTCTCGCAAAAGAAAGAAAACCGAAAGTTTAGAGGGGAATAAATTAAACTTAGCCGAAATTGAAAATGGGGTGTCGAAAATTCCAAAATGATATATTTCCAAAATACCCAACAGGGAAATGTAACCACCAATTGGACAATCCGCAGGAAAACTAGAAAATTTAGGCTTTGTATAACTTACAGTTTTGGTAGTGAAAAAAGAAAATAGTGAAGGCAGTGGATTTTGGTGATGAGTTGGGGAGGTTGTGATTGCTAAAAGTAAAAAAATAGCCAAACTGGATTTTCAGTTTGGCTATTTTTAAAAGTCTGCAGTTTTTGTAACTTCAAAATTCTACTTTTTAATTTTGACCCCTTTTTTTTCTTGAAGAACTTCAAGTATTGGAGCATTTTTAATATTGTCTGGAATTATGGGATTATCTTCTGCTGTAATTACAACTTTCTCAAAATCATGTATTCCAATCTCCCATGCATTAATAATTTTTAATTCTGTTTTGAGAATTCCTAATTCTAAATATGGAATGATATTAAAGTTTTTATCAATAGCCGCTGGGGCAAATATATATTTTTTAAATCTTTCATAACCATAGACGATATTGTTGAGATTTGTATTATTAGTGGGTTCCATTCTATGGAATCGTGATAACAAAGAGACTACGTTGCCTTCGCTCAATAATTTTTTATCCACGTTTTTACTAATAAAAATTTTGTACCAATTGGGATTGTTTTTATCTATTCCTTTTATAATTGTGATTGAAATAATTTCATTTACATCTTCAGTTCCAAATTTTCCAATCCATTCTTTAAATATTTCTTGACCATATTTACCATTTTCAAATGATATCAATAAGCCGAATGGGATGTTCTCTGAAGCGAAGCATCCAAAAGCCTTCCACTTAGCTTTGTCCCAAAATTCATTATTTATTATTGTTTCAGCTTTAATTTTTTTGTGAGAACTAATTTTAAAGTTTGGCTCTTCTTCTTGAACTTCTTTGGTAGGTAACTTTTGTAATTGCTTTTCTACTAAAATTGGAGATTCTGTTCTTAAAAGATTAAATTCTGAAACTTTGTTATTTATCCAATCTTTCAAAAAGAATTTTGGACTCTTAGTTAAAATATTAGTTAGGAAATTATGATGTTGTAAGATTAAAGATAATCGTTCATGAACTTCGTCTTTTTCAAATAAGTTATTTAAAAATTGTTGGGTATCTTTCAGAAGGTAGTTTCCTCCAATAAAAAGAGGAAGTAGTTCATCTACAAGATCTTTAAAATTATTTCCATTAAATATGATTGAATCTTGTATATGTATCTTAAAATTATTTTTATTGACAATTTCCACTTTGAAATTATTCACTTGCTCGTCATAATCAATAGATATATTTATATTTTCAGACATTGGAAAAGCCTCTTCGAATGAAGTTGCAAGGAATGATTCAAAATATGCAAGTATATTTTCTGCTAATATTAATAATTGTGAATTTTGTGAAAATGTAATTTTTACTTGCGTTCCAAGAATTTGACTTTCAAGTGATACATTTTCACTATTTAAAAAATTCGTTTTATAAGCAATTTGTTGTACAAAAGGTTGATTAGCAAATTTATTAAAGTAATTCGGTAAATTTTCTTTTGTTAATGAAGTTTCCGTTTCATCTATGTTTATCAAATCAACATTTCCTAATAAATACAACGAAGCATCTTCACAAAACCAAAATTCATTCATTTTAAAGATATCGGGTAAAAATTTCAAATTATGAAAATCTTTAAAATTCATGTTTAACAATCTAATCGATAAAAATGCATCTGACATATTTTCAGGTGGAAATTTGGAAAGATTATTATTTTCAACTTCTTCAACTTCAATATCTGCTTCTTGGAAGTATCTCTTTAAAACAATATACAGTTCATTCCAACATAACAATACAGGAATTCTTCCTATTATAACTTCATTACTAAGAATTTTTTCAACCCCTTTTAAAAATTTGCGATTCAAATTTCCAGTTGTATACCAATTATTTGCAAAAATGTTAGTAGCAGAAACTAAAGCATTATAAGAGGCCCAATAAAGGTCTAGCTTTGAATAAGCATCGCTTAAAAGCAATAAACAATAATAAAACTCCATTTGAGTTTCATCTTTAGCAAGCTTTCTTGATGCTTTACCAAAATATATAACGCTTTCTTTATTAAGATTATTCTCTAATTTAGTAACGCCTCTATTTAAATACGTTTGACCCGATGTCAATTCAGATATTCTCGTTGCTTCTATTTCTGCAATTACATCAATTAAATTATCGTATTCCTTGTTGTCAGGAAGAATTTTGTCAAAAACATCAACGATATCTTTTAATTGTTCAAAAGCTATATCCAAATGGTTTTTACTTAATTCAAAGTAATTTCTGAGTTTTATTAATTCGTCAGATGCAGATATTCCGCTTTCTATATTTATTCTAATGTAAATGAATGACAAATGAAATTTTGCAAGCAGAGCAGTTGATGGTTTATCTATATTTTCAGCGCATTCATTTAAAAATGTTATAAAATCTTCATCTTCTGTATCAGTATTGATTTCAAGTATTTTTTTCGCTTCTTCAACACATGATATAGTTTTAAGAATGTTATATAGGTTCATATAAAATTCCAAATTATTTAGATTAGGCTCAATTCGGACTAACTCTTTTACAATTAAGAATTCATCATGGAACAACTTATAGTCGTCGTACCAATTAATTAAAGTCCAAGCAAATTGATAATGAACTCTAATTTTTAATTGAATATTATTAAGTTTATTTGCAAAATTTAAAGCACGTTGAAACCTCCCAGTAACTTCTGCTCGTGGAAGTTCTAGCATCCGTGAAATTATAGCACTTTCAAGGCAGTCTTCAATTAATTGAAAATCAATTTCAAAAAATCGATTTGTAGAATTGATTTGATTCTCTAATTCCTCAAGTTCCTTAAATCTTTCTGTATCTCTGGAACCAATATTTTTTTCTTGTAAATAAGTTCTTGATAGATTTAATGATTCTATTACATCATTTAAAAGCTTATTACTATAAACTTTTTCAAGTATCCATTCAGCATCTAAAATAGTTAATTCAATATTATTGTCAATCTTCGTTTGGTCTTGAATTTCTTTTTTATTCTTGCTAGATATTTTTTGATTGGAAAAAAAGAATATTTTGGTGTACCCTCTATTTGTCTCAATAATATTTTTGATATCAGATTTTACTTTTGGTTTCCAGTCTTTTTTTGCACTTATTGCGAAGGCCCAATTTTCATTTTTATTCCATTTATTGTCAGCAACAAACCATCTATCCGAAATAAAGTTTGAAACTGGATAAGTTTCTGAATCTGTTTTTCCATCACCACCTCCAGTTGGTCCTACTTGAGGAATCAAATTTGGAGATATTAACTTTTCCGCCAGTCTTGTACATAGAGTTTCAAAATTATCATGTTTTTGATTAGTAGAGATTTTACTTAGTTCAAAATCTAACTGTTCTCTAGGCAAAATGACTTTTGCGATAATTTTTGAATCAGAAAAGTATTCAGGCCTTATATGTCTGTAAAATTGCGAAGGGGTCGGAAGCTTTCTTTCACTCATTTTGATAATTTTGTTAAGTTGGAATAACGCATAACGTTTCGCAGCTTTTTCGATCTTTTTAACTATAATCTTTGTTCGTAGTAAAAATTTAATTCAATGCTAAAATTTTCTATGAAAAAATTCCGAACCGCTAAAATTAATATCTTTTTAGTAGTGGTTTTTTTATATCCAAGTGTCATTTACACCAGATATACATATTTTAAAACTTAAGTTGTTCTTTTCTCTTAAAAATTCAATTATTTCAAGCAAACCGCTTTTTTCAGCAAATGGTGAAATGTAAACTTCCTCTATTAATTCATCTAAATCAACTTTAATATTTTTCGATGTAGCTGTGTTGTCATTTTCTATTTGCGCAATGCATCTTACTTCGGATTCAAATTCATAATAATTATTTTTCGTCAGAAATGTGTAGAAAGTATTTCCTGTTCTATAAGTAGGTTTGTTATCATCGTAATATCTTACTTCTCCTATGTATATATTCTCTTCGGCGTCTTTTACTGAGTTTTTTAACCTATCCAAATTCGTTTTGATTGCAATTCCTAATTTTTCTTTCGCGTACATTTTCCAAAATGCAAAAGATTCCGTTGAGTTAGCATTCCAAGATAAAATCAAAGTCTTTTTCCTTAATCTGTTTTCTATAAATTCTTTATAATTTTGGGCAAATTTGTTTTTTCGTCCAAGTAGTTCATCTTCTTTGAGCATCAAATCAAAAATTTTCTGCGGAATTTTTCCTTCGTGTTGATCTCCCATCATTTCTACATTTGGGAAATACAATTCTGAACTGTTTAGTAACTTTAAAAACTTCCAAAAATCCATATATCTCCATAATGGTAAGTCTTTAGCTCTTTCAATAATAAATTCGGGGTGTTCGATATACATATTTTTTCTTTAAAATTACGGCTAGTTTTTGAGAGGTGTTAAAAACCATCATATACACAAATATAAGGCAAGATAAGCATGACATTGACACCAATTAACCAAAAATAGCGAAATAGATTTAATAAAAATTACGGAAAACCGTAAAGAGAGCAACTTCCTCCCCCTCCAAAAGAAAAACCACCCGAAATTATAGCCCCGATTGAAGGGAAAATCCTTTTTCTTTTTTTTCTAAAAAAAAAGAAAAAGATTGGAATGAAAGCGGGACCGGTTTTCGAACAAAAGCCAAACCTTCTTGCTCCTAAAAAACCACCCCGTCAAAATTCTGCGAATTTTGCCACCCCTCCATAAGAGGGGAATAAAAATTCTTATCTTTGCTGAAATCAAAAATTATGAGCAAACCGATCACGGAATTTATAGAAAAATATTACCTGCATTTTAACTCTGCAGCTTTAGTGGACGCCTCAAAAGGGTATGTTGCGCACCTGAAAGATGGCGGAAAAATGATGATTACTTTGGCTGGAGCAATGTCTACGGCAGAAATCGGAAAGATTTTGGCAGAAATGATTCGTCAGGATAAAGTGGATATTATTTCCTGCACCGGTGCGAATTTGGAGGAAGATTTGATGAATTTGGTAGCGCATTCGCATTACGAAAGAGTGCCACATTACCGCGATTTAACGGCGCAAGACGAGTGGGCTTTGCTAGAAAGAGGCTTGAATCGTGTGACCGATACATGTATTCCGGAAGAGGAAGCGTTCAGACGATTGCAAAAACATATCGTGGAAATCTGGAAAGATGCAGAAGCGAAAGGCGAACGTTATTTTCCGCACGAATATATGTACAAAATGCTTTTATCAGGCGTTTTGGAGCAGTATTATGAAATCCCGAGAGAGAATTCCTGGATGTTGGCTGCAGCAGAAAAAAACCTGCCGATTGTGGTTCCAGGTTGGGAAGATTCTACCATGGGGAATATTTTCAGCAGTTACTGTATCAAAGGCGAATTGCAAGCTTCTACCGTGAAATCTGGGATTGAATACATGATGTTTTTGGCAGATTGGTATCCTAAAAATTCGGGTGGAAAAGGCGTAGGATTCTTCCAGGTTGGTGGTGGAATCGCGGGAGATTTCCCAATTTGTGTGGTTCCGATGTTGTATCAGGATATGGAAATGACAGATATTCCATTTTGGTCATATTTCTGTCAGATCTCAGATTCTACGACATCTTACGGATCATATTCCGGCGCAGTTCCGAATGAGAAAATCACGTGGGGAAAACTAGACATCACTACACCGAAGTTTATCGTTGAAAGTGACGCGACCATTTGTGCGCCGTTGATGTTCTCTTATATTTTGGAGAATTCTTAAAGAAAATAAAGTCTTAAATACCATTCAATCGCCTCATTTTTTGGGGCGATTTTTTTTGGATCAAGTCGGTTTCGTTTCTGCCACTTTCGGTCCCGCTCTCCGCTCTATCTTCCCGTTTCGGGAAGGATGCCGCTGCAATCGCGACTAATCCCAATAACTATCGGGAGAGTTGACGCTTTTTCAAAAGTTAAAATCCAAAAAAGTTTTTACAACCCATGTTCTTGCATTGTAAAACATATTTCTCCCTTATAAAATCTATTTCTTGCTTTGTAAAACCTGATTCTTGCAATGTAAAACCTAATTCTTGTGATGTAAAACAATATTCTTGCGTATGTAAACAATATTCTTCCGTATGTAAACTATATTCTTGCCTCTGTAAACTATATTCTTGCCTCTGTAAAGTATATTCTTGCGTCTGTAAACTATATTCTTCCGTATGTAAACTATATTCTTGCCTTTGTAAACTATATTCTTCCGTATGTAAACTATATTCTTGCGTATGTAAACTATATTCTTGCCTTTGTAAACAATATTCTCGCGTATGTAAATAATATTCTTGCGTATGTAAACTATATTCTTGCCTTTGCAAACAATATTCTTATCTTGGAAAACTATATTCTCCCATCCCAAAACAACACAAAAACAAGATGAATCCACTATTTCAACAACAAGTCTGGGAAATCACCAAATTAATACCGAAAGGTCGCATCTCCTCTTACGGCGCGATTGCAAAAGCTATAGGTTTTCCCAATCATTCCCGCCACGTGGGAAAAGCCATGGGCGGTTGTCCGAAAAATGTTCCTGCACACCGCGTGATCTCCAGTTCAGGAACATTGTCGGTTCCGGAATTTCAGCAAAGACTGGAAGCCGAAGGAATTGAAGTAGAAAATTTCCGAATCAAAAATTTCAAAACGCTTTTCTGGAATCCTTTAGAGGAATTGTAAGATTACAAAGCACAAACTCGCAAACAAACCAGAGTATAGCGCTTTATGCGCAGCACTTTGAAACAAAAAAAAACGGGAACACAAGACGGAAAAATCTCCCAAAAAATAATTGATCGACCTTCGACATGGTCAAATTTCTGTCAAAAAAAAATCGACAAAACTACTATTCTGCCGATTTATTCATTTAAAAAAAACCTTGTCAAGATCAACTCTCAACAAGGTTTTACTATTTCCAATAAAGCATACAACACTAAAGCCTATCCTCTTTACTCTTTGTTTTTTTCTCTTTATTCTTTACTCTTTGTTCTTTTCTCTTTACTCTTTGTTCTTTTCTCTATATCCTATTTACTCAACTGCTGATAACTTCTCTGAATAAATTCCGTCAAGTCTTTTCCTTTCAACAAATTCTGAGATAATTTCGCTAAATCCAACGCGTATTTAATTTTAGACTTTTTCTCCTCTGCATTTTCATTTTTAAGGATTTCCGCAGCCAACTCACTGTTAGAATTTACCACCAAATTATACATTTCCGGGAAACCGCTCATTCCGAACATTCCGCCACCGCCACCGGTTGCCTGCATGTCTTTCATTCTGCGCATAAATTCCGGTTGTGTGATCATAAATGGCGCTTCAGAACTTTCCAAATCTTCCACCTGAACGCTGAATTTCTTGTCGTTTACCGCTTCTTCGATAGTTGTCTTCAACGATACTTTTTCCTCTTCATTTAATTTAGAGATTGGTGTATCGTCTTTTTTAATCAAATTATTCACGTGATCTGCATCAACTCTTGCAAAAGAAATTTTCTCTTTTGAAGTTTCCAGTTTTTGAATAAGATGCGGAACAATCGGTGAATCTAAAAGTAAAACTTCATAGCCTTTGTCTTTCGCAGACTGAATGTAACTGTGCTGTTCATCGGCATTTGTTGCGTACAAAATCACAAAGTTTCCGTCTTTGTCGGTTTGCATTGGTTTTACTTTTTCTTCCAGTTCAGACCACAAGTAATATTTGCCATCGGTTGTTGGGTACAATGCAAATTTGTCTGATTTATCAAAGAATTTATCTTCAGAGATCATTCCGTATTCGATCACGATTTTAATGTCGTTCCATTTTTTCTCGTAATCATCGCGGTTTTCATTGAATAAAGAAACCATTTTGTCGGCCACTTTTTTCGTGATGTAAGAAGAAATTTTCTTCACCGCACCGTCTGCTTGAAGATAAGATCTAGAAACATTCAACGGAATATCCGGAGAATCGATCACTCCACGCAACAACATTAAGAAATCTGGCACAATTCCTTTCACCTCATCGGTTACATACACCTGATTTTGGTAAAGTTGAATTTTATCTTTTTCAATGTTTAATCCGTTCGTCAATTTCGGGAAATAAAGAATTCCAGTTAAATTAAATGGATAATCCACATTCAAATGAATATTAAACAAAGGCTCCTCAAACTGCATCGGATACAATTCGTGGTAGAATTCCTTATAATCTGCGTCAGAAAGTTCACTCGGCGTTTTCGTCCATGCCGGAGCTGGATTATTGATGATGTTATCAACTTCAGTAGTTTCCGCAACCGCATCTTCTGCAGCATCTTCTGCTAAAGGTAAAGTTTCGGTTTTTGTTCCAAATTTAATCGGAACAGGCATGAATTTGTTGTATTTCGTCAATAATTCACGAATTTTAGATTCCTCTAAAAACTCCGTAGAATCTTCTGCAATATGAAGCACGATTTCGGTTCCACGATCGGTTTTATCAGTCGTTTCTTCTAAAGTAAATTCCGGACTACCATCGCAAATCCATCGAACTGCGGGTTCATCTTTGTACGATTTGGTAATAATTTCTACTTTTTCAGCCACCATAAAAGCGGAGTAAAACCCAAGACCAAAATGACCAATTATTCCAGAATCTTTGGCAGAATCTTTATATTTTTCTAGAAATTCTTCCGCCCCAGAAAAGGCAACTTGGTTGATGTATTTTTCAACTTCTTCGCCCGTCATTCCGATTCCCTGATCGATGATGGTTAAGGTTTTCGCTTCCTTATCAATTTTAACTTCAATTTTCGGTTGTCCGTAATCGGTTTTAATTTCGCCAATGCTCGTCAAATGTTTCAGCTTCAAAGTCGCATCTGTCGCATTAGAAATCAGTTCACGTAAAAATATCTCGTGATCGCTGTATAAAAACTTCTTGATTAACGGAAAAATATTTTCCACCGATACATTAATATTTCCTTTTGTCATGTTAATTGATTTTTAAATTATGCAGTTGAGTTCTCAAATAAAACACCAATCTGCGCAAAGTGACAGATTGTCAATTTTTTTTTTGGGCAATTCCCTCGCCGCAGCTTTCCCATTTCTCGGGTCGGGCTATACACTGCAACTCCTCAAGCCATTTCTTTCCCAACGCTTTTTCCGGGGTTTCCGTTTCTATCCCTATTGCAGAGTGGAAATTAAAATAAAAGTAAGATTTTTAAAGAAAAAAAGACAGCATTTTATGCTGTCTTTAATTCGATCAATACCTGAGAATAAATCGCTAATTTAAAATCTCATCCTTATTATCTACTCATTTTCTATCGTGCAGATTAGGCATCTTTTTTATTCTTAATCTCTTCCCGGATTTTAGCTTCCAATTCATCTGCAAGTTCAGGATTGTCTTTCAACATATCTCTTACTGCATCACGACCTTGACCTAGCTTTGTATCAGCATAACTGAACCAAGAACCGCTTTTCTTCACAATTCCCATATCAACTGCCGCATCCAGAATTTCGCCTGTTTTAGAAACACCCTCTCCGTACATAATATCAAATTCAGCAATTTTAAACGGTGGTGCAACTTTGTTTTTTACAATCTTTACTTTAACACGGCTTCCTACCGCTTCATCACCTGTTTTAATCGGCGCGCTTGCTTTTCTGATATCAATTCTTACTGAAGCATAAAACTTCAACGCATTTCCACCCGTTGTCGTTTCTGGGTTTCCGAACATTACGCCAATTTTTTCTCTTAACTGGTTAATGAAAATTACCGTACATTTTGTTTTAGAAATAGTTCCTGTTAGTTTTCTTAATGCTTGCGACATTAGTCGTGCATGAAGCCCCATTTTAGAGTCTCCCATTTCGCCTTCAATCTCAGCTTTTGGTGTCAAAGCTGCAACCGAATCGATTACAACAATATCTACCGCACCGGAACGGATCAAATTATCGGCAATTTCTAAAGCTTGTTCTCCATTATCTGGCTGTGAAATAATGAGATCATCCAGATTAATCCCCAACTTTGATGCATAATGACGGTCGAATGCGTGCTCTGCATCAATAAACGCAGCGATTCCGCCCGTTTTCTGTGCCTCTGCAATCGCATGTAAAGTTAAAGTAGTTTTACCAGAAGATTCAGGTCCATAAATTTCTATGACTCTTCCTCTTGGGTACCCACCAACTCCTAATGCTAAATCTAATCCTAAAGATCCAGAAGGGATCACCTCAATAGAAGTATCTGCAGATGCATCTCCTAAAGTCATTACAGTTCCTTTACCGTAGGTTTTATCTAGTTTTTCAAGCACCAAAGCCAATGCTTTTTTCTTATCTTCAATACTGCTCATTTGTAAATATTTATTTGTTCAAAAATACAGAATTTATATGAGAAGAGAAACATGATAAAATCAATAAAATACATTTTAGGATAAATTTTTGAAAAATAATTGTTCAGTACAAAATTTTTTTTTAGATTTGCACCACCAAAATAAAGACAGACCCATGGTGTAACGGTAGCACTCCGGTTTTTGGTACCGTCAGTTGGGGTTCGAATCCCTGTGGGTCTACAAACAACTACTGTAAATCAGTAATTTAACATTATCGGGGACTAAAGTTCCCGATTTTTCTTTTTGCTAGAATTTAATAATCCATTTCTCTATAGTATTTCAAACTTTTGATCTCGGTAGATTTAATTTTACATTATTTAGATATATTATCAAATTAAATCTCCACCCAGCGCTTAAAGAGTTACTTTGAAAAAATAAAACATAATACATTTTCGATTTTCAACTTTTTAATCTAAATTTTCACATAATATACACATTGATATAAATTAATTCTTTATCTATTTCTATTCTGACTGAAATACTGCAAAGTTCGGTGTAATTGACCACCTAGATTCGGTTTAAAGTGACCATGTAAATTCGGTTTAAATTGACCACCTCTTTTTTGTGGCAAAAACGACTGTTTTTCATGTGCTAATTTGTATTCAAATATCATTAATTTTCGGCTTTATTTATTCCTCTTTTTTTGCGCATTGATTCACCCTTCAGTTCAAGGCGGTGAGATTGGTGGATCAACCGGTCTAAAATAGCATCGGCAATGGTTTTTTCGCCGATGATTTCATAACAACCCGCAACCGGGATTTGCGAAGTTACAATGATGGAACCGTTATTATGACGGTCTTCAATGAGTTCTAAAAGAGTTATTCTGTTTTGACTGTCTAATGTCTGGAGGCCAAAATCATCCAATATAATCACCTCCTGGCGTTGTATTTTGGCAAGTTCCCGGAGATAAGAGCCATCTGCTTTTGCCATTTTTAATTTACCAAACAATTTATTGGTGTTAAAATAACTGACCTTAAAACCTTCTATACACGCCTGATAACCAAGTGCAGTGCCTAAATAGCTTTTGCCTACGCCCGTACTTCCGGTGATCAGTATGTTTTCATTCTTTTCTACAAATTCGCATCCCGCTAAGCGCAGCACCAGATTGCGGTCCAAGTTTCGGGATTCATCGAAGTTAATATTTTCGATATTTGATTTGTAATGGAATCGTGCGTTCTTGATGCTTCTTTCGATGCGCCTGTTGTGCCGTTCATCCCATTCTGCATCGATCAGCATCGAGATAAACTCATCGAGCGTGTAATGATCTGTTTTGCCACTTTCAATAGCGGTTTTAAACGCATGATACATGCCGCAAAGCTTCATTTGCTTCATTTTGGTCACGGTAGGTTCGTTCATGATTTTTAAAATTTAATTTGGTTTAATGATGGTTTAATTGAAAATGATAATTTTGCTAATTACTAATTGCTAATTGTAATACTGTTTTCCACGGATATTCCCATGGATTGGAAGTTGTTGTTCCAACTCTGATTTTTGCTCAAAATCAATTTGGTCTAAATTGTTTTCTAAAATTTTCTGGATGGTTTTAAAGCTGTAAATTTTAAAGTCAAGCGCACGTTTGCAGGCATTGACCAATCGCTCCCTGCCTACCTTTTTTTCGAAGTTTAATATTCCCATACAACTTTTATAAGCTTGTTCAGGATGATTCCGGCTCTCAATAATTTGGATGATATATTCACCAACGACGGGATCAATTTCAGTTGCCCAATCGATAAACCGCGAAGGACTCCAATCGGACACAAACTGATGCGTACTGGCTAAATGTTCAGCATTGGTGGTGTATCCATAAGGTTTGTAATTGCGCATATGAATGGCAATTCTGTTGTATTTGTGGAAGATTTCTACAGCGGATGACGTATATAAAAGTTTGATTTTTTTCTTCAGATACTGATACGGAACGCTGTAATAATTTTTGTCCTGACTCAAAAGAACGTGACCATTCTGCATCACCGTTGCATGCGACTGGTATTTGAGCTCAAAACGCGCTTCGGGAAGTGGACGCAGTTTTTCTTTTTCGTCTTCTAAAAACAATTCTTTGCGGGAGTAAGGACGTGCGGTGAGTTTGCGATCGTTGTGCGTCTTTAACAGATCCCAAATTTGATGGTTTAATTCTGCTAATGAATAGAATGAGTTTTCTTTTAAACGGGCATAAATCCTGCGGTACAAGATCTTCACAGCGCCTTCTACCAAAGATTTATCTCTCTGCTTATAAGCTCTGGCAGGTAAAATGGTGGTTCCATAATGATCGGCAAGATCGGCGAAGGTTTCATTAATGGTGGGTTCAAAACGGCTGCTTTTGATGACCGCAGATTTTAAATTATCAGGAACAATTGCCGCAGGAACGCCCTGAAAAAAATGCATCGCATCTTCTACCGAACGTACAAAATCTTCCTTTTGCTGGCTCATTGAGGATTCTGCATACGTATACTGGCTCGCTCCCAGGATGGCCACAAAAAACTGTACGCTTTTAATTTCGCCACTCTTTTTATCAGTAATAGATAGGGTTTTGCCAGCATAATCCACATACATTTTATCACCAGCTTTGTGATTCATGTGCATCACAGGATTCACCCGCTTTGCCCATATCTTGTAGTGATGCCGGAATTGGGTGATCTGAAAACCATCGGGATGCAAAGCGATATATTGTTCCCAAGTGCTATAAATAGTGACTCCTACCTTTTTTAATTCCCGTTCCATCACCGGAAAATAATCGTACAAAGTCTGTAATTTGGGACTCACCGATTCCTCAGTAGTATGAGAAAACAAAAGTTCAAGTTCTGCGTCTGTCTTTTCGTTAATGATCTCAAAACTTAATCCAAGGACTTCAAATAATGAAATATACTTCCTTAAGGTGTTTCTGGAAAGCGATAAGTAATTGCTGATGAATAACTTACTTTTTCCGTTGCTATAAAATTTAAGGACTTTTCTAATTTTACTCATGTCGGTTGTTTTATTGGCCATAATCCGTATTTTTTATACGAATTTATGACGCTAACAACATGAAAAAATCAATCGTTTTTACCTGAAAAAATCAACCCAAATCCAGGTGGTCAATTTGCTCCGAATCTTGGTGATCACTTTCCTCCGAATCAGGTGGTCAATTTACTCCGAATTGGGTGGTCAATTTGACCGTTTTTTCCACCTTTTATTACTTTTTAACTAGAAACAATGATATTTTACTGTTTTAACTAAAATATTTTTATTTTACTTGCATGATTAACTCCATTTTGTGACACTGTTACAAAGTAAGTTCCCGCGGGAAGGTTTAAATGAGATAATGATAAAATCTCATTTCTAGTTTTTGTATTATTTAAGGTTTGATATATCATCTTGCCTGTTGCATCAAAAATTTTAATACTAACAATTCCTTTCTCTTTTGTACAAAAACGTATTTTGGGATTCATACCACTTTCAGTCGCCATATTTTTAATGTGACATTGATCAAAACTATTATTTGAAGTTGCTAATCTTTCTTGTGAATAAATTTCAGTTAGATTTAAATATTCTTCATTAAAACCCCCTGTACAAAAAAGTTTCCAAACTCCATCTATAAAAATTGACGTTGCGTTACCCGTATTCCATGGTGTAGGTTTTGAGGGTAATTCTGTCCATGTATTTAACTGAGGATCATAAAAATAATTTTCACTGCTTACTGTATTGAATGTATTATCTGTAGTACCACCAATCAAAATTAAACCATCCTTCCACGGTTTCATTTCAAAAAAAGTTCGTGTTTCTCCGGGGAAAGGCGCTCCAGAACTCCAGTTAATTAGTGCTCGGTTATTTTGATCAATCTCTCCAATCCACACATTATTCCAAAAAGTTGGTGAAAAGGTTCCATTAGATCCACCTACGTAAATAAGTTTATTTCCAACCACTGAAAGTGCTCCGTAAGCTAATGCCGTTCCCGGAGAAGGAACACTAGTTGCAGCTCTCCATTTATTTGTATTAACATTGTACACAAAAGATTTTTCGCCACTATAACTTCCTACCGTATAAATTAAGCTATCCTGGTATGGTACAGCGTCACCGTCAGTATAAGGATTTGGAGTATCTGCAACTTGGCTCCATAAATTCGTTGGAATGCTGTATTTATAAACCTTTTTTGTCACTGTTCCAGGAGTAGTAACCATACCACCGATAATATAAATGTTATCTCCTAATTTTGCACTAGATGATCCTAAAATCGGAGTCGGGAGGTTTGCTAATGCGTCCCAAGTTCCAGCAGAAAAATTATACCTATAACTCTTATTAGATATTAATTCCTGATCATCTCTCCCACCAAAAACATAGGCATAACCATTTCCATTTTCTATATGACTTTCCGTATTTCCAGCACGAATTTTTTGAGGAATGTCGGAGCCTGTTGTCCATTGTGCAGAAATAAAAACAACGCAGCAAAACTGCAGCACTAATAAATAAAGTAATCGTCTCATTTTTTTTTCTTAAAAATACAACGACAATTGCCATCAGAAGCACTTCACCTGCAAACTGACGATTTAAGTCTATAAACTACCAATCTTCCAATAGGATCAGAATCATTTTTACACATTTTAATACAACTGTTGTTAATAGCTCCAAAAGTGTTGTTTGTACGTGATATTTTTTTGTACAGTATGAAACTAATATTTTTGAAACGTTGAAATAATACAGATTTTTTTGGTGATAAATATTTTTTTTGGGAATACACAAATCTTACTTAGGTAGAAAGGACAGTTGTTCTGATTGAACTATTTTAAAACTTAAGAACCAATTGACTATATCAGAAATTAATTTTAAATCTATTTCAATCATTATAAACCCAAATTTTTAGATAATAAAAGGCTTTCGTATTAATTCTTGTAAGATAACTGTATAATTTAAAATTTTTTCTATGTCAAAATTTTTGTTTATTTCTTCACTCTTTAGCTTCGGTCTCTTAATGGCAGAAAATCAATTACCGACTACATACCCCTTAAAACCACATATTAACAATTCCATCGTGAAGAATTGTAATTATCTTGGGGTTAAAGAAAAACCTTTTGACACTAGTACAAAGTTTATCTATGCCGAATTAATATACCAAAGAATTTATGCAGAGAGTAAATTTTTTGTAAATGGAAAAAATGTAAGTGAGTCATCTAAAAAATCTGTAGCTCAGGCTAAATATAGTGATGAAGCATTAGATATTTTAGGAGCTGATGGCTGGGAACTTACGGCAGCGTATAAGAGAGAAATAAACTCCGGATCGGAGTATTTTTTTTACCTGAAAAAAAAGATAGAGTAAAATGGATAAATATGCTTCTGCAGAAGAATTTTTAACTTTTGACCTTAACATAACATGAGTTTCCTTTATTTTTAAACAGTGTAATCTTCCCCAAAAACAGGAACAGTTAAAATTAGAGTTTTTAGTTACAGTTAAACTTTTATCTGTGAGATCACAAATTTTTGGGTAAGCGTATCCGAAGGCAAACGCCGCCAGTAATGCCATAATTATTATAGAATAACCCGTGATTTTTGCAGCAGTTTTATTTTTCATATCTAGTAATTTGTAAATTTTGTGAGTGGATTATTTGCAATCGTTGTAATAAAATTATAGTATGGTTAATAATGTTTAAAATTTTTCCAAATTATTACCTCTTAAAATAATGTATGCAACCATCAAATTGGGAACCCAGCTCAACCACGCAACAATTCGATAAGCATCATTAAAATTTCCCAAAATGCCTATCAGTATTGGAAGCCAAATTCTTAAAGTAACAGCACTAAAGCACGCAGCGTAACTAAAAATCATAAACTTTTCGTGCATTTGCACATTACCAATTTTAATAGATTTGAAACCCAATATAGTAGTGCTTAACCAAGTGACGCCTAAAGAGAAAAAACCAAGAGCACTTATTATTCCGCCAGTTGCGTAAAATGAAATAACAAGTCCACAAATGCCACTTATTAAAACAGAAACCAGATATATCTTTCCAATTGCTCGGTGTAATTTCATATTTTTCAGTAGTAACCTGTTACTAAACTGCAACCATCCAACTAATAGAGCAAGCCCACCGAAAATGATATGTCCATAAAATGCAATGTTCCAAAAATTGTTACTTAAAAGTTCTGCAGACTTCGAGGATAATAACCCAAATTTCCTATCTACAAAAAAATAAATAATTGGATACAGACCAACAAGTGTTGCTAAAATTCCAACTATGATCAAATTAATTTTTTTCATTTTCAAATAATTGATGGGTTATTTACTTACTACTTGCAATTTTATTTACCATGTGATTTATGGCATCCCTAATAACTTTTGGCTGTTCCTGGTTGATATAATGACCACTATTTGGAACTAAAATCTGTTTGCTATCACTTGAAAGGAGTAGAAAATCATTTTGCATCTTATTCCAGGAAGTTAACATCTCCTCTTTTAATTTTTCATCTTTAATAAATGAATCATAGCGTTTTTTATCCGCAGCAGTTAATATATAAAGAGGAATAGATCCAAAAGATTTTATTTTTGATGCTTGTTTTTTAATGGAACTCATCTGATCTTGCTCTTCCAAAACTGCATTTGCACTTTTGTATAGTAAAGCAGGCATGATCGAATTCTGATATTCATATTGTTTCTCGTTTGCAAACATATTCTTGAACATTAAACGAGCGATTCCAAAAGTATTTGCAAATTTTAAAAGTCCACTTGGTAGTCCTTGGTTTGTCATTTTGAATAGTTCTGGCGACAAATATTTTTTATCATCGGGACATTGACTATCCACAAATATTACACCTGCAACATCTTTCGGATATTTATCGATAAAAAAACGAGTAAGCGTTCCTCCAAATGAATGTCCTACAATTATATAAGGTTTTGGAGCGTTCGCTTTTTCTAGCACATGATGTAAGTCTGCCGCAATTTCCTCACCTGATTTCGGTTTATCTCCTCTTTCACTCCATAAAATACCCGCTCTGTCATAGGAAATACTTGTGAATGTAGTAGGTAATTCTTTTTGCACGTTATACCATTGAAGATGTCCTGCTGGATCAAATGCAGTTTCAAAAACTACAGTTGGACCCCCACTTCCTGTTTTGTAATAATGAAGGCGGTGATTTGCAACTTTTACAAAGCTTCCGGTTGCTTTAATTTTTTCGGCTTCATTTCTCGATTTCCATTCGAAGACAAATCCAATTGATAATGAAATGGCGACTACTGCAATGATCGCTGAGCCAATTCTTTTGAGCCATTTGACGAAGGTTCTCATAATTTTGCTTTTAA
Organism: Kaistella chaponensis; assembly: GCF_900156725.1. Classification (GTDB taxonomy): domain Bacteria; phylum Bacteroidota; class Bacteroidia; order Flavobacteriales; family Weeksellaceae; genus Kaistella; species Kaistella chaponensis. The sequence continues at coordinate 237,668 of NZ_FTOI01000004.1, read as the reverse complement.
ATATTGATATTATGAATTAAAGTAATTTTATAATATCTGCTCCAATTTTTTTTAAATTTCAAACAAAACCTTTCATTACTCTAACCGATTTAAATTGACCTTCTAAGGTGGACCACGGTTTTCCTTCTTCGGTCATGGTTACGATTGATATCGCTGTAGGGTCTATAATTCTTCCATTACATCAATATATTTTCACTTATTGAATGGTATAAGAATACTCAGCCGTTTCTCCCAATCGGAAATAGCCGAAAATTAGATCTTTTGGATCTGTTTCATTTTTAATATTTCCCTTCACCAATGTTGGTGTAACTTGAAAAGGGCCATTATTTGAACCTGAAGAAGCATTGAGCAGTAACTTCATATAATTATGATAACTTTCAGAAATGCCATAGAGTCTAAATTTTAAAATACTACCTGCGATCAAGTCAGGATGAGTATATATTCCAGACATAACATTGCCTTGGTAAAATTGATCATTTGTTATCTGATAATCAGGCAGCAACGCAACATTTGCAATTGTTTGAAGTAGATAAAAATCATTTGTGACAGGGAAATCATTAAAATTGATTTTTACGCCAATCTCATCATTGTTGAGTCCTAAATTATTTTCCTGTTCAATTGTAGCAATATCAGGAGTAGGAAGCAAGCGTTCTGTTGCAGTGTAGGTTTTACCTCCAGAAATAATAGTCAAAGTATAAGTTTCTCCAAGTACGGGTTGAAAGTTTTCGCAGGTATACCTCCCGGAGTTTGAATCTGAACTTGGCTCTTCTATAAAATTGAAAATTGTATTTGAACTATTTTTAATAGTAACGGTAGCGTTGGAAACCTTTGGCATTACATTTTGATAATATCCAGTAGATCTGGTAAGCTTAATGGTCTGAGTATTTCCTGATGTTCCTTTCACCCAGTTAATATTTGCGTCTACTACAAGACGTTCTGGAGCAGTATCTAAGTCTATGTTGACGACTTTTTCACAGCTCATTAGTAAAAATAATGTTGCAATAATTAATATAATTTTCATTTGAATTGATTTAAAATTTGAAATTGTATGAAATGCCCGGAATGATTCCGAAAATAGAAAACTTAACTGCTTCGGTCTCTCCTGTGTCTATATTTTGTCTGAAGTTAACAGATGCTGCATTTTGTCTATTATAAATATTATAAATACTGAAAACCCATTCGCCGCGCCATCCTTTTTGTTTATTTGGTTTAGGAACATACGTTGCAGAAACATCCAGACGATGAAATGTTGGCAGCGTGCTTTCATTTCTATTTCCAAAACTTGGAATAATAATGCCTTGATACTCATATTGGCCATTAGGATAAGTGGTAGGTTGTCCCGTTTGTAAGGTGAAAATTGAGCCTAAATTCCATTTTTCACTTAATTGATACATTCCTGTAACCGATAAATTGTGTAATTTATCATAACTTCTTCTATACCAATCCCCATTATTTATTCCCGGTTCATTCGGTGATCTTCCAGGGGTTTGCTGTTCACTTCTAGAAAGCGTGTAAGATATCCATCCCTGTAATTTACCTGTGTTTTTGCGGAGTAGAAATTCTATTCCATAAGCCCGGCTTCTACCATTGAGTATAATTTGTTCTAGGTTATTATTGCCAACCAACTCGGATCCATCAATATAATTTACAGTGTTGGTGGCTTTTTTGTAGAATGTTTCGATCTCAACAGAATATTTGTCGTCTTTAAAATTTCGAAAATATCCTACTGCAAACTGATCAAGTAATTGAGGTTTGAAAAAATCATCACTGGGAGACCAAATATCAAGCGGAGTTGGAGAACTGGTATTAGAAATTAAATGAAGATATTGCGCCATCCTGTTGTAACTTCCTTTAATGGATTGGTTTTCATTTAAAGAATAAGAAATAGAAACTCTAGGTTCAAAATTTCCAAATTGTGCAATCACTTCATTGGATTTGTAACTTTTTATACCGGTAGGAATTGCTTTTTCATATATCCCAAATTCTTCGTTAAAAACTACTGCTTGATTGTTATCGTAAATGCTCACATTCTGGGGTCCAAATCTACAGAACAGACTATATCGCAAACCGGAATTAACTGTTATAGCCTCTGATAATTTTTGATCCACATCAAAGTATAAGTCCGATTCTATGGCTCTTTTTTTATCTAACTGCCTCTCGTTAATTCCAGATTCAGCGTCGATTGGTGTAATCTTTCCAGGATTAAATTCAAAATATTGCGTGTTTAAACCATATGTTAATTTTGTAGAATTACCCAAATAGTGCTTAAAATCATACTTCAGATTGAAATTTTTAATACCGCTGTCCCAATTAAACCCGAAGTAATCTAATTTTAAACCATAATAGTAGTCACTGTAGATGAGGGACAAATTGGAAAATAATTTGTCGGAAAATAAATGGTTCCATCTGACATTAGCAATGGTGTTTCCATAAGTATTTACAAAACCACCATTTATATCAAATACGTCTCGTCCAAAATAGCCGGATACAAATAATTTGTTGTTTTTGTTTATTTCAAAATTAGCTTTAGTGTTTAGATCGTAGAAATAAGCCGAATTTTTATTATCAGATAACTTCAAAAATAAGTGTCCATAAGAACCTCTTCCTGCTAAAAGGAAGGAACTTTTATTTTTTACAATTGGGCCTTCTGCCATTAATCTGGCGGAAATTAAACCCAAACCTCCCGAAAACCTGTAATTTTCTTTATTGCCTTCCTTTTGGTAAATATCTAGCACAGAAGAGAGTCTACCACCGTAACGTGCTGGAATTCCACCCTTATACAGTTTTAAATCTTTTATGGCATCCGAATTAAATACTGAAAATAATCCGAACAAATGTGATGTATTATAAACAGTAGCTTCATCTAAAAGCACTAAATTTTGATCAGCAGATCCGCCGCGAACATTAAAACCGGACTGTCCTTCACCACCGTTTGTAACTCCAGGAAGTTGTAAAATTGATTTTATGATATCCACTTCACCAAAAACAACCGGCATTTTTTTGATTGTTTGCAGATTGAGTTTATTCGTGCTCATCTCCGCTTTTTTTATTTCGGATCTTTTATTATCTCCTGTAAGAATGATCTCTTCAATATTTTTAACGTCGTCCGTTAGTGAAATATCTTTGTTTAAACTGGAAGTAAATTCTAAAGTTTCTGAATAGGTTTGAAATCCCTGATAACTAGATTGAATTGTATATTTCCCAGGAGGAATTGTTAGGGAATAAAATCCATATCCATTTGTACTTGTACCTATTTTGAGTTCTGGGATATAAATATTGACCCCGATTAATGTTTCTGTTGTTTTGTCATCTTTTACTGTGCCACTAATTGTTATTTTATCTTGCGCCTTTATTACGCTTGATATTGCTATAAAACCCAGGAAGATTATTATTTTTAAGTTCATTTTTAATTAGTTAGTTAATTTTTAATTTTTTGTTATTTATTTTAAGTTCAGGATTATTGAAAACTTCTCACTGATCAATTTGCTTGAAAAAAGATGCTCTGTAAGTACTTGAAATTGGAATAATTTTTTCTACCAATCTGATTCTATTTCTTTCGATACATTCTATTTTATTTAAAGCAACCATGTAGGATTTGTGAACTCGGCATACTATGTTTGATGGAATAATTTGCTCTAATTCACTAAAATTCTGTAAAGTCATGATCCTTTTATTAGTCAAGTGAATTCTTCTGTAATCTCTCATCCCTTCAATGAAAATAATATCTGAGATGGTTATTTTTTCCAGTCTATTTTCAGTTTTTACGAAAATATTCTCCTTTACAACATTGTAGGTAGGTTTAGAAAGATTCTGTACAGATTTGGTAACTGCTTTTAAAAATCGATCAAATGAATATGGTTTTAATAAATAATCAGAAACATTTAGTTCATAGCCTTTCATCGCATATTCTTGATATGCCGTTGTTATAATGACCTGGCTTTGTATCTTGGTACCTTCCAACAGTTCGATCCCCGATAATTCGTCCATATTAATGTCTAAAAATAAAAGATCGACCTCATTATTTTGTAGATAAGCATGTCCCTCAAGGGAATTGTCAAAACTTGCCCGCACTTCTAAAAAAGGGATTTTTCCAGCAAAATCAATTGCTCTTTCTAAAGCAAGAGGTTCATCTTCTATAATTATACAGGTGAAATTACGCATGGGTAGGAATTGTTAAGGTTACACTATATAAATCGACTACAATTGAAACATTTAATTTGTAGCTTCGCTCATAAATTAAATCTAATCGCTTTTTGATGAGTTGATTTCCCAATCCATTATTTGCGGACTCCTTTTTTGCATCAGGATTAAATTGGTTTATACAAACAAAGGTGATAGTGTCTTTGCTGATCATCAGTGAGATACTTATTGCATTCCTTATTTTTTTATTCGTGGCATATTTAAAGGCATTCTCAATAAATGGAATAAAAATCATCGGTGGAATAAGAAAATTATTTGATTTCCCGATTACAGAAAAACTGATGAAACTCGCATTAGAAGTTCTGATTTTTTGCAGCTCAATATATTTTTCGATGTACAATAATTCTTTTGCAAGAAAAATTTTCTCAGTTTTGGTTTCGTATAACATGAAACGCATTATTTCTGATAATTTATTTAAATAATTAGATGCCGCCGTCGCATTTTTAGAAATCAAAACATCAATATTATTAATTGTATTAAACAAAAAATGAGGGTCAAGTTGGGATTTAACTAAGGCTAATTCTATTTCATTATTTTTAAGAGATAATTCTTCTTTCATATTAATTTCATCAATCCACGTGATAAACCCTTGCATTAGTAATGCAACTATTCCTGTAATGGTAGAAATTACGGTAGAAAAAAAGGTAATTCCCACAAATGAGCTCATCGTAGAACCTTTCTCGCAATAAGTGTCCAGGAAAAAGTAAAGCAACACATAGCCTAAAAATCCTGTGGTGAGGGAAATGAGCAAGGAAAAGCAAATAGATTGTGCATATTTTTTCTTGATGATGTATTGCCTAAACACAAAGTGGTAATAGCCATAAAAAGCAACAAAAGAAGGAATTAGCGCTAAAAAAATAATAAGTTGCAGTGTATGAAGGAAACGTTCACTAGAAATATTATCCTCGCCGCCATTATAAACTGCAATAATGATCAGCGCCAAAAATAGGTAGCACAACCAAAATCCAATATGCAGGAATAAAAAAAGATATTTTTTCACGATTTATTTATTAATGATCTGGTACAAAGTTTCGCTTTCTCTTCCGCTTAAAAAAATACATTCTGCGAATAGTACTTTTTTGTCTGCAAATCGTAAGGTTTCATCTTTATGCGACTTTTAGATCTATATTGTACATTCACAGATTGTTAATCAGCTGCCTTACAATTTCAGTGATAACCCAACATTTCCGCCAATCCACATCCATAATTTACCTTTGCTCCACTCATCAGTATACATGGAATACGGAATTTTTAAAGTCCCATATTCTCCGTCCAATTTTTCCTCGGTGAGATAGATGTTAAAAGACGGCCCAATTATGAATGATAATTTTTCCGATAGTTTATGTTGATAATTGAAGTCCACTTTGTTGAGCATATTCAGACTACCTTTCCAACTCTTATTTAATGAAATATGACTGCTGGAAAAATCAATGCTTAATTTCTGCTTTTCTGATAGTCGAAAATTTCTTCCGAAACCTAAACCAGCAGTGTATATCGTATTACTATTGGATGTAGCGTAACCTATTTTATAAATAGTGTAGAATTTTTCGACGCCCATTTTGTAATTCACGTTACCATAAATAAATTCGCCACCCGTAATTTCTACTTCATACAATCCACCTTTCACTATGTTGATTATCCCAATAGGAATTCCCTGGTCTGCATCTCCTAAAATATTAATAACGCCGAACTGAATGCCATTCAATTTTTTTGTAAAATTAAATACGCCCATCTGAAATCCTTTAAAATTTCCTTGTTGTACATTCACTGTTCCCAGCTGAAATCCGTTTGACTCTCCTTTATTATAATTGAGAACAGAGCCGATCTCAACCCCATTAAAACCTCCATTTATACCGTAAATAATGTTAAAAGAAAACTTATTAGTGTATTCAATTGCATTTTTTCCATTCGTTCCAAGCGGATAAGCAAACGTGATCTGTGCTTTGCGTGTTTTGGTACTATCTTTAACTTGTGCAGAAAAATTGGTACATATAACCAGGAAGATAATTACGAGTTTTAATTTTGACATTTTCTATTTTTATTTGATGCAAAATTAGCAGAGACATTTTCAGAAAACGACTTATTGGATAAGATGATACGTGCTTTTTCTAATTTACAAATCGTTGTAGTTCAGTAATTTATTAAATAAACATCTCCTCAACAGGAAGATAAGTCTCAATCTGCTGCATTGATATCTTGTAATAATCACTTGGGGTAAGCTGAGTATACTTTTTAAAATTTCTATTAAAGGAAGCTTTAGAATTAAAACCACAATCAAAAGCCAACGCAACCAAAGTGTATTGCTTACTTTCTTTTTGTTTCAGGCGGAAAATAAATTCTTGGATTCTTCGCTCATTTATTAAATCGTAAAAACTTTTTCCACATTGGGAATTAATTACTTGTGAAAGATGATTTGGGTGTACTCCTAATAAGACCGCCAAATCGGTGAGCTTAAGTTCTGGATTGAGGTAAGGTTGCTTTTCATTCAAAACTTTTATTAAAGCGGCATGAATTTCTAGAATATTTTCAACATTTAAGCTTGATTTGGAATATCTGGGTGTTTCTGCATCGCGATTATTTTCCTCGCAAATATCGGAATGAGGTTCTTCTTCTTCTTCTTCTGATGGGAATGAATTTGCCCTAAAAATCTGAACTTGTTTGGTACCAAAATAACTCATCCAAATAATGAATAGGGATACTGCGCCGAAAATGAAGCGATCATCCTGGACAAATAAAATGATAATCCAAACAATAGCCATTCCAATAATGAGGTATAGTAACCAATTAAAATTGATTCTTTCGGTATTTGAAAACTGATTGTTTATATTTTTTTTGTAGTCTAAAAGTTTTTTTGCCGACCACGGAATATAAACCATGCCCGAAATATAAATTGCCAGAAGTTTTATAAAGCCTTGCATCTCATATCCCCTTCCACCACTTCTGAGTATTTCGCTTCGGCTTTCAAAGGGTAAAAAATAAATATTGACAAAGAGGAAAAACACGATTGCAAAGGGAAAAACATGTAGTAAATCACTTTTTTTAAACGAATTAGTGGTGGTTTGATATTTTGTGTATAGAAGCAGAAGTGGTCCAATTAGCAGCGGAAAAGGCATCCCTAAAACAGTTAGAGACGGATAGATTAGGTGTTTATCCGAATAAACCAAGAAAAATGAAAACAAGGAAATGCCTGAAAAACAAAACCATAGAGCCAATACATAATCGGATAATCGCTTATCATTTTTCGAAAACAAGACAAATGAATGAAAAGCAGAAAGTATAATTCCAGTTAAAAAAAGATATTGCATGTTGCTGTTTTATGAAGTCAGGAGCTTTCGGTTGGTCTCCTTGCTATTTTTGATATCGGAGAAGATCCCAGGGTTATAAAATTTCTTACTGTTCGTCATGGTTTTTGGAATTTGATTTATTCAAAATCCTTCATATTTAGCAATTAACTGCTCATTCGTTTTTTTGCTGTTTGAAAGAGATTCTATGATCCGATCATTTTCAACTTTGGATTTATTCTGATTCAATTTTTTCTTTGCCCCGGTCTTTGTGACATGGATTTCAAATGCAATAATTCCCCTGATCGAATGCTGTGAATCTCTAAATAAATTTAATCAATCATCGTATTCTCAACTTTTACTTTTTATTTTATTTTTTAATTAAAGTAATGGTTTTCGCACCTTCTGAAGATTGCGTTTTTAAATGATAAACTCCTACCGCTAATTGGGATAGATCGATCGTCACATTTTTGGAATTTGTTTTAAAATCTTTAATTTTTTGCCCACTTGCATTGTACAAACTCATTTCATTAATTTTCATGGTCGCATTAATGAACACCAAGTCAGAACTTGGCACAGGGAAAAATTCTATCTGTTGCTTTTCAATCATACCAATTCCCAAGGTGATATTTACCGTCACCGTAACTGCAAAAACACCGCTGTAACATCCATTACTTAATGTTTTTGCGTAATAGCTTGCACCATCAGTTAATACTGTTCCTACCGGCAAAGCATTTGTGTTGGAATTGGCGTTTGCTAAGGATGCGTACCAAATAACATTTGTAGGATTTACAATAAGATCTTCTATCGTTGCATCATTACTGTTGGTAACATTAATAGTTTGATTACTTGCACCTGTTGGTGTTGGTGTAGAATTAACGGTAACTGTCAAGGTGGCTGTTTCTGCACATTGCCCAGTGGAAGGAGTAAAAGTATAGGTTTTAGTTTGCGTATTACTTAGAGCTGGAGCCCAGGTTCCGGTAATCCCATTATTTGATGTAGTGGGTAAAGATGCTAAAATCTCACCTGCACAAATTGGATTAACCGCGGTAAATGTCGGCGTTACTTTCGGAGTGATGTTTATGGTCACACTACCATTCATGGTAGAGGAACAACCACCGACCGTTCTGGTAGCAACTACGGTATAAGTTCCGGCGGCAGTTTGGTTTCCAAAGCCAATTGAAGCACCGTTTCCATTTAATGGAAAACCAACATTATTGGTGCCATTTTTTAACTGGTACATTACTCCAATTTCCGAGTTTAGCACATTGACTACGTGTCCGACACCGCCCGCGCAATAAGTCCCACCACCACTAAGGTTGTATGGAATAGGATTTATGCAGGGTACCTGATACTCATACGCGCCTAAATCCGGTTGACTGTCTCTTATATTTCCAACAATATCCAGAGTTGGAATCCCTGAACCTGTGATTCCACTATTTTTTGCCGGGCTTGAATTCTGTAATGTTAAACCATCATCGGCGGTTGCCCATTGATTATCTACTCCATCACCATCTGCTGCATTTACAAACAAAGGATTGCTATTCGAACTATTAACTAATACAGTATTTGTTATAGCTAAGGGATTTCCTGTCGCATCTCTAATGATACAGTTTATAAAAGTAGGTTGAAATCCAATTCTATTTTCCTGACTGTAAATTTCATCACGTCCAACTACAGGATTACTCGTCGGCGTATTGTTCCAAAACAAACAATTTTTAAATATTGCTTTAGAAAATCCCTGATAACCGACGCCCACAAATGATCCTGTATTATTTACAAAGCTACAATTGGTAACCGTTGATAAATTGGCATCACCTCCTCCAAATAATAAAGCCGCACCATTTTGAGCCGAATTGTTGTAAAAAACTGAATTTACAATATTAGCCGTTCCATCAATGACTAAGGCACCTCCTCTTGAAGAATCTAAAAAACCAGAACCGCCTGTATTATTAGAAAATACGGAATTAAGAATGGAACAACTGCCTCCATTAATTACCATTCCAGCGCCAAAAACGCCAAAACTTGAACCGCCCACAAGAAATGAATTGCTTTCAATTACACAATTTGTGAAGGAAGATGAACAACTATTGTTAAGAACTCCCGCTCCCACCGCATCATCATCAGTATTGGTACAATCTGCGCTATTCAAAGTTATTTTGCAATTGGCAAAACTTGTCGCGGAAAAAGTGTTAAAAATTCCACCGCCATGGTACCTCGGTAGTACGCGGGTTCCGACTGTTATTTTCGAAGTTGAGGGTGCAGTGGCGTATCCTTTGGTGATCGTAACTCCGTCTAAAACTGTAGCATTTGTTAAATTTACACTTATGACCACGTGATAAGCATTATCAGCTAAAACATTGGTCGTTCCCAAATCCCCACTCAAAATTGTTTGGTTAGTTTTCCAGTCTCTCTGGCTGAACAAGGTTTCCGTTCCTGCGAATCCACCATAAACTTTAACACCATTTTTAAGGGTAAAAGTTTTGTCTCGGTTATTTGCGGGTGCCGTGCTTCCAAATGGGTCGTGTGTCGGCAAATAAGTTCCGGCTTTTACCCAAACTGCATCTCCGCTAGATGCGTTATTAATGGCATTTTGCAGATCTTTTTTTGCAGTGGTCCAACTGGTACCTGCTCCCGAATTATCAGCTTTACTTGCATCAACGAAATAGATGTTTTGGGCCATCGCGGAAAATGGAAACAATAAAACAAGGAACATCCATTTCAATTTTAGTAATTTTTTTTTCATAATTTGAAGTTATTGGTTGGGTTCAATAGATCTTCAGCCGATTGTCTGGGATTCAAAAAACTATTTCTTATTTTATGTTGGTTGAATTTTATTTAATTAGTTTTATTTGGGTACTATTGTAATCTATCGGTTTCGTCTAATTCAATATATATTTTGCTTAATTTAGAAAGCCTTTCTGTAAATCACTTACTCTTTTTCCCGCAAGCCGTTTGCATATTTATACAGTTCCTCATAGATATCAAATGGCACTCCTTCATCATCGATAGAGGTGTTGATAAAGAGAACAACTCCAATTTCCTCAGTTAGATTCGATAGCATAAAAACCCTTACGCCAGGATCAGAACCATTATGACCAATACGGGTTGCGCCTAATTTGGTACTCCAAAAAATTCCCGAGTTTAGTTTTGAAAGATTTACATTTTCAGGTCTATTTGAAGCAGTAAATTGATATTCTTTCATCTTTTGAATGGATTCTTTTTGCAAAATTTCACCACTATTATATTTTCCATCATTTAAAATTGTTGTAAAATAATTAGCTAGATCAGAAACAGAAGTCCGAATTCCTCCTTCAGGATAAGTTGGAAAGGTATATAGTGGAATGCTCTTAAGCATATCTCCTTTCATTTCATATAATTTGGTATGATTTTCCACTTTTATTTCATCTAAAGACCACGCCGTGTTTTTCATTTTCAGAGGTTTAAAAATGATTTCTTTACCAAGCTCCTGCAGTTTTTTATCCATAACAACCTCCACAATATAACCTGCTAATGCAGCCGGTATATTAGAATATTGATAATAAGTACCCGGTTTATTATTTAAGAAGTTGTCCTGAGAATAATATTTCCCCTCAGGATCGAAATAGTTTTGTAAAAAACTGCCCAATTCCTCATCAGACTTGCCGCCGTAATTATAGGTATCTCCATAAAAAGGAGATCGATCTGCAAGACTGGAAGTGTGTGTAGCAAGATTCCGAAGCGTAATTTTTTCGTTTGGGAAATAAGGATTTATCACTTTGAAGGGTAGATAATTATTAATGTCGGTATCTAATGATAATTTCTTTTCTTCCACCGCTTTCATTAAACAGACTCCCGTAAAATTTTTGGCTGTGGAGCCAATATTCATGACGGTCTCGGTAGTAAAAGGTTTTTTATTTACTAAATCCGCATAACCATATCCTTTTTCCCAAACAATTTTTTTGTCAATGATTATTGCTGCTCCGACGCCAACTATTCCTGTTTCGCTCATTTTACTTTCTATAAAATGATCAATCGAAGATTTTTCTAGCATATTGTTAACAGTCTGTGCCCTATTATTAATGGAGCATGCAGTAATCAGAAACAGGCACAAAATTGCTGTAAATTTCATAATCTTTCTTTTTTAAAACAGTGTTTTTTACCGGAAAAGCTTCTAGCGTATCAAGTTGCTACGACTTGCAGTCTATTTTTTTTAAAAAATTTTAATCAGAGCGGGTTGAGCCATTCATCAGAATTATAACATTACCGGTTTTCATTCCTAAATCTACATAAGTGTGTGCATCTACAATTTGATCCAAATAAAAATACCGATCAATAACGGGACTGAACAGATCTTGCTCTACCAGATCTCTCAAATAAATAACGGTTTTCTGATCAATTTTTGGAATAGGAAAAAGCACTCTTTTTTTTCCCCGGAAAAATGTTTTCATTGCGAGAAATGCGTTTTCCCAATTCTTTCCTGGTTCTGTAGAAATGTAAATACCGTTCTCCTTCAACAATGCTTTGCTTTTACTAAAGTTGATTTTGCCCACCGTATCAAAAACAAAATCAAAACGCGTGGAAATGTCGAAGAGGTTTTCCTTTTGATAATCGATTACCGCGTTTGCACCAAGATCTTTAACCAATTGTACATTTCTGGTATTGCAGACCGCGGTTACTTCAGCACCTTTTGCTTTTAACAGTTGTACTGCTGCAGATCCAATCGCACCTGTTGCGCCATAAACTAACACATCGGCACCACTTCTCACTTTTGCGGCCCTAATAATATTGAGTGCGTAATGAGCACCTTCTAAAATTGCAGCAGATTTTACAACCGACAGGTTTTTCGGAATGGTGCTCACGGCCGCATCCTGAGAAATCTTGAGGTATTCTGCATGTCCACCAAAAGTGTTTTCATTAAATCCAAAAACCTCATCGCCCACTGAAAATCTGGACACTTTACCGCCTTTTTTTTCTACTGTTCCGGCAAATTCGCACCCTAAAATTTGACGCTTAGGCCGAAATAATCCATAAAAAAATCTAGTTACGAAATATTCAGCACTGCGAATACCGGTATCGGTACGGTTAATGGTAGAGGCGGAAATTTTAATTAAAATTTCTTTGTCTGAAGGTTCAGGTTTTCCAACTTTTTGTACAGAAACGACATACGGACCTCCATATTTTTTATAGATTGCTGCTTTCATATTTCGGGTAGTATAATGGTTGATGATTTTAGCGATTCATTTTGGAAATGATTATTTACTTAATGTACGGGTGCTAATTTTTACCAAAAATAACCTGCACCCACAAAAAGTTGGAAAATTAAAATTTGTATGTAATTCCTAATTTACCACCTGTAGTAGAATTTCCGCTTCCTCCTTCGAGATTTACACCAAATGTATCCGAAAAAAAGTATCGACCTCCTACCTGAAATCCAATTCCAAAACCACTATCTTCAGCAAGTAATTCGTAAGCAGAGTCCGTATTCCAGATGTAATAATTTGCACTCGCACCGGCATAAAAATCCCATTTACTAGGTATACTTAAAATTTTGTTAAAGTGATAATTACCATTCACCTGCAAACCAATAATGGAGCTTTTGAATCCTACCTGGCTGTAAGATCGATATGATCCTTCCACACCTACTGTTAAATCGGTAGCAATTCCATAATCCAGTCCCGCATAAACCGGAGTTCCCCACCCTGAGATTCCAAAACCTGCGTTAAATTGTGTGCCTCCTTTTTCCAAAGGAGCTTGAGCATTCATGAATCCAAATGTGATCATTGTTGCTACTGCTAAAAGTTGTTTTTTCATTGATTAGAAAATTTTTGAATTATGTTTTATTGTTATAATATTATTTACTAAAACCAGACTGAACCAGAAATTAATAATACTCCTAAATTGAATAGAACCTTTAATCCTCCTTCTTACTAAAATCAACTAACCTTTATCAAAAGAAAAAGTTAGTTGAAGTGCAATTAAGTTCTAAATCCAAGAACCTAATTTAAACATGAAAAAAAACACTATGAATAATAAATAAGGAAACCAATAAACTTTTTTCACAAAGGAGATAAGTTACATTTTAATAAATTACCCCTTTAGGGTGATGCTAATTAGTAAACACTAAAAGCAAACATTGCGTCTTTGGAGCCGAAAAAGTACTGTCCTGCCGTTAAGTTTTTAGCAACCAAATAATAAAAACCTTCTTTTATTTTCACAAGTTCGAAATCTATTTTCTGATAAGAAGTTGAGCTACTACCAATTTTCGCCTGTGAAGCAATAAAAACTCTTTTGTCTTTCCTGATTTCAAATTGAGCTAAATCGAAAACTGCAGATGCATCAGTTCCAGGTACAACTTTTACTATAAATTTCAATTCAGTTTGACGCGGAATTAAAACCTTAGAGGTAGCTCCTTCCAAAAAAAAACCAGCCTCTGCAGAGAAAAGTCCCTTCGCTTTAGCCATAGTATTATACTGTGATTTTTCAAGTTCAACCAGTTGTTTTTTATTCTGGTCAAAATAAGCTGGCTTATCATTAAACTCAGGTAATGGAATTTGAGCCTTTAAATTTGTAAGTGATAAAAACAGGATATATAAAAAAAATATTTTCATTGTCTCGATTTTAAGGAAATAAATGAACTAAAGCGCCCGTTCCAACATTAGTAAAAGTCTGAGTCTCTACTTGTTTATCATCGACAAAAATTTCCAGTTTTACATTTGTGTCTGGTAAACCTCCAAAACCCATAGATGCTGTGTCATATTGATTCACTGTTCTTGTGATTGATTTTGAAAATGGTAGCGTTGGATTAGTAACATTACTGACTCCGCCGGTTTCATTGTTGTATGAAATTAATTGTAAGGAAGTAGACTGGGGACTAGTAACTACGTAAGTGATTTTAACTTTTCTCGGATAAGCATTAGTTGGGCCATCATTAGTGTCATCATCTTTTCGGCAAGAAATTACCAAGAGTGAAAAAACAGTGACGAAAAGAATAATTGAAATTTTTTTAATTTTTTTCATAATTTAATTTTTTGAAAGATTATTTTTAAATATTATCTGAAATAAATGACGATGACTGTAACGAATCAAATTTTATATAGCCGAACCTTTTATTATTTAAGAGTGCAATTTCAATAATCTTTAAGTATGATGAAAATCTTATCTCTCAACTGCCTGATTTTGTCTACGAAAAGCATTAAGTACAAATAACTGCACTATTTTATTTAATATCTATATCAGAATAATGTAGAAAAATTCTATAGGAGAATAATTTTATACATCGATATTCATGAGAATTTTAATATTGTATTTTCAAAAAGATTTAGTGTAATTATTCTAGTCTTTCGAAAAAATTCCAAATATATTCGTTGATATTGATTTCTTTTGACGTTAATCCAATGGGCAATCCGATATTGAAATCATCCGCTCCAGGCCACGTGTGACCTCCATTAACCACCGTTAAAAGGGAGGTGTTGCCAGATGCTGATGTTAAAATATTCAGGCTGGTTTGATCTTTTTTATCTCGATCAATGGTGGTTATTGTATCTTCTAAAGCGTCATTATTTTTCCAAAATTTATAAGAATTCATCGCTGAAAAATATCCGCCATGTTTTCCAGCATAGTCTACCACTTTATCCTCCGTTCCGTGGATCATTAAAACTTTAACTGGCATAGGGTTTTTCTTGTAAATGGCCACCGAAT
This sequence comes from Kaistella chaponensis, assembly GCF_900156725.1. Taxonomy (GTDB): domain Bacteria; phylum Bacteroidota; class Bacteroidia; order Flavobacteriales; family Weeksellaceae; genus Kaistella; species Kaistella chaponensis. Next base: position 222,507 of record NZ_FTOI01000004.1, on the reverse strand, counting down.
CTGGCACTGAAGCACCAACGGTTGCAATGGCAGAAAGTCGATGGGGTAATTCTGCCGCAATCCGATGACAAAAAAAACCGCCGCGGGATAATCCGGTAGCATAAACTTTTTTAGGATTTATTTTATAATCTTTTTGGATTTGATTAAGTAAACTCTCAGTAAATCCAATATCATCAGTCCCCTCTTTGTACGACATCCCAAAACCAACGTTCCAATCTTCTTTTATCCCCCGTGGATAAACAACGATAAAACCGTATTTGTCTGCAATCCGGTTAAATCCAGTGTATAGCATTTGCTCCGCGGGTGTCATTCCACCGCCATGAAAATTGAAAACGACAGGATAACTTTTGCCAGGATCCAATTCCTTCGGGGTATAGATGATATATTTTCTTTTCACTTCCTTATGCAAAAGCGTTTTTGTCTGTGCAAGAGCAATCAGTTGAAAAAGTAAAAGCGATATAATGAGTAGATTTTTCATAACTAATTTTTTAAAAATTTTTTAAATTTGTCGACTTTAGAAATAATTTTTTCGTTATCAGATTTAATTTTTAAATGCAATTTAGGTTTGATAAAAAACCAGGGTATGCCATTGAAAAGTAGCATCATCACCAAAAAGAGCATAAAAAGTGAGTCTGATTTTAGCAATTTATCCAGAAACAATAAAAAGACAGCAATAGATAGCAAGGTGATGGAGATACTGTTTATTACAAGTTGTTTTACTGCTTTCCACATTTGATTTTCCCCCAAAGTCTCCATGAAATCAATATTATTGAGCAAATAATCTTTGTTCTGAATCTTTATTTTTGTCCAGGAATTATAAAGATGAAACAGGGATACAAAAAGCAGTGACCTTCTCCAACTCAAAGATGTATTTCTGAAGATTGGCGAAATTTTCCTCTAAATCCGGAACTTCTTTTGTTTCATGAAGAGAAAAATCATAATTGTAAACAGATTGTTTGCGATTTTCATTTTCAATCTGTCTTAAGCATTTATTTGTTGCAATTTTAAAGATCCAACCCGAAATATTATTCTGGTTTTTAAGATTTTTTAATTGCTCAAAAACCGTGATAAAGGTTTCTTGAGTGATATCTTTTGCCTGATGTACATCATTAAAATAACCCAGACACAGCCTGAATATTTTCGGAGAATAATGATGATATAAATTTTCGAAGTCCATTCTATAACTATAATACGCAAGGAGATGAAATGTTACAAATTTTTATCGATAACTATAAATTTAGGAAATTGAGATCTGCAATTCGCTCTCAATTTTATTTATAATTAAGAAAATAATTTTTATTGCGATGGATTAATTTTTTATTTTGATATTTATCATTTAAAATTTACGATATATTTTTATACAAAAAAACCGCCTCCATAAAAAGCGGTACAAAAAGCATAAAATTGTTGAAAAAATTTAACTTAATATAAAGTTAACTATGATTTTTGTTTTTAATAATTAAAATTTATCCCAAAATAATTTAGTTGTTAATTTATCGCCTCCAATTGCCGTTCCGGCGTTAGTATAATTCGTTCCGTTGGTTGAAGCTTCTAATGTTGGATACTGCAATCTTACAGGCACCTTTCCCTCTGCATTAGATATCGCGGTTAAGGGCGCAACCAAAACAGGATAATCGAGTCTTCTGTAAAAATTGTAAGAGACATTCGCCTGATTATACATCGCTACCCAGGCTTGTTGCCCGATGGATTTTTTCCAATTAACCGCATCAAAAGGATTTGCAGTCAAGTAATCATCTGCCTGAGCATTTGTCAGTCCCCATTCCAAAAACGAGGCGCTAACCGCTTTGTCATACAATGTTTTGGGATCACCACCCAAATTAAATCTGGCAGCAGCCTCGGCCAGATAAAAAGCTACTTCGGTATAAGTCAAAATATTTCCCGGTGTGGTAGATGTGTAAGCGAAAGTACCTGGTGCAGAAAAATCTTCAAAATTCCCGGGTTGTCCCACGACCTGTCCAATGTACGCACCATCCACATCATCAAAGAATTTAGTAACTCGATTATCATTAGTAGAATTCAAAAAATCTACAAGTGGTTTCGCTCCAAAAAAATCGTCTCTATTGTTAGCAAAGACATTTTCATATATAGGATTATAATTAGGTGAACTACTTAAATACTGAAATTTACAGCTGTCATCTAACGAAGTCATAACACCTCCAGAAATAGCGCTGGTTATGGTGGTTTTCGCTAAAGTAGGATTTACATCAGATAAGGATATTCCTAATTTCAGTAAGAGCGAATTTCCGAACTTTTTCCATTTTGATAAATCACCCTTATAATACACATCTCCACTTCCAAAACTCCCTCCATTAGTTATGTTGGCAATATCTGAATTTAATCTCGTGATCAGAGACGCATAAATATCTGCGGCATTATCGTATGCAGGCAATTGATATTGTGCATTATTTAATGCCTGCGAATAGGGTATATTTCCAAAAAGATCGACCATATTCTGATAAGTATAAACCATCATCATATCTATGATAGCCAATTGATTTTTTTTCTTCACTTCCCATCCACTTATTTCAGAGGCTGCAGGTTGATAAACATTAATTAAATCTTTAGCTTTTTGTAGATTGTTAAGAACATTAATGTAATTTAATCCCCATATATTATCTGAAACATTGCGATTGGTGAAGTTGTAGTTGCTTTCACTTACGTAAGTAACTTCCTGCCAATATTGCATAGTCAATCGAAAGTTATTTTCATTGACGTTAGGGGTATTCATATAATCACTCAGCTCTTTCTCGGCATAGGTTACAAGTGATTCAGGAATCGCTTCATAAGTTGCATGTTGATCAAGATTCACGTCATCTCTTGTGCAGGATAGCATAACAAATAAAATCGATGCAGTTATTATTCTATTTTTCATATTAAATCTTTTAAAAATTAGCTTTTAGATTAAAGGAAAAGTTTTTAGTGGAGGGCAACGGTCCAGATTGGTATCCTTGAATGTTACCAGAAGAAAGCCCAGCTTCTGGATCTGCAAAGGGTAAATTTTTATGAATAATCCATAAATTGCTGCCTGCAAATCCAACTGATAAACCTTTGATAAATCCATTTTGAAAGAATTTTTCATCAAATTTATAACTGATGGCTACCTCTCTAAGTTTCACAAAACTTGCATCGTAGACGTAAGCAGCAGTAGGAAAATCTGTTTCTAAAACCTGACTTGATTGAGATTTGTCTAAACGTATGGTGTTTGGAATGTAGTTGTTTGGGTTGTTCGGATCTACCATAACTCCAGGTAAAATAATTCCACCTCCATTTGCGAGCGTATTTCTGATTGGATTACCTAAATCATTAATTCCCACTGAGTCTGGATATAATCCGGTTCCATAACCATAATATTGATCCAAAGAAAAAATACTTCCTCCTTGCTTCATATCAATTAAAAAGGAAAAACTAAGATTTTTATAGGTAAAGGAGTTGGTAAGTCCTGCAAAATATTTTGCCTGAAAACTTCCTAGATTATTGTTATTGTCGGTAGTACTTAGATAAGATCCATTTTCGCCAACGACTTTGTTTCCACTGCTGTCATAAACAAAATCTGCACCCCACAACGTTCCATAATCTCCGTTTAATGGTGCATTTACACTTATTCCTCCCTGAAATGCTCCTATATTAATATTCTCAATTCCTTCTCTCAAGGCTGTGACTTTTGTATTAGGATTTGACCAGTTAAGTGCGAGATTCCAGCTGAAATTTTCGGTTCTTATCGGAGTAACGTTGATCGATACTTCAAAACCTTTTGTGGTGAGTTCACCCGTATTTTGAACTTTTGCACCTGACCCGTTTGCGAGAGAAATTGGTAGTGGCAAAATCTGATCAAAAGCGATGTTCCTAAACCAGGATACGTCAAAACCAAATCGGTTCTTAAAAAATTGCGCTTCAGCACCAACTTCTATATTTTTTAATTTTTGAGGAAGGAGTTCCGCATTTCGCAAAGTCGTACTGTAAGAATATACCGGAATATTTCCAAATGCAGTCTGAACATTGTATCTGTTTCTTAATTGATCAGCGGCAGTATCTGAACCAACTTCTGCATAAGCTCCTCTTAATTTTGCAAAACTTAACCAGTCTTGTTTAATTAAATTGGAGACCACCACACTTCCTGATAAAGATGGATAGTAGTACACTGATTTATCCGAAGGTAAAGAAGATGACTGATCTCTACGGAAAGTACCTTCTAAATAGTAAGTATTTTTATAACCCAAGGAAGCTTGAGTAAATGCACCGTAGATATATTTTGAAGTATCGGATATCAATGGTCTTGCAGGTGCAGATACAGAGTTGGAAATCGTGTAGAGTCCGGGAATATACAAACCTCCGGAAGTTGTCTGCGAAACGGAATAATTATTCTGAACATTGATGTTTCCACCCAATAACATTTGCAAACTGAAATCATTGTCAAAGTTTTTCTTATAAGTGGCAATTAAGTCGTAGTTTGTTTCAGTAAATTTTAGATTGGTCAAAGCATATCCCGAAGGTTGTTCTACTGTATTAAAACTAAAATTAGCGGGTACGGAACCGGTCGCTCGTCTTTCTTCCAGCGTCATATTGTACGTGTCAATCCCTGTTCTCGCGAGAATATTAAAGTTCTTTGAAACATCATAATTAAGACTGAAGTTCCCTGCGAAGCGGTCTCTACTGTCCGTCTGATAATTTTCATACCGCTGAAAATAGGGATTGTCCCAATATTGAGGAGCTAAATTCGTAACGCTTTTAATATTCCAGGTGTAATTCTTTTTAAAATTTTGATAAAGATATTTTTGATCTTTAAGGTCCACATTCGTAGCCCACCACTGCCGAAAATTACTCATGATATTATCACCATAACCGGTGGAATTTCTTCCTTTAGTATCTTGCGTGATATAATTGGCGAAAATATTAGCGGTTAACTTTTCGCTTAGTTTATAAGAGGCATTTCCTCCAAAATTATTTTTGATCAACGAAGCATTGGGCATAATGTCTGTCGCATTTGTATTCCCATAACTTAGTCTGAAAGTTGCTCTATCACTGCCGCCACTGAACGCTACATTATTAACGGTATTGAACCCTTTTTCAAAGAAACTGATAGGTCCATTTTTAGCCATAACCCAAGGCGCTTTTTTACCAAAATTGGCTGCACCTGGAATAAATGCATCATATTGCCACACCAGAAGATTGGGATCATAAGGTGCTCCATACGATGCATCATGTCCAAATATTGCTCGCGGAGCTCCTTGATAGGTGCCAAAGACATTTCCTAAATATCCTTGTCCATATTCTTTTTGATATTCTGGGAAGGTTTCCTTATCTACTACGGATACAGTGACCGAGCTGGAAAACTCAATTCCTATCCCCGCTTGATTTTTCTTCCCTTTTTTAGTGGTAATAATAATGGCACCATTTTGTGCCCTGGATCCATATAAAGCGGTTGCAGCAGCACCTTTTAATACGTTTACTGTCTCAATATCATTTGGATTAATGTCCGAAACAGGACTTCCATAGTCAAAACCTGTACCTGCGTTTTGCTGCGCGTTTGTATTAATATTTCGATTAATAATTGGAACGCCGTCTACCACAAAAAGAGCTTGATTATCGCCTAAAATAGATTTAAAACCGCGCGATACCGCATTGATAGAACCACCAAAATTAGTTGATTGCTTAATTTCCAGGCCTGCAACTTTTCCAGAGAGATTGTTCAGAAAATTGGTCGTTGGATTTTTTGTTATTTCTTCCCCTTTCACTTCTTGGGTAGAATAACCCAAAGATCTTTTTTCTCTTTTGATACCAAGAGCTGTGACCACAACTCCTTCAATATCCTGCGTTTTTACAGTATCAGATTTTAATTGTTGCCCCAAAAATAATTCTGGTGCCAAAAAAAACACAGCACTTGCGGTTAAGAGTTTGAACTGATTTTTCATTATTATTGATTTTTGTTAAAGAATTCTTATCAAAAATCAATATTTGCAAACACACGATGAAATATTATCTACATAAGCTTAAATATTATCTACGAATGAAACTCTATAATATTCAAAAAGGGTATTCTAGACAATGTTTACCAACTCTTTATAAGTCTTACCAATTGGTAATTTTTTACCATTAACAATAATATTTGCTGCACAAAATGCTTCGATCTTGTTATTAGCGATGATGTAGGATTTGTGTATTCTCTGAAATCGGGTCTTATCAAGTTGCTCACCGATTCTGCTGAGAGGTATTTTAACATCATACACGCCAACCTTGGTGTGAATCTTTACATATTCCCGAAGACTTTCAATGTAAAAAATATCATCTAAAAAGATCTTGGTCTTCTTCCTTTGAAAATTGACAAAAAGGTAATCACGATTTTCCATCTCAGAAAAAACTTCTTTTGCATTACGTGCATATCTAAATTTATTCAAAGATTCTAGAAATCGATCATAAGCGATGGGCTTTAAGAGGTAATCGATGATATTGAGATTGTAACCTTCTGAAGCATATTCATGGTATGCAGTTGTTACAATAACAGAGGGCGGATTTTTTATTCTTTTTAGAAAGTCAAAACCTTTTATCACAGGCAGATTCAAATCGAGAAACATTAAATCGACGTCTTGTGTAGACAATAAATTACTTGCATAAACTGCATCTGAGCATTTTCCAATTATTTGGAAATCATGATTTCTTAATAAAAAATTTTCTATAATCCCCGATGCAATAGGCTCATCTTCTACGATGATACATTTAAATTTTTGATCTCTCATAATTATTTATTATTAAAACAGATTTTAAGTTTTATTTCAAAAAATTTCTCATTTTCATGTATTTGGAGATTATGGTTTGGATAAAGTAGCTCTAATTGTCTTTTAATATTCTTCAATCCGATCTTGGTTGATTCTTTATTTGGATTCTCCTCTTTAGAATTTAAAACAGAATAGAATAAAATGTTATTTTGAACCGAAAGATAAATTTTAATAAAGGAATCAAATCTACTTTCGGAAACTCCGTGCTTGAAAGCGTTTTCCACAAAATGGAGCAAGATCAAGGGTGAAATACCCTGTAATTTATTATCTACTTCATGAGAAAATTCTACAGTCAATGAGTGATGTCTAATTTTATGGATATCGATGAAATCTTGAATGTTCTCAATTTCCTTATCAATAGGAACTTCATTTTTTGCAGAATCAAAAATATTATAACGCATGATCTTAGCAAGCTTCAGAATGATTTCAGAAGTCTGATCAGACTTAATAAGCGACAAACCATAAATATTATTTAACGTATTAAATAAAAAATGGGGGTTAATCTGCGTTTTAAGGAGACGAAGTTCGGCGTCGAGCTTTTGATTGGTAATTTCGCTAAGTTGATTTTTAATTTCGATTTTTTGCAAGGATTTTTCCGCTCCAAAAGCGAGTGCAATAACGAAAAGCAGATCCATAAACCCGTTAAAAAGACCGATAGAGACAAATCGTGCTTCTCCTTCAACCTGGTTATAGATAAATGGGTAAATAATATCATGCACATAAATCCTATGTAGCATAACACCACATAATATAACAAAAAGTACCGCAACAAATTTCTTTATAAAAAAATTAAAGTAATGCGAGGGGTGATCCACGAAATAAAGACAGATATAAACAACGGGTATCTTAACCACTAAATAGCCCAGTTCACCGTTCATAGCGTACCAAAATCTCTGAAGATCCGAAATCTTTGGAAACTGGTACTTTAACCACGCAAAATCTAAATAAATTTCTAACAAGGTATATAAAACCCAGAAAATGAGATGGTAAAGTATCTTGTCTTTCATAGGGCAAAACTCTATAATTTATAACTATAAAGTTATGATATATCTACGAACTACAATTAAAAGTCTACGAAATAGGTAACTCCTCTTTTTTCCGAAGACTAATTCCGTCTGGAAAAATGAACGTCAGAAAACAAAAAATAAGTAAAAAATTAAACTCCATTCCATTTCTTCCTCCTCCCACTACATACCAACCCTCTTGCCAATGGATCATAATAATTCCTGCAACTAAAATTATGATATTCAAAACCGAAATTGGAACGATAAATTTATTAAATAGTAGCGCAAAAATTGCCACAAGATGAATCACTTTAATTATTATCGCAAAAGGAACTCCCATGATTCCAAAACCCTGATTACCCAAATAATTCTGCCCAAATTGAATGACATCCATCGTGAAAAAAGAGGGAATCGAATGAAAGCCTAAAATTACAGCAACTGCAAACCGCAAAAAGAATGAATTTTTCATAATTGTATCTATTTAATCGTAATATTACAAATAATGATTACACAAATTCTACAACTGCATACGAACAACCATAAATAGTCTATAATTTAAAAACCTTAAAATTTGGAATTAAAATGAATTTTAAGGTAAAAGCGGAAAATGATATAGTCTCTATCTAATAGATTAGGAGCTATATTATGGATTATTTAAAGTGTTTTAGGGATATAAAGGTTTACAAATTAACTAAGAAATCGGTTTTCTGAACAAGAAATATTTAACATGCTCTATTCGGCTTTGCTTCTCAATACACTAAAAATGAGGAATAAAACTCGAGAATGACAGCATCCGCTGAGAAAAAAAAGTAGAAAAAAAAACTCCCTCAAAATGAATGAAGGAGTTTTCGATATAATCGTGTAGTCTTTTTTTTAATCTTTTGTAAACTCAAATTTTTTACCGCCTTGATTCAAGGTAAAGCCCTTTCGGTCTTTCGTAAACTGGAACTCCAGTCCTGCCATTTCGAAACCAAATTTACCCTCTCCTTCGTAAGCTAAAGGAATTTTCGGTTGTCCAGTTGCTTGCAACATTAACTGATCATTTTCTACCGTAGTGGTGACTTTTAAAGGAATCTGTTTGCTCGAGAAATTCCCGGTAAATTCTTTCAGATCGATCTTTTCTGCAACTGTAGTTCCTGTCATTTTAAAAGTATTATCGGAAACATTTGCATCCGGTAACGTTCCTTTTGGATCCAATTGAACAGAAACGATCTCCTTTTTAGTAGGAACTTCAAACGACCATTCAGAATTTCTTTTCCAGATTTCTACCGGAAGCTGAACATTTTCTGTGGTTCCGTCTTTGAACTTAATGTCCATATTGACAGGCATTGGTAATTGTCCGATATTTTCTACCTTGATAATGGCTCCTTTGGTAAAATCTCCATTTTTATAGGTAACTCCTTTTACAGCCTGATCGATTTTCCACTTGTTTATAAACCATCCTCTCCAAAACCAGCTTAGATCTTCACCTGCAACATTTTCCATGCTGTGGAAAAAATCTTCCGGAGTTGGATGTTTGAAAGCCCATCGCTTAATATATTCCCGAAACGCTTTATCAAAACGCTCCTCACCTAAAATATTATCACGCAGCATCTGTAAGCCAGCTCCCGGTTTGTAATAAGCCAGAAATCCTAAATTTCTTTCCTTCAAATTATCCGGAGCGGTTACAACAGGCTCCATTTGATCACTGTTAAAAGCAAAAGACATCTGTTGAAGTGATTTTGGTACGTAATATTCTCCTTTATTAAAATCTTTTTCGGAAATAGAATTGATAAAGGTATTGAACCCTTCATCCATCCAAGCAAACATTCTTTCATTGGAACCAACGATCATCGGAAACCAATTGTGTCCAAATTCGTGATCGGTAACTCCCCACAAATCTGCGCCTTTGGAATTCATGTGACAGAAAACAATACCGGGATACTCCATTCCACCTTCGTTTCCGGCTACGTTTACCGCAGTTGGATAGGTATATTCAAACCATCTTTTCGAATAATTTTCGATGGACGATTTGGTATATTCCGTGGATCTTCCCCACGCAGCATTTCCGTCACTTTCTACGGGATAGGCAGAAATAGCCAAGGATTTTTTACCACTCGGTAAGTTAATTTTCGCAGCATCCAAGATAAATGCAGAAGACGAAGCCCACGCAAAATCACGGGTGTTTTCAATCTTAAATTTCCACGTTTTTGTTGCGGAAGAAGTTTTTTCACCCGCATTTGCTTCTGCTGCAGAACGGATGATTACCGTTTTATCACTGTTTTTTGCAGCCTCCCATTTTTTAATTTGATCATTGGTGTAAACGTCTTTCGGATTCAATAATTCTCCGGAAGCCACCACATATTGATTCGCAGGAACGGTTAAGTTCGCAGTAATATTTCCATATTCTAAGAAAAATTCACCTGCTCCTAAGTAGGGCAAAGTGTTCCAACCCATGATGTCATCATACACGCACATTCTAGGAAACCACTGCGCCATGGTGAAGATTTTACCGTTTTTCGTCGGTTCTACTCCCATTCTGTCTGATCCATAATTGGGGGAAACGAATGAATAATTCACTACGAATTTAATTACACCACCTTTCGATTTTAATTCCTGTGGAAGATCGATCTGCATTCTGGTGTCCGTAATGGTATATTTCGGGGTGGTTTTCAGGTTTTTTCCGTTGGCGGAAATAATTTCTATTGATTTGATGGTATAACCTCCATCAAACGCCTGACCTTTCGCGCCATTTCTACTTCCACCCAATGGGATTACCGCATTTCCACGGGAATCTTTTTTAAATAAATTTTGATCCAATTGAAGCCACAGAAAGCCCAAATCATCAAAACTATTATTGGTGTAGGTAATTTCTGCAGAGCCGGAAATTTCATTTTTACCATCGTTCAACGTGGCATTCAAGACATAATCTGCACTGTTTTGCCAATAATGATGACCAGGTTGTCCACTTGCGGAGCGGGTTTCCGTTCCATTATTTTTATAAAAAAACGGCTTGAAAGCTTCGGTGTAACTGTACTTTGGCGCCTCGGTTTGTGCAGAAAAATGCACAGAAACGGCCATCGCAAAAGCAAACACCGGTTTGAAGATTTTGAAATTCATTAGATTATTTTAGTGATAAGTATCTTAGAAGGTTCACTTTGTTACAAAGGATACCTCATTACCAAAATTCATTTCTATTAAACCCCATTAAACCGATTACATTTTTAAATGTTTTTCAATGGAAATTAGAAATTATAATATTCTATTTAGTAGTACGTTACAATAAAAATAAATAGTATGAAAAATTTAAAAAAAGTACAGTTTGGTTTCCTAATCGCGGCCATATTTTGGATCACTTCTGTCATAAGCTGTAGCACACGAAGTGACGACGACTCAACGAGTCCTGTAAATACACCGAGCAGCGTCATTAATATTGTGAACAACGGAACCTGGAAAGTAACTTATTATTTTGAAAACAATCAAATAAAAACCAGTACGTTTAGTGGATATAATTTCACTTTTGGAGCAAATAATGTTTTGACAGCAAATAATGGAACCAATAATTATACAGGAACATGGTCCGTTACAGATAGCAACAGCAACGATGACAATCCGAGTGATTTACATTTCAATATAGGATTTACAACTCCTGCTCAATTTCAAGAATTAACAGACGATTGGGAAATTATTGAAAAATCTGCGACAGAAATAAAATTAAGAGATGTAAGTGGTGGAAATGGAGGTACAGACTTACTGACTTTTACGAAAAATTAAAACATTTTAGATAAGATTTATAAAAAACTTCAAGGTTGTAGAAACCTTGAAGTTTTTTTATGATTAATTTTAGGAATTCTTCTTTGCCCGAATCATCGCTTCCATTTGATCCCACATTTCCTGAGGAATCGCTTCGAGCATATTGAATTCTCCGGCGCCCTGTAACCATTCGCCACCATCGATGGTTACAACTTCGCCATTCATGTAAGCGGAATAATCGGAAACCAAATACGCGGCTAGATTCGCCAATTCCTGATGTTCTCCCACTCTTCTCAACGGCACTTTTTTGCGCATATCGAATTTTTCTGCCAAATCTCCGGGTAATAATCTTTCCCAAGCGCCTTTTGTAGGGAATGGTCCCGGTGCGATGGCATTGAAACGGATTCCATATTTTGCCCATTCTACGGCTAAACTTCTGGTCATTGCCAAAACTCCGGCTTTTGCACAAGCGGAAGGAACGACATACGCAGAACCTGTCCAAGCGTAAGTGGTGACAATATTTAAGACCGTTCCCGGAACTTTATGATCGATCCAGTATTTCCCGATGGATAAAGTACAGTTTTTCGTGCCTTTCAAAACGATATCCAAAATAGAATCAAAGGCAGAATGTGTCAATCTTTCGGTGGGCGAGATGAAATTTCCGGCAGCGTTATTCAGCAAAATATCAATTTGCCCGAATTCTTTTAGGGTCGCTTCTTTCATCGCTTCAACCTCATCCCAGTTTCTCACGTCGCACTGAACACACAAAACTTTTCCGCCGGTTTCTTCTTCCAGTTCTTTCGCGGTGCCTTGAAGTTTTTCAAGGTTTCTGGAGGTGATGACTACTTTCGCGCCTAACTGCAGGAAATATTTCGTCATGGCTTTTCCGAGGCCGCTTCCACCACCGGTTACGATGGCTACTTTATCTTTTAAGGCGTCTTCTTTGAGCATAGGTTGGGTGTATAAATTCATATTTTAATTTTGATTTAAATTTAAGATTAATTTATCGTCCTATGAAATTTTATAAAATGCAATGAATATTAAATCGAGATTCTAAGATTATTCCTATAAAATAATTCTTGATACTCTTCCTTCGTCAGAATGGCACACACTGTCATTCTAAGCGCAACGAAACGCAGCAGAAGTTCCTCTGTCATTCTGAACGCAACGGAGCGGAGTGAAGAATCTCATCTTGATTGGAGATTCTTCCTTCGTCAGAATGACAAGCGCAGGTGGAGCCAATATCATGGTTCGTAATCATAAGTGGTCTGTCATTCTGAACGCAGCGGAGCGGAGTGAAGAATCTCTTTTTGGTTTACAAGTCTTTTTCTGACAATTGTTGAGATTCTTCCTTCGTCAGAATGACATGCGCCGTCATTCCTAACAAAACGCAGCAGAAATTCCACTGTCATTCTGAACGCAGCGAAGCGGAGTGAAGAATCCCTTTTTGGTTTACAAGTCTTTTTCTGACAATTGTTGAGATTCTTCCTTCGTCAGAATGACATGCGTCGTCATTCCTAACAAAACGCAGCAGAATTTCCACTGTCATTCTGAACGCAGCGGAGCGGAGTGAAGAATCTCTTTTTGGTTTACAAATCTTTTTCTGACAATTGTTGAGATTCTTCCTTCGTCAGAATGACAAGCGCCGTCATTCCCAACAAAACGCAGCAGAAATTCCACTGTCATTCTGAACGCAGCGGAGCGGAGTGAAGAATCTCTTTATGATTGGAGATTCTTCCTTCGTCAGAATGACAAGCGTCGTCATTCCTAACGAAACCGAGCAAAAATTCCACTGTCATTCTGAACGCAGCGGAGCGGAGTGAAGAATCTCTTTTTGGTTTACAAGTCTTTTTCTGACAACTGTTGAGATTCTTCCTTCGTCAGAATGACAAGCGCAGGTGGAGCCAATATCATGGTTCGTAATCATAAGTGGTCTGTCATTCTGAACGCAGCGGAGCGGAGTGAAGAATCTTTAATTCCCACTTTTATTGTATTTTTATATTACAAAAAAGCACAAAGATGAAAACATTAGGTACTCATAATTATTACGTTTATATCTTAACAAATAAAATGAAAACGGTTTTATACACAGGTGTTACGAATGATTTGAAAGCCAGATTATATTGGCATCAAAATCCGGAAGCCATTTCTAAACATTTCACCGCAAAGTATAAATGTTTTTTTCTCCTCTATTATGAAAGTTTTCAAGATATTGAAACTGCAATCAGCAGAGAAAAGCAAATTAAAGGATGGACAAGAAAAAAGAAGGATGATTTAATTACTGGCTTCAATCAAACTTGGCGGTTTCTAAATAAAGACATTGAAGAATGATTTCGATTTAAAGTTTTTTTAGATTCTTCCTTCGTCAGAATGACATGCGTCGTCATTCCTAAGGAAACGCAGGAGAAATTGACTGTCATTCTGAACGCAGCGAAGCGGAGTGAAGAATCTCTTTTTGGTTTACAAGTCTTTTTCTGACAATTGTTGAGATTCTTCCTTCGTCAGAATGACATGCGCCGTCATTCCTAACAAAACGCAGCAGAAATTCCACTGTCATTCTTAACGCAGCGGAGCGGAGTGAAGAATCTCTTTTTGGTTTACAAGTCTTTTTCTAACAATTCTTGAGATTCTTCCTTCGTCAGAATGACATGCGCCGTCATTCCTAACAAAACCGAGCAAAAATTCCACTGTCATTCTGAACGCAGCGAAGCGGAGTGAAGAATCTCTTTATGATTGGAGATTCTTCCTTCGTCAGAATGACAGGGAGTTCCCACAAAAAAAACCACCCAATCAGGCGGTTTTTCTCGTAATATGAAAGATTAACTCAAGAATGACCTTTCGGTAAGTCCCGAAAACTTCAAGCAGAGGTGCGACAAGCTTTCGGGAACTTTGGCAGCACCGCCACTGTTTTGTGCTTAAAATAAGTTGCATCGGGATGCGCTTCTTCTCTTGTTGGCTTACCCAAAATTAGAAAAAATATTGCTGAATTGGTAAAATATTAACTAAAAGTTTTAATTGTTTTTAAAGATTTTTTGGGGATGGGGTGTATTTCGTAAAAGTTTATGGGTGAAATAGTTGGTTGGGGAGGAATTTTTGCTATTTTAGCGGGTGAATAAGTATGACAATTACATCTGAAGCCGACGGAAGTTGGAGGGATTTGTAAAAGTTTGTTGTACATAATACAAGTTAGCGATTAAAGTAAAACACATATAAAAACAAAACTATGGATCAAAGAATATTTCAAGAATTAAAAAAGAGTTCTGAATTAAAACTTACGCAATTAAATGCTGAATTTTCTAAAGTAATGGAAGATGATTTTAATGCAATCTTAGAAAACTCAGTAAATCGAATGCAAAGAGAAGGAAGAATAAGTTCTTCAGATATCGATAATGCAAAAAGAAATATTAATATCTATCTTGAACATTTAGCACAAAATAGAGAAAGACAATTCGGAGGAAGGGACATACTTCGCTACAAATCACTTAATGAATCAAAAAGTAGCATTTGTCCTCTATGGCCAATTTGTTAGTTATGGAAGATAAAGATATTAGGTTTAAAGCCTTTGATTTTGCTTCTGAAACTACAAAGCAACTAGTAACAATTGCAACTGGGATTATTGCATTAATGGTAACTTTTTCTAAAGATGTAATTGGCGAAAACTACACTTCAGAAAAAACACTATTATTTTGGACTTGGGGAATTTATATATTTTCGATTTTGTTTGGAGTATTAACTTTAATGGCTTTAACTGGAACCTTACAACCAAAAAACACCAAACAAAAAGACAAATCCAAAAATGAAGAAATTCAAAATTCAGAATCAAACGAAATTAAATGTTGCGAAAAAATCGATTTGAATATTAATAATTCCAACATTAGATTTTTTTCTTTTCTTCAAATTCTATTTTTTATTATTGCTTTAATTTTGACTACTGTGTTTGGATATAAATCTCTAACTAATGGTGAGATAAAAAATCAAGATTTAAAAAATAAAATTCCTATAATTAGAAAATCAATTTATAATAATGATTCAACAAAAATTTATATTGATACTTTATATCTCGATAA
Source organism: Kaistella chaponensis (assembly GCF_900156725.1). Classification (GTDB taxonomy): domain Bacteria; phylum Bacteroidota; class Bacteroidia; order Flavobacteriales; family Weeksellaceae; genus Kaistella; species Kaistella chaponensis. The sequence continues at coordinate 206,913 of NZ_FTOI01000004.1, read as the reverse complement.
AAACTCCTCGCAAAGCACAAACCGTTAGCAGAAAATAATCTAAGAAAAACACAAAAATTTTTAAAAATGAATATTGAAAATCTTATTGAAGAACAGTCGAAATTTGAACCTTATTTAAAAGATACTGATTATACTTTTATTGGACCTGTTGACCAAAATCTCTTTGAACCTTTCATGAAAAACGCTAATTTAATCGCTCCAATAAAAGGATATAGTAGGAAAATAAAAGATTTCATGTCTGACAAAAGTGCGGTGTCTACAGCGCTTGCTTTGTTGCCAATTGGGACTGAATTAAGAATCTATGTAATAATCGATAAATCTGAAGACATTCTTTTCCACTCTACAATAGAAGAATATTGTGAGAGAATGAAGATTACCTATCCATAGGAAATGTCTCCCCACTTGGCGCTTTTTGTTCTAAGCTTTTTTAAAATAAACTCTCTACCAAACAATCACTGCGCCCCGACCTGAGTGGAGCTCTTTTTGCGAGGAGGCATGACGAACAAAAAGCGGGAACGGAGGGCGGAAATGTGCGCCCAAATAAAAATAAAAAAACTGCTCCAAATCACGGAGCAGTTTCTGTATCAATTATTTGTCAAGTTTAGTACCCGAACAATTCTTCTAAAGAAATCTTCTTCACTTCGCCCAGTTTTTCCAGATCTTTCATCGGAACTCTTTTTTCTGACGCTACGATTGCGTAAGTGTAAGGTTTTCCGGATAAATTAGCATCGTGGAAGGATTTCAAATCCTGCATTTTTACATTGTCTACAGAACTGTAAATCGTTTTGCGCGGATCTTCCGACAAACCTAATTCTTTCGCCGCCAGATAATTAAAGATGATATTGTCCTGCGTAATTCTTTCGGTTTGAATGTCTTTCTTCACCTGCGTTTTTGCGAGGTTTAAATTCTCTGACAGATCAGGCATTTTAGTCAACAATTCAGTCATCGCCGTAGTTGCATCATTGAATTTATCGGCCTGACTTCCCACATAACTCATCATATAATATTCCTGATCTTTTTTCTGCGGCTGCATGTAAACTCCGTAGGTAGAATACGCCAAAGCCTTACTCTCACGAATGGTTTGGAACACGATAGAACCCATTCCACCCCCAAAATAGTTGTTGAAAACTTTGACAATGGTGTTCTTTTTCGCATCGTATTGATCGGTGTTTCTGATCCAACGTGTTTCTGCCTGAACCATTTCGTAATCGGTAAATAAGACTTTGTTTTTGGTTTGCGGGATTTGTTTGAAAACTCTGGTAGAATCTGTGGTGACAAATTGCGCAGGAACCGGATGCATGGTTTTCAGTTTGCTGTCTAAATCTTTCATGGAAGCCGGACCGTAATAAATGACGGTTTGTTCGTACTTGTTGAGGTTTTTAATTCGGTCCACCAATTCTTTGGAAGTCGTAGCTTCTAACTGTGCATTGGTTAAAACATTGTTGAATTTATTTTTTTCGCCGTACAAAGCATAGCTTGTTAAGCCCTGCATAATGGCGCCTTTGTTGGCTTTTACATCTTTTCTTGCTTTTGCCAGTCTTTCTTTCAGACTTTTCAACGCAGCATCATCTGCTTTTACATTGAGCACCAGATCTTCATACAATTTCACGGCTGCATCAAAATTTTCCTGCAAACCTTCGATGGAAACGGTGGTGTATTCTTCGCCTGCAGCAACTGTAAAGTTACACGCGATCTTATAAAATGCTTTTGAAATTTCTTCGGCAGACATTTTATCTGTTCCTAAGAACTGAAGATATTGCGCGGCAAGTGGTTGTTTCAAATCATTTAAAGACCCCACTTTATAGCGGTATTTCAAACGGAAGATTTGATTTTCGGTATTCGGAACGTAAAGCACTTCTGCTTTTCCGAACATTGATTTCTGGATGTCTTTGTTGTAATCCAAAAACACGGGCATTGAAGGATTATTCGGCATTTCGCCTACCATTTTTACAAAAGCAGATTGTTTGTCGGCATTGGTTTCAACCGGCGTAATCGCAGGTTTTTCAATTTTTTGGGAAGCTGGAGATTCTCCTTTTCTTTTCAGAACGGCTACGTAATTTTCGCCTAAATATTTATTGGCAAAAGCGACGATATCTGCTTTAGAAATCTTGGATAAATCGTTTACATACGCCACCTGATCTCTCCAGTTTAATTCTGCAGTAAACGCATCCATCAAAGATCCGGCGCGATCACTATATGTTTCCGATTCGTAAATTTTCTTTTTCTTGATGTTGTTGATGATGGACGTAATTAATTCCTGATCGAAGTTTCCTTTTTTCAGATTGTCGATTTCGCCTAAGACCAAAGATTTTACGTCTTCTAAACTTTGACCATTCGTTGGAGCCGCACTAATGTACAAAACGCCGTAATCAATCAGGGTAAAAGTTTCTGCGGAAGCGCGCAATAATTTTTGTTTTTTCACGAGGTTCAAATCCATTAAACCTGCTTTACCATTGGTTAAAACCTGTCCAACTAAATCTGCGATCAAAACATCTTTGTCTTTATTTCCGGGTAATCTGAAACCCATCGTTAAGTTTTCTGCGTCCGGACCGGTAATTTGTTTCACAACAGGAGCGGAAATCGGAGTTTCCGGCTTGAAGGTATATTTTGCAACCGGTTTGTTTTTCATGTAAGAAAAAGCTTTGTCAACCTGCGCAATCACCATATCCGGATCGAAATCACCTGATAAAATCACGCCCATATTATTGGGAACATAATAATTGTTGAAATATTTTCGGATTTCTACTAAGGAAGGATTCTTCAAATGTTCAACGGTTCCAATTGTAGTTTGCTGTCCGTAATTATGATTTTTGAATAATTCTGCAAATAAAGTTTCGAAAACTTTGCTTCCGTCACTGTCTAAACTTCGGTTTTTTTCTTCGTAAACCGCTTCCAATTCCGTGTGGAAAATTCTTAAAATTGGATTACGGAATCTTTCTCCCTGAACGGCTAAATATTTATTCAAGGAACTGCTTGGAACATCGTCTGTATAAACTGTTTGCTCAAAACTGGTGAATGCATTTGTTCCTTGAGCTCCCATTGCAGCCATCATTTTATCATATTCATTCGCGATGGCAAACTTACTTGCAACTCCGGAAACGGAATCTATCTTTTTGTAAATCGCTTTTCTTTGAGCATCATCTTTGGTTTTATTATACGTTTCGTATAACGCGTCGATCTTGTCTAATTCGGGTTTTTCTTTTGACCAATCCAAAGAACCATATTTGTCGGTTCCTTTGAAAACCATGTGTTCCAGATAATGCGCTAAACCGGTATTGGTACGAGGATCGGTTTTGCTTCCGGCTTTCACCGCAACATACGCCTGAATTCTTGGGTCTTTTTTGGTTGGACTAAGAATAACGGTCAAGCCATTTTTCAAAGTGTAAAATCTGGCGCTCATCGGATCATTTGTTACGAATTTGTACGTGTAACCGTTTTTAGAGGCCTCTTTCCACTCAAATTTATTCTGTGCAAAAGTGTGCAGAGGTAAGAGCAACATGAAAATTGCCAGTGAGAGTTTTTTGAACATAAATTATTTATTTAAAGTATTAGACGAATATTTTTGAAAATTGTTTCAAGACCTTCCATTATTTTTAGATAAAAGCATTCCTCTTACCAAAAACCACTGCGCCAAAACGTAAGTTATCATCACCAATAAATTGAGAATCATTAAAGGTTTCACGAAAAGATTTACGGAAAGTAAAGTATCTGAAATGAGGAATAATAGAGCACCGATCATCAAATTTCTGTTGTGCGTTTTTAGAGCGTTATACATCATCACAGAAATTACAACCGCATAAATTAGGACCGGAATTTTCATTTCTTTTAAATAAGGAAAAAGAAAAACGAGTAAAATTGAGGCATAAAGACCAAGAATAATGGGCCAAAATTTCCAAATTTGATGTTGCGCTTTTTTCTTAAACGAAATAATATAAAATACATGCGCCAATAAAAAACTTCCTAATCCGGGCAGAAAACCCCATTTGAAAAGCAGAAATAAATCTCCGAAAAAACTGAACGCCAATCCCGCCAGAAAAAACTGATCCAACTGAGTTTTCGCAGATTTCACTTGGGAGAAATACAGTAAAATCAAAAGCGGAAGCAAAAGTGGTTTGGTAAAAAACCGCAATTCTGGTTGATTATTGAAAATGAAAAACAAATCAGTTGCAAAAACAATTACCAATAAAATCTGTAAAATTTTTGATCTCATAAAAGAATTATTTACGGCCAAAAAGCAATCTTTCACCATGTTTTTCCTCCGCAACTTTTCCATTATCAAAAGCTAAAAAACCATTCACGAAAGTGTGGGTGATTTTCGAATGAAATTCGGTTCCTTCGAACGGACTCCAACCGCATTTATACAAAATATTTTCTTTGGAAACGGTGTATTTTTCATTGAGATCAACCAAAACCAAATCTGCTTTGAACCCTTCCTTTATAAAACCACGTTTCTCAATCTGAAATAAAATTGCAGGATTATGACACATTTTCTCCACGATTTTTTCTAAAGAAATTTTTCCATTTTTAAAATTTTCGAGCATCACATTTAAAGCGTGTTGAACAAGCGGACCACCAGAAGGCGCTTTTAAATACTTCTGAGATTTTTCCTCTAAAGTATGCGGCGCATGATCGGTGGCGATGACATCAATTCGGTCCTCCAAAAGCGCTTCCCAAAGTCCGTCTTTATCTTTTTGCGTTTTCACGGCAGGATTCCATTTGATGAAATTTCCTTTGGTTTCGTAATCTTCATTCGTAAAAGTGAGGTGATGAACGCAAACTTCTGCGGTGATTTTTTTCTCTTTTAAAGGAATATCATTTCGGAACAATTCCATTTCCTTCGCGGTCGATAAATGGAAAATATGTAATCTTGCACCGGTTTTTTTCGCCAGTTCGATCGCTTTGGAAGAGGAAATATAACACGCTTCTTCGCTGCGAATTAAATGATGCGCAGTGACGGGAATTTCGTCGCCATATTGTTCTTTAAAGCTTTCGGTATTTTTTCGGATGGTCGCTTCATCTTCGCAATGAACAGCGATGAGCATTTTCGTACTGCTGAAAATCTTTTCTAACGTTTCGGGATTATCCACCAACATATTTCCTGTGGAAGAACCGAGAAACAGCTTTATTCCTGCGACATTTCGAGGATTGGTTTTTAAGACTTCTTCCAGATTATCATTCGTTCCGCCCATTAAAAAAGAATAATTGGCAAACGATTTTTCGGCAGCGATTTGATATTTTACTTCTAATAATTCTTGCGTCACTGCATTTGGAACCGTGTTCGGTTGTTCCATAAAACTCGTGATTCCGCCTGCAATTGCGGCTCTGGATTCACTTTCAATATTGCCTTTCCAGGTTAAACCCGGTTCCCGAAAATGAACTTGGTCATCAATGATTCCAGGAAGAAGATATTTTCCAGAAGCATTGATGATCTGATCCACATTTTCTTCAGAAATATTTTTTTCAATTTTTGAAATTAAATCATTTTCGATGAGCAAATCGCTTTCGAAAATTTGATTTTCATTGACGATCGTAGCATTTTTAAGGAGGATTTTCATAAGAGTCGGTTTCAAGGGTAAATTTAAGGTTTTATTTGAAGTTCAAAAATTGCGATTTAAAATTTTTTACATTTGCAAAAATTAATATTACCCATTGTATAAAAAATTATTAGGACAAACCGCTATTTATGGTTTAAGCACCGTGATAATCCGGTTGTTTCCCTTTATTATAAGTCCTTTCGTAACGCATGCTTTTGGACCGAAAGCTTTAGCACCGTTCATCGATTTTTATTCCGTTGCGGGAATTATTATTGTTTTGCTTTCCCACGGGATGGAAACTACATTTTTCCGTTTTGCAGAGAAAGAAGAAGACCATCAAAAATTGATTTCAACTGCGACTTTAAGTGTGGTAGGAGCTTCATTTTTGTTCATGTTTTTCTGTTTTATTTTTCGGCAGGATTTAGCGATTGCCTTTAAAACTCCAGATCAGATCAATCTTTTAACGATGATGTTGTTCGTTTTAGGATTAGACGGACTTTCCACAATGCCTTTTGTCATTTTAAGAAAAACAGGTCGGCCGAAAAAATTTGCCATGATTAAAATTATCAATGGCATTATTAATTTTTTATTAGTGGTTTTCTTCATTGTTATTCTCCCGAAGCTTGGAAGCAAAGGACTTTTCGGTTTCACCTATGATAAAAATTTCGGAATCGGATATGTTTTTGTGGCAAATCTGGTTGCGAGTGCCGTGACATTTTTGCTGCTTTTCCAGGAAATTAAAGCGGTTCGTATTGCAGCTTTCGACGGGAATCTCTGGAAAAAAATGATGGGATATTCATGGCCAATCACGATTGCAGGTTTAGCCGGAGTCATTAATGAAACCATGGATCGACAGTTTTTGAAATATCTTTTACCCGACGGAATTAATACCGAACAAATGGCGATTTATGGCGCAGTTTGCAAGATCGTGACATTTTTGACTTTGTTTCGGCAAGCATATCTTTTAGGAATTGAACCTTTCTTTTTCTCCCACGCAAAAAATGAAAATTCTGGGAAATCCTACGCGAAATTGATGGATATGTTTGTGATCGTTAACTGTATTATTTTGCTCGCTTTGTGCGTAAATCTAAATTGGTTGGCAAAACTTTATCTTTCTAATCCCGCTTATAATGAAGGAATCCCGATTGTTCCTATCGTTTTAATGGCTGCCGTTTTTTTGGGGATTTATTTAAATATGTCGGTGTGGTATAAACTTTCTGATAAAACCATTTTTGGAGCGTATCTTTCGGTTTTGGGAGCAGCGGTTACGATTGGGATTAATATTTATTTCATTCCTGTTTACGGATATTGGGCGTCAACATGGGCTACCTTTTTAAGTTATTTTTCCATGATGACTGTTTCCTATTTTCTGGGGCAATATTTTTATCCGGTTCCGTATCACATAAAAAAAATCCTGGGTTATCTTGGTTTAAGTTTTTCTCTTTCGGTACTATCATTTTACGTACTTGAAGGAAATTTAATAATCGGCAACCTATTATTATTAGTATTTTTGGCAATTGTCTTTTACTTTGAAAAAGATACCTTGCTGAAATTAAGAAAGCGTTAAAATGAACATTAAAATAATCAATAAATCAGAAAATCCACTCCCAAAATACCAAACCGAACTTTCGGCAGGGATGGATTTATCTGCGAATTTAACACAACCTGTCACTTTAAAATCCTTAGAAAGAAAATTAATTCCGACGGGATTATTTTTGGAACTTCCGGCAGGATTTGAAGCACAAATAAGACCCAGAAGTGGATTGGCAATAAAAAACGGTATTACGGTTTTAAATTCGCCCGGAACCATTGATGCAGATTATCGTGGGGAAATTGGGGTTATTTTAGTAAATTTGTCTAACGAAGAATTTACCGTTAATAATGGAGATCGAATCGCACAAATGGTGATTGCAAAATATGAAACCGCATCCTTTTTCGAAGTGGAAGAATTGACTGAAACAACTAGAGGAACTGGCGGATTTGGAAGTACCACCGTAAAAATTTAAATAAAAACTGCTGAACATTTTAGCATCTAAAAATACACGTATGAAAATTATTGTTCCAATGGCTGGAAGAGGATCCAGATTAAGACCACACACTTTAACCGTTCCTAAACCTTTAATCCCAATTGCCGGAAAACCAATTGTACAACGTTTGGTAGAAGACATTGCGAAAGTTGCCGGAGAAAAAATTGATGAAATTGCTTTTATTATCGGTGATTTCGGACCCGAAGTGGAGGCTTCTTTAATTAAAATTGCCGAAAAACTGGGCGCAAAAGGAACTGTTTACACCCAAGATGAGCCGCTCGGAACTGCTCATGCCATCAAATGCGCCGAAGCTTCAATGCAAGGCGATGTTGTAGTGGCTTTTGCAGATACGTTGTTTAAAGCAGATTTTATTTTAGATAAAAATTCTGATGGGGTGATTTGGGTGAAAAAAGTTGAGGATCCATCAGCATTTGGCGTGGTAAAATTAGACGATTACGGATTTATCACGGATTTTGTAGAAAAACCAAAAGAATTTGTGTCGGATTTGGCAATCATTGGAATTTACTATTTTAATTCTGCAGAGAAATTAATGAGTGAAATCAACCACATCATGGACAATGACATCAAATTTGGCGGCGAATATCAGCTGACAACAGCCTTGGAAAATCTACGCCAAAAAGGGGCGAAATTTTCTTTAGGAAAAGTAGATGATTGGATGGATTGTGGAAATAAAAACGCAACGGTAGAAACCAACGGGAAAGTTTTAGAATACGAAAGAGATAATCTTTCGCAATATCCAGCTTCTGCGAAAATTGAAAACTGTATGATTATTCCGCCGTGTTTTATCGGGGAAAATGTAGAAATTTACAATTCGAAAATTGGACCCGGAGTTTCCATCGGAAATAATACGAAAGTAATCAACTCTAATATTGACAATTCCCTCATTCAGGAAAACACCGTAATTGATCATGGGAATCTAAGCAACTCTATGATTGGGAATTCTGCCCAATATTTCGGAGTTTCTAGGGAGATTTCTTTGGGAGATTTCTCTGTTTTAGACTTTGTTTCGAATAAAAACAATCATTAAAAATTTAGAATTTAAAGCATATTCCCAAACCACACAAAATCTATTGTGTGGTTTGGCGTTAATATTGTAAAGGTGCTTGCAACCTAAAAAAATGAAATGAAAAATTATATTTTAATAGTGATGACCGCGGTTTTGTTACTTTCTTGTAAAGCCAAAACAGCCACCAATAATCCGATTGGTACTGATAATGCAATTGCTGCCAATGCAACTTTTTTTAATAAAATTAAAGAAAAATCAAACTTTCAGCAGCTTAAAATAAACTCACGCGTCAGTATTGAAAACGGAACTTTTATCCCAACTTTAGATGCTACTATTTATATTGAAAATGGCCAGAAAGTGTGGATGAATATGATTGCCATTTTTCTTAATGTTGGACGAGGAATTGCAACACCAGAAGGAATTAAAGGCTATGAAAAATGGAATAAAACCTATATCGAATCTGATTTTTCTTATCTCAATAAATTGTTGAATGTAAATTTCATTGATTACAGTTCTTTGCAAAACTTACTTTTGGGAAAAACGTTTATTCCCATTAATGAAAAAGATTTTTTGGTCACCAAAAATGCGCAAGGTTATCGCCTTATTTCCAGTAAAAATTTAACGTTTACAAACAACGGTCAAGTTTCAGAATATAGTGTTGCGATGGATTTTTCAAACGACTTTAATTTGATGCAAGTCAATTTAGTTGATAAAAATAAAACCAATGAGCTAGAAATCTCGTATTTGAATTGGACAGGCTTCGAGGAGATGATGCTACCTAAAAATGTTAAAATAATTATAAAAGGTACAAAAACTAGCCAAATTTTATTGGAAAACACGAGATTTGAAAGTTCGAAAATGGATACTCCATACTCCGTTCCCAATAATTATACGAAAACTGAAATTAGATGATTAGGAAATTAGGCTTTTTTGTAGGAATTTTTCTGTGCGGATTTTTTTTCTCTCAAAAGAAAGAAGAGCTTCAAAAACAAAATATTGAACTTAAAAAACAAATTGCATCGATCAATACAAACCTTGCAAAGACGCAAAAAGAATCAAAATTATCTGTAGCGTATTTGAATGAAGTAAACAAAAAAATACAGCTTAGAGAAAAAGTTTATACCAATACTCAAAAAGAAAAACGTTTAATAGAAGACGACATTTATCTACGTCAGTTAGAGATCAACCGCCAGAATAAGGAACTTGCAGTGCTTAGGAAAAATTATGCTGAAGTTTTAGTAAAAGCTTATAAAAATAAAGGCGTTCAGAATAAAGTGACCTTTATTTTATCTTCAAAAAATTTGGGAGAAGCATTAAGAAGAGTTCAGTATCTGAAAGATTACTCCGATTATCAGAATAAAAAAGCAACAGAGATTTCTGATGCCGCTGTGAAACTTCTTCAAAATGTAACTTTAAAACAAAAATCGGTAAATGATAAAGTGACGATTCTTTCAAATCAGCAAAAAGACTTAGTCACGATCGAAGCGGAAAGGAAACTAAAAGAAAATCTTCTTCAGGAATTTAAGAAAAACGAAGTACAGCTCACCGCAGAATTGAAGCAGAAACAAGGACAATCCAAAAAGCTGGAGGGTCAAATTCGATCAATAATCGCGGAAGAAATTAAGATTGCCAAAGCAAAAGAAGAGGCAAACAAAAAAGCAGAAGCAGAGAAAATGCGTTTGGCAAAAATAGCTGCAGAAAAAGAAAAAGCAAGAATTGATGCCGAAAACAAAGCGCGAATGGATGCTCTCGCTTTAGAGAAAAGAAAAGCAGACGAAGAAGCAAAAAGATTAAAGGATATTTCAGACAGAAAAGCTGCGGAAGAAGCAGAGCGAGCGAAAATAGCACTTTTAGCAGACTCTAAAAAGACAGAAGACGCGAAGAAAGCTGCTGATGCAGAAAAAGCGGAATCACGACGAGCGGAAGCTGCAAAAGACGCCGCAATCGCTGCAGCAAATGCAAAAGCAGCAGCAGAAAAAGCAACCACCGCAAGAGTTGCAGAAGCGAATCTTGTAAAGAAAAATGAAGATGCAAAAAAAGCTGCAGAAACTAAAACCATGACGAACTTCGGAGTAACAAGTGCCATTGGAAATAGTTTTGTTGCCAACCGCGGAAAAATGGGAATGCCTGTTTATGGAACAATTACCCACCGATTTGGAAGACAACCGCACCCAGTATTTAAAAACATTGTAGAAGAAAATAATGGTATTAAAATAGCCGTAAACAGAGGAACTGTAGCGAAATGTATAGCTCCAGGAACAGTTTCCCGAGTGGTTGTTTCTGGTGATGGAACCAAAATGGTTATGGTTAAACATGGAGACTATTTTACGGTTTATGCAAATCTTGCGAATACAATGGTTTCTGCCAATCAGCAAGTTGCAGCAGGAACGGCAATTGGAGGCGTAGGAGAAGACTTTGATGGGACGTTTACCTTGGACTTCCAAATTTGGAATGGTGGAACTCCTGTAGACCCTTTGGGATGGATCAATTAAAAAATATAAATTAACTTTGTAAAAAATATCAACATGCAAACACTTACGATATTAGCACTTTCTTGGCAACACTTATTAATTGTTGCAATCATTGTATTAATTCTTTTCGGTGGGAAAAAAATCCCAGAAATGATGAGAGGATTGGGATCAGGAATTAAAGAATTTAAAGATGCTGTAAAAGAGGAGGACAAAAAAACGTCAGAAGAAACCAATAGCACAGCCGGAACTCCAAAGAACAATAACTCAACACCGACGAACTAATTCTGACTTCTATGAGTATTACAAATACCGCCTGGGAAATTTTCAATCAGTCAATCAACGATTATCATGTGAAAGATAATGTAGATGAACCTGTAAAAAACCAATTTCCCAACGGAACTTTGGAACGAATTTTGTATGCCAAGAATTGGATTGATACCGTTCAATGGCATTTGGAAGATATTATTCGCGACACCAATATTGAGCCAAATGAAGCTCTGAAAATTAAGAGAAGAATCGATGCTTCAAATCAGGAAAGAACTGATATGGTTGAATTTATTGATAGTTGGTTTCTAGAAAAATACAAAAATATCACGCCAAATGATAATGCGAGATTAAACAGCGAAACTCCTGCATGGGCTTTCGACAGGCTGTCGATTTTGGCATTAAAAATTTATCACATGTCGCTTGAAGCTCATCGAGATTCTGCAAGCGATGAGCACAGAAATAATTGTTCGCAAAAACTAAATGTTTTATTAGAACAAAAGAAGGATCTTTCTGAAGCGATCACGCAATTGCTTGATGATATAGAGAACGGTAAAATTAAGATGAAAAGTTATAAACAGATGAAAATGTATAACGATGAAAGTCTTAATCCGATCCTTTATCAAAACCTGAAAAATGATCAAACTAAAATTTAGATATCTTTTATTTCTGCTTCTCCCTTTATCTTGTTCTACAGAAAAAATTAATCTTTCGCCAGTTGGAGACAACCTCTCTCAAACAAATGGCAAGACTTTAAAGTATTCTTTAGACCAACGCAAAAACCTTATTTTCTATTCATCAGAAATCACCAATTTAATTGCATCTTTTCCTAAATTAGGCAATGATGCAGTGAACAAAGAAGTTCTTAATTTGAAAAGTTGTTTAAAAGATTATATCGGTGCAATGGAAGAATCTAATAAAAATGCATTAGAAGATTCTCAAAAAAGATATGAAAAATCAAATAAGAAACTTCAAAATTTGCGAAAATATCTTAATAAGCAAGACGACGATGTTTTAAATAGATACTTGGTGAGAATTAAAACTAGTATGACCCTTTTAAATAGCAATATTTCACCTGATCAACAAACTGCCCAATAAAAATTTCTTTTTTTATGTTGAAAATTCAAGCGGAAGCAAACGTTCCTACTGACGATGGTAATTTCAGGATGATTGCCGTATCTGAAGACGTAAGTGATTGGATGCCGCATATGGCGATCATCGCCGAAAACACCAATTTCGAAGAACCTGTCAATGTTCGATTTCATTCAGAATGCATTACCGGTGAAGTATTTCATTCTAAAAAATGTGAATGCGGTCAACAATTAGATGCAGCGATGAAATACATGCATCAACATGGCGGAATAATCGTTTACCTTCGACAAGAAGGCCGAAATATTGGCATCATCAATAAGCTAAAAGCGTATGCACTTCAAGAAAAAGGTTTTGACACCGTAGAAGCTAATTTAAAATTAGGACTTCCTGCAGACGACAGAAATTTTTCAGTTGCCATCGATATTTTGAATATTCTGGAAGTAAAAAACATCAACCTTCTTACCAACAATCCCGAAAAAATGAAGGTGGTCGAAAATAGCAATATTCAATTAAATAAAAGAATTCCCTTGCAAATCGATTCAACAAACGAGAGTGAGTCTTATCTAAAAGTTAAAAAAGATTTCTTTGGTCACCTTTTGGAAAATTCAGAAGAAAAAAAATAACGCACTGATTACTCAATGCGTTATTTTTTCTCTAACTGAATCCTTTAGAATTTCAGTGCAGTTTCTAAAGCCAGTTCGATCATCGTTTTCAAAGCTTTTTCTCTTTGATCGGCAGAAATCTGTTCCCGCGTCGGAATAATATCTGAAACCGTAAGGATGGTCGCTGCATTTTTTTCCAAATATTGCGCATTTGCAAAAAGAGCAAAAGCTTCCATTTCTACCGCAGAGCAATTATATTTTGAAGCAATCTCGGGTAAACCTTCCTCTTTTCTGTAGAAAATATCACTCGTATGAATGTAAGTAGGCTTAATTTCCAAATCCAGACTTTTCGCAGTTTCATTAATCAAACCAAATGCACTTCCTTGGTGCGAAATCAAATCACCTTCAATTCCCCACGCAAATTTAGCATAGGTTGATTCGCTTGCCGAAAATTCTACATTAAGCAGATCAAAAAGCTTTAAATCAGTGGTATAAGCACCACAAGTACCGATTCTGATGATGGTATCGACCTCAAATTCGGTAAAAAGTTCGTAGGAGTAAATTCCAATACTTGGGATTCCCATTCCACTTGCTCCCACCGAGATTTCTTCCCCTTTATATTTTCCCGTGAAATAGTAAATATTTCTCGTTTGGCTTACAAGTTTTACTTCTTCCAAAAAATGATCGGCAATATATTTTGCGCGCAACGGATCTCCCGGTAGTAAAACAGTTTTTGCAATTTCTCCTTTTTTTGCAGCGATATGAACACTCATAATTGTAATTTTAATTGAATTTTAAATGTAAGGAATTCTTAACAAAGCAAAAATTTATACATGATGATTTTTGGCATTATCCACCAAAAAAAGCTCAATAGCGAACAATTGAGCTTTTTTTATAAAAATTAAATTCCCTAAAACTTATTATTTCCAGTCAGGAATGTTGTAAAATTTAATTACGCTTTGGTAATCGCTAAAATCAACTTGTGCATTTTTTCCTTTTGAAGCGGGAACTAAAACGATACGAAACCGTTGATTACTCAAATAGTTTGCGATAAAAGCTGCGTTTTGCAAAGAAAAATCAATTGTTCCACCGGCTTCGATGAGTACATCATTTTTAGTAAAATCGAAATCATAATCCAATTCTCCTTCAGTTAAAAACAATGTTCTTGGAATTTGTTGCCAAATTGGATTTCCGTTATCAACACCAGATTGTCGATAAACCAGAACCACATCGGTGCTGTTTATGCTTAAACCTTGCGAAACGGAATAAGAATTCCCTGGATTAAAATTTGCTGTAATATCGGCCATTTTGGGATACGTATCGGTTGCCACGACAGTTTCATCTCTATTGGTGCAACTTACCACGACAAGACCAAAAATTGCTAAAAGCAAATAAATAAAATATTTTTTCATTTCTAAAAGTATTTATAGATTAATTGTATGCTAAAGATTTCAAGATGTATGCCAATAAATTTTAAATCTAAAATTTAAAAATTGTATTTTTGTTTACCCTCATATATTAGATAATGAAAAACGTAAAAAGTCAAATCACTTTCCTAATTATTCTTCTTCTTTCTTTAAAAATCTCCGCACAATATCAACCAAAAAATCTCAGCAAAGAGGATTTGAAAAAAGCCAATGACTGGGTTCATAAAACTTACAATTCTCTTTCACAAGATCAAAAGCTCGGTCAGTTATTTATTATTGCACTGTACACCAACAAAGGCGAAGATTACATTAATAATGTAAGAAATATTGTAGTTAATGAGCAAATTGGTGGATTGATTTTGATGCAGGATGATGCCGCAAAAGAAATTAATTTAGTCAACGAATTTCAAACCAAATCCAAAGTTCCTTTGATGATCGGAATGGATGCGGAATGGGGCATTTTTCAAAGAATCGCGACTGCACATAAATTTCCGTGGGCGATGACTTTAGGAGCAATTCAGGATAAAAATCTCATCACAGAAATGGCAGCGAAAATAGCTGAAGACTGTAAAAGAATGGGCATCAACTGGGATTTTGCACCTGTTGTAGATGTAAATACCAATCCCGATAATCCCATTATCGGAAACAGAAGTTTTGGTTCGGAAGTTTCAAACGTGGTACATTCAGGACTCGCGTACTCGAACGGATTGCAGAATAATAATATTTTAGCAGCCATTAAACATTTCCCCGGTCATGGCGACACCAATACGGATTCTCATCTAGATCTGCCTGTAGTTTCTCATGATTTAAAAAGACTGACCGACATCGAACTTGCTCCTTTCAAAGCATTGATGGATAAAGGAATTGGTGGAGTGATGGTTGCACATTTGTATGTTCCAGCTTTGGAATCTCAAAAAGGAATTCCTGCCTCCATTTCAAAAAATATTATTACCGGAATTTTAAAAGAAAAATTCGGTTTCAAAGGTTTAATTATTACGGATGCTCTCAATATGGGCGCCGTTGCAAAACGCTATAAACCAGGAGAATTAGATGCACTTGCTTTCAAAGCTGGAAATGATATTATGCTTTTTTCCGATGGTGTGAAAGAAGGAAAAAGATTGATCCAATTAGCGATTGATAATAAGGAAATCTCCCAAAATCGTATTGAAGAAAGTGTGAAAAAAATTCTTTTGACCAAATATTATTTAGGTTTAACAAAATACGAAGCAAGAAATCCTGAAAATATTAATGCTGATCTGAACAATGATTCCCATAAAGTTTTAGTTCAAAATTTGTATTCGAATGCGTTCACTTTAATTAAAGATGAGAAAAAATTGCTTCCGCTCCATTGTAAAGAAACCTATTATTATGTTCCTTTGGAAGAAGCGCCGTATCAGACTTTTTTGGATCAATTAAATTTGAAGGCAACGGTTATTGTAAAAAAAGCTGCAGAAATTGGAACAATTCCCGCCAATTCAAAAGTGATTGTTGGTTTTCATAAAGATAATTCTACGGCTTACAAACCGTACAAAATTTCGGATGCAAGCAAGAAAGTTTTGGCAGATTTAAGTAAAAATCAACAAGTCATTTTGAATGTTTTTGGTTCTGCTTATGCTTTAAAGAATATTGATATTTCTAAAATTTCTACCGTTTCTGTTTCCTATGAAAACAATGATGATTCTATGACTGCGACGGCAAAAGCCTTCAATGGAGCAACCAGAATTTCGGGAAGATTGCCGGTTTTGGTCAATGAAAAATTAAAAGCCGGAATGGGAATAGATTTGAATTTTTTAACAGGCAAATAATGAAAGTTTTTTTTAATTCTTACCTTAAAATTGAAGATTGGATAAAATCTGAAAAGTAAATTTTATAAAAGTACATCGTTAAAAAAAATATTGAGAAAGAGAACCGAAATTTCTTTTAGCCCCGATTGAAGCGGCATCCTTTTTTTGACGAGGTACGAGGAGAAAAAAGATACAGCGGAAAGCGGGACCGACCTGAATGAGAAAACCGGTTTTTCTGCTCCTCCAAAAAAATAAAATAACAATTAAAAAAATAGCGAAATTTTCGCAATAAAAAATATGAAAATAGGAATTCTCTGTTACCCAACTTACGGTGGAAGTGGCATTGTTGCTACAGAATTGGGTATGGCGCTCGCAAACAAAGGCTACGAAGTACATTTTATTTCGTCAGCATTACCTGCAAGATTAGATATTACCAATCCCAATATTTTTTTTCATAAAGTAAACGTACAAACCTATCCACTTTTTCAATATCAACCTTATGATATTGCGCTTTCATCCATGATTTACCGCGTTGTCAATTTGTATAAACTCGATTTGCTTCACGCTCATTATGCGATTCCTTATGCTTATGCAGCCTTCACAGCGAAGCAAATGTTGAAAGAAGAAGGGAAAGATATTCCTTTGGTAACCACGCTTCACGGAACCGATATTACTTTGGTTGGGCAACATCCAAGTTACAAACATGCGGTGGAATTTTCGATCAACCAATCAGATACGATTACTTCTGTGTCTGAAAGTTTGAAAAAAGATACGCTTCAGTTCTTTCAGATCAAAAAAGAAATCCAAGTCATCACCAACTTTATCGATAACTCAGAATTCATAGGAAAATCAGACTGTCAAAGGAATCAGTTTGCTACTCCAGATGAAAAAATATTGATTCACGTTTCCAATCTTCGTCCCGTAAAACGAGTGGATGAAGTGCTCGAAATTTTCAAAAATGTTCAGAAAAAGATCAACTGCAAACTCATTATTATTGGTGAAGGTCCCGATATGGAGAAAGTCAATCAGTTTTTAGAGGAACATCCTGCTTTAATAAACAGAGTACGTTTACTAGGAAAAGTGAATGATTTGTACAAAATTCTGCAACTTTCTGATGTTTTCCTTTTGCCTTCCGAACAAGAAAGTTTTGGTTTGGCCGCGCTCGAAGCAATGGCTGCAGAAACTCCCGTTATCAGCTCAAATGCAGGTGGAATACCAGAAGTTAATATTCAGGGAGAAACCGGATTTTTGGCCGAGATTGGAAATGTAGAAGCGATGAGCAACTACACCATCAAATTACTCAGCGATGAAAAACTTCTGGCTCAAATGAAGAAAAATGCCAAAGAACAAGCGATGAAGTTCGATTTGAAAAATATCTTGCCGATTTATGAGAAAATGTACGATGATACCTTAAGTAATTTTAAAAAATAGTTCGTTCCACTCTTTCCTATTAAAAATTTGCTTCGTTACTTTGTAAGGTAAGTTTCTGGCAATGAACGAAAAGCTCCTTCAATATCTTTGGAATTTCAAAATTTTCAAAAGTTTTGACTTTAAAGATGTGTCGGGAAACAGCTTAGAAATACTCAATTTTGGCAAATGGAATTTTGATTCAGGACCCGATTTTTTGTTGGGAAAAATCAAAACTAACAATATCGTTTTAGCAGGGAATATTGAACTTCATGTAAAATCTTCAGATTATATTTTTCATCAGCACAGCGGAAACCCAGAGTTCGAAAATTTGATATTACATGCGGTTTTTATTCACGATGTTGAAATTGAAGAACTGAATAACAAAGGCATTCCGACCTTAGAACTGAAAGCTTATATTGATGAAAGTCTTCTTTGGAAATACGAGTCGCTATTAAAAGAAAACCAGTTTATTCCGTGTGCCAATTTATTTCAGCCCGCAAAAGTTCCATTCCATTTTTGGGAAGAATCTCTGCTGAAGAAATTAGATGAAAAATCCCTCGAGATTGAACAAGCTTTGGCTAGAAACAAAAACAACTATGAAGCAGTGCTATTTCAAACTTTAGCCTATTCTTTTGGATTAAAAGTGAATGCCTCGATTTTTCTACAGCTTGCCGAAAGTATCGATTATTCTATCATTAATAAAATCAGGCAAAATCAGATACAACTAGAAGCACTGTTTTTTGGAATGAGTAATTGGCTGGAAAACCCACAAGATGATCACGCCAAAATCTGGAAGCGCGAATTTGATTTTTTAAAAAACAAATATCAACTTTCTGACCTTCGATTCAATCCGAAATTTTCCAAACTTCGGCCACCGAATTTCCCTACTGTTCGGCTTTCCCAGTTTGCGTGCCTCTATCATGTAAATCAAAATTTATTTTCAAAATTAATCTTTGCTAAAAATATTGAGGAAATTTACTCCCTTTTCGAAAAAATAAAAGCCAGCGAATTTTGGAACAACCACTTCAATTTCGGGAAAATATCGCCGATTGAAGGCGAAAAATTCTTAACGAAAGATTTTGTAGACCTCATTTTAGTCAATGCAGTCTTACCGTTAAAATACACGTATCACAAAAATTCAGATGAAAACATTATCGATGAAATTCTAGATTTCTACAGAAAAATCGCTGCTGAAAAAAACACCATTGTGACTGGTTGGATCAATTTAAAAGTTAAGGTAGAAAATGCCCTTCAAAGCCAAGCAATCCTTTATCATCATAAGCATTACTGCGAGAAAAAGAACTGTTTAAATTGTGGCATTGGATTTCAATTATTGCAAAGCCACCAATAAAATAAAAATAATTCAATTCTGACAAAGTTCATTATAATTTCAACTGTTTTTGATCTTTTTAGGTTTAGTTTTGTATAAAAATTAAATAATGTTTGATTGGTTAAAAATGCTTCTGCTTCCTGTTGAGAATCCAACTGTTACAAATTCCCTTGTCGCCATCATGCTTGCAATAGCAACTGGCATTTTTTTCGGGAGGCTAAAACTAGGAAAAATCACGTTCGGCGTTTCGGCGGTGATGTTTACAGGATTATTATTGGGACATTTCGGGTACCGAATTCAACCCGGGATTTTAGATTTTATTAGAGATTTTGGTTTAATTCTTTTCGTATATGGAATTGGATTACAGGTTGGACCGTCCTTCTTTTCCTCCTTTAAGAATGATGGATTAAAATTTAATATTCTGGCCGTTTCTACGGTGCTTTTTGGCGGAGTTGTCACTTTAATCCTCTTTAAATTTACGGGTCTTAAAATAGAAAATTTGGTTGGAATCATGAGTGGCTCCGTTACCAATACTCCGGGTTTAGGTGCCGCAAAAAATACCATTGAAGAAATAAAAAATTCTTTTCCAAATAAAACCTTTGATGATCCAACCATTGGGTACGCAATTACCTATCCGCTTGGTGTTTTTGGTATTATCGGAACCATTATTTTCTCCAAGATCTTATTGAAAATTGATCCGGAGGAAGAAATGAAAAAATTTCGAAAAGCAAAACTTAACAGTGAATTGCCTTTGGTTCACAAAAAAATGCGCGTTACGAATCCTGCCTTTTTTGGGAAAACATTGCATCAGATTTTGAAAGAATTTGGCGGGGGAATTGTGATTTCAAGATTAAAACACAGTGGTAGTATTGCGGTGAAATCCCCTACTTTAGACCACGAATTGCGCGATCGAGATGTTTTAATGATTGTGGGAATCGAAAAAGATTTAGATGAATTTATTTCTCAAATAGGGCGACCTTCAACGGACCTTTTTATAGAATCTGATTCTGACCTTCACAAAAAAAATATTTTTGTGACCAAATCTTCTGTCCTTCATAAAAACCTTTCCGAACTCGATCTGTTTAATACCTATGATTTAAAAGTTACCCGAGTTTTTCGCGCAGGAAAAGAAATTTTACCCAGACCTTCTTTAGAATTATTTTATGGAGATAAATTAAGAGTCATCGGCTCCCAAGAAGCGATTGACGAGGTAGAAAAAATCATTGGAAACTCAGAGAAAAAATTATTAGAACCCGATTTCCTTTCTTTGTTTGCCGGCTTATTGTTAGGCGTTATTTTAGGATCTATTCCGATTGTAATCCCAAGTTTACCGGTACCCATTAAATTGGGATTTGCAGCTGGACCACTGATTGTAGCGCTTTTAATTTCAAGATATGGCGGGATTTCTTTTATACATTCCTACATTAATAATGGAGCCATCTATTTTATGAAAGACTTTGGGATTTGCCTCTTTTTTGCTGCAGTGGGAATCCATGCAGGAGACGGATTTTACGAGAATTTTGTCAAATACAACGGCTGGAACTGGTTGCTTTTCGGTTCTGCAATCACTTTTATTCCACTTATAGCAATGGTTATTGTGGGCAGGTTTATCCTGAAAATCAATTACCTGCAACTGGCAGGAATTATGAGCGGAAGCTACACCGATCCTGCTGCATTATCGTTTAGCACGAACTATTTAGATTCCGACATTCCGATTCAAAGTTATGCGCAGGTTTATCCTTTAGTTACGATCTTTAGGATATTCGTAGCGAGTTTACTGATATTGATTTTTTCATAAAAAAAAAGCAACCTCAAATGGGGTTGCTTTTTTTTTAGGTATTTAGAAATACTACTTTTTTTCCTCAATAGTTGCGTCGGGAAATCTTTGTTGAGTAAATTCTCTGGAGATTGCTGCTTTTTCAAATTTCAATTTTCCAGATAGCGTTTCAATGACAACTCCATCTTCTTGAATTTGAGCAATTCTTCCGTGCATTCCAGAAGTAGTAACTACTCTGCTGCCAACTTTCAATTCAGATTGAAAGTTTTTTTCCTGCTTCGATTTTTTCATCTGTGGGCGAATCATCAGAAAATAAAATCCGACAAACATTAAACCCATCATCAACATTGTTGGCATTAAGGAACTTTCGGGTGCTGCTGCTTGTAAAAATATTGCAATCATTATTGTTATTTAAAATTAAAATACTACGGTTGAATGTCTGCTGTAAAAGTAATCACCATCGGTGCTTTTTCTACGTTTGCGTAAATTTCTGCCTGTTTGCTAACCAATCCATCAAAATTTGATGAATCAAATTTCAAAGTGATTTTTCCTTTTTTTCCGGGCATAATTGGGTCTTTCGTATAATCTGGAACGGTACAGCCACAACCTGGTTTTACCTGAGAAATAATCAAAGGATTTTTCCCTGTATTGGTGATTTCGTACGTGTGTTCTTTGTGATCCCCTTTTTTGATCTTTCCGAATTCAAAACTTGATTCTGAAAGTGCAACGGTGGTTAAAGGTTTAGATTGTGCTTCACTTGCTCTATCATCTGCAGTAACAAGTGTTGCATCTTGCGTTGGAGCTTGTGCTTCAGTTGAAACTGAATCCGGCGCAGTTGCTGTAGTTTCTTCTTTTACGATTAACTGATCTGCAGATTGGTCTTTTTTGCAAGATACTAAACTTAAAGCGGCAACTAAAGGCACAATTTTAATTAAATTTTTCATAAATTTCTTATTAATTTCTGTTGATATCTTTGGTGTATTTATCTAAAATTCCGTTGATAAAGATATTGGAACGGTCTGTAGAAAAGACTTTTGAAATCTCGATATATTCATTAATAATTACTCTTCCCGGTGTTAATGGGAAATATTCAATTTCTGATATTGCGGCAATCAATATGATTTTATCGAGTAGGGAAATCCGATCCAAATCCCAGTTATCCAACATCGATCCGATTTTTTTTTCGGTTTCTTCAAAATGATTCAACGCGTCTTTTAGCAATCTCCCTGCAAATTCACGGTCTTCTTCATTTTTAATCATTTTGATTAAAGTGTGACTTGGTTCATCTTCTTTCAAGAAACCAATCGTTTTTTGCATCATGGAATTGGAGATGTGAAAATCATCGGCCCAACTCATTTCTTTTTCCTCGAGATGTTCATGAAAATCATCGTTCTCGGCAATGTATCTTAAAAATAATTTTCCGATAAATTTCTGATCTTCAATAAAAGAGTAACCTTCTTCTTTCATGAAATCCTGATACCTTTTTCCGGCAGTCATTCTTTGGAAAGTTTTCACCAATAATTCATCATTAATATCCCATTTCAGCTCCTGATGTTTGGAGGTAAAAGAAAGCCTTTCTGTGTTTTCTTCTAATTTCAACAAGATTTGATTATTGATAAATTTCTGATTCGGGTTTACATTTTCATCAGTTTTGATGTATTTATTCTTCCCGATTTCCATCTGCTTTTCTGCCAAAGCTTTCAAAGCTACGAGAAAATTAAGTTGATAAATGTAAAGATGATAGATTTTTTCGATTTCAGAAAACATGTTTTTCTCTAAAACATCGAATTTAATGGGGTTTTGGCAGTAAGAATATAACGATTCTACTACCTTTTCGCGGATTTGTCTTCTTCCTAACATTTCAAAGAACTTTTTGTGGCTGCAAAGATAACATTTTTTTGGAAACGAGTTTTGGTTTATAATGCCTCAATCGATAAATAAAACAAAATCAAATTTCAATTTATTACTTTTGTATCTTATTAATGCAGGGCGAATAAAGCTGAAAACCGCAAGAAAATTATGAACGCACTAAAAACGCTCAACCCCTATTTCTGGAAACATAGAATATTATTATTTTATGGATTCTTCTTCATTATCGCAAGTAATTTCTTCAACATTTTCAAGGTTCAATTTGTTGGAAAATCCGTAGATGAAATTTCAAATACCACCAATCTGGGTTTTAATAAGCAGGTTTTAATTTACGTTGGAATAATTGTGGGATCGTCTTTACTCACTGGTTTTTTCACCTTTATGATGCGACAAACCATCATCGTTGCATCTCGCAGAATTGAATACGAATTAAAAAATAAAATTTACAGCCACTACCAAGATTTATCGCTCACCGATTTTAAAAAAACCACGATCGGAGATTTAATGAACCGTTTGAGTGAAGATGTTGTAGCAGTTAGAATGTATCTCGGACCCGGTGTAATGTATGTAGCAAATCTCCTCATATTACTGCTCATTACCTGTATTTACATGTTGCGAACCGATGTTACCATGACAATCTGGTCGCTTTTACCTTTACCCATTCTTTCTTTTGGCATCTACAAAGTAAGTTCGATCATCAACAAGAAATCCAAAATAATGCAGAAAAGCCAGTCTGCAATTTCAACTTTCGTTCAAGATAGTTTCTCGGGAATTCGGGTGGTGAAATTTTTCGCAAAAGAAAAATACATAGAAAATAATTACGGCACCAAAGTAAAAGATTACCAAGACAAAGCTTTAGATCTTGCGAAAACGGAAGCGTATTTCTTTACCATCATTTTATTTGTGATCGGAATGCTGAATGTAGTTATTCTTTTTATTGGTGGACAAAAATACATGAGCAACGAACTTTCTGTCGGGAAAATTGCAGATTTCTTTCTTTACATCAATATCCTTATTTTTCCATTTTCGATGCTTGGTTGGGTAACTTCGGTTAACCAAAGAGCAGCTGCGTCGATGGCTAGAATTAACGAGTTTTTGGATATGAAAACCGATATTGTTAATACGAATCATGAAAATTATCCCATTAAAGGAGATATTGAATTTCGAAATGTTTCCTACGTTTACCCAAACACCGGAATTAAAGCGCTGGATAATCTCAGTTTTAAAATCGAAGCCGGAAAATCTCTTGCGATCATGGGAAAAACGGGAAGCGGAAAATCTACGATTGCGCTTTTGCTTTGCAGATTGATAGATCCTACAGAAGGGGAAATACTCATTGACGGTAAGAATTTGAAAGAACATAATCTGGTTAACTACCGGAAATTCATCGGATATATTCCACAGGAAAGTTTCCTTTTTTCAGATACCATCGAAAATAATATTGGATTTTCGATTGATCAACCTTCTCTAAAACTGGTGGAAGAATTTGCGATAAAAGCAGATGTTCATAAAAACATCGTGGAGTTCAAAGACCAATACAAAACCATGGTCGGAGAACGAGGTGTAATGCTTTCGGGTGGACAAAAGCAGAGGATTTGTATTGCAAGAGCGCTCATTAAAGAACCGAAGATTCTTATTTTTGATGATTCACTTTCGGCTTTAGACACAGAAACGGAAGAAAATATTCTGCAAAACATAGAAAACGAGATTCAGAAAAGCAGTTCAATTATCATCACTCACCGGGAAAGTAGTGCAAAACGCGCAGATAAAATATTGAATCTCAACAAAGTAGAAAATTCCGATTCCATGTAAATGTAGATTTGTTAGTGATTATTCTATTTTATTAATGAAAACATAAAAATATATTTTGAAATTAAAAGAAATCTTTTATATTTGTTAAACAAGATTTCAAAAAATAGTAAAAATGAGTGATTACAAGGACCGCAACGAAAACGAAATTTTCACGAAGGTTTTAAAAGCAGGGAGAAGAACTTACTTCTTTGATGTACGCGAAACAAAAGCAGGAGATTACTATCTTACCATTACCGAAAGTAAAAAGCATTTTGGCGATAATGGAGAAGCATCATTCGAAAAACACAAAATCTATCTTTACAAAGAAGATTTCAAAAGTTTTGAAGAAATGTTTAAAGATTCTACCGATTTTATAGTCAACGAAAAAGGTGAAGATGTAATTTCTGAAAAACACGACAAAGATTACAAATCGAAAACTTTTACCATCGAATCTGACGACGAAGTATAAATACTATAAAGCACTCTATCGGGTGCTTTTTTTATGTCATTTTCTCAAAAAAACAATTCTCCAACGACGAGAAACGAATAAATAAAAAAAACGCATTGATAATCAATGCGTTTTGCTTTGGGTGGATGATGGGTCTCGAACCCACGACCTTCGGTACCACAAACCGACGTTCTAACCAACTGAACTACAACCACCGTTTTCAGAAGTGCAAATATAAGATTTTCTGTAAAATTAACAAACTATTCCGTCAAAATTTTTAAATGCTAGCAATTTTTCTGTTGTGAAGCCCTCTGCAAAGGCTACACCAGAGAGTCTGCCTAAATCCTGAGCTCTATAAGTGAGGCTTTCCAGAAAATCCTTTGTCGCAATTGGCGTCATTGGTTCTGTGGAATTGGGATCATAAAACTGGGTTTTGTACGCAAGACACGCTTCAATTTTTTTCTCCATAAAGTCAGAAATATCAAATACGAAATCTGGGGTGACATTTTTCCATTGGATGTAGTGAAATATTTGTTTTGGTCGCCATGGTTTTTGATTTTCGCCCTCAGAAACGGTTTCAATCTTAACCAAACCTGAAAGAAAACACGCATCTGAAACCAATTTTGCAGCTTTTGCGTGATCAGGATGTCGATCATCGATGGCGTTTGCAAAAATAATTTCCGGTTGGTATTTGCGAATCATTTTTACGATTTGCATTTGGTATTCTTCTGAATTCAGTAGAAAACCGTCCTTCATTTTCAAATTTTCTCGCTTAGAAATCCCCAATATTTTGGAGGCTTCCGCTGCTTCTTCTGCTCTGGTAAAATTGGTACCACGTGTTCCGAGCTCTCCTTGCGTAAGATCGACGATGACTACCTTTTTTCCTTCGCTTATCAATTTGGCAATTGTTCCGCCGCAACCGAGCTCTATATCATCTGGATGAGCTCCGATGGCTAAAATATCTGTTTTCATAATTCAAAGATACAACATTGAGATTTTTGTGGGAGAATTTTCGTTGAGCGACAAACTGCCCTTCATTTTAGCCCCGATCGCAACGGCATCCTTTTTTGCCAACTGTCATTAAAGTTTTGAAGATTTTTTTTCTGGCAAAAAAGATAGAGTGAAGAGCGGGACGGGTTTTGATAAGAAGCAAAACTGTTGTTGCTCCTAAAAAAATTATTTCAATTCTTCGTAAATCGTGGTAAGAAACTGGCCATAAGACTGCTCTAAACGAGTGATATCACCAGATTTTAGATTGATTCCCGCAGTTCCAGAAGCATTTGAATTGACCGAAAACGCTGAGAATTGAAAAAACTGCATTGGCTGGTTTTCCTGCGCTGCAAGTTTAATGGTGGATCCTAAAAGTTTCTTCGTAGAAACAGTCATAATTTCGCCTGCCGAAAGGGTTTTCTTGATAAAAGTTCTAGGCTTGAACACGATATTGTCTTTGTTTACGGCAATCGCCTGTTTGGTGTATGGTGAAGCAATGAGATAAAAAACGTTGTTTTCTTTGGGAAAAGCATTTGCGGGAACATGGTAGAGATTGAGGCGGTAATGCGCTTCATCGAACTTCTGAACCAGACCATCAACCGTTTCAAAAGGTTGATACGAAAAGGCATTTGCACCGATTTCTTTGGCTTTTTTGTAGATCATGCCAAAAACTTTGACGTCGTCATCGGAAAAGCCCTGAACTTCGAGTTCCCCTAAATATTCGGCATTGCTGTTATTCGCATTGATTTTATAAAATATTTTTTCGGAATTCTGGTTGGATTTCACGACTTTGTTTAGAATTACGGTTTGACCAAAAAAGATTTGACCAAAAAATAAGACACTTAAACAGATTAATTTTTTCATGATTTCTGTAAGATTTGGATACATTCTTCGAGGGAGTTTTGCCAATATTTGGGTTCGATTTTGTAGACCTCTTCAATTTTATCTAAAGACATTGTACTACGTTTTGGGCGTTTTGCAGCTGTTGGGAATTCAGAAGTTGTGATGGGATTCAATTTAATTTTGGAGCCGGAGAAATCTGCTATTTTCTGGGCAAAATTAAACCAAGTAGTCTCCGGATAATTTGAAAAGTGGAAAATGCCGTAAGTTTTTGTTTCTTTTTCAACAATGTTCATTACCGCTTGTGCCAAATCATTCGCATTGGTTGGTTGACCAAATTGATCATCGACAATTCCCAATTCTTCTTTCACCTCAAACAAATGCAACATGGTTTTTACAAAATTTTTGTTGAATTCTGAATAAAGCCAGGAAGTTCGCAAGATGATTGTTTTTGGTTGAAGGTCCATCGCCAAGTCTTCACCTTTTTCTTTTGAAGCGCCATATACTCCTTGCGGATTGGTAAAATCGTCCTCAGAATAGGAAATATTGGTTTCGCCATCGAAAACATAGTCGGTGGAAATATGAATGAAAATGGTTTTGTTTTCTGCGCAAGCTTCCGCAAGATTTCCGACGCCATCTGCATTGACGGCAAAAGCCTTTTCAGATTCAGTTTCGGCTAGATCAACTGCAGTATAAGCTGAAGCATTGATGCAATAATCGGGTTTGAAATCATAAAAATAATCTGAAACCTGATCTCTATCAATGATATTTAGCGTTTGGGAGTCTGTAAAATCGAATTCAAAACGATCCTCATATTCGGGAGCTAATTTTCTAAAACAGTTGCCGAGTTGTCCGTTTCCGCCGATTATTAGTATTTTCTTCATTATTTCTGTGCTGCTTTATTGTGTTTTCTAAGATGGGCGACTCTGCTTTGAAAATCTTTTTCTTCTAAATTAATTAAAAATTTTCGGAATAGATTCTTTGTATCTTCTGGTTGCGAAGCAGATGCACGAGTTTTCATATCGAAATAGATGACAGTAAGCCACAAAACGCTGTGAATGGTTTTACCATCTTCACTTTTCATCAGGATTTCTACTTTTGAAAGGCGATCCCCAACTTCTATTGTTTTACTAGAAATAATAACTTTGGCATTATACCGCACTTCTTTAAGATAGGCGATTTCGTTTTGAACCGTGATCCAGGTACAGCCCGTTTTACGGGTATATTCTTCGTAGGTGAAACCGTAACCACTTTCGACATGATCTTCTCTTGCATTGAGCATGTAATCAAGATATTTCACATTGTTGAGATGACCAATTGGGTCGCAGTCGCTGAATCTTACTTTTACCTGGCTAGATATTTCTTGTTGCATTTTATAAAATTAAAAAAACCATCCCGAAAGGTCGAGATGGTTTTGTTTATAGTCGATATTTTTTAAAGACCTAATTCTTTTTTCACTAATGGAGTTGCATCTGGACCGCTTTTGTAAATTAAAGCAGTAGAATCGATAATGAAATCAAATCCGCTAGCTTTAGCAACTTTGTTCACTGCACCATTTAATTTTTCGATAATTGGTTTTACAGCAGCGTCTCTTCTTTGTGCTAAATCAGCTTGAGCAGTTTGTTGAAGAGCTTGCAAATTTTGTTGTTTTTTCTGCAATTCACCTTCTTTTGCCTGTCTTTGTGCTTCTGTCATTTTAGCGCCTTCTGCTTGGTATTGTTGAACTTCTTTTTGAAAAGCTTCCGCTTGTTTGTTCAACTCATCCCCTTTGGTTTTACTAAAAGTATCTAGATCAGTTGTCATTTTTTTAGTTTCTGGCATTGAAGCTAAGATTGCTTCATAATCAATAGAGGCAACTTTTTGAGCATTTGCAACTCCTACGGTTACAAACATCATTACTGCTGCAAATAATACACTTAATTTTTTCATAATTAGAGATAAATAATTTATTGTTTTTAAAATTTATTTTGCTTTTTTAGATTCGATACTTTCCATTTTTGTCGTACCTTCTTCTTTCATCATCTTCGCTTTTATTTCTCTTGAATCTTCGGAATTTCTATTGGGTCTGTTTGGTGACTCTGCCTTTTTAGATCCCGAATTTTTCAGAAGCAAATCTAATACTTTATCTGTGTAATCATATCTTTTTTCAAGAAAAATTACACTGATGTTATTGCTTTTATCAAGAATGATGCCTAAGCTGTTTTTCTCTGATACGGTCTTGATCGCGTTCCAAATCTGATCCTGAAAAGGTTTGGTTAAATTAGATCTCGCATTGTTAATTTCACCCAAAGAACCAAAACGGTTATTGATCATGGTTTTTATTTTTTTATCCAGATCATCAACTTCTTTTTGACGTTGCTTTAGTTGGTCGCCGACCAAAAGTACGCGTTCATTTTCCAAGAGCAATTTTTTCTTATCAAACTCTGATTGCAGGGTTTGAATTTCTGTTTGCCAACTTGCGATCTGAGCATTCAGTCGGTCTTCTGCATCTTTATACTGCGGAAGTTTGCTTAAAATATAATTGGTATCGACAACTCCTAACTTTTGGGCACTTAATAGTCCTGTAAAGAGTATGAAAAGCGCGGAAAATAATTTAAACTTTTTCATAGTAAATGTATTTATAAGGTCTGGTTCATCAGAAAGTGTGTTTTCGAACCTGAAGGAACTGTACCATTCAATGTTTTATCGAATCCGTAAGCGAAGTCAAATCCAATTAATCCGAAAGCTCCCATATAAACTCTAATTCCGAATCCTGCAGCACGTTTCAGCTGGAATGGGTTATAGGTACCAAAAGAATTCCAAGCATTTCCTCCCTCTAAGAAAGAAAGCGCATAAATTTTCGCCGTTTGATTCATTGAAATTGGATATCTCAGCTCCAATGCAAAACGGTTATAAACTGTAGCACCACCATAAGGCGTTACATCAGCTGCTTCACCACCAGTGGATGATGAGTTTTCGTACCCTCTTAATGGAACCAATTCTCGTCCGTCATATCTTCCACCAATTAGTCCTGTTCCTCCTACATAAAATCGTTCGAAAGGCGGCGCACCGAGATCTTTATTGTATCCATCAAGAAAGCCCATTTCGGCGGTGCTTCTAAGAACCAATTTACCAACAACTGTATTGTAAATATCGGCTTTTAATTTAATTTTATAAAACTCTAACAATTTATATTTTTCAACCGGTGTGATGTTTGAATAATCCTTTTTGTCAAAGAGGGAATAAGGCGGCGTGAATTTTACAGATGCTTCAATGTTTGAACCTTGCGTTGGGAAAATAGGGTCTAATCCTGCAGAGTTTCTGCTTAAACCTACATTGAAACTAAAGTTTTTCGCTGAACCGTTATATTCTGTGGTATTACCAAACTGGAATGGGTAGTTAGTGAAGTCATAACTTTGATACTGAATCCCAGTGTAAAGGGAGAAATAATCATCCGGCCATCTCAACAATCTGTTTAAACCCGCACTTGCAGAGAAAATATTTAATTTTTGAGTTGCTCCAAACTGATCGGTATATCGTACTAGAGATTGGTTCAAACTTACAGAAAGTGCGGTAGGTTTTTTCCCAAATAACCAAGGCTCTGTGAATGAAATCCCATAATTTTGAAAATACTGCCCTGCTTGAGCTTGAATAGAGAGAGTTTGCCCATCACCTTGAGGTACAGGTTTGAAATCCTTAAGTTTCAAAAAATTTCTAAGAGAGAAATTATTGAAAGTAAGTCCTAAAGTTCCGATGAATGATCCACCACCGTAACCTGCCTGAAGCTGAACCTGTGAAGATCCCTTTTCAACTAAAGTCCAGTGAACATCTACCGTATTATCTTGTGGGTTTGGTGTAATTTGTTGACCAACTTGTTGCGGATCAAAAAACTGCATTCCAGCTAAATCAAAATAGGTTCTTTTGATGTCGCTTTTTGCAAATAAACTTCCTGGTTTTGTTCGCAATGAACGAAGAATTACGTGGTCATGTGTTGTTGTATTTCCACTCCAAGTTACGCGGTTCCAAGTTGCTTTTTCACCTTCGTTAATTCTAATTTCCACATTGATGGAATCGCCCTCTACTGATTTTTCGATGGGAGTTACGTTGGAGAACAAATATCCATTGTTCATGTAAATAGATTTCAAATCGGAATCGTCTTCTTTACCTCCATCTTCGCCCACTTTCTTGTTGAATCCAACAGCATCGTAAATATCACCGGTTTTGTATCCTAGAATTTTCTGCAAATATTCTGTAGAGAACGCAGTGTTTCCTAGAAAACTGATGTCGCCGATATAATATTTTTTTCCTTCGCTTAATTTAACGTTGATTTCATAATGATTTTTAGGATTTCTCCAAACTGAATCAGATACGATTTTGGCATCACGGAAACCTAAAGAGCGGTAATAATTAACGAGGTTAACTTTATCGTCATCATATTTTTCTTCAATAAATTTCGAAGGCTTCAAGATTCCTTGGATTCCGAATCTCTTTTGCTTCGTTTCCTTGAAGGCTTTTTTGCGCAACTTCGCATCGGAAACACTTGTATTTCCTTCAAATTCGATATGACTAATTTTTACCTTCTTCCCTTTTTGAACATTAATCGTCCAGTCTACCAAATTCGGATCTTGTGCATTCACTTTATCCTGAATGGTAACTTTGGCATCGGCAAAACCTTTTTTTACGTATTCTTTAGGAATATTCGTTTTCAGGGTAGAAATTAAATTCTGAGTAATTTTGGTACCTGGTTTCAGACCATTATCCTTCGCAAGTTTTTCGCTTTTAGATTTGCCGATTCCTTTTCCGGTAAATTTCACTTCACCTAAATCTTTTAAATCTTGAAGGTTAAATCTCAAAACAATTTGATCACCTTCAATACTTTGAATGTACACTTCGACCTCTGAAAAAGATTGTGTTTCCCACAGTTTTTTAATCGCGTTGCTTATTTTTTGTCCCGGGATTTCTACGCTTTCATTTTTATTAAGACCTGTAAATCTTAAAATTTGAGCGGGGGTATATTTTTTTACACCATCTACAACAATGTCTTTTAGAATATAAGTTCCAGCTTCGCTTTGAGCATGAACAGGATTTTTTTCCGGGGTATTCTGTTCCGGGGTAATCTGACCATAGAAATGTGCCGAAGCCACAAACATGATGATGGGTAAGAATTTAAACTTCATTTTTTAACTTGCTAACTTTCTTTTTTTATATATTTTCGTCGAGCTGTTCACTGGTTTTGCCGAATCTTCTTTCTTTGTTTTGATAATCATCAATACATTTGAAAAAATCTTCTTTACCGAAATCGGGCCACAGAATTTCTAGAAATTGTAACTCTGAATATGCAATTTGCCAAAGAAGAAAATTACTGATTCGGACTTCGCCACTTGTTCTGATGAGCAAATCTACGGGTGGAAAATCTTTGGTGTATAAATGATTTTCAAAAACTTTCTCGGTGATTTGATCTTCTTGAAGCTCACCTGATTTTACTTTAGCGCTGATTTGTTTTACGGCATTTAGAATTTCATCCTGAGAACCATAACTTAAGGCTAAAATTAAATTTCCCCGTGTATTATTTTTGGTAATTTCAACCAGACGTAACATCTGATCTCTTACCAATTCGGGTAATTTAGCGATATCTCCGATGACGTGCATCCTTAAACCTTTGGAGAATATTTCTTCAGCTTCTAAAAGCAAAGTTTCCGAAATTAGACTCATCAAAGTGTTTACCTCATCATTTGGGCGATTCCAATTTTCGGAGGAAAAGGTATAGAGCGTAAGGTAAGGAATATTGATTTCGTTACAGGCATTTACCACTTCACGAACTGCTTTTATAGCATTTTTATGGCCAAAAGTACGTTTTTCGCCACGGGATTTTGCCCATCTTCCATTCCCATCCATAATGATGGCAACATGTTGCGGAAGTTGATCCAAATTTAATTTATCTTTTATCGACTGCATTTTTACTGTTCACAATAACAAGGTGGTCTTCCGAATGAGTAAGTAAGTCCTAGTGATACTGTATTTACCCAATCTTTTGAATTTGTGTTTCCGATCTGGCGATTTTTCAAGAATGCTTCTGCTCTTGCATCTGCAATTTCTTTGTAAGGGCTTTCTTGCAAAATGGAATTTGTAGTTCCGGCGACCACAATGTCTTTATTATAGGTTTGTTTTAAACTTTTTTCGTCAATTACGCTATAATCAATGGAGTCTGAAAAAGTTGGCCTAAACATCAACTCGCCAAATAGCGCCCAATTATAATTAAATTTATACTTCAAACCAACACCGAATGGGATCGCCATGGTAAATTGTTGCCCTTCAACATACGCAGGAGTACTTAAAAAATCAGCATTGCTTGTTGGTCTGATTGCATTGCCACTTGCATCTCTTCTAAAATCATTTTCGAGCGTAACTTTCGTGTCGTTCGCAAGCAAACCGCCGATTCCACCAAAAATGTATGGACTCAGAAGACTTTTCTGTTCATTATTAACAGGAAAGAAATTATATTCAAAAATTAAATTTGCTTCATAAATTGAATTGCTTCCTGAAAGTTTTCGGTTGCGCCTGTAATTTTCTTTTGCTAAAGCATCAATAAACTGCACATTGGTATACCCTAAATTTAACCGAACGGTTTGGTAAGGATTGAAATTCATTCGGTATAAAACTCCCGCATACAAAGGCACTCCATACACCGAAATATCGCTGAGAACTGGTTGCTGTAGAATATAATTGGTTCTACCAATATCACCTACCAAATTACTCATCCCGAACTGCACCCCGATTTCGTGGCGTTGTCCTTTGTAGGAACCCGAAATAAAAAGGATCGCGATCAGGGAATATAAAATATTCTTTTGCATGAAAAACTTGACGACTATTTTCATAAATAATTTTGCAAATATAAAACAATTTTAGTTTAAGGAAATTCTTAATTTTTAGTTAAATACCCTCAAAAAAGCATAATTTATTGAATTAAAAACGACAATTAAATGTTTTTATGATTTCACTAAAATATAAATCTCCATCGTGGGTGTTTTATATTTAAGAATTTCCGAAAAGCTTTCTTAATCTATTTCTTAATTTAATGAGGGTTGGCTCCCGATAATTTTTATCTTCATCAAAATATCCGTAACCGTACCCATATCCGTAACCATACCCATATCCGTAACCATATCCATAGCCTTTTTGAGTTTGGTAATCGTTATAAACTAAACCAAGATTTTGCACTTCATGTTTTTGATACTTTTCGGTAATCATCTTGAGCATATATTTCTCGGAATATTCATGTCTTACCACATAGATACTGGCATCTGCATATTTCATCAATTCAAATGAATCGGCAACCAAACCTACTGGCGGCGAATCGATAATAATAAAATCATAATGATTTTTCAATTCTGTAATGAATTCAACATTACGCTGACTCATCAAAAGCTCAGAAGGATTCGGTGGGATCGGACCAGAAGTCGCCACATCGAGATCAGCTATTCGCGTTTTGTTGATGATTTCTTCCATCTTCACTTCACCGGTGAGGTAATTTGAGATTCCGTATTTATTGTCGATTTTAAAATCTCCGAAAATTTTCGGCTTTCTTAAGTCCATTCCGAGTAAGATGGTTTTTTTACCACTCAATCCAAGAACCGATGCAATGTTGATCGATACGTAAGTTTTACCTTCGCCACCTACAGAAGAAGTTACAAGGATGACTTTTGATTGATTATTCTCTTTGTGCAAAAACCTCAAATTTGCTCGAATCCCCCTAAAAGCTTCAGAAATTGAAGACCGAGGCTGTTCGAGAACAGTTAGATTATTTTCATGGTTGTTTTTTCCGACAACACCTAGTAATGGAATTTTGGTAGCTTGAAGCAATTCTTTAATATTCCGAACCCTATTATCCATGGCTTCCGAAAGACCTAAAATTAAAAGTGGTAAAAGCAGTAAACCGCCAATAATTGTGTATTTGGTTTTATTTACATCTGGCGCAATGGGACCTTGTCCTAAATTTTTTGCATTATCGATAACGGTAATATCTGATTTATTGGTTGCTACGCGAATCTGCGTTTCATTTTGCTTGGTGAGCAAGGTGTTGTAAGTCGCTTCAATCATGTTATAACCTCGCTCTGCATCCAAGTATCGACGCTCTTTTTCGGGATAGGTTACCAAGTCTAC
Source organism: Kaistella chaponensis (assembly GCF_900156725.1). GTDB lineage: Bacteria > Bacteroidota > Bacteroidia > Flavobacteriales > Weeksellaceae > Kaistella > Kaistella chaponensis. The sequence continues at coordinate 172,091 of NZ_FTOI01000004.1, read as the reverse complement.
ACTTTCCCCTGCAATCTGTTGATCAATTTTAGATAGTTCATTGACGTAGTTGGTATAATAATTTTTGAGGGAGCCTGTTGAATTTCCTCTTGCTTCTCCGATCAATCTATTAATTTCGCGGATCGGTTCAGAATTGGGCGTATAGATCAGTGCAAGTTCTCTTCTCTTCAGAAAAAGTGCCTTTAGTTCCGAGACTGAAGCGTTAAACGTGCCATCTTCTATTCCTGCAGCATTCATACTGATCATGCGATCTAAGTTCTGCGACGCTAAAGTATTTTTTATATTATTTAAAGAATTTATTTTGGTGATGATTACGGCTTTTTTGCTCTCAAGATCTTTAATTCTTTGCAGGGCTTTTTCGTCGCGGTCTTTAATATCATATAAACCTTCTGTAATTTTCATGTGATTAAGAAGAGCGGCGCTAGAATCTAATTTTTTACGAATTTTTGCCAGATTCTCAAACAGGTAATCTTCGGTGTTTTTATCAACGGTATTTCTATCTATCAACCTTTTTTTCTGTAATTCATCAACGGAAGTATTTAAGAAATTCACTGTTCCGTTTAGGTTATAGCCACTTTTCGTAATAATCATAATCGAATTGATTTCTTTATCGAAATCTACTCCAATAGTTGCTACAAGACTGTTTACGGTTTGGTTAACAGTAGAGAGCGAAAAAATGATGTTTTCAAATTTAATCTGGCTCGGTTGCGGATTTTTGACCAATTTGAATTTAAGATTCGGGGAAACATACCATTCGTTAATAGAAACAACTTTATTGGCTGGTCTATTATAACGGGAAACGTTGCTAAAATTTTCTGTAACAAAAGAATACAGGGAGGTTGTTTCACCCTCTTCTGGTAAAACAATTTCGTAGCGGTCACCACCTTTCGGAATTAGCGTTATCGAATAATTGACCTGTTGAAGATGCGATTTGTCAATTTCTAAAAAAACAGGAGAATCATATTTGTCCAGATACGTTTGCTTGATGAAACCTTTGGTGGCGTAATTAACAAACAAATCGAGTTGTTTCACCAGATATTCATTATGCGAACGTGAAAGAAGCATTTTTTTCAAATAAATCCCATCTTGATTACCATTTTGACCCCAAATAAAATTAATGGATTGGTTCGGGGTAAAATAACTCGCTGTATTATTAGAAATGCTTAAGGACAAGTTGGAAGCATAGATTCGCTGTGCATAGTAGGTACTATAAACCCAAGAAATACCATATCCCAAAGCTGCCATTAAGACAAACCAATACCAAGATTTGATCACCCGACTTAAAAAGTGTTCAAAATCGAAAAGTGCAAAAGTACCTTCCTTTTCAGTTGTGTTGCTACCAGATCTTTCTAAATTTTCTTTTCCCGGAATCATCTTAGAGTCTTGTTAAAATTAAGTAAATTGAGATTGCGGTAGTGATGACCGAAACTCCGGTAGTTAGAGTCTGAATAGGATCTTTCCCTAATCCATTTAAGTTTTTGGATCGTGTATTCAGAAAAATTTCATCTCCATTTTGAACCCAATAATAGGGAGAGTTCATCACATCTTCCCGGGTTAGATCAATTTTTGCGATTTTTATACCTTCGGGTAATTTTCTGTGGATAACAATATTGGTACGATCTACTGTTCTATTCAATCCGCCGTTACTTGCAATTGCTTCTGTAAGAGTTAAGGTATTTTTATGCGCTTTCTTTTCGCCGCTTACCTCCACCGTTTCTACGTCGCCTAAAATATAATAGGTGATTCCATCGGTATTCAGACGAACTTCAGATTTTCCTTCCAAAAAATTTTCGTTCACCCGGGTTTGAATTTCCTGCGTGATCTCTTCAATGGTTCTTCCTTCCGCCTTTACAAAACCTATTCCCATGATATTGAGGTCGCCTTTAGAATCAACTTTTAGTCCACTGAAATAAAAATTAGAGCTCCCGCTTTGCGAACCCGTCCCAGATCCTGCGGAAGCACTTATAGCCGAAACTCCACTCGTGGAGGAAGAAGTATTGAGTGCGGAATAAAACTGTGCAGCATCACCTTTGGGAGTGGTAACAATATTCAGATTCAACATATCATTTTTGGTTACCTTGTAAGTTGGAATATTGTAAGGAATCAAGCCCTCTTCATTAATCACAAGATTTTCATTGGGCTGCATATATCGTACATCTTTGGTTGAAATGCAAGAATAAAGCAAAAATGGTAAAATAAAAAGAAGGAGAAGTTTATTAATTTTCATCAGTTAGAGGGTGTAATTTTACAAAAATAATAATAATTTAATTAGTTGTTTTTCTGGTTGCCAAAATAAATCGCGGTATATAAGCACCGATGAATCCTAGAACCATAATGATCAACAACAGTATATTCACATTAAGATGCCTAAAGTAATAAGCAACAGTAACAATGAAGACATAGTATAAAATAATATAAAAGGTAGATCGCCTGTGAGTTAAGCCTAAATTTAAAAGAGAATGATGGATATGGTTTTTATCAGCGACAAAAGGAGATTTACCTGCGGAGAGCCGGAGAATGAATACATGTAACGTATCTACAATCGGCAGAATAAGAATTGCCATCGTAATTGCGGGCGCCGCCTGAAGATAATATCTTGGCACATTGGGAAGTTTTTTATCAATAAAAATATCGATAAAACAAATCGCAGTAAATGCTAAGAGAAAACCTAGAATCATGGATCCTGTATCGCCCATAAATATTTTTGCTGAACGCTTATTCGATAAATTATAGTATAAAAAGCCCACAACCGAGCCAATAATTACTGCAGAAAGGATCACTAAAGGATAATTGTAAGCTCCCAGTCGAAAGTAACTGATGCCAAATAAAGCACTGCAGATAATCGAATAACCTCCCGCTAAACCGTCTATTCCATCAATTAAATTAAAAGCATTGATCAAGACAATAAAGGTAAATATACTGATGATCACACTAAAAAAATAGGAAAGTTCATAGATGCCAAAAAGACCGAAGAAACTTCTGATTCGGACGTCGGAGCCGATCACCATCAACGAGGTAACAATAATTTGGGCAAATAATTTTTTGTAAGCACGCATGACCACAATATCATCCATCACGCCGATATAAAGCAAAATCACCAAAGACGCGAACAAAAACTTATAAAGATCAAACAATTCAAACGCAAAAATAGAAGCACAAACCGACAAGGAATAGAAAATGGCAATTCCTCCTAAATTGGGAATTTTTCGAAGATGCGAACTTCGGGAACCAGGTTCATCCATCAAATTTTTCCGCCGCGAGATTTTCGCAATGGTTGGGATGGATAAAAAAGTCAATAAAAAGGAACACAGCATACCAAGCCCCAATTTCAGATAAAACTGTGGGATTCCTACGTTGGTAATAATCTCTTTAATTTCATTCATATTTCTTTACCATAGTGCATTATTATATCTTTCTGAGGTAAAACTGCCACGGTGACCATTGCCACTGCCAAAATAAAAAAACATTGCGACAAAATACGTCATAAATCCGAGATAGAGAATTTGTCGAGCTCTACCCTGTACCGCATATACTAGATTGCTAAGGCAGAACATGGTTACAAAAAACATATAAGCTCCCGGAAGGCGAACCGCAAAAATTTCATTCGACCGGAAAATATAAAATATAGCCAACCCAAACACCGATAGATTCCTCATGTACTCGTACCACCAAACCTCGTCACAACCCTTCTTATCATATTTTATTAAAATTACAATAAAAAATAATTTCACAATATCATTTAACCCTGTTGCAACTTCGTTCCCATAATAACGATCATTTAAATAACCCGTATAAGCTCCAGAAACATCATCTGGAGAAATGGTACTGAAGAAATTTCCACCTAAACGATAGATTTCGAATGGCGAAGCCAGTAATGAACCTACCAAAATCCAAAAAATTCTATTACTATTCAGAGGAATTTTTACAATCCAATAAGCAGGCAAGAATACGATTGCAGTTTTATGAAAACCCAATGCAATATACATACATAAAAGAAACATGAATAAATTCCGCTCCTTGATAAATTTAAAAGATGCCACACAAACCGCAATTCCCAAACCTTGCCGCATTTGTCCTGAATCTTCAAAAAACATAATGGGCATAAAGTAGAACAGTAGAGCTAAAGAGGGATAGGCAACATTTTTGTAAATCGTAGTAAATTTTAAAGATACCGTAATAAGAGCCATTACGAAAGTTACAATATAGAAAGGAAAACCAAAATCAAAAATAATTTTGTTGATCAAGACAAATATCCATTCGATTTCTTCCGTATTCGGCCGGAATAGGGCTTTATCTAAAACATCACCGTAAGTGGTATACAGAGCAAAACCAGAGAAAAGGGCTTTATACACAGGATAATCTGCACCTACATTCACACGAAAACCTACCGCGACAACAATCAAAATGGCTGCAACCCAAACAAATACACTTTGCTTTTTTTCTAATTTGAAAATTTCCCAGTAACTCGCCGCCGCAAGAAAGAGAAAAATCAAAATAAAAATAGGGTGCAGAATCGGCATCGGCAAAATTGTGTTTTAAACTAATTTTCTCAACAGTTTCTCCTGCCGGCAAAAATAGAGTAGATAATAAATTTTTTTTCGTAGCGGCAAAGATAACAGATAATTCTTTCCGAAGCGTTGATAAAAGAAGATTTCTACAACTGAAATCGCATTTTTACTAATGAATTTTTTTAACTCTTCCGACATTTTTACGTACAATTCATCGTCTTTTACAAAAGCCAGATAGGCCAGAAAAGTATAAACCCCTTCTAAAATCTGAAAATTCTTCCACTCCGAATTTTTATGAGAGTACACCGAATTTCTAAATGCAACTTCCACGTCGGTAACGGCTTTTAATATATCAAGTCCCTTTTCGGTATGTGTTTTTGTAATTGAATCGCTGCGTTCAAGATACTGATAATGATAGGTTTGAGTTTGGGCGATGATCTTAGACTCTAAAACCAATTGCGGAATCAGCTGAATATCTTCGAAATGAACTCCTCTTTTAAACCGCTTATTCTGAAATAATTTTTTGCTGAAAATTTTGTTACACGCGAAATAACTGATGTCTGAAAAGAGAGAAAAATTTTCTTCCAAATTCATTTTTTCTGCCATATTCGGAATTTGCGTGAGCTTTTGGGTAACCTTTCCGTTTTCATCTACTTTTTGCAAATTGCAGATGACGATTTCCGCAGCGTGTTTTTGCGCCAAATGATACATTTCATCAAACATATTTTCGGTGACATAGTCATCACTATCAACAAACCCAATAAATTCGCCTTTTGCTTGCTCTAAACCAAAATTCCGCGCATCACTCAACCCGCCATTTTCCTTAGTAAATGCTTTGATTTTTAAAGGAAATTGCACCTGAAATTCTTCGATTATTTTAGCCGATCCATCTGTACTACCATCATCAATCACCAAAATTTCAATTTCCTGCAAAGTTTGATTCACCAGAGAATCTAAACATTTTCTCAGGTATTTTTCAACATTATAAACCGGGACGATTATCGAAACTTTATCCATTCAACATTATTTATTTCACGATTTTATAAAGAAAATAATCTTTCCCGATCGGTCGTATTTTGTAAATCCATCTCAGAATTTTAGGTGCATTCTCGTGAATTTTTGAAATAGGATACGTTTTCTCTAGTTTGTAATGTTGATTAAAAGTAACCATATCTTCTGGTTTAATTTTATAAAAACTTCCAGAATCTCCAGGTTTTTTCGCGATGGTCAAAATATAATTGGGTCTAAATCTGTTCACCGAATTGATCCACCAAAAATTTTCATCTTTTAGCATTTCATCATTAATCCTTTTATCGACCAAACCAACCTCATCATAAGTATAAAGATTGGTATAAAACGGAATAATTCCGGCTGGTTCCAGGAGAATTGACTGGTTCATTCCCACCTTGTCATTCTTGATATCTGCAGCAATCTGCATTCTTTGACGCTCTTCCATATAACCAATGGTATAGGATTGAAGAAACTGAAAACTGTACAAACCAAAAGTGGCCAAAAATGCAATTGGAATTAAAATTTTTTGTTTTACCGGTAAAAACTGGAGGACATAATATAAGATCAACACAAACATAAAAACCCTCGGAAGCCAATAGTACCAATCGAAATAAGCTTTAAAATAAGAAAAAAGCGTAATTTTTAACAAAGCAAAAGACACCACTGCAATCAAAATAACTTTTGTTTTAAAAGAAAGGAGCGATCGCTCTTTTACAATTCTAAAGATACAATACAACAGAAATCCGAAAAATGCAATAAACAAGAGAAAGGTATAGATTGAATATTTCTTGATCAAACCACCGTAATACGCCCATTGGTAAAGGGAATGAACAAGACTGTCATTTTGGATCAAATTTTTATACGCTATTTTTTTTGCGGTAATGGTGTGATTCACCAACTCTCCGAAATACAAATAATTAAAGGAAACTACACTCACTACTCCCAAAATTCCCCCTATAATAAAAAGGGCATTGATTTTCCTTTTGATGATTAAATCAGCCCAAAAAAAGACTCCGAGGAAAATCACGGTATCAATTCTTGTCCAAAGCAGTAAAATTGGTAAGATCAAGTAAGCCCAGTTTTTACCTTTGAAAACACCGAAATAAATTAGGGCGTTGTAGAGGAAAAACAAAATACCATATTCCATTCCCAAAGCAGAAGCAGTGAGTGCTGGTGGAAGCATATTTAATAAAACAACAAAAAATCCGCGTTTTAAAATATCGTCTGGAAAAAGAATTTTCGCCAACCACAAAGAACCAACGGCAAAAAGAATTCCACTGAAAACAAGCAGTGGCACAATAAAATACTCCCCAAAAACAAGTTGAAAAAACGCCGTAATCAGAACATATAAATGCGTGGTAGACGCAGAAATTCTTTCTTCACCATTGAAACCGATCACGCCATAATTGATCAGATTTCTAGCAACACGCCACGTAATAAAGGAATCTTCCTGAATATTCTTCGTGAACAATAACGGCAACTTGATGATGGCCGTAATGATGATTAAAATAAAAAAGTTGCTGAAAATTTTAGATAAAACGCTTTTCATTCAGGTGTTTATGGCGTAAAAATAAGTATTTTAATTCAGAGGCAGAATGGGAAGAAAATTTTTAATTTTTTATCAACCGTGGGTTTAGAACACCGCGTATCGCTTCTTCATATTCAAATCTTGAACAAGGAATAAGGTTTGCCACCTTTTCATCTTCCCCAAAGTACCATAAATCAGTGAAAGTGTCGCGTTTGAAAGCAAACTGATCATCATCGATCAATACCCAAAAAGTTTCGTACAACCTTTCCACCGGATGCGATTTTTGAATATTGATGCCTTCGATCAGATGCCAAATGATTTGTGCCAAAAGTTGATGATTCAAAAGCGCTTCAGAATTTGCATTAAAGTTAAAAATCCCAACAGATTTCAAGTTTTCACTCAAGCCGATTTCTTTCATATACGCACAAATTTCCCGGTTATTTAAGCCATTGATTTGTGGATTTACAGAGAAACCATCGCCACGACTTTCGACCGCATCACAATTTAATGTTACCAAATCAGCCCGTCGGAAAAATGGTTCGGTACGTTCTGTGGAATTCATCATTTCTGCTAATCGAATAACATCGAAAGCGACTTCTTTCATAAGTTTAACCGAATCAACTTCATTGAGATGCTTCTGATAACCAAGATGATGATAGTTTTTGAGGCTGAATTCTTTGGAACTGAAAATTTTGGCAAGGAAATTCTTCTCGGTAATTTCTTCGCTATCATTCAACAAAGAAATAATATTCGAAATCTGAGTATAATTAATGTTTTTCTGATGAAAATTTAAAGCGGAAAAAAGCGAAAATGCCAAATCGTTGCTTCCTCCTACAATCACAGAAATCGAGTTTTTGTAATGACACATCGACAAAACCTCTTGTAAAATATAATGCGTATCCTGATGAGATTTGCCCGAAATCAAATCGCCCAAATCACAGATCGGCATCTCAAAATCGAGCCTTGAAAGCTGATAGAGTTCTTTTCGCACTTTTTTGAAATCAAGGATTTCTGCGCTGCCATTTTTCAAACCACGATAATCAGAACAGAAAACCAAGACGATTCCGTTTTCTGGGATTTCATTGGATAATAAAGTTCCAAGTTGCCATTTTTCGGTTTTAAGTGGTTTTGGCGGCAAGAGAATGTCTTCGATATTCATTGATTTTTATTGAACAGTTAGCGTAAAACGATTTTTAACAAAAGTAACAAAAAAAGCACAATCAAAACGATTGTGCTCTTTCATTATTCCGACTCGGAAATTATTGTTTGATCAATTTTTTGGTTACTGCCGCACCGTCTTTCATATTAATTTTCAACAAGTAAATTCCTTTTTGAATTGGAGAAGCGTTGACTCTTGCGTTCTCTACATTTCCTTTCAGCACCAATTTTCCACTTAAGTCATAAATTTCATAACTCATTGCATTAGAATTGCTGATAGAGAACTCCTCTTTAAAAGGATTCGGATAAATTTTCAATTCATTGTTTTCCGATTGTGTAACTAATTTTTCTGTAATTGACTGAATTATCACGGGTGGTTTATTTTTACTCACCGGTGTTCCAAGCAGTCTATTTTCGTCTTTTGCACAACGCACACTCATCGCTGCTTGTGGATAAACTCCTGTACCAGTTTGCATGGTGTTGCCCTGAAATTGCATTGCTAAAGCAAAACCAGTATGTAAATCCGCTAAAGAAGCAGTCCAAACGCCGGAACGTGTACCATCAATATTTTTTCCGCCCAATTCTCCTCGAATACCATCTTGTGGAAAAGATCCGATGTTAAAGTTGGTACTTTCAAATTTCCAGCCTTTGCTGCCGGTTGTAACTACAGTTCCACCGTAAAAATTTGCGACATTGTACCACTGATCCTGAATAACGCCCGCTTTACCATATGCATCATTTTGGTAACCATTGTACCACGGCGAATTTCCTTTGGATCCGGTATAAAGATTCGTGAAAGAAACATCCGGAACTCTCCAACCTTCCGGACAAGGATCATACGGTGATTTTTTGTCAGCGTGTCCCCATCGGTCATCAGCTTCTCCCCGATTATCCGAAACCCAGTCATTAATTTTAGTTAAATCGTTTGCATAATGATTGCCACCATCATATAACTCACCTGTACTATCTTTATAGACGAAGCTAAGCGGATTGTTAATGGTATAAATAATATTTTCCTGAACTTTCTTATGAGCGACCCCGTTCAACGAACCATACAATTCGTAGGGTTGAGTAAAGTGATCTGAGTAATATTCCATATCGATCTCTAAATTGTCGATCGGTTGTAAAAATTTCTTTCCTTGACGTAAACTGGTTCGTTGACCATTATAGACGAAAATATACCTGAAATTTCTATTGATAAAGTTGGGTAAAGGGTCTTTTCTGCCCCATTGATATTGAAGACCATTTGCAAAAATGGACTCCACGGAACTGCTTCGTGCACCCAAATTACGATCCATAAAAACAGTTTTCAGCGCGGGCAATTTACTGTTGGATGCATTGATAAAATTATACGAAACAGGGATTGGTGTTTCCGTAGTATAAGTAACGGTATTGATTGTGGGATCTTCTTCTGGCGCCCAAATATGCCAACTCCAAAGTGCATTTTCTGAAAGGTCCCCATTATGAAGTGAAATGACTGCGTTACCCTTTTGAGTAGGATTAATTTCTACATCGATAATAGACGATCTAGGATCGGTCGGATCTGCATTAAATGTAATTGAAGTAATTAATTTTGGATTTGTACTCCATAAAAGTTTTACCATTAAATCATCATATGGAAGCATACCCTGATCTGAAAGCAACTGGTTATAAACCGAAAATGCTTTATTTACAGGAATATACAAATGTTCTTGGTTTACGACAATATAAGAATTGGGATTTTCTAAACCATCAACATAATTTTCTTTCACACTATTAAAATACTCGGTTGCAAAATTTCCTATTTTTAATAGATTCGGATCTCTCATACACTTTACCGCATTTCCAGATCTTGTCGGATTGGTTTGATTGTTGTAAATCGCATGAAGTCCCACACTTGTATTGGTGCGCAAAGGATCTGAAATCATCGAGAACAATCGCGCTCCATCATAACCGAAAGTAGCGCTCCAAAGACCACCGTTGGCTGCATTATCTTGAAATGTTACTCCCACTGGAGCTGCAGGTGCCGCCGAATTGGGATAGTAAACATAACCGCCAGATATTGGCAACATTCCTAAATTTCTTGCGCCACCTTGTGCACTTGTAAAATCCATTCCTAAACCAGGATAAACTTTTATACCATTCAAACTTGGATTGACTGAAGTTGGAAAAAGTTGTCTGTTCGCCACCACAATATCATCATTATTCCAGTCGTTTTTTCCAAAAAAAGCCAAATTGTTATTTTGGGTTTCTCTTCCTTTGTATGAAGGAACGCGCCATCCGTTCGGACAAGGATCCAATTCGGATTTCAATTCATACGAGCGACTTTCATTTTTCAAAGTAGTACTAGAACTGTTGGCATTGCTGTTTCCACCTTTTGCATTATCTGACCACAAATCCCAAGTGATATAATTCGGACTTACTCCGGCTACTTTGTACCGGCTGCTTGAAAACCAGTTTCCTCCTGCGTCGGTATTGACGATGTAAGTAATAGGATTTTTAACGGAATATTGAATATTTTTCTCAATTTCATTAAAAGGTCTTACCTGAACAGGAATCGTGTTTACGGGATCAATCTGTTTATGTTTCAGCACACCCACTTCACCAGTAATTTCGTAGAAGTTAGAATCTTTGTAAACGAGCGGTGGAAAGGGATCTTTCCTTCCCCATTCATACATTAATCCTCCTGATTTTTGCCATTGATCATCGAGAAAACTTTTGCTTGTAGCACCCAGATTCCGATCCATGTATTGAATGCTTATGGGATTCAGATCAATATCTGTTTCCATTCCGTAATTGTAGTAGACTCCACTTCCGGGATTATCGGTTACCCAAATATGCCAACTCCAATATATTGTTCCATTTACTTTGAAGGCCACGACAGCATTTCCCTTTCCTCTTCCTTTATTTATTTCCACTACAATTTTTGAATTGCTTGGATCTGCTGCACCTTCAATTTGTACATTTTGAACCAGTCCTGGAACATCTTCCCAGTAAATTGATGCAGATTGCACTCCTGCAGGAATTGGTGTGGAAACACCATTCGATTTCAAATACTCGTATTTGGACCACATTTCGTAGGCTTTTTTTACGGGAATTTTGATCCCACCATAATTTTGAGAATTGGCAAGCCCGATATCGTAGATATAGCTGTTCGGGGCTTTGGCTCCAATGGGAGCTTGAGCGAAATAAAAATTAGCAAAAAAACATAAAACTAACAGTTGATACTTAATCATCATTAAAAAAAATTATAAATTAATATTATATTTTTTTTAACATCTTTTGTGTGCTTCCTTTTCCTTAAATCAAGTGTGTTTTGTGTTTGTTTTTTTTCTATTGTGTTGGGTCAAATGTAAAAATATATTTTGCATTACCAAACAATTCTTTTAAAATAATTCTGTTTAAATTTAATTCTCGCTTCTATTTTTGTTATGCAGAACGCCAAACTTTAATCAATAGGACTTTGTATCCGAATTGCTATTATAAAAAAACCTTTAAAACTAAAAATTAAAACCCAGCTGTTTAATTATTGTACAGCTAAATGGACTTATTTTCTATAGAATTGTTCCAAAAAGTTCAGTTTTAAATTCAAAAAAAAAGCAGATTCGAGATCTCGATGAAAAAAAAAATCTTCAAATGACAAAGCATCTGAAGATTCTAATTTATAATTGGAATTCGGTATTCTATTTCTTTTTGGCAACTGCTTTTTTTACTGGTGCTTTTTTAGCCACTGTTTTCTTTGCAGGTGCTTTTTTAGGTTTTTCCTTAAAGGCATTTTTATCCTGAGCAGTAATCCATTTTTTCACCTCCTCCAACGAAACATCACCAAGTTCTTCTGGTGTATATTTTTCATCTTTTGAATTTTTTGGGATTTTAAAAATATTTTTACCATGTTTAACAATTGGTCCCCATCTCGCATTTTCAATAGAAACTTTCTCTGTCTCCCAATGTTGGATATATCGGTTGGCTTCTTTTTCTAACTTCGCTTCAATCAATTCATTGATGTCACTTTGCGAAAGATTATCAAAATCATACCGTTTTGGTACATTAATGAAGATCGATTGATACTTGATAAAAGGACCAAATCTCCCCGTTCCTTTGGTTACCGGTTCTCCTTTGAAAGTCGCAATCGGCGCATCGGCAACTTTCTTTTCCATGATGATTTCTTCGGCTCTTTCCTGGGTGATAGAAAGTGGATCTTCTCCTCTTGGAATACTGATGAACGCTTCACCCCATTTCACGTAAGGTCCAAATCTCCCCACTCCGATCGTAACTGTTTGTCCTTCAAATTCTTTTAAATCAAAAGGTATTTTAAACAACTCTAAAGCCTCTTCTAAAGTAATGGTTGCAATATTTTGACTCGCCATCAAACTGGCGAAGATGGGTTTGTCTTCATCATCCTGCTCTCCAATCTGAACCATCGGTCCAAACCTTCCGATCCTTACCAAAACATTCTTACCGCTTTTAGGATCTACCCCTAGAATTCTTTCTCCATTTGCGCGATCAGCATTTTCTTCAACATCTGTAATTTTCGGGTGAAAATCTTTGTAAAAACCCTCTAAAACTTCTTTCCATTTTTCGCCACCATTTGCAATGTTGTCGAAATCTGCTTCTACTTTTGCAGTAAACCCATAATCAAGAATTTCTGCAAAATTTTGCGTTAAGAAATCATTCACCACTTCGCCGATATCGGTAGGAACAAATTTATTTTTATCGCCACCAAACTTCTCGGTCAACAGTTCTTTTTTCAATCCCGTTTTTCCCAAGGTCATCTTCATGATCTCTCTTTCCTGCGGAATAATTTCTTTTTTATCCACATACTCGCGATTCTGAATCGTTTGAATCGTCGGTGCATAAGTAGATGGTCTTCCGATACCAAGTTCTTCTAATTTCTTTACCAAACCAGCTTCGGTGTATCGAGCGGAAGGACGTGTGAATTTTTGTGTGGCTTCTATTTTTTTATAATCTAAAGCTTCACCAACAGAAACTTTCGGCAATAATTTTTCGTTGTTTTCTTCATCATCATCTTCTGCTTTTACAATTCCATACACCTTTAAAAAACCATCAAAAACGATCACTTCTCCTTGGGCTTCAAAATGGTGTGAAAGCTTATTATTTCCTATTTCAATAACCGTTTTTTCAATTTTAGCATTCGTCATTTGAGAAGCTAAAGTTCTTTTATAAATGAGTTGGTACAATTTATTCAACTGCGCATCACCAATACTTTTGACAGAAAAATCGGTTGGCCGAATCGCCTCGTGCGCTTCTTGTGCTGAAGCAGATTTCGTGGTATAATTTCTTGGATTAGAATAATTTTCTCCAAATTCTGATATAATCTGAGCTTTTGCGCCATTAATGGCTTCTTGCGAAAGGTTTACAGAGTCTGTTCTCATGTAAGTAATAAATCCTTCTTCATAAAGTCTTTGCGCAACTCTCATCGTTCCAGTCACTCCGTAACCAAGACGATTACTCGCTTCTTGCTGCAAAGTTGAAGTGGTAAAAGGTGCAGAAGCAGAACGAGAACCCGGTTTTGTTTCAACATTCAGCACTTTAAATTCTGTATCTTTAGAAAGTTCCAAAAACGCTTCAGCTTCCGTTTCTTTCACAAAATCTTTTTTGAGTTTTGCAGAAATTTCCTGACCGGTATTGTTTAAGAATATGCCTTCGACTTTGTAAGAAGATTTCGATTGAAAACCTCGAATTTCTAGTTCTCTCTCGACTACCAAGCGAACTGCAACAGATTGTACTCTTCCCGCAGAAAGACCAGTTTTCACCTTTTTCCAAAGAACAGGCGACATTTCAAAACCTACAATTCTATCGAGAATTCTTCGCGCTTGTTGCGCATCTACAAGATTTTGATCAATTTTTCTGGGATTTTCTATCGCTTTTAAAATAGCATTCTTCGTAATTTCATGAAAAACGATCCGTTTGGTATTATCGTCATTGAGTTTAAGCTCTTGCGACAAATGCCATGCAATAGCTTCCCCTTCACGGTCCTCATCGGAAGCAAGCCAAATCATTTCTGCTTTTTTTACTGCTGCTTTCAATTCGGTTACGAGTTTCTTTTTATCTGCAGAAACTTCATAATCGGGAGTGAAGGATTGAAGGTCGATTCCCATTCCTTTTTTGGGTAAATCGCGAATATGTCCGAAGCTCGATTTCACTTCGAAATCTTTCCCCAAATATTTTTGAATCGTTTTGGCTTTTGCCGGTGATTCTACGATCACTAAATTTTTTGACATCCTCGAAATTTTTGCAAAAGTAGAAGTTTTTTTTTAATAGTGGCTTTTTACAGAAATTTTACACCTTAATATGCTACAACTCTAAAATCTGAAAACGCTTATCTTTGACAAAAAAAAGAACCGATTTGCATAATTTCATTCAAAATACCATCCAAAGCCAGAAAGTATTCTACCGATATTTTCGTAAAAAAGGTTTTAAAAGATTCTTTAAACAAAATATTTTGGATAGTGAAGGAAGCAATGAGATCAAAGCAAAATCGATTGCACTGGGAGTTTTCGTAGGATTAACGCCACTTTGGGGATTTCATACCGTTGTCATTTTGTTTTTAGCGTCTGTTTTAAAACTCAACAAACTCTTGTCGTATATGGGAACTCATGTAAGTTTTCCGCTGTTTATTCCATTTATTATTTTTCTTTCAATGGTTGTTGGAGGACCTTTTGTAGGCGAACAAGCTCAGTTTACGTACGAAACTCTCGATTTGGAATTTGCCAAATCTCATCTTTTGCAATACGTAATCGGATCATCAATTTTAGCTGCGTCATCCAGTTTAGTCATTGGTTTTTCCACGTATTTTATTCTCGAAAATTTCAAACCATCACGATCAAAATAAGCTGGAATTTACCCTCTGAAATTTCCCGAAAATTCCTTATATTCGCAAACTTAATTAATTAGGATAAAACCTGTTAAACTGATTGAAAATGAAGAAGTTTACCGAATATAAAAATCTCGATTTAACCGCAGTTGCCCAAAACATCACCCAGTTTTGGACCGAAAACGAAACTTTTAAAAAATCCGTAGAAATCCGCGAGGGGAAACCGGAATATGTATTCTATGAAGGACCGCCTTCTGCCAACGGAATGCCCGGAATTCATCATGTGATGGCAAGAGCGCTGAAAGACATTTTCTGCCGCTACCAAACCCAACAAGGAAAACAGGTTTTTCGCAAAGCAGGATGGGATACTCACGGTTTACCTATAGAACTAGGTGTTGAGAAAGAATTAGGCATCACAAAAGAAGATATCGGAAAGAAAATTTCCGTTGAAGATTACAATCAAGCTTGTCGTAATGCTGTAATGCGTTATACCGATGTTTGGAATGATCTGACAGAAAAAATTGGATATTGGGTAGATTTGGAAGATCCATATATCACGTACGAACCCAAATATATGGAAACCGTTTGGTGGCTTCTGAAGCAATTATACACCAAAGATCTATTATACAAAGGCTACACCATTCAACCTTACTCTCCCGCTGCAGGAACCGGTTTGTCTTCCCACGAATTGAATCAGCCCGGAACCTATCGCGATGTTTCTGATACGACCGTAGTTGCGCAGTTTAAGGTTAAAAAACTTTCAGATTCTTTGAACGAGAAGCTGAATCATTTAACTCAAATCATTAATTTAGAAAATGAAACCTGCGGAGGTGTTAATCATTGGGCAGAATTTGATAAAGAGAGCCAAGAACCAAAAACCAAAAACCAAGAACCAATCTACATTTTGGCTTGGACGACCACTCCATGGACTTTACCTTCCAACACCGCTTTAGCAGTTGGTAGAGACATCGAATATGTTTTGGTGAAAACCTTTAACCAATATACTTTTGAACCTGTTCATATTATTTTGGCTAAAGTTCTTCTGGAGAAAAATTTTGGTAAAAAATACTTTGCTGCTACTGAAGAAGATTTCGCAAACTACAAAGCCGACGATAAAAACATCCCTTATCAAATCTTAAATGAATTTACCGGAGCAGATTTAGCCGGAGCAGAATACGAACAATTGATTCCGTGGTTTTTACCAGCGGAAAATCCTGAAAACGCTTTTAAAGTAATCATCGGAGATTTTGTGACGACTGAAGATGGAACCGGAATCGTTCACATTGCACCGACTTTTGGTGCAGATGATGCACGTGTAGCAAAAGAAAACGGAATTCCACCAATGTTGATCAAAGACGAAAACGACAACCTCGTTCCGCTAGTTGATTTGCAGGGAAAATTCTTGAAAGGAGAACATGTACCCGAACTTTTTGCCGGAAAATATATTAAAAACGAATATTACGAAACCGGAACTGCACCCGAAAAATCTTGGGATGTCGAATTGGCAATTCTTTTAAAAACAGAAAACAAAGCCTTTAAAGTAGAAAAATACGTTCACAGTTATCCGCATTGTTGGCGAACCGATAAACCCGTTTTGTATTATCCACTCGATTCTTGGTTTGTGAAAATGACCGCGGTAAAAGACCGTTTGGTAGCTTTAAACGAAACCATCAACTGGAAACCTAAATCTACAGGTGAAGGCAGATTTGCAAACTGGCTCGAAAACGTAAACGACTGGAATCTTTCGCGCTCCAGATATTGGGGAATTCCTTTGCCAATATGGCGTACAGAAGATTTGAAAGAAGAAATCATCATCGGTTCTGTAGAAGAACTAATGGCTGAAATTAAAAAATCTTTGGAAAAAGGTTTCATGACCCAAAATCCTTTTGAAGGTTTTGAAAGCGGAAACATGTCGAAAGAAAATTATGCAAAAATAGATCTGCATAAAAATATTGTAGATGAAATCATTTTGGTTTCACCTTCCGGAAAACCGATGAACAGAGAATCCGACTTGATTGACGTGTGGTTTGATTCTGGAGCAATGCCTTATGCGCAGTTGCACTATCCGTTCGAAAACAAAGAAATGATCGATGAAAGAAAGGCGTTTCCTGCAGATTTTATTGCAGAAGGTGTAGACCAAACCCGTGGTTGGTTTTATACGCTTCATGCGATTGGAACAGCGGTTTTCGATTCTGTAGCTTATAAAAATGTAATGTCGAATGGTTTAGTTTTGGATAAAAACGGCCAAAAAATGTCGAAACGACTTGGTAATGCAGTAGATCCGTTCACAACTTTGGACAAATATGGTCCCGATGCGACGCGTTGGTACATGATTTCGAACGCTAATCCTTGGGAAAATTTAAAATTCGATGTAGAAGGAATTGATGAAGTTCGCAGAAAATTCTTCGGAACACTTTACAACACCTATTCATTCTTCGTGCTTTACGCAAATGTTGATGGATTTAATTATTCAGAAAAAGAGGTCGAAAACCGACCGGAAATTGATCGCTGGGTTTTATCTGAACTGAATTTATTAGTAAAAGAGGTCACAGAATTTTACAATGATTACGAACCGACAAAAGTGGCAAGAGCCATCAATAATTTTGTCAATGATAACTTAAGCAACTGGTACGTAAGACTTTGCAGAAGGAGATTCTGGAAAGGCGATTATTCCGAGGATAAAATCTCTGCTTACCAAACCTTATATACCTGTCTTGAAACAATTGCAAAAATTGCAGCCCCAATTGCACCATTTTTTATGGATCAGTTGTACCAGGATTTGAATAAAAGTACGGGTAAAAATGCAGCAACATCCATTCATTTAACTGACTTCCCGAAAGCAGATGAACGTTTGATCGATCAGGATTTGGTAGAAAAAACGCATTTGGCGCAGCAAATTACCTCAATGGTATTTTCACTAAGAAAAAAAGAAAATATCCGAGTCCGGCAACCTTTGCAAAAAGTCATGATTCCTGTGATGGATGCAAAAATCGAACAACAGATTTTAGCCGTTTCGGATCTTATCAAACAGGAAGTAAACGTAAAAGAACTCGTTTTAATCAATGCGGATGAAGCTTCACATTTGATTGTGAAACAGATTAAACCCAATTTCAAAACTTTAGGAGCTCGACTCGGGAAAGACATGAAACTGGTTGCAGGTGAAATCACCAATTTTACCGCGGAACAGATTTCAACTTTAGAAAAAGACGGGAAAATGGAAATTCAGAGTTATGAAATTTCTTTAGCTGATGTCGAAATTTTCACCAAAGACATTCCAGGTTGGACCGTCGCAAATGAAGGAAAAATGACTGTGGCGTTAGATTTAACATTGACCAAAGAATTGAAAGCTGAAGGTGTAGCAAGAGAGTTTATCAACCGTATCCAAAATTTAAGAAAAGAAAAAGATTTTGAGTTAACTGATAGAATTTCAATTCAATTGGAAGAAAACTCACCCTTTGAAAAAGAAATCCTGAATAACACTACATATATTTCAGAAGAAGTATTGTCGGATCAAATAGAAATTGTAAATTCACTCGCAAATTTCGATGAAATTGAAATTGAAGAGCAGAAATTTAAAGTCAATATTAATAGAGCGAAATAGTTTGGAATAAAGAATTGAGTGTATTCTTTTTCCAAATAAAAAATTAAACACGAAAACTATGGCAGAAGAAAGACAAAGATACAGCGACAGCGATTTGAATGAATTTAAAGAACTAATTCAGGCAAAAATTTTAAAAGCAGAAAGAGATTTAATGCTCGTTCGCGAGAGTTTTATCAACGATCAAAATAACGGAACCGACGACACCTCTCCTACTTTCAAAGCGTTTGAAGAAGGAGCAGAAACTTTAAGCAAAGAACAAAACGCTATTTTAGCCGGAAGACAAGAGAAATTTCTACGCGAGCTGAAAAACGCCTTAATTCGTATTGAAAATAAAACATACGGAATTTGTAGAGTAACTGGTAAACTCATCGGAAAAGACCGTCTTAGAGCTGTTCCTCACGCGACATTAAGCATTGAGGCGAAAAATATGCAACGATAGAATCACTTCAGAAACAAAGTATAACGTACAAAGTATAGCGTGTTTTTTAACCAAGAACACCTTGTACTTTGTACTTTTTACATTAATAAAAATTCATCATGACACTTGTTTACGTTTTACTCGCCGTAGCAGTGATTTTCATCTATTTTTTCCGAAAAGACATTAAAGAAAAAATCATTCCCGACAAAGAAAAAAATTACACCATCGACGATCGGTATAACGCTGAGAAGAAAAAACGGGAAAAAGAAATTGATCATATCCTTAGCAAAATGGGTAAAAATGGAGTAAATGACCTTTCCTCAGCTGATCAAAAACGACTAGACGAACTCTCAAAAAAATAATTAAAATGGAAGCATTAATTGTACATCCTAAAAACCAAATGGAACTGAATGCCTTAAAAAGCGTGATGAAAGACATGGGAATACGGTACGAAAAATTTCACACCAGAGGAGCAAAAACTCAAAATTTTGAGCCAAGAACAACTCCCGTAAAAAAAGAAAAACCGCTAAAAACCTTTAAAGACAAACCAAAGACCAGGGAATAATGAAGAAAATAGCACTCATCACTTTAATCATTCTTTTCATCGACCAAGCCTCGAAATTTTATATCAAAACCCATTTTAATCTCGGCGAAAGCGTGCCTGTTTTTCCGGGTTTTAAATTGACTTTCGTAGAGAATCCAGGAATGGCGTATGGATTTCATTTTGGCGGTTTACTCGGGAAATACTTCCTTGTGATCGTACGAATTGCGCTCATCGGTTTTATGATTTATCTTTTCAGTAAATGGCTGAAAGAAGGGCAATCTAATTATCTGATCATTCCGATGGCGATCATTTTTGCCGGAGCAATCGGTAATTTGATCGATGGAATGTTCTACGGAATGCTTTTCGACAGCGGAACCGTGTACGACGAAAGCATCGAACGATGGATTGACTACGGTGGAATTTCTAAAGTGGTCGAGTTCGGCAGTGGTTATTCTACCTTTATGAAAGGTTGCGTCGTCGATATGCTGCATTTCCCTTTAGTAGACTGGAATGTTCCTGCAAGTTGGCCATTAATCGGCGGAAAACACATCGAGTTTTTTAAATATATTTTTAATGTTGCAGATTCCGCAATTACCGTTGGAGCCGCACTTCTTATTATTTTCAGAAAAAAAGCCTTTCCGAACGGATTTGATTTTTAATTGATTTACCCTAAAGAACTCTTTAATTATTTTGATAACCATCTCAATTTAAAAGAAATCATCACTTATCATTCATCACAAAATGTCTAGAATACTTACAGGAATACAAGCGACTGGAACGCCACACTTGGGAAATTTACTCGGCGCCATTATTCCCGCAATCGAACTTTCGAAAAAAGCAGAAAACGAATCATTTCTATTTATCGCAAACCTGCACTCTTTAACCTTGATTAAAGATGCAAAAATCCTTAAACAAAATACGTACGAAACTGCTGCTGCGTGGCTTGCTTGTGGTTTAGATCCTGAAAAAACTTTTTTCTACAGACAGAGCGACATCCCAGAAACCTGCGAACTTACGTGGTATCTGGATTGCTTTTTTCCTTTTCAAAGGTTAACATTGGCGCACTCGTTCAAAGACAAATCAGATCGTTTGCAGGATGTGAATGCGGGATTGTTTAATTATCCGATTTTGATGGCTGCAGATATTTTACTCTATAACGCCGAAATTGTACCGGTTGGGAAAGATCAGCTTCAACATTTAGAAATCACACGAGATGTGGCAGAAAAATTCAATCGTCAAATGGGCGAAGTTTTCGTGCTTCCAAGTGCTGAATTACAGGAAGAAACCAAGTATGTTCCCGGAACCGATGGACAGAAAATGAGCAAATCGAGGGGGAACATCATCAATATTTTCTTGCCCGAAAAGGAATTGAAAAAACAGATTATGGGAATTGAAACCGATTCTAAATCACTGGAAGAGCCCAAAGATCCTGAAACCGATAAAGTATTTGCTTTATACGAACTCATCGCTACAACTGCTGAAACCGAGACTTTCAGACAAAAATACTTGGCTGGAAACTTCGGATACGGACATGCAAAGACAGAACTGCTGAATTTAGTTTTGGCCCGTTTTGCGAATGAAAGAGAACTCTTTAATTATTACATGAACAATCTGCCGGAACTGGAAGAAAAGTTACAGCAAGGCGCTGCTAAAGCTAAAGTAATCGCGAAGGAAACTTTGGCGAAAGTTCGAGCAAGTTTGGGGGTATAATCTTCCCTTTTCCAATATCTTTCCTAAAAATAACACGTACCACTTCATGAAGTGGTACGTGTCGTTTTAGACCTTGATTCGTATCAAATAAAAAAAACGTCCTTATGTTTTTGCAAAAACGTAAGGACGTTTTGATGAAAACGTAAGGACGTTTTAAGTGAAACGTAAGGACGTTTTGTAACCTCGGCTATAAGAGGGTTTCCAGCTCCTTCAGTTTTTTAATGGTTTTCACGCCATCTGCTTCGAAATTATCATTAAAAACATCGAGGAAAACTACTTCTAAACCGCAAGCTTTTCCGCCTTCTACATCGGCGATCCAATCATCACCAATCATCATTGATTCTTCTGTTTTTGCACCGGCTTTCTTTAAAGCATATTCATAAACTTCGGGGTGTGGTTTCCGAATGTTGATTTCATCCGCACTCGTAATGGTTTGAAAATAATTCTTGATGCCAGAAAGTTCGCATTTTTTGTAGGTAACTTCCTTAAAACCGTTGGAAAGAATGTGGAGTTTGTACTTTTTATTAGAAAGATATTCCAGGATCTCAAACGCGCCTTCTACCAAATCATTATGGTTTAGAATTTCATCGAGAAAATTATTTTCGAAGGTTTGTGCAAGCTCGAAATCATCAATTCCGAAAAAGAGAAAAGAGTCGTAGAAGCGGTGTTTCCGAAGATAATCTTTATCAATCTCCCCATCTCGAATTTGTTCCCACAGTCTTTCGTTAATGGTAAAATATTCGGTGTGGAATTCTTCGAAGCCAAGTGGATATCGATCGCTTACTTGTTCTTTGTTAAAGATTTCTTTCAAAGTGAGATAGGCATTTCTGCGGTGATCCCAAAGCGTATTGTCGAGGTCAAAAAAAATGTGCTGAATTTTCATACAGCACAAATTTAATTAATTTAAGATTAGTTTTGGGAAACAATCTGATTTTTAGTTTTGGTTTTCAGAACAGCAATACTTTTGGAGTAGCTCAGGAGAAAATCGATTGTTTGTCTTTTTGGTTTCAAAAGGTTTTTATTTAAAGTGTCATTTTTTTTCATAGGCGGAACATTTATTTCCCTAAAAACGAAACTTTAATTTAATTATTATGAACGAGTTAAAATAATCTTATGTTCATCCATAATTTTTCGCAAATTGATCAGCGCATACCGCACTCTTCCCAGTGTGGTATTGATACTTGTATGGGTTTGATCTGCAATTTCCTTGAAACTTAAACCATCAAAAAAGCGCAAACTGATGACTTCTTGCTGATTTTCGGGCAAGAAAACCAACATTTTCATGAGGTCTTGCTGAATTTGCTGACTGATTAATCGTTCCTCGATGTTCTCTTCTTTTTCTGAAATTAAATCGAAAATCGAAAACTCGTCATTTTCATAAGTCGTTTCAGAAACTTTCACATGTTTCGATTTCAGCCGGAAATGGTCGATGATGAGGTTGTATGCAATGCGTTTTGCCCAAAGGATAAATTTGCCTTCTTCATTGTATCGCCCTTCTTTCAAAGTAACAATGATTTTCATAAAAGTATCTTGGAAAATATCGTTGGCCAAATCTTCATCCATTAACTTATAAAATATAAATGAAAAAAGATCTTTTTGGTGCCTCTTGATCAAAACGGGAAGCGTCTGTTCATTGCCGTTCCTGTATTCTGAGATCAACCAGCTATCGGTTTGTGTTGTCATAACTCACTTCTGTTTAATTCCCGATTAACACGCCAAATATTATATTCGGGATTTTGATTTCGGTTTGATTTAAAGAAGTATAGTTTTAATCGATAGTATCTTGCTTATTGTTGATGTGGTAAAAATAGTAAAAAAGTTAATACTCTGTTAAAATATTTCAACTATTTACAAAAACTTTCCTATTTTATTAAATCATTCAACAGAACTAGTGGTATGTTGAGTGTAAAATTGATATTGAGGCCTTTCAATTCTTTCCCATTGATTCCCTTTTTATCGAGAGAGAAAGCGTAACCTGCAGTTAAATCTAAAAGACCAAGTAAGTTTACACCGATTTTTGGAGCGGCATATTTGGTGGTTACTTCTGCTCCTGCCAAGAAATAATAGGAATGGTACAAATCTACATTTCTTTCAAAATTAATTAAAACATCTCCCTGTACTTTCGGCATGATCGCAAACTCACTGTTCGCATCGCCCATCAAACCGGAAGCTCCGATTCTGTAAATAACATCATCGGTTTTCAGAAATAGCAAACGACCGCCAATTTCACCGAAACTCTGGTTCTGATAAGCGTAACCGACATGAATCATTTTGTGCATGGTATATTGAGCTTTGACAAAACTTACGGAAAACATCATTATCAAAAGGCAGTAAAGAAGGATTTTCTTCATAGGGGAAATTTATTCGGTGTGTAAAGGTAAAAAAAACTGCTTTATCGTTTCTGATAAAGCAGTTTAAATATTGGAAGATGATTATAGTCCAAATTCTTTCTTAATGTCATCAACTTTATCTAATTTTTCCCAAGTGAAAAACTCTAAATCCTTGATCACTAAATCTGTCCCATCTGCTTTTCTGAAGGTTTTATCAGCAACATAAGGTTCTCTTCCCATGTGTCCATAAGAAGCAGTTTCTTGATAAATAGGATTTCTTAATTTCAAATTTTGCTCAATTGCATAAGGTCTCAAATCGAAAATCTTTTGAATTCTTTCTGCAATTTCGCCATCGTGTAAACCGAGTTTTGACGTTCCGTAAGTATTTACATATAAACCACAAGGTTTTGCAACACCAATCGCATAAGAAACCTGCACCAAAACCTCATCTGCAACTCCTGCTGCAACCAGATTTTTAGCGATATGACGAACTGCATAAGCAGCACTTCTATCTACTTTTGAAGGATCTTTTCCAGAGAAAGCACCACCACCGTGTGCTCCTTTACCACCGTAAGTATCTACGATAATTTTACGACCAGTTAAACCCGTATCTCCGTGTGGACCACCGATTACAAATTTTCCGGTTGGATTGATATGGTATTTTATTTTATCGTTGAAAAGATCTTGAATATCTTTCTTTTGATTGGCTTTCACTTTCGGAATCAAAATTTCAATGATGTCTTTCTCGATTTTTGCAGACATCGCTTCATCACTACCGAAGTCATCATGTTGCGTAGAAACTACAATAGAATCGATTCTTACAGGTTTATGATCATCAGAATATTCGATGGTAACTTGAGATTTTGCATCAGGACGAAGGTATTTGATTGCATTATTTTCTCTTCTTAAGATTGCTAGTTCTTTAAGAATCGTGTGTGCCAAATCCAATGCTAATGGCATGTAATTTTCAGTTTCGTTGGTCGCGTAACCAAACATCATTCCCTGATCTCCTGCTCCTTGATTGTTTGCTTTGGTTTCGAAATCGGTATTTTCTGAATTCCGGTCAACCCCTTGATTAATATCTGCAGACTGCTCGTGAATACAAGAAATCACCCCACAAGAATCACCATTAAACATGTATTCTCCTTTGGTATAACCAATTCCGTTGATTACTTTTCTGGCGATATCCTGTACATCAAGATAAGCGGTAGATTTTACTTCTCCTGCCAAAACTACTTGTCCGGTGGTTACTAATGTTTCACACGCAACTTTTGAATTGGGATCATTTGCTAGAAAATTATCGATGAGTGCATCGGAAATTTGATCAGCGATTTTATCCGGATGTCCTTCTGAAACAGATTCAGATGTAAATAGATAGGCCATATTTCTTTTGTTTTTTTTAAAAAATTTATTTTTAAAGGAAACGGAAGTGATTACAAAAGAAACTAAAATAGAAATTCTGTTTTAGCATTTTTTTGGGAGGTTGCAATCAGTTCAAAATTTTCCTCGTGAAGTATTCGAGTGCAAAACTATAAAAAGGAAATGGAATCTAAAAACATTTTGAAGTTTATTTAAATTCCATTTCCTTAATTATAAGAAGCTAAGTGCTTGTGTAGGTTTCAGTACAATTAATTTTCCCTAAAGTGGACCGCTGTTCTTTGCCTTCCTCTATTATGGAACAAAACATTAATTCAATTGGAAATATTTTAATTTTAAAGTTTCAATATTTTTGTCGGAACCGCCTTTAAAAAAAATTGAATCAGTTTTATTTAATGACTTGAGGGTTTACGTTGGCAAAAGATTCCGGGTCTTTATTGAAATTTAATTTTTGCTCAAGAGACTGTTTTACAAAAATTACAAATTCATCAATGATTTTTTGTTTATAAGTTGGCTTATAATAAATGATGCTTATTTCCCGATACGGAAATGGTTTCCTGAATCTTGCGACCTTATTTTTCTGCTCTTCAGATAATTGGATAATACCCAATTCCGGTAGAATGCTTATTCCGCCTACTTGATCAACCATTTGAACTAAGGTATTAATATTTGAAGCCGAAAACTCAAGATTACTCGGTTTCATAGAATTTTCTTTTAAATGGCAAATATTTTCAAATTGCGTTCGCAAACAATTCCCTTCTTCTAGTAGCCATACTTTATCAACATTAATTTCTTCCGGAATCACGAAAGTATCTTCTTTTTTACTCAAGGTATTTTCAGAAGAATACAACATCAGTTCTTCGTTAAAAAGATGATCGTGGTAAAATTCGTTCGCCGCATCATAAGGTGTTGAAATAATTCCCGCATCTAACTCTCCGGATTTTAGAGCTTTAATAATGCTTTCGGTGGTCATTTCCTTTACATTAAATTCAATTTTTGGGTTTTCCCTTAGAAAAGCAAAAATTTCGGTAGGCAAGATGAAACTAGACACGGTAGGAATAATTCCTAAATTAACTTTCCCCGCCAAAACATTATTAAGAAGACTCGCTTTATTGCGGAGTTCATTCACAGAATCGATGACTCTCTTGGCTTCTGTAATTAGTTCAAGTCCAATATCGGTAGTTCGAATGGGATGTGTGGTGCGGTCAAAAATTTTAACATCAAGTTCATCTTCAAATTTTTGTATCATCGCGCTCAGAGTGGGTTGCGTGATAAAACATGCTTGCGCCGCTTTACCAAAATGTTTATATTTATCAACTGCGATAAGATACTCTAGTTGCTGAATGTTCATATGATTTATTTTATCTATCACAAATGTACAACCTTATCCTCATTTATTAAATAATTACCGTGATTTCAGATTCGAAATTGTTAAATTTGTGTTTGAAAATTTAGAAAAATGGCTACTAAAAAACTCACTACCGATTCAGGAGCTCCCTATTTTGAACATCAAGACTCCCAAACGGTTGGTCCAAGAGGCCCCGTTTTGCTACAAGACTTTATCTTACAGGAAAATCTAGCACATTTTGTGAGAGAGCGAATTCCCGAAAGGATTGTGCACGCCAAAGGAAGTGGCGCGTACGGAAAATTCACCGTTACGCATGATATTTCAAAATATACCAAAGCAAAATTATTTTCCAAAGTTGGGAATGAGTGCAGAATGTTTGCAAGATTTTCAACCGTTGGAGGCGAAAAAGGCAGTGCAGATACAGAAAGAGATCCGCGCGGATTTGCATTAAAATTTTATACCGAAGACGGAAATTGGGATTTGGTAGGAAACAACACGCCTGTTTTTTTCATTAAAGATGCGAAGAAATTTCCCGATTTTATACATACCCAAAAAAGAATCCCCAAAACAAATCTGAAAAGCGCAACCATGAAGTGGGATTTTTGGAGTTTCAATCCAGAATCACTCCATCAGGTTTTAATTTTAATGTCGGATAGGGGAACACCTTATGGATACAGACATATGCACGGATTCGGATCGCACACTTTTTCGATGATTAATAATGATCATGAACGAGTTTGGGTTAAATTTCATTTTAAATCAAAACAAGGAATCAAAAATTTCACCGCAGAAGATGCCCAAAAGATGAGCGGTGAAAACCCAGATTTCGCGCAAGAAGATTTAGTAAACGCCATCGAAAACAATGAATTTCCGAAATGGACTTTGTTTATCCAGGTGATGACCGAAGAACAAGCGCAAGAATTCCGCTGGAATCCCTTTGATGTAACAAAAGTTTGGTTCCACGATGAATTCCCGCTCCTTGAAGTGGGCGAAATGGAACTGAACGAAATCCCAGATAATTTCTTTGCACACGTAGAACAGGCTACTTTTTCGCCGAGTAATTTGATCTCCGGAATCAGTTTTTCCCCTGATAAAATGCTGCAAGGAAGATTATTTTCCTATCCTGATGCGCACCGCTATAGAGTGGGTGTGAATTCACATTTGCTAGAGGTTAACCGATGTCCTTTCTCTGTTAATAATTATAAAAGAGATGGCGCAATGGCGAATTCATCAAATTATAAAGATGCTCCCAATTATTATCCCAATAGTTTTGATGAAATTAAAGCCGATTCTGACTACAAATTTTTAGAATACGATTTAGACAGTACAAGAGTTGCCCATTTTAACCGAAATGAAAATGACGATGATCATTATACGCAACCCGGATTGCTATACACCAAAGCAATGAATCAGGAGGATCGCGCTCATTTAATAAAAAACATCGTCGATTCGATGAACGATATTTCGGGACCTAAAAGAGAAGAAATTATCAACCGCCAACTTTGTCATTTCTTTCGCGCAAACATTGAATTAGGAATGAAAATCGCGATCGGTTTGCAAGTTAACATCGATGCAAATATGATGACACACACTAAAAGTCACGAGTAAAAAAGTACAAATTATTATTTAGCGCTTTAACGAGCGCATTTTTTTAGAAAAATTCACTAATTTGCATTTTATTAATAACAATTTTACAACACAAATGAATTACAATAATATTATTCTCGAAACAGAAGAAAGAACAGCTCTTATTACGATTAATCGACCTGAAAGTTTGAATGCTCTAAATTCTAAAACAATTCAAGAATTAAGCAGTGCTTTTGAAGAATTAGAAAACAACACCTCAATTAGAGCCATTATAATCACAGGAAGCGGAGAAAAATCCTTTATCGCAGGAGCCGACATTAAAGAATTTTCAGATTTTGGTACAAAAGCCGCAGAAGAGCTCT
This sequence comes from Kaistella chaponensis, assembly GCF_900156725.1. GTDB lineage: Bacteria > Bacteroidota > Bacteroidia > Flavobacteriales > Weeksellaceae > Kaistella > Kaistella chaponensis. The sequence continues at coordinate 143,795 of NZ_FTOI01000004.1, read as the reverse complement.
CACGAAACGGACAAAAAATATTATTCGATAAAATAGAAAACCTCAGCAAACCGGTCATCGCTGCAATAAACGGATTTTCCCTTGGTGGTGGTTTAGAATTAGCAATGGCATGTCATATTCGATACGCTTCGGAGAACGCAAAACTCGGTCTTCCAGAAGTAACTTTAGGTTTAATTCCAGGATATGGAGGAACTCAGAGATTACCAAAACTGGTCGGAAAAGGTTTGGCCAATGAAATGATATTTTCTGCCAAAATGATTTCTGCCCAAAAAGCGAAAGAAATCGGTCTTGTCAACGAAGTTTATAGCCTAGAAGAACTCCTGATGAAAACCAAGGAATTGGCAAGCCAAATTTCCAGAAATTCTCCAATGGGAATCTCAAAAGCAATTATTGCAGTTAACCAATCTGATAAAGAAACTGGATTTGAAACGGAAATAAAAGCGTTCGGCGAATTATTTGAAATGGAAGACAAAAAAGAAGGAGTACAAGCGTTTTTAGACAAACGTAAACCTTCTTTCTAAAAAAAATCTACTCACCAAACTATAAAAAAAACACCTTTGGAACCAACGAAATTTGACAAAGCATACTTGAAAATGGCTATCGAATGGTCTAAATTATCATATTGCGAAAGGAAAAAAGTTGGTGCATTAATCGTAAAAGATCGTATGATCATCTCCGATGGTTATAATGGAACTCCTTCTGGATTCGAAAACTGCTGTGAAGATGAAAACGGAAAAACACAATGGTTCGTTTTACATGCAGAAGCAAACGCAATTTTAAAATTGGCAGGTTCTGCGCAATCCGCAAGAGACGCCACGCTTTATCTTACACTTTCACCGTGCAAAGAATGCAGCAAACTCATTTTACAGGCCGGAATAAAAAAACTGGTTTACATAGATCATTACTCCGACAGTGACGGAATAGAATTTCTTAAAAATCACGGAATTAAAATTTTACGGATTCCCGACTATGAATTAAAATAAAACACACACAAATGATGACTTGGAACGAAAAAATTAATGACTTCGAAAATTTCTTACGATTCGAAAGGAATTTTTCTGAAAACACTTTAGATGCCTATTTAAGGGACATCAAAAAACTACGAGATTACGCCGAATTTGACCTCGAAAACACCGGACCTTTTGAAATAACTTACGAAAATATTCAAGAATATTTATTTCAACTCTCCAAGAAAAAATTCAGTGAGCGGTCACAAGCAAGATGGATCTCTTCTATTAAATCTTTTTTTAAATATTTGGTAGAAGACGAATTTCGTGCGGATAATCCGACCACTCTTTTAGAAGGCCCTAAACTAGGACTTTATCTTCCCGATACATTAAGTTTCGAAGATGTTAACCGAATTATTGCGGTGATTAATAACGATACTGATCTGGGACGCAGAAACCATTGTATGGTCGAAGTTTTATACGGTTGCGGTTTGCGCGTCTCGGAACTGATCGATCTGACAATTTCGAATATCAATTTTAAAGAATCTTACTTAAAAGTGGAAGGAAAAGGCGACAAATCCCGGTTCGTTCCTATGGCAAGCTTCACCTCAAAATTAATCAAAGATTATATTCGCGACATCCGATCAAAATATAAAATCAACAAAAAGTGTGAAGATATCTTATTTTTGAACAGTCGCGGCTCTGCAATGTCCCGGGTAATTGTATTTATTATTATCAAAGAATTAACCGAAAAAGCAGGCATCAACAAGAAAATTTCTCCACATACTTTCCGGCATTCTTTTGCAACCCATCTTTTACAAAACGGTGCAGATTTACGCTATATTCAAGAAATGTTGGGACATTCGAGCATCACAACAACTGAAATCTACACCCACCTGAAAAACGAAGAATTGCGCGATGTGATTTTAAATTTCCATCCCAGAAATAAAGCCGTATGAACGAATTGAATTTCTGCCCAAAATGTGGACACGAAACCTTAATTTGGGACCAAGAAAAAAAATGGTCTTGCTCCCAATGTAACTTTGTTTTGTACCATAATGTTGCGGGTGCAGTTGCAGTTTTAATTACCTTTAAAGATGAAATTCTTTTCACCCGAAGAAATCAGGATCCCAAAAAAGGAAAACTCGATTTAGCAGGAGGTTTCGTAGATCCTAAAGAAAGTGTTGAAGAAACCTGCGTTCGCGAGCTTTTCGAAGAAATGAAAATTAAAGTGGACCTTTCTAAGTTAAAATATCTCGCCGCTTTACCCAATACCTACGAATACAAAAATATCCTTTACAATACGCTAGATCTTTTTTACAAGTACGAAGTTTCTGAAAAATTCACCGTCGAAATGGAAATTTCTGAGATTTCTGAAACCGTGTGGATAAAAAAAGCAGACATCGATCTAAACGAAATCGCGTTTGACTCCCAACAAACGTTTTTAAAAAAATATCTCAGTTCCTAATAAAACTCTTCTGCGCCATTCGTAAACAGTCTTTTTTACCGTAAATTTGCGGTTCGTAATTTATCACCATGCAGGAACAAGTCGTTTTCGAAGATAATCATCTGTTAGTCATCAATAAAAAAGCCGGGCAACTTGTTCAGGGCGATAAAACTGGCGACGAATCTCTTCTCGATTCTCTGAAAAATTTCATTAAAATAAAGGATAAAAAACCCGGAAATGTATTTCTTGGTTTGGTTCACCGAATTGACAGACCTACTTCTGGACTTGTTATTTACGCTAAAACGTCCAAAGCTTTGACGCGTTTAACGCAAATGGTAAAAAACCGCGAAATCAAAAAAACGTATTGGGCGGTAGTTCCAAAAGTTGCCATTCCACCATCGCAACGGTTGGTTCATTACCTGAAAAAAAACGAAAAAAATAACAAAGCCACGGTTTTCCCGAAAGTTACAGACGGAGCGAAAGAATCGATTCTCAATTATGAAATCATCAAAACTTTAGATAATTTTCAACTCTTGGAAATCGATCTGGAAACTGGGCGTCATCATCAAATCCGGGCACAACTTTCAAAAATTGGTGTTCCGATCAAAGGTGATCTAAAATATGGTTCTCCGCGGTCAAATCCTGATGGTGGAATTCACCTTCATGCCAGAAAATTAGAATTTAAACATCCCGTTTCAAACGAAAATATAATACTTACCGCAAAAGTTCCGGAAAACGATCCGGTTTGGAACGCATGTGAAGATTAATTTTTTAACGAAAATTTTGACCTAAAAAAAATTACACACGAATAATGCGGAATTTTTTTTTGATCAATTATGGAATATTATTGCGCCGGAATTAAACCACCTTCTTCCTTTTTTTCTTTATCTAAAAGGTTTGGATCAATTTTCGCGTTTTTATTTTTCGTTGGGATTTTATAATTTAACGAGATTCCAAATCTTTGCGAATCATATTTACTCGAAAGATTAACATTTGGAATACTGGAAATGGAATGCAGCGCTGTCTCCTGCGTGTTGAAAACATCATCCGCAAAAAGCGAAACATTCAATCGATCACTCATGAATTTTTTGGAAATGGTAAGATTTAAAGAATTGCTGAATGGTTGATCTGCCACGAAATAATAGTAATTCCCTTTGGTGGTGAGATAATTATAATTGGCGACGAACTTGATGTCTTTCGGCAAAATAAGCTGCGCCATGAAATTGAAAACCCAGAATCCTTTCGTACTAATATCGGGTAATTGATGCAATTGATAGGCAGAATAAATATAAACAAAATTCAATTTGTCGGGATTCATATTAAACTTCAACAACTCTTTCATTGGTGTATTAAAAATCGCAAACGGAATCGGGAAACCGACATTAAAATTATGGATTTTTAATTGCGATACATTATCCTGAGAATTGATGATTACATCTCCTACCCTGCTGATTTTTTGTACCACCTGATTTTTCGCCACACTCAAATTATATCCTATAAAAACATAATCAACTGCGCTTAGTTTCGCTTCATAATTATCAAAGATCGTTGGTTCTAAATTAGGATTTCCGGCAGATTGGGAATTTGGTCCCTCAAAAGTGGTGTTATTCGGATTTAAAACGGAAACACTCGGTAAAGAAATTTTCTTATTATAATTGAGGGCAAAATAAACCTGCTTTGCGAAATTATACTGAACACTTGCATTCGGAAAAAATTTGAATTTTTTAAACACCGTAAGATCCTCATATCGGTTTTTGGAGTAATTAAAAGCGGTTCCAGAGATATCATAATCTTCAGCACGGGTTCCTAGAATAAAATCTACTTTTTTCAAAGTCGCCTGAAATTCTAAATAAACCGCCGCATTTAATTTTTGATAATCTAAATTCGTAAATTTAAAACTCGCTGTATTGTAATTTTGTTTTTCATAAAGTCCACCGAAACTTACTTTTCCATCATCTAAAATTTTCAATGGCTGCGAATAGTCAACCCGAAAATTAGAAACTTTCATCACCGAAGAATTGTCTAAAACATCCAGAGAAACATTCTCGTTTTGCTGATTAAACTGCGAATCAGCCTGTGAATAAGAAGCTTTGAAATCTAATTTCTTCCCTTTATCGCTGAATTTTTTCTGATAAGTTACCACCGCTTCATTTCGGTAATTTTCTGAATCCAAAAAGGAATTTTGAACATAAGAATTCCCACCGAACCTTCCGGAACTGAGGTTATAAACATCGCTGTCGTTTTTGTAAAAATCATAATTCAAAAGCAATCGATCTATTCCCAAGTCAATTGTAACAGCAGTTTTAGCAAAAATTCCGCGGTTAATTCGGTCAGAATTAATGAAGGCTAACTGATCCTGATTAGAATCCATTAAACTCTCCCGATAATTTTGACCCGCGTTGATTTGCCACCCAAAATATTTATTTCTTGCATTTAAGGTGATGGAATTATTGGTACGATTTCTCCATTTTTCTTCGTTCGTGAAAGTATAATTGCCTGCATAGGTCGCTGTTAAATAATTCTTCGCCGTTTTACTGGTAACAATATTCATGATTGCGCCACCAGAAGTTGCGGGGAATTCTGCGCCGGGTTGGGTGATGATTTCTATTTTTTCGATAGAATTTGCGGGCATTCCTTCCAAGAAAGAATTCAGTTCATTACTGGAAATATTCAGAGGTCTTCCGTCCATAAAAACGGCTAATTGTTTCCCTTGATAGAGCATTCCGGCAACATCAGAAGCGATTAAACCCGGAAGCTTTTTGATTCCTTCCATCACAGATCCGGAATTTAAATTCGGCTGTTCGGAGAAATCGAAAATGGTTCGATCTGCTTTTTGCTCAATGGCTTTTTTAACTTTGGTAATGGTTACGCCTTCAATATTTTTTTCTTTCGTTTCTGATGATGATTTTTCCTGGGAAAAGGAAATCTGGAAAAAAAATAAGGCTGCAACTGCAGGGAATAATTTTAGGGTCATAAATGATTTTCTATCGAATTAGACGATTTTTCGCGTGATTTGTTACATTACTTTCAATAAAAAAACCACCCAATATTTTGGGTGGTTTTGATCATATTGAAAAAATAAATTAAGCGTTTCTTGCGGCTTCGGCAGCGATCAAATTTAAGGCAGAACCTGCTTTAAACCAATCGATTTGCTGTGCATTGTAAGTATGGTTGGTTAAGATGGTATCAACTGTTCCATCAGCATGAACAAGCTCTAAAGTCAATTGTTTTCCTGGCGCAAATTGATCCAAATCTAAGAAATTAACCGAATCATCTTCTCTGAATTTATCATAGTCTGCTTCATTCGCGAAAGTCAATCCAAGCATACCTTGTTTTTTCAAATTCGTTTCGTGAATTCTGGCGAAAGATTTTACCAAAACTGCTTTCACACCAAGATGTCTCGGTTCCATTGCAGCGTGTTCTCTAGAGGAACCTTCACCGTAGTTTTGATCACCAACAACGATGGTAGGAATTCCGGCTGCTTTGTACGCTCTTGCTACTGCAGGAACTTCGCCATATTCTCCGGTTAGAAGATTTTTTACGGTATTGGTTTCCATGTTATAGGCATTGATTGCACCAATCAACATGTTGTTGGAAATATTATCCAAATGACCACGGTATTTCAACCAAGGTCCTGCCATAGAAATATGGTCGGTTGTACATTTTCCGAAAGCTTTAATTAAAACTTTCGCTCCTGTAATATTTTGCCCGTTCCAAGGTTGGAAAGGTTCTAATAATTGTAAGCGATCTGATGTAGGACTTACCTTAACCTGAACTGCAGAACCATCTTGTGAAGGTGCTTGATAACCGTTATCATCTACAGCGAAACCTCTTGGAGGCAATTCCATTCCGACAGGTTCATCAAGTTTAACTTGTTCTCCATTTTGATTGGTCAAAGTATCGGTGATTGGATTAAAATCTAATCTTCCTGAGATTGCAACTGCAGCAACCATTTCTGGGGAAGCTACAAATGCGTGCGTATTAGGATTTCCATCTGCTCTTTTCGCAAAGTTTCTGTTGAAAGAGTGAATAATCGAATTTTTCTCGCCTTTATCAGAACCTTCTCTGTCCCATTGTCCGATACATGGTCCACAAGCATTGGTAAAGATTCTAGCGGATTCAAATTTTCTAAAAGAATCTAAGAAACCGTCTCTTTCTGCCGTAAATTTCACTTGTTCAGACCCTGGGTTAATTCCTAAAATTGCTTTTGGTTTTACGCCTTTAGCAAACGCATCTTCTACAATAGAAGCAGCTCTGGATAAATCTTCGTAGGAAGAATTCGTACAAGATCCAATTAAAGCCCATTCAACTTCGATTGGCCATCCGTTTGCAACTGCTTTATCATGAAATTCTGCAACTGGAGTTGCTAAATCTGGGGTAAAAGGTCCATTTAAATGCGGAGTCAATTCATCCAAATTAATTTCAATAACCTGATCGAAATACAATTCCGGGTTTGCGTAAACCTCATCATCTCCTGTTAAATGTTCTGCAATCTGATCTGCAGCATCTACAACATCTTGTCTTCCGGTTGCGGCTAAGTATCTTCTCATGGAATCATCGTATCCAAAAGTTGAAGTGGTCGCTCCAATTTCTGCACCCATGTTACAGATTGTTCCTTTTCCTGTTGCAGAAAGTGATTTTGCACCTTCACCGAAATATTCAACAATGCAACCAGTTCCACCTTTAACGGTAAGAATTCCGGCAACTTTCAAAATAATATCTTTCGCGGCAGTCCAGCCGTTTAATTTTCCTGTTAATTTAATACCAATTAATTTTGGCATTTTTAATTCCCACGCCATTCCTGCCATTACATCTACAGCATCTGCACCACCAACTCCGATAGCAACCATTCCTAAACCGCCTGCATTTACGGTGTGAGAATCTGTTCCAATCATCATTCCACCTGGAAATGCATAATTTTCTAAAACAACTTGATGAATAATTCCAGCTCCTGGTTTCCAAAAACCAATTCCATATTTATCGCAAACAGAACTTAAGAAATTAAATACTTCTGAATTTTTATTGATTCCTTCTTGTAAATCTGATTCTGCACCAACTCTCGCCTGAATCAAGTGATCGGCATGAGCAGTTGAAGGAACAGCAACTTTTGATTTTCCGGCTTGCATAAATTGCAATAACGCCATTTGCGCAGTTGCATCCTGCATTGCTACTCTATCTGGAGCGAAATCTACATAAGAATTTCCTCTTTCATAAGATTGCGATGCACTACCTTCCCAAAGGTGGGTATAAAGAATCTTTTCTGATAAGGTAAGAGGCTTTCCTACTACTTCGCGCGCTTTCGCAACTCTCTCAGGGTAAAGCTCATACACTTTTTTAATCATATCAAGGTCAAACGTCATATCTGTATATTTTTAGTAAAAATTAAAGAATTTCAAAAATACAAAATTTTTGAATGAAATATTGGTTAAACTGATTTAGAATTAAAATAAATATAATGCTCGTCATCTATTTTTTACTATTTTTATCAAAAATATTTAAATGACCAACCAAGACTCAAACCTTAATTCAAATTCGATTCCGCCAAAAACATGGTTGGTAGAATCTATTTTAGTCACTATTTTCTGTTGTCAGATTTTGGGAATCATCAGTATCATTTATTCAGCTGGTGTAGAATCTAAATTTTACCGCGGCGATATTGCAGGAGCCGAAAGTTCATCTAAAACAGCAAAAACCTTAGTCATTATAAGTGTTGCATTTGGGATTTTTGCGGTTATTGCAGTAGGAATTATGGCAGTTTTAGGAGTTTTCGCCGGATATTATAACAGTTAATGATCATCAATAAAAAATATTACTCAACCTTACTTTTTGCCATCATTATCGGAAGTGGATTGGTTTTTTATTATGTCTTTAATCCCGAGTCAAATCGTTTTTTATTAAAATGTCCCTTTAAATTTACCACCGGATTCGATTGTCCAGGTTGTGGCAGTCAACGAGCGCTGCATGCTCTGCTTCATGGTGAATTCAGACAGGCATTTTCTTATAACCCTTTATTTATTATTGCGATTCCTTATGTTTTTATAGGGATCTTATTTGAATGGTTCGGTTTAAAATATTCCTTTCCTAAAATCCGTAAAGCACTTTTCGGAAAAACTGCAATATATATTATTGCGGTCGTGATTATTTTGTTCTTCGTTTTCCGGAATTTTTAAAATCTTATTTTTGAAGAAAATTTGTTAAGAGAATTTTATGAAGAATATTTTGATCATATTTATATTGATTTTTTCGGTTGCTTTATCGGGTCAGAAAAAGAGGATCTCGAAAAAATTTATGGTTAAAAAAGCGTTCGTTTCTAAACAATTGACTTTAAAAGCAAACCCAGATCTCATAAAAATTAATGATTCCGTTTCGGCTCTGATTCCTAAGAAAATCGAAGGCAAATTTGGCTTCATCAATCAGAAAGGAAAAGTACTCATCAAACCCGAATACAGCAATGTGGGATTTTTTGCAGAAGATTGCAATCTTTTGAATTCCCCCAATGAAAAAGTGAAAATTTATGGTTCAAATGAATATGCATCCGTTCGCATAAATGGTGAAGATTTCAGAATTGATATTGCAGGAAAACGCGTTTATCAATTCATAGACAGCGATTTAGGAAAATGCAAACCCGAATTTAAAACCCAACTTTTTCATGGCTACATTTTAGGAAAATACTACGGAATTATAGAAGATTCGAAATTTGAAAACGCCGCAGATTATCGCCAATTTACGATTTATCCGCAATATGATTACCTTCATATCTTGGAAGGCGATGACTTAAAAAACCCAATGATAATAGCTATTCGTGATAATAAATTCGGAATTATCGATGTGAACAACAAAACGATTATTCCTTTTCAATATTCGGATATCAAGAGAAATTACAGCTGGAAAATTGCGCGTCTGTTTGAAGTAACAGAAGACGGCACGAATTATTTCTATATCGACCTCAACAGTAGAAAATATTAGAAAAATTTGTTGTAATTTTGCTTCAGAATTATAAGGGGTGCTGTAATAAGCTGAGATTATACCCAATGAACCTGGAACAGGTAATGCTGTTTAGGGAAGTTTGTTAATGTACCAATTTAACAATGCATCAATTTACCAATGTTATTGTTAGATTGTAAAATGACCAAATTGTTACATTTTTTTAATCGCCCCTTTTATTCAATTAATCTTAAAAATTAAAAGAATGAAAGGATTTATTTTTTTTGGACTTATCGCAGGTCCATTTTATTTTGCGCAAAGCGTGCAAGATTCTGTAAAAATTCAGGAAATTGAAAGTATCAATTTCACCAAACGTTTACCGGTTTCCAAAGAAATCATCAACGTTGACAAAGATCTCAACCAAAAAAATCTCGGCCAGGATTTACCGATTTTATTGAAAAATCAGATTTCCGTAATTTCAACTTCAGATGCAGGAAACGGAGTTGGATACACCGGATTTAGAATTCGTGGTGTCAGTGGAAACGGCATCAATGTGATGATGAACGGCGTTCCGTACAACGATTCCGAAAGCCAGGGAACTTTCTTTGTTGATGTTCCCGATTTGGCAAGCTCTGCCTCTCAAATTATCATTCAGCGCGGTGTAGGAACTTCTACGAACGGAGTTTCCGCTTTCGGTGCGAGTGTAAATATTATTTCTAAAAATCCTGAAGAAAAATTTTATGTGAAATCGGACAACAGTTACGGCTCATTCAATACTTACAAATATTCTGCAGAAATTGGAACTGGAAAATTCTGGAACAATCGATTATCATTGATGGGAAGATACACCAAAATTCATTCTGACGGATATATTGACCGTGCTTTTTCCGATTTAGATTCCTACAATTTTTCAGCACTTTTTGAAGAAAACAAAACCAAAATCAGATTGCTGGCTTTTGGCGGTAAAGAAAAAACCTATCAAGCCTGGAACGCAATTGATAAGGCGACTTGGGAAACCAATCCTAGATTCAATTATTCCGGAGCGATCTATGATGCAAACTACGAAAATATTGTAGGTTTTTACGACAATGAAACCGATAATTACCGACAAAATCATTATCAGTTTTTATGGAATCAGAAATTTAATGAAAGCTGGAATTTAGAAACTACGGCACATTACACGAAAGGAAAAGGATACTATGAAAATTACAAGCAAGACGCGAAATTTTCAAAATACAATTTACCAGATTTATTCGTGAACAATCAAACGATCAAAAGAACAGATTTCATTCGAAAAAAATGGCTCGATAATGATTTCTATGGTGGAGTTTCTACGCTTTATGGAAAATTCAACAATCTAGATTTAAATTTCGGCGTTGTTGCAAATCAATATAAAGGAAAGCATTTTGGAAATGTGACCGGCGTTTTCTTCCCGCAGATTTTTGAAAGTGAATATTACCGAAACAATTCGGTTAAAAATGAATTTGCCGGATTTGCGAAATTCATCCTCGCAAAAAACCGGTTCGAATTCTTCGGAGATTTGCAGCTTCGAACGATTCATTACAAAACATCCATCGTAACGCAGGGCGATTTCGAAGGCGCAGATTTGGACCAAAATTGGCTCTTTTTCAATCCGAAAGCAGGAATTAATTACAAAATTCCAGCGGGAAAAATTTTCGTTTCTGCAGCCATTGCGCATCGGGAACCAAACCGCGATGATCTTTTCGCAAATCCAAAAACGGAAGCCGAAAAACTGTACGATTTCGAAGCAGGACTTGAAAAAACACTGGGAATTTTCTCGTTCACGACCAATTTATATTATATGAATTACGTGAATCAGCTGGTTTTGAATGGTAAGATTAATGACATCGGGGAATTTATCCGCGTCAATTCAGGAAAAAGCTACAGAGCTGGAATTGAAATTGGAGCTTTGGCAAAACTCTCAGAACAATGGAATCTTTCGGGAAATTTGACTTTAAGTAAAAATGAAAATATCGACTTTAAAAACGAAACGGCGACCGGAATTGAAAACCTTGGAAACAGAAACATTTCATTTTCTCCAGAAAGCATCGCTAATTTACTGGTGAATTATCGTCCATCGAAAGATTTCAGTTTTGGACTGCAAAATCAGTTTGTCGGTTCCCAATACTTAGATAATACCCAAAACGAAAACCTGAAATTATCTTCTTATTTCCTAGCGGATTTGAATGCAAAATATACGTTAACATTGAAAAAATTGGCTATTGATTTTAAACTTTTAGTAAATAATGTTCTCAATAAAAAATATGTGAATAATGGCTTTGTTTATGACAGTACACCTTATTACTTTTCACAAGCGGGAACCAATTTTCTCTTTGGAGTGAGTTTCGTAACAAAATAGCGCTACATCATTGTCTCATAGCGAGTTATTGAAAAATATTTTATAGAAATATTATTTTTGTATGATAAAATAAATTATTTTTGTAACCTAAATTTAAAACTAACATTATGAAAAAATTCTATTCTTTATTATTAGCATTATTTATTACAACTACTGCAACAGCTCAGTTGCAAACACAAATAACTAGTGCTGGTGTTTTTAAAATCACTTATGGCGCTGCAAACGATTATAGTTTTTATGATCCAGGTTTCGGAGTACCTACATTTTACGTACACTGTTTCGTAAATGCTGCAGATAATACCGCCGGAACTGCATTTGAAGATGCATGGAGCAACTCTACAGTAACCATGAATTGGGACACTACTGCAGGTGCTTATGTGGGAACTATCGATTTAAATTCTAAAACATTTACACAAACCAACGTAAAAATTCCTGTAGGAACAACAGTGAATAAGATTGGTATGGTTTTTAAAGATTTGCAAAGTGGTGCAACCAAGCAATCTACCGATTTTTATGCAAATGGACCAACAACAATCATTACTTTAGGAGTTTCTACTTCAGCAGTAAAAGCAAAATCCTCTATAATCAATGGTCAATTGCGCACTGCTTTAGCAGGGAATTTATCTCTAGAAATTTATGAAATGGGAGGAAAATTAGTAAGATCTTTGAAAGCAAATTCTAACGGGAATGCAATCGATTTGAATATTAATAAAAGCGGAATCTATTTATTGAAAATCACCAACGGCTCTGAAAGTGAAGTTGTGAAATTTGCAAAATAATTCGATATCAATTAAAATTAAAGACTGCTTTCACGGCAGTCTTTTTTTTGATTAAATCATACAAAAACCATAAATTTGTGGCCATATGAATTTCTCACAACTTCTTCTGGAATTTTTACAGAAACACGGCAGCGTTTCCCTTACCGGTTTCGGAATATTTTACTTAAAAAATATCAATGCGGTTGTAGATGAAGCAGGCAAAAGTATTTTACCACCTGGGAAAGAAGTCGCATTCCAAAATAAATCCGGTGAAAGAGAAATAGAATTCATTTCATTTCTTTCCGCTCAAAAAAATATTTCGGAGCTTGAAGCCGAAATTGAAATCAGAAAACGAGTTACTTCTTGGAACTCAACTTTAGAAAAAGAAGGAAAGCTTCTGCTAGAAAATCTCGGAACTTTTTTTCTTGCCGATCATCAAATCCATTTTAAGGGAACACGATCGGAAAATTTCTCCCCTGATTTCTATGGTTTAGAAGAAATTACGATTTCCGAGATTACGAACAAAAACACTCCATCAACAAACATCGCCGAAAAGAAATCATTCACTTTCAGCAAGTCCGTATATTGGGTTATTCCTTTGGTGATTAGTGTTTTAGCCTTAACTTATTTTGGGATTACACAACCAGAGAAAATCTTTGGCAAGAAATCTTTTAAAGATGGCTTCAATAAAAAAACGGTTCAGAAACTAAAAAAAGATTCCGTTAAAATAGACTCCGCCACTTTTTTGAATCCCAATTTGGATTCATCACTCACCGACACGCTGAAATCTTCAATCATCCCACAAAAAACAAGCTCCAAAAAATGGAGTTCCAAAAAACATATTAATTCTAAATGGAAAAAAGCAAAAAAGCCGCAGAATCGTTAACTGTTATGACCAATATCGTTTTACCAAACGAAACCAATTCTTTGCGAAATCTTTTTGGCGGCGAGTTGCTTGCAAAAATGGATCGTTGCGCTTCAATTTCTGCAGCAAGACACTGCGAAAGACGTGTTGTAACCGCTTCTGTAAATCACGTATCATTTAACTTTCCTATTCCAGAAGGAGGAATTGTTGTATTAGAAAGTAAAGTTTCACGCGCATTCTCCACCTCCATGGAAATTTATGTTGATGTTTGGTTAGATGATCCTATCAATCAGAAAAAAATTCATACCAACGAAGGAATTTATACGTTCGTTGCGGTAGATGAATTTAATAGACCGATTCCTATTCCGCAGATGGAACCTGAAACAGAAGAAGAACAAAAACGCTTTGAAGCTGCTTTGCGTAGAAAAGAATTGTCTTTAATCCTTTCTGGTAGAATGCTCGCTGCAGATTCTGTAGAATTGAAGAAATTATTTGGCAGTTAAGTAGAGATAAAAGACTTACAATCAATCGTCTAAATCTCTAAAATATAGTGTTTAATAATTGTTAGTACTCATTCTTTTAGAATTTAATTCATATGAAAATTCTCCTTCTCGATAAAAACCATCCCTTAATTACTGAACAACTATCGGCGAAAGGATTTCTGTTGGAAGAAGATTTCACGTCAACTTACGATGAAGTTTTAAAGAAAATAGAAACGTACGATGGCATTATTATCCGAAGCAGAATTCCCATTGATAAAAATTTCATTGAACACGCCAAAAATCTGAAATTCATTGCGAGAGTCGGAGCAGGCATGGAAAACATTGATGTTGAATTTGCGCATAAATCGGGCATAAAATTAATCAGTTCGCCGGAAGGAAACCGCGATTCTGTAGCGGAACATGTGGTTGGAATGCTTCTTATATTAATGAACCGACTTTTTATTGCCTCCACCGAAGTAAAAAATGGAATCTGGAAGAGAGAAGAGAACCGTGGCGACGAACTTTTAGGCAAAACTTTCGGAATTATAGGCTATGGAAACATGGGAAAAGCGGTTGCAAAAAGACTTTCCGGTTTTGGCGTATCTGTTATTTTTCATGACATTATTCCCAACCTTTCCGATGAATTTGCAACTCAGACCACCATGGAAACATTGTACAGAGATGCAGATATTCTGAGTTTACACCTACCATTATCCGCTGAAACGAACTATTTAATTGACGAAGAATTCATTTCAAAGATGAAAAAGGATTTCTACTTCATTAATACAGCGAGAGGAAAAAATGTTAAAACACAAGATCTGGTAAAAGCAATAAAATCAGGTAAAATAAAAGGTGCCGCTTTGGATGTTTTGGAATACGAAAAAGCATCTTTTGAAAATATAGAATCCGGGAACGAAGATTTACAATACCTTTTGCATTCTGAAAAAGCAATCTTAACCCCACATATCGCTGGTTGGACAGTACAAAGCAAGGAAAAACTGGCGCAAGTTATCGTGGATAAAATTTTATCAGACTTTTCAAAGTCTTAACAAATCTTTATGATTGCGGTCTTATAAAATCTTCCTTAAATCTCTTATATTGCGGAGATTTTTCAGTTCAAAAACCTTTAAATGAAATTTGTACAGCGCCTCATTTTTATTTTATTTTTTGGCTTCATATTGTTATCCTGCAAAAAAGACAACAATAAAAATGAAGACCCCAAAACTACCCTACCCAACTACAGCAACATCGATCTCGATCATATTTTTAAGCAAAAAGACAATCAGCTTGATAACCAAGATTCTATAGTCGCTACCATTGATCAGTATTATAAAAACATCTGGGAAAAAGGCGATTTGTGGGGAGGCTTTTTAGTTGCAAAAGGAGATAAAATTCTGTACGAAAATTACAGAGGTTTTGCACAAGACAACAATCAGGTTCCCATCAATGATACGGTTGCACTTCATGTAGCTTCTGTTTCTAAAACGCTTACTGCAATGGCAACCATGAAATTGATTGAAAGCGGGAAAATAAAACTGGAAGATCCATTAACCAAATATTTTCCGAAATTTCCGTACCCAAAAGTAACTGTTTTTACACTTTTGTCTCAAAGAAGTGGTTTGCCAAAATATGAATATCTCATCGAAAAAATCAAACCCGAACCGGCAGAATATCACAAGAAATACCTTAATAATCAAGATATTTTAAATCTGCTCATCCGCTACAAACCGGAACTTGCACGGGAAACCAACACTGGTTTTATGTATTGCAATACGAATTATGCTTTACTTTCACTTTTGATCGAAAAAGTCACAAAAACTACCTTTCCTGAGGCGATGAAACAGATCGTTTTTCGACCTTTGAAGATGAAAAACACCTACGTTTTCGAAGAAAAAGACACGCTCACCGCGGCTAAATCTTTCTTTCAACGGGGTCCAAAACTATATCCTTACGATCGGCTAGACTTAATTTATGGTGATAAAAATGTTTATACAACACCACGCGATCTCCTTAATTTTTCAAAAGCCATGTTCGCCAAAAATTTTCTACGAAGCGATGTACAGGAAAAAATCTTTGAACCGTACAGCAATGAAAAACCAGGAGTCAATAATTACGGAATTGGATTCCGAATGAAAATTTTTGACAATGGCGAAAAACTCACCTATCACAACGGATGGTGGCATGGAACAAATTCGGTTTTCGCACATTTATTAAAATCAAATGTTACCATTATCGCAATCGGAAATAAATATTCAGGCAGGGTTTATACCGCTTTGGCGCTATCTGGATTATTTGAAAATTTCCCCTACGAAACCGCTAAATTGCAAAAAGACATGAATGAAAATGACAGTCTATTGAACTCGCCCATAAAAACAGGCGCCAAAGAATCCAGTGATCCTTACAGCGAATAATTTTCTTAATTTTGTTTAAAATTCCTCAATGAAGAAAATTTTCTTTCTTTTAGTCCTCAGTTTTTTAATGGTTTGCTGTGCACGTGTTGGTTCACCTGTAGGCGGCGCAAAAGACACCATTGCGCCAATCGTTGTTTCAAGCAATATCGACTCGTCCAGAGTGAATGTTCCGAGAAACATCAAAGAGTTGCAAATTGATTTTGATGAATACATCACTTTGAAAGACATCAATAAACAACTGATCATTTCGCCGCCATTGAAGAAAATGAAAAAAATTCTTCCTTCAGGAATGGCGAACAAATATCTACTCATCAAGTGGGACGATACTTTGCAGGCAAATACCACTTACAATTTTAATTTCGGAAATGCTATTGTTGACAACAACGAAAACAATGCCCTGAAATATTACAATTTCGCTTTTTCAACCGGTGATAAAATCGATAATTTGTTCGTAAGTGGCGAGTTAAAAAGTTTAATTCCCGATACAAAAAATAAACCTGAGGAAATCAGTTCTGTAGTGGGTCTTTATCAGATTAAAGATTCCATGGATTATCGTCAGAAACCTTATTATATTACCAAAGCAGATCCTGATGGTTATTTTGAACTGAACTATCTATCTCCTGGCAAATATCGCCTTCTGGCTTTTGAAGACAGCAACTCGAATTCTGTTTACGATGCGGGGAAAGAAAAGGTTGGTTTTTTAAAAGATCAGATTGTTTTAGACAAAAGTATTTCTGGTTTAAAAATAAATTTGTTCCCTTCCAAAAAAGCGTTGAAATATGAAGAAATGAAGGAAGTTCCAGGCGGAATTTTGATGACTTTCGAAGGAAATCCCGATGTGGTGAAAGTGCTTTCGGTCAGCGAAAAACTTAAGAATTATAAAGTCACCCATTTGCCAAAATCAGATTCAATTAATATTTGGTTCAATGCCAAGGAACAAAATCTAGGAATCGATGCGAGCGACAATTTAAAATTCAGCTATGATGATGGCGTAAAAAAAGATACGGTTTCTGTTTTTTATCGCTACAACAAGAAAAATGAAATGTCGGTCACGAATAACAGTGGTAATTTATTAGCACCGAACGAGGATTTCGTTCTCACCTCGAATTATTTTGTAGATAAAATACAACCCGAAAAATGGACATTGGTTTCAGACAGCATTTCTCAGGAATTTACCGCGAAAATAAGGGAGAAAAATCCGTATCAAATTAAAATTACAAGCAACTTTAAAGAAGGAAAAAAATATTCGCTTACCGTACCTAAAGGAACTATTTCTTCCTTTTTTGAAAGCACCACGATCTCAAAACGTTTTGATTTTGAAACTGATAAATCCGAAAAGTATGGTTCGTTATTTTTAACCCTACAAAATGCGCCACGCGAAAACTTTTGGTTTCAGTTGGTTAATGAAAATGGTACTGTGATCTATTCCAAATATGGTAAAGATCCGCAAATAATCTTCAAATCCTTAAGACCTCAAAAATATCAACCAAGAATTTTAGTAGATAACAACGGAAATGGAATTTGGGATGCAGCAGATTTCAAAAATGCAATTATTGCAGAAGACGTGTTTATGTATGAGAAGAAAGTAGAAATACGACCGCTTTGGGAAATTCGGGAAACTTGGGATCTTCAAGCGACAGAAATTCTCCCAACAAAAAATATTTCCGAGGAGAAAATCCTTAGTCCAACAAAAACCGATTCACCTAAAAAACAAGAATGAAAATTTTCAAAAATATTCTCTACTGGTTCCTGATTGTAATTGCATTGATTCAATTCATTCCAGTTAACAGGGTAAATAAACCTGTAGATGAAAAAGTAAATTTCGTGAATGTTTTTGCGACGCCGGGAAATGTACAGCAAATTTTAAAAAAAGGGTGTTACGATTGTCACAGCAACGAAACTGTATATCCAGATTACGCGTATTTAGCGCCCATTTCCTGGTCGATAAAAAATCACATCAATGAGGGCAGAAAACATCTTAATTTCTCGGAATGGGGAACTTTCAATAAAGATCTGAAGAAAAATATGCTCGAAAACTCCGCGAAATCGGTGAAGGATTACTCGATGCCGATGACCGCTTATATCGCGAAACACCCGAAAGCAAATCTAACAAAAGCTGAACGGGTTTTACTGAGCGGTTATCTGGAAGAAATCTTGAAATCGGGAAAATTTTAGGCTTTCTTAAAAACTCAAAAAACTTCTAAGAAAACTTTTGACAACCGAAAAAAATCCCCCGTAATCTTATTGTCGCGAAACTTTCGGTCTATTAAAAATAGAGAGAATTACACCCGCAAAAAGTCCAATAGTTTTGATCATTCCAAATTGGGACTCTTTTGGCAAAAACGCACCGATTACGCACAAAGCTGCCGCTGCATACATTGGATATAACAAATTTTTGTTTCCTAAAGTGGGCGCTTGAAAAAAGAAGCTTACTCCGATTAAAATGTAAAATAATTTGTTGTAAAGCAAATCATTGATTTCAGGAGAAAAAAGGTTAAAAAAACCTACCACGAGACACAAAATTGCGCCGATTGAAAGGATGCCTTGAATGGTTTGGGTATTGGTATTCATTGTTTATTTTTTTTGATTAAAAAGCCATTTTGGTAGTGCATCTACGAGTTTCGCAGAGATGATATTATTATGATATTTATCTTTAAATTCCCAAAAAAGAACCTGTCCTTTGTCTTTCATTTCTTCGTAAAATTTCAAATTGCTTTGGGGATAATTATCGGCATCTAAACTTCCGTGAACCATCCAAATTGGGGTTTTTAGAAGGTTTTCATTATTATTGAATTGTGAAATTCCCGAAATATTAATCGCTGCGGCAAATAAATCAGGTCTTTTAGAAACCGCATTGGTGGTGGTGGAACCTCCCATCGAAAATCCCATAACATAAATTCGGGATCGATCGATATTTTCTGCACTTGCCAATGAATCAACGGATTTTAAAAGCAAATCAAGATATTCATTCGATTCGGAAACCTGAACTCCACGTGTTGTATCGAGATGATAATTGGAAGAACGACCAGGAAATTGAGGAGCGATAACAAACGCAGGAAATTTCTTTCTATTTTCCGGAAGCAGCCACATTTTAGACAAAACTCCCATTTGTGATCTGTTGTCGGAACCTATTGCGCCAGAACCGTGAAAAACTACGATAAGCGGATATTTTTTATTTAAATCTAATTTTTCTGGTCGTAAAATGCGATATTTTAAAGATTCATTTTCATTGCTAAATTGACCTTCCTTGAATTCGGAATATTCTAAACTTTTAATCAAGGAAATTTTAGCCAAACTTTGAGC
Organism: Kaistella chaponensis; assembly: GCF_900156725.1. Classification (GTDB taxonomy): domain Bacteria; phylum Bacteroidota; class Bacteroidia; order Flavobacteriales; family Weeksellaceae; genus Kaistella; species Kaistella chaponensis. The sequence goes on along the minus strand of NZ_FTOI01000004.1, from coordinate 124,278 downwards.
GGAATCCTTAGAATCACGGATTTCTGTCTTTGTTCCAAACTGCGTTTTTCGAGAAACACAGGATTGAAAAAAACAAAAACCAATCAGCAAATAGAAAAACTTAATAACTTTCTTTTTCATTAGGGAAATCTACAGCTTTTACATCTTTCACAAACTGAGAAACCGCACCGGTAATTTCAGTGTATAGATCTAAATATCTTCTGAGAAATTTGGGCGAAAAACCCTGATTCATTCCCACCATATCGTGGTAAACCAAAACTTGACCGTCGCAATCTGGTCCCGCTCCAATTCCGATGGTTGGAATGGAAATACTTTCTGATACTTTTTTTGCCAATGCAGCCGGAATTTTTTCTAAAACCAAGGCGAAACATCCTAATTCCTCTAGTAATTTTGCGTCTTTCAATAATTTTTCTGCTTCTTCATCTTCTTTTGCACGAACTTTATACGTTCCGAACTGAAAAATAGATTGTGGCGTTAAACCCAAATGTCCCATCACAGGAATTCCCGCATTCACAATTTTTCTGATGGATTCTTCAACTTCACTTCCACCTTCTAATTTGATGGCATGTGCTTCCGATTCTTTCATAATTCTTACTGCAGATTCCAAAGCTTTTTCGGGATTAGACTGGTAACTTCCGAAAGGCAAATCGACCACTACCAAAGCTCGGTCAACTCCACGTACCACGCATTGTGCATGATAAATCATGTGATCAAGCGTAATGGGTAAAGTGGTTTCAAAACCAGCCATCACATTTGATGCAGAATCGCCTACCAAAATCGCATCTACTCCACCTGCATCAACCATTTTTGCCGTGGTAAAATCATACGCAGTGAGCATGGTTATTTTTTCTTTGTCGAATTTCATTTTTCGCAAAGTTTCGGTAGTAATTTTTTTTATTTCAGAATGTACAGACATAATTAAATGGGTTAATGTGAGAATTTGAAAATGTGAAATTTGGGTAATAAATGATAAAAAAGGAAATTTTAATATGCAATAAGTGCTGATTAAAATTAGATTCCTGAATGTTTAAGAAATCAAAAAAATAATCAAATTAATACATTTTCAAATTCACTCATCAATTGATAACGTGACCTAATTTTCTTAATTTCTCGTGATGAATAATTTTTATATTTCGTCCTTCAACTTCGATCAGTTCATCTTGCTTAAATTCAGAAATCAATCGAATTGCACTTTCTGTTGCAGTTCCGATGATGTTTGCGATTTCTTCTCTTGTTAAAGATATTTTAATAAATCCTTCGGGATCGGTTCCCAGTTTCTGTTCTAATAAGAGTAAAATTTCTGCCAATCTTTCGCGAACCGTTTTTTGTGCTAAAAAAGTAACCGTATTCGAAGATTCTCCCAATTCAAAAGCTATTTTCTGCAGCATGACAAAAGATAATTTAGGATATACTTCTAAAAGATGAAGAAAAAATTCAGAGGGTAAAAACAGTGCTTCCACCTCGGTCATCGCTTCTCCTTTTGCTTGAAAATTTTCTCCGCAAAGTAAAGAACGGTATCCAATCAAATCACCTTCTTTTATAAATCGCAAAATCTGCTCTTTTCCGTAAACGCCTTGTTTGGCTAGCTTTGTAGTCCCTTTTTTAATAAAATATACCCCTTTTGAATTGTCGCCATCCTCAAAAATGGTATCTCCTTTATGAAACTTAAGTATTTGTTTAACGGAATTATAATTTTGAAAATCTTCTGCTGAAAGCATTTCCATTAAAAAATCTTCATTAAAAATCTGCTTTAAATTTTCTTCAATTAAGTTTTGTTTTTCTACCGACATTATTTATGACATTTATCAGCAAAAATAGAGTTTTTAAAACCTTAACACAAATATATTTGTTATAATTTTGTGGGTTGAAATTAATAAAAAGTGTCAGAAAATTGTTTTCATTGCGGTCAGGAGATAGAAAAAGAGCGAATTTCTTTGGACAACAAAATATTTTGCTGTAACGGATGTAAATCGGTTTATGAAATCCTGAATATTAATGATTTAGGCAATTTTTATGAACTGAATAAACGGTCCGGAATCAGACCCAATGATGATAACATTTCCCAATTTGATTATCTCGACACCCAAGAAATTTTTGATAAAGTAACTGATTTTTCTGAAGGAAACACAAGTCTTGTCACTTTCAAAATTCCTGTCATTCACTGCTCATCTTGTATTTGGCTATTGGAGAGTTTGCATACTCTAAACCCAAACATCAATTATTCACAGGTGAACTTTACCCGGAAAAACGTTCAAATTTCATTCAATCACAATGAATTAAAATTAAGTGAACTTGCGAAATTTCTAAGCAACTTGGGTTACAAACCGGTAATCAATCTGGAAACTGCAGAAAAAAAGGAAGAGTTTTTAGATAAAACCTTGGTCATCAAATTGGCAATTGCAGGATTTGCATTCGGAAACGGTATGTTTTTTTCCTACCCGGAATATGCTGGAGAAGTAATGGGAACCACCGATTTCTGGATGGATAAATACAAACCACTTTTTCGTTTTTTAATGTTTTTGCTGGCAACACCCGTTGTATTTTATTCCGCCTCAGATTACTTTAAATCAGCTTGGTTTGGTCTAAAAAATAAGATTGTAAACATTGATGTTCCCATTGTCCTAGGAATTCTAATGCTCTATGGACGAAGTATTTACGAAACATTAACCAACTATGGAGCTGGCTATTTCGATACTTTGTGTGGGCTTTTATTTTTCATGCTTTTGGGGAAATTATTTCAGAAAAGAACCTACAGCGCGCTTTCTTATGACCGAGATTACAAATCCTTTTATCCGATTGCAGTCACAAAAGTAGATTTCAATGGAAAACAGGACAATATTTTACTTTCAGATTTAAAAATTGGCGACCGAATAATGGTTCGGAATCAGGAAATTATTCCTGTAGATGCAGTTTTAATTAATGGGGAAGGAAACATCGATAACAGTTTCATTACAGGTGAAAGTGCTTCGATCCCTAAAAAAGCAGGTGATAAAATTTTTGCCGGTGGAAAACAAATTGGTTCAGCTTTAGAATTAGAAGTCATCAAAACCGTGAATCAAAGTTACCTTACCCAACTTTGGAATAAGGAGGCTTTTAAAAAATACGAAACCGGTCTCGATAATTTGACCAATGAAATTTCAAAATATTTCACTTTCATTATTTTAGCAATCACATTAATTGCCGGAATTTATTGGGGAAGAATTGATTTCGAAAAAATGTTTCAAGTGGTCGCAGCGATTTTGATCATTGCCTGTCCTTGTGCATTGGCTTTGTCTGCACCTTTTACTTTCGGACATGTCATGCGGATTTTGGGTCGAAATAAATTTTATGTAAAAGACACTTTGACCATTGAGAAAATATCCAAAATTGACACTTTGGTTTTCGACAAAACGGGAACGATTACGCACAATAAAAAATCAAATATTAATTTTGAGGGCAATGATTTTTCAGATTTTGATTTAAAAAACATCAAGTCACTTTTAAAAAATTCAAACCATCCTTTATCAAAGGCTCTTTACAATTTTGTGGAAGTTGAGGACGAATATTTTCCCGTAGAAAACTTCAGGGAAATTCCAGGAAAAGGATATGAAGCCAATGTTCGCGGAACGAATTACAAAATTGGCTCCGCAAAGTTGATTGGGCAAAGATCTAAAAGCTTGGAAACCGCCGTATATATAAGCAGAAATGAGGAATTTTTAGGGAAATTTATTTTCAAGAATGAATATCGAGATGATTTGAAAACTTTATTTAAAAGTCTTTATGGTTATCAAATTCATATTTTAAGTGGTGACAACTCTTCGGAAGAAATTAAATTAAAAACCATGATTCCAAATGTGACGGAAATGGCTTTTAATCAAAGTCCAGAAGATAAACTGAACTACATAAAAAATTTACAAGATCACCAACACAAAGTTGCCATGTTTGGCGATGGTTTAAATGATGCGGGAGCTTTGAAACAAAGCAATGTTGGCATTGCGGTTGCAGATGACACGAACTCCTTTACGCCGTCGTCTGATGTAATCATGGCAGGAGTTAAATTAGTTGATTTTGAAAAATATTTGAAATTTTGTAAAGATGCGATGATGATTGTAAAAATAACCTTTGCAATTAGCTTTATGTACAATATAATCGGACTTGGTTTTGCCGTAACAGGACATATGTCGCCACTTTTTGCAGCGATATTAATGCCGATCAGTTCAATAAGCGTTGTTGCATTTACATCAGTTGCCACATGGTGGCGAAGCACTAAATATTTCAAAATCAACAGTTAAAAATGAATTACCCTAATTTAGAAATATTTTAAATTAACTTATTTTAACATTAAATGATGAAAATCATATTTTTTGAGTAAATTTGGATGAATTTTATAATAAATTTGCATTGCTATGGATATACTATATTTAATGATTTTCTGCAGCGTTTTATTAGCTGTCGTTTTTCTGATCATTTTTATAGTAAGCGCTAGAAATGGCCAATTTGATGATGATGAATCACCAGCAGTTCGAATACTTTTAGAATCAGAAATCGTAAAAAACAAAGGTGACAAAGAACAGAAATTAGATATACCTTCAGAAGAAAAAAGTGATTAATTTATATGGAAACTCAAAAATTTAGTTATGACAACAGCATTGTGCGAGCGTTTCTCTATGCAACCGTAGTCTTCGGGCTTGTCGGATTTTTGCTAGGACTAACTGCCGCTTTAATGCTATTTTATCCCGAACTTCCCGAATATTTCTTCGGAACAGACGATGCAACCATCGTAAGTTTGCGAAGCGGTAATTTGCAGGGGCTTATTAATACGCATGGTGCTTTCGGTTTTGGCCGGATTAGAATGTTGCATACCAGTGCAGTAATTTTTGCATTTGTTGGCAATGGTATGTTCGCGGGTATTTATTATTCTTTGCAAAGACTCCTAAAAACGAGAATGTACAGTGATGTGCTTTCTTGGATTCATTTCTGGGGATGGCAATTAATGATTGTTGCGGTAGTTATTACATTCCTAATGGGGATTAATACTTCTAAAGAATACGCAGAACATGAATGGCCTATTGATATTTTAATCACTGTTGTTTGGGTTATTTTCGGAATCAATATGATTGGTACCATATTAATCCGAAGAGTGCGACATTTATATGTAGCCATTTGGTTCTATTTAGGAACCTGGGTTGCTGTAGCGATGTTACACCTCATCAACAACTTAGAAGTACCTTTAACTTTCACCGGATGGAAATCTTATTCTGCTTATGCAGGAGTGAAAGATGCTTTGGTTCAATGGTGGTATGGTCACAATGCAGTAGCATTTTTCCTTACAACTCCTATACTTGGTTTGATGTATTATTTCTTACCTAAAGCTGCAGATCGGCCTGTATTTTCTTACAAATTATCAATTATTCACTTTTGGTCATTGATTTTTGTTTACATTTGGGCAGGACCTCACCATTTACAATACACCGCCGTTCCAGGTTGGGCGCAAGCATTGGCAACAGGATTTTCTATTATGTTGATTGCACCGTCTTGGGGAGGAATGCTAAACGGGCTTCTTACTTTAAGAGGGGCATGGGACAAAGTGAGAGAAAACCCTGTACTTAAATTCTTCGTGGTAGCAGTTACCTGTTATGGTATGGCAACTTTCGAAGGACCATTATTGGCAACAAAAACATTAAATAAAATTGGTCACTATACCGATTGGGTAATTGGTCACGTTCACGTTGGTGCTCTAGGTTGGAATGGATTCATAACCTTTGGTATGATTTATTACCTTCTTCCAATTATGTGGAGAACTAAACTTTGGTCTGTAAAATTAGCAAACTGGCACTTTTGGCTAGGTACATTAGGAATTATTTTCTATGCTGTTCCTTTATATATTGCCGGATTTACACAAGGACTAATGTGGAAACAATTTAATCCAGATGGTACCTTACTTTATAAAAACTGGTTAGATACTGTTACAGCGATTATTCCTTATTATCAAATGAGATTTGTAGGTGGTTTATTGTATATTTCCGGAGCAATCTTAATGTGTGTAAACGTAGTAGCAACAGTAAGAAGCGGATCTTTCCAAAAAAATGTTCCTGCAGAAGCACCAGCTTTGGCTGCGACAACGAAGAAAAGAAAAGAGGGAGAAGGACTACACCTTTGGTTAGAGAGAACTCCGATTCTTTTAACAGTACTTTCATTTATCGCAGTTGCTATTGGTGGATTTGTAGAAATCGTTCCAACCCTTACTATTAAAGATAACGTACCAACAATTGCAGCGGTTAAACCCTACTCTCCGCTTGAATTAGAAGGAAGAGACTTATACATCCGTGAAGGTTGTAATGCTTGTCACAGTCAAATGATTCGTCCTTTTAGAGATGAAGTAGTTCGATTTAATGGTAAAAATGGGCAATATTCAAAAGCTGGTGAATTTATTTATGACCGACCATTCTTGTGGGGCTCGAAAAGAACAGGACCAGATTTGCACCGAGAAGGCGGTAAAAACCCAAGTTCTTGGCATTACAAACACATGTTAAATCCTAGAGTAACTTCGGCCGGATCAATTATGCCAAGATACCCATGGCTAATTGCAAGAGATTTAGACAGAAGCCAAATGGTGGATAAAATCAAACTGATGAAAAATACGTTTGATGTTCCTTACACTCAAGCCCAAATCGATTCAGCTGACAGCTGGGCAGATAACCAGGCGAAGTTTATCGTAAAACAGATCTATTCTGAAGCTGCCGATGTGAAAGAAGCTTATGCTCAAAGAAAAGCACAAGAAGGTGCTAATTTCGTCCCTCTTGAGAAAAAAGAGATCGTAGCCTTGATTTCATATTTGCAAAGATTAGGAACCGATATTAAAACAACCGAAATTAAAACGGCAAGTACTAAATAAATTAAAATCAAAATTATGATTCCTCAAAATATAAAAGATATTCTAGCAAATGGCGAAAATGTTGGTTTGTACCAAACTTTCTCCATGATATTCTTTCTTATATTTTTTTTAGGAATCGTAATTTGGGTTTTTTCAAGGTCTAAGAAACATTATGACGAAGAAGCAAATGCTCCTTTAGAAGATGATATTGACGATAAAAACTTGTAATTTTATATAAAACTAAATAAAATGAAACAAAGATCCCCCGTTTACGTAACGATCGCTATTATACTGGTAATTCTTTTCATCATGTATTACATGTTTGTACAGAATTCCTCATTCCTGTCTTCACCTTATTTTTGGGGAACAGCAGTGATAAGTACAATTCTTGCCCTTATTCAAAATGCAATCGGTGACTTGATTGAAAATGAAAAATTCAAAAGTTTAACCGACGCTCAAAAGGCAGAATATCTTCAATCAAAAAAAATCCCATATTTCAAGGGATTGTATGAAAGTGCATTTAAAAAACAAACAGCAAGTACAGAACAGGATTTGCTAATCGACCACGGTTTCGATGGAATTATGGAATTAGACAATCAGTTACCAAAATGGTGGCTTGGTTTATTCTATTTCGGAGTTGCTTATTGTGCTGTTTATATGATTTCTTTCTTTTTGACCGATTTTGCGCATCAAGGCACAGAATATGATGCAGAATACAAAGCTCAAACTGCAAGCATCGCAGAATATGTAAAAAACACCCCTCCTCCAACTATAGACAATGCGGTTTATTCTCCGGATAATATTGCAGCGGGGCAGGAAGTTTTTAAAACAAACTGCGTTTCTTGTCACGGTGATGGCGGAAAAGGTGGAATTGGACCAAATCTTACCGATCAAGCATGGATCAATCAACCGGAAAAAACATTATTTAAAAATGTATTCCACATGGTTGAAAACGGAAGTCCAAATAATCCTACCATGCAAGCTTGGGGAAAAAATGGAGTTCTAACCGGTTTCGATATCCAAAATGTAGCAGCTTATGTTTATCATATCAATCAGGAACAAAATCCAATTACTCCAGCTCAAGGTGGTGCAGCTCCACAAGGAACACCAGCAAACTGGGAGAAATAAAATTTAAAAACAATATTACTTTGAAAACATAATTCGCTATTCGAGAAGATTCAAGAATACGAATTATGTTTTTTTTTATTAAATAGATGTAAAAATGGCCGAACAAGATAATGTATTCCGAGGAGGACAAGGACAAGTAATAGAACCAGAAAATTTCAGAGATTCCGTAGGAACAATGGACGATTCGGGGAAACGAGTTTGGGTTTTCCCACGAAAACCACATGGTAAGTTCACCAATTATAGAAATATTGTGGCTTATGTTCTACTTGCACTGTTTTTCGTAATTCCTTTCTTGAAAATTAATGGCAATCCGCTCCTTTTAATAAATATCGTTGAAAGACATTTCTTTATTTTCGGACAACCATTTTATCCACAAGATTTTTTCATTCTTGCTTTAGGTGCGATTACTTCTATTGTATTTGTTATTTTATTTACCGTCGTTTTTGGTAGAATTTTTTGCGGCTGGATTTGCCCTCAAACTATTTTCCTAGAAATGGTTTTCCGCAAAATCGATTATTTGATTGAAGGCGACCGTAACAAACAGATGAAACTAGACCGACAGGAATGGAATACTGAAAAAATATGGAAACGATCCTTAAAATGGTCAATATTCATTATTATTTCTTTAATCATCACACACTGGATGTTTATGTACATCGTAGGTTATCAGGAAGTCTTTACCATGATTAAGGAAGGTCCATTTAACAATTTCACCAGTTTTCTTGTCATGATTATTTTCACCGGCGCTTTTTATTTCACATTTGCGTGGTTCAGAGAGCAGGTTTGTACTTTGGTTTGTCCGTACGGGAGATTACAAGGCGTTTTGATTGATAAACAAACGATCAACGTTTATTATGATTTTAAAAGAGGAGAAAACCGATCTAAATGGAGAAAAGGAGAAGATCGAAAAGCCGAAGGAAAAGGAGACTGTATTGACTGTAACCAATGTGTTGTCGTTTGTCCCACCGGAATTGATATTCGTGACGGACAACAACTAGAATGTGTGAATTGTACCGCTTGCATCGATGCTTGTGATGAAGTAATGGTTAAAACCGGACTTCCTCCAGGACTCATCAGATATGCCACCGAAGATGAAATTGAAAAAGAAATTCCGTTCCAATTTACAACCAGAATGAAAGCCTATTCTTTTGTACTTGCATTAATGGTCGCATTTATGGGATTCCTAATGTACAACAGAGCCGATGTAGAAGCCAAATTTATCAAACCTGCAGGTTCCTCATTCTTCGTGCGCGACGCAAAAATAACCAATACGTACAGCTACACTTTTTTAAACAAAAGCAATAAAGATAAAATTATTACGATTAAAGTATTAGAACCGCAACACGCAGAAGTTTCCTTAAGCGAATCCAATAAAATAAAAATAAAGAAAGGCGACATCACCAAAGGAACCGTAAACATCAGTTTCCCGGTGAACGAAATCAAACTTTCAAAACAGAACATCAGCATCGGCGTGTATGATGATAAAGGGGAACTTTTAGATACTTTCAAAACGTATTTCGAAGGCCCATTCAAACTTCAATTTTAAAAACAATGTTCAAAAAATTTACTTGGGGACACGGGATTGTTCTTGCACTTGGCTCATTTATGGCTTTCATATTATTTATGATTTTAATTTTTCCAAACGGTCAGAAAAATGCCGAATTGGTGACCGACCATTATTATAGCGAAGAGCTGCAATATCAGGATGTCATCAACGCAAAAAAAAATGGAGATTTATTAGCCGAAAAACCGCTTTATTTACAAAATGATAAAGGCATTCAACTTACATTTCCAAAAAGCATTATCGTGGATCAATCAAAAGTAAATTTTGAGCTTTTCCGAACCAATGATGCCAATCTTGATGTAAAAAAAGAAGTGATCCTCGACGCACAACAGTCATTTCTGATTCCCGCCAAAGTAATCTCCAAAGGCGGCTATACTTTAAAACTTAAATGGAAATCTACTAATAAACCTTATCAACTCGACTACGACGTTCAATGGAATTAGCACTCATATTTTCCGCACTCGCTTTAGGTTTCGCTTCTGGTTTTCACTGCATCGGAATGTGCGGTCCTATCGCTTTATCATTGGGATTAACTAAAAAACAAGCCACCAATTATTACCTGCAAAATTTAACCTATCAATTCGGTAGAATCGTCACGTATTCCTTTTTAGGAGCAATTCTAGGAACCGTTGGAAAAGGATTTCAAATGGCTGGATTTCAACAATATTTAACCATCGGTGTCGGAATACTTTTAATAGTAATGGCTGTATTTTCCTTTGGCGGAAAAGATTTCGCTTCGAAGATCCCTTTTTTATCTCAATCTTTACTAAAGGTAAAAATGAATCTAGGAAAACTCTTACAAAAAGCAGATTACAGATCTCGATTTACTACCGGAATTCTTAATGGATTCCTACCGTGCGGAATGGTTTACATGGCTTTAACAGCAAGTTTAGCATCTGGGGGAATTTGGCAAAGTGCAACTTTTATGGCATTATTTGGTTTAGGAACTTTACCATTTATGTTTGCAATAGTGCTATTAGGAAATTTAATGACCACCGCATTCAGAATAAAAATTTTGAAATTTGTTCCCGTAATGATGATCGTTTTAGGCGGACTTTTCATTCTTCGTGGTTTAGAGATTGGGATTCCTTTTATTTCCCCGAAAAAAGAGGCTTTACAAGTTCACCACAATGATTCGAAAGATCATCAGGAAGGTAATCATGCTACGTGTCACTAAATTTTGTACATTAGAGTAAATTTAGATGATGAAATATCAATTTTTACTCTTTTTATTTTTATCTCTTTCCTTTTCTGCGCAAACGGCTGAATTTTCAAATGTAGAAACAAGAAAAGCAACCTTCGAATTTCATAAAATTAAAGGACCATCTTTAGGAACCGGTGTTGTGGGAATGCAAACGATCAAAGCATTTGCGATATTTATTGAACAAGAATCAACAGATCATTCTCCAGAAATTTTCAATAAAGTTCAATTTGAAGCCATGAATTTCGACGGAAAAAAATCCACAGTTTTTCTATGTATCTATGAAAACGAAAATGGTTTGCCCGGAAAAATTTTAGATCATGCAAAAATTATCCTCGAAATTCCTATTAAGAACAATAAAATAATTGCAGATCTTTCTTCATTAAAAATTAAAGTTCCCACGAATGGCTATTTTATTGGTTTTGAATGGATTCATTCCAAAAAAAATATCATCAACGGAACCCAAACCGATGGTCCAAAACCTTACAATCCAGCAATTTCTGGGATACAAATTGAAAAGCCGAATCTGTTCTTTTTCGATAGAAACTGGCAAAAAGATAACGAGCAACTTAGTTCATCTTTGAAAATAGATGTTGATTACCTACCGGAAAATTAGCCTTCAAAAAGTGCTTTAATACAACTTTTTCAAAGCTTTTATATCTTCTAAAAGTATCCCCCTAAAACTTGGTCTCTAAATTGAATTACTAACGAAAAAATTTAATAATGATCAAAAAATCTAGCCTTTGGCTGCTCCTAATAATTTTCGGTTTGCAGTCGTGTTCGGTCAATACCGAAACAACATACTACAAAGATTCGGCAACCAGCATGGAATCTAATATCCTTTTGGATAAAAGCATGCTCGGAATGTTGAGCATGATGGGAAATAAAACTGATGAAATTTCGAAATCTAAAGAACTCGGAAATCTATCTACCGATTGGAAAAGTTTATTTGATCTGCAAAAAGACGAAAAAATTACCTTGAATCAGGATTCAGCAAAAGTTCTGAAAAAAATGTTTATGAAAGTGAATAAAGACAAAGGTGAAATTTATGGCCTATCTTTAAAATACGACAAATTATTTCCTACAGAAATCACCAATCTCCTTTCCCAAAGCAAAGAATTAAAAAATCTACCGCTACAAAATATCGCGATTTGGAATGGAAAAACCTTGACCATTGATACCGAAAAATTTAACAACACTGAGTTTTTAAATGAAATTGCAAAAAATTCTGGCGACAAAAAACAATCAAATCCAGCTACCAAAAGTGATTCATTAGAAGTTTATGGCAAACAAATGGCGGAAGGAATGCTCGGAATGATGAAGATGATTAATATGAATTTCACAAGCACTTTGAAATTTCAAAAACCAATTATAAGCATCGTTGGAAAACATGATTTTGTAAAGCAAATTGATAAAAAAACCATTCAGATCACTGTTCGAAGCAACGATTTATTCGATGGCAGTAAAAATCTGGTGAATAAGGATAAACAAATTACCATCACTACCGAATAAGAAAATTAAAAGTAAATTTCTTGACGCGTTTCTTTAAGTTGGAAAAAATTTAGTAATTTTAATCAACTAATCATCAATAAAAATGTCGATAACCATTCATTTTGGCGGACAACTTGCGTCTTTGAAGGATTTAGACGCTTTGCTCTCATTTACTACTTATTATGCAGAAGAACATGATTGGTCTTTTTCTGCACTAAAAGAAGATTCCCAAACACAATTGCAGCCGTGGGAAAAAGGAATCAGTTTGCAAGCACACCCAGAGGTTGAACCTCTTCATATTTACTTTGATGATTCTCTTACTCTGTCCACTTTTTGTAAAACCCAATTTGGCGGAGTAGAAGCTCACCTTGAAATCATAGCCTTCTTGCATGCAATTGAAGATTTTTTTCAGGATTTTTGGGTAGAAGATGAAGGCGACTATTGGAAAACCAATGATCAGCTCCTCTTAAAAAGCAAAATAGATTTCGTCGCCCAAATCCTTGATGATATCGATAAATCTATCAAAGAGCAGAAAGACGAAAATAAATGGAAATATAATTAACAACCAAAAATCCACCGAAAATTTCCGGTGGATTTTGTTTTAAATGACAAGTGTCTTATTAGTTGATCAGATCAAATCTTGCGTATGCCGCAATTTTCGCAGGAATTTTTATCCCATTTTCTGTTTGATTATTCTCTAGTAACGCGGCCATAATTCTCGGTAAAGCCATTGCAGAACCATTTAAAGTATGAACCAACTGTGTTTTTCCGTCGCTTTTGTATCTGCATTTCAAACGGTTTGCTTGGAAGGTTTCGAAATTAGAAACTGAAGAAACTTCCAGCCATTTTTCTTGCGCAGCGCTCCAAACCTCAAAATCGTAAGTCATTGCAGATGCAAATCCTGTATCGCCTCCACACAATCTTAAAACACGGTAAGGAAGCTCAAGATCATTTAAAATTTCTTTGATATGATCTACCATTTCCTCTAAAACAGCGTAAGAATTTTCCGGTTTTTCTATTCGTACAATTTCTACTTTTTCAAATTGATGCAATCTGTTTAGACCACGAACATGAGCTCCGTAACTTCCCGCTTCTCTTCGATAACATTGGGAAAATGCAGTGTTTTTGATCGGCAAATCTTTTTCATCCAGCAAAACATCACGGTAAAGATTGGTTACAGGTACTTCTGCAGTGGGAATCAAATACAATTTATCTTCATTGATATAATACATTTGACCTTCTTTATCGGGCAATTGACCGGTTCCATACCCTGAAGCTTCGTTGGCAACATGCGGCGGATTAACCTCAAGATAACCTGCATCTCCATTTTTATCTAAAAAATATTGAACCAAAGCTCTTTGCAACCTCGCTCCTTTCCCAAAATAAACAGGAAATCCTGCACCCGCAATTTTAACACCGAGTTCAAAATCAATTAAATTGTATTTCTTCGCCAGTTCCCAATGTGGTATTGCACCTTCGCCTAAACCTTCAACATCGTGCGATTGATAAATAATTTCGTTTTCTTCAGCGGTCGTTCCAGCTTTTACCTTCTCGTAAGGAATATTCGGAATCTGATACAAAACTTCTAAAAGTTTCGATTCTGTCTCCTTTAATTTTTGCTGTAGATCCTGTGAATTTTCTTTGAAAATGGCGGTTTGCGATTTTGCAGCTTCAGCTTCCTCTTTTTTACCATCGCGCATCAAAAGACCAATTTCTTTGGAAATTCTATTCATTTCCGATAAATTCTGATCCAGTTCGAACTGCAATTTTTTTCTATCGTCATCCAAAGAGATGGCTTGATCAACCAAATCTACTTGTTTGAAACCTCGTTTTCCTAAACCTTCCAAAACGCGTTCTTTATTTTCGCGCAAAAAATTAACCTGTAACATATAAAGTCTTCTATTTAATATTCAAGCTCCAAGAATTGAAACTTCAAATGATGATCTGAATGTGCAAATTTAATGATTATTTCGTGATTTTCACGATATTGGGTTTCCCTTGAACTTTTGTAAATTTCAAAATATTATTATACCAAATCTTAGAAACCTCAAATAAGTCGGGTGTAGAAGTATAATGAATCACCATCAAATCTTTTCCCACGGAATTCGTACTGTCATTAATTTTCTTTGTTAAAAAAAGATTGATTCTCGACTCGTACGTTTTCGAACTTCCCGAAGAATCAACCGCAATTCTTTTTGCACCGGCAAGATATTCCATATAATTCAGCGTATCTGCATCTTTTGCGGTATTAAAACTAACCGGCGAATTGTCGGTGAGACCATTGATATCATTCCACCGAACCGTCGTGTAAGAACCCTTGATTTTGGTATTGAGCATATCTTGACCAGCAGAATCAATATAAATATTCAGCACCTGATCTATTTGTTGAACACTTCGATCATCATTTCTGCACGAAAGCAGCACAAAAAAAACAACCACCGCTAAAAAAAACAGATTTTTCATAGATGCAAAGATAATTTATTTTAAATCTTTTAAATAAAGCAAAAAAGAATACATCAACAATAATCCACCCAATGTCATGCTTAAACTTAAACTCATCGCCATTCCGATTACGCCAAATTTGGTAACGAGAAAAGCGGAAAAAAGCACCAACAAAAGCAGAGTCAGAAAAGAAACCAACGTGTTTACTTTCATCTTACCAACGGCGGAAAGCAGGTTGCCATAGAGATTTCTCAGCAGCATATTCAAACAGAAACCGCCTAATAATATGATAAAAACACTGGAATTATCGGAATATTTACCCGTAAAAAAGACTTCCAGGATTTCCGTTTTAAACCAAAAACCCACCATGAAAATAAGCAGCGAAACCGGAAGAAAAATTTTATAATAATTCGCGATGTAATCTTGTAAAAACCGTTTGTTTTTGAAATTTTTCGCCAAAACAGGAAAGTCACTTTGCATAAAAGTTAACGCCAAAAATGTAATATTTGCCGGAATTAAAATCGCAACTTTATAGTTCGCAACGGAAGTTTCATTCATCAGAAAACTAATCATCAAAACATCGGCTGAAAAAAGCGCATCAGAAAGCAAAGCGGTTCCTGAAGCGTGAAGTCCATAACTGAAAATTTCTTTTTTGCTAAAACTAAAGGATTCGGCAACCGAAACATAATGTTCTTTTTTGAACCAAAATAAAGCGAGAAATGGTGTAAAAGCAATGGCAATTAAATATCCCTTTAAACCAAAAAGATACGATAAGAGCAATAATAAACTGACGCCCAAAACATTCACCACATTCGTAATTCTGGCAAAACCTCGATTGTTGCCGAAAATTCTAAATTCAGACTGAATATGATTCAGAAAGTAGAAACCAACCAATCGAACTGCAAACAAGAGAAAAATGTAAAATATATCCTCATATCTTGTAATATAGAATAAACTTACAACCAGAAAAAGTACGCTGAGCAAAAGCTGGTAAAAAAACCCTTTCATCAAAAGGTATTTCGACAGGCTTTTCTTTTCATTATCATCGAAAGTTACAGAACCAAAACGAAGCAAACTTTGCTGGCTTCCAAATCCACTGAACGGCGCAAAAACCGCAAAAACAGAAGCCACAATACTCAGAATTCCAAATTCATTTTCGGGCAAAATTCGGATCACAAAAAGCGAACCTAGAAAAGCGCAAATTTTCGCAATCAACAACGAAAGGAAAACATGTTGTCCTTTGTTTTTAAAAAAATCACGAATGAAAATGCGCAAACTTTTCATCTTTAAAAATACAACTTGAAGATGGATAAAATATTAATCGCCTTCGATTTTAAAGAAAAACTGTTCGCCTCAAAAAGCGTGAAAACATCCTGCGTAAGCTCCGGATAATGTTCAAGCCGATGAATATTATCATCGAAATATTTTTGATAATACCGCTGAATTTCCAAATCATTATCAAAATAATACTGATACGGATACATGCTGGAATTTTGCGGAGTTTGCAGAATTTTCTTATTCAAAAGATTGAAACCGCGCTTCATCACTTTATCGCCAAAGGATGTTTTCCAGTTCGCATCGGGTTTCATCAAAGTTCGTTCCCATCGATATTGCGTAGCTTCTTTGCAATGCTTGTTGATCCATTCGATGTAGAAACGGTGATTAAATTTCCACTTTTCCGGTAGCGAAATCGCAAATTTCAGAAAATCTTTCGTCATAAAAGGCGAAGTTTGATAGCGTTGTTGCTGAAAAACCTGCGCTCCTAAAATGGTGCGATTGTAGGCCACGTTCCGCAACATAAATAATTCTTCGGTTTCGTATTTTTCCAGAATTTCATCTAAAGAGTTCTGAACTTTAGGAAAAAATTTTTGGTTATCAACAATTTTATAATACGTCGGTTTTTTCCTTTTCGCTTCACTGTTAAAGCCACCCAAAACGCCGTCACCAATCTGTCCGCTGTGAAAAAGCGCAAAATTTTGGTACTGCATTTTATCTAAAGCGTGCTGTATGTGGATTCCGCCGGTATAAAAAACCATTCCTTCTGAAATCTCCGTCAGTTCATCGATTTTATTTAAAAATTTTCCGCCATTCAAAGGAATAAACTCGTAATGAATATCAAAATCGTGAGCAATTTTTTCAGAAATCGTGTGATCGAAATATCCAGACTGCGAAAAACAAAAAGCATTTCCTGGTTTTTGATTGTTTTTGATGGCATACATCATTGCAACACGACTGTCTAAACCGCCGCTCAAAAGGGCGAGATGATCGGTGCCGAGTTCTGTATCTTTTTCATATTCCAACAAAACCGAATCGGTGAAAATTTCGTGAATTTGGTCGATTGCTCTATTTTTATCTCCTGAAAAAGCTGATGTTTCCGAAATGTTAAAATAGGCTAATTCCTTCCATTGCAAAGTGCTACAATCGATATCGAGGTAATTTCCATCCAACAGTTTTTTAACGTTTTGAATCGGCGTTTTATCTTCCGGTAAATTGGTAAAACACAACAACTGATAAATCGACTCTACATCAGGTTTCGTTGTAATTTCAGAATTTCTTAAGGTTTCATTGAGCCGAATGAGATTCGTATCAATAAAAATCTTATCCTCAAAACTGGTGTAGAAAACCCTTTGCGTCGAAGTAATATTAGTATAAACGAATAACTTATTTTGAATTTTATCAAAAATAAAACCGCGGTATTCTCCTTCAAATAAATGGATGATTTGCTCTTTTTTGATCAAATACAATTCCTGAATCAAGGTTTCAAAATCTTTTAAGGCAAACTCTTTCAGCAATTTATTCTTATTGAGCAAGACTCCTTCGAAGAGAAATTCAAACCGTTGATTTTTAATATAGAAACTATCATATTCCTCTTCTATAAAAGAACTGATCTCTGTATCTGAATGTGAAATGATGATTGAAAATCCCTTTTTCATTTTAAAATTTCCTTGTAAATTGCTGAAAATTGTTGTCCGATTGCTGCGACAGAAAAAGTCTCGTTTGCATATTTGACCAAAGTTAGCGGATCTTTTTCAAAAGTTGGTGACATCACCTCAATCATGGTTTTTTCGAGCAATTCCTCATCAACTGAGTCTAACAAAATTCCTGCATTCTCGGGAAAAAACTCTGCAATTCCACCAACATTGGTTGAGATTACATTGATCCCACTTCCGAAAGATTCTGCGATAACGCATGGTTGATTTTCATCATTGCTCAATAATATAAAACAATCCGATGATTTCATTCTTTCTGCAATTTCCTGAATGGTCTGTGTTCCGAAAATTTCGATTTTATCTTTAAATTCAGAATGTTCACGGATCTTCTCAAGCTCAGAAATATCACCATCACCACCAATTTTCAGGGATAAATCGTAACCTTTCTGTAAAAGTCTTAATGCCGTTTTCAAAATCTTATCAGAATTTTTTCGGGCGATTAAATTGGAAACATGAATAAAAGTAAATCTTTCATTGGGTTCTGATTTCGGCACAAAAAGATTCGTATTCACCACATTGGGAATCACTTTCATTGGAGTTTTTATGCCTAAATACTTTAAACCTGCCGCAAGATCATGAGAAACTGGCAGAATTATCGACGCATGATTGCCAATTAATTTCGCAATTTTTTTTATACTTGAAGGAGTTGTTTCCGAATTAATTTTACGCAAAGCAGTCCAATGTTCGGTAACGATAAACGGAATTTTAAATTTCTTTTTTAGATAAATGGCAAAAAGCAAATTGTTGTGCAAAACATTGGCATGAACAAGATCCGGTTTTTGTAATTTCTTGAATCCTCGTGAATAAGCGAGCATTCGCCGCCAGAAATTCAGAAGAGGATTGGGAGCGTTTCTGTAATAAACAATTAAAGTTCTGATCCCATTGATGACTTGGTCATCGAAAATGAATTTTTCTTTTTGATGGGTTACATTAATCGCATGCAAAACTTCTACACTATGAATCTGTGACACCGCTTCTGCATGACGCTGCACAAAATTACCGTTAGTTGGTTCAAGTTTATTGGGAAACCAAGAGGAAATAAAAAGGATGTTTTTTTTCTCCAAAACTCTATTTAAATAATATTATCTTTGTTTGATGACTTTTTGCTAATAAATCTTTGCTCACAAATGACCTCTAAAATTCAAAAATTATTTTCAGTTATTCAAATTATTCTAAAAAAACCCAGCTTAATTAATCTGATTAATGACAGCAACATTGTTTTTGAGGAAAGATTCAAACAAAAATACTCTAATTTTACCACTTTACCACAGATTGAAATCAAAGATTTGAATGATCAAATTGTAATCGATCATGTGGAGAGTTTCCTGTTAGATGGAAGTTCATTGATTACCGATCTGCAACTTCTCTCAACTTTAGCCAACCGAAAAACCGTCAATTCTTATTTTGAAATCGGAACATGGCGCGGTGAAAGTGTTTACAATGTCGCAAAATTCGTGGACGATTGCAGCACTCTGAATCTCTCTGAAGAGGAAATGCATGAATTAGGTTGGCCAGAAAAATACGCCGTACAACACGGAATTCTTTCCGGCAAAAACCCGAAAATCCTACACCTTTCCGGAAACACGAAAACTTTTGATTTTGCAGGTCTTCACAAAAAATATGATTTGGTCTTTATTGATGGCGATCACAGCTACGAAATGGTTTTGAATGACACCAAAAAAGTTTTCAAAAACCTTTTGCATGAAAACTCGATCGTTGTTTGGCATGATTACGCTTACAGCGCACAGAAAATTCGGTACGAAGTTTTCAAAGCAATTCTGGATGCGGTGGGCGACGAAAATCATCAATATCTTTATCATCCAAAAAATACGATGTGTGCTATTTTCACGAAAGCTCAACTCCCTACAACTGTATTTGATGAAATGGAGATTCCACAGAAAATATTCGAACTGAAAATTGATAGTAAAACATTTTAGATAAAGCAAAGTATTTCTTAAATCGTTCTTTATCATGATTAAAAAACCCTTTAAAAGTAGATTTTAAAGGGTTTTTTATTATGTAAAATGTCTTTTTAGTCGATATAAATTCCGGCCCAACTTCTTCTTAAAGGAAGCAAGAAATCACTTAAAAAAGCAACGTATGTATTTTTAGAAAAATCGAAAACTTCGATGTCTTTCGCGATCTCTCCAGATTTCAAGCCATTTTGGAAATCCTGCAATTTCATGGTTTTGATTTCACCATTTTCGACAAAAGTGGCTTTCATTCGGTCAAATAAACCAAGGTTGAATTCTGCCTCTATTTCGCGTATAACCTGTCCCAAAGCATCGATGGAACAGCCAGAAGCGGCTTCTTTTTCTTCATCAACACAAATGATAATAAATTGATTTTTTTCAATTTTAAAGGAGGAGGAAAGTGGTTTTCCGTGTGCAGCCCAAGTTGCGAGGAAATCATATAATTTTTCGGTGATGACTTTGCTTTCCTTTGGCGTAAAACTTCTCGACGCGGGATAAATAATTACGCGATAATCGTTGGTTTCTACTACGGTTGATTCTTCTATTTTCATATTTTTTAATTAGATTCAAGAGCCAAGACACAAGATTTAAGACGAAAATAATGAAATCTTGGTTCTTGAGTCTTGTATCTTGGTTCTATGTTACAAATCCTCTGCTTCTGCCAATAACTCAGCGATATCTTTTACGGTAACTTCTGCATTGTTGAAGTGCTTCACTCCATCTGTCATCATGGTGTTGCAGAAAGGACAACCTGTTGCGATGATATTGGGCTTCATGCTTAATGCTTCTTCCGTTCTTTCAATATTGATGTCCTTGTCTCCTTTTTCAGGTTCTTTAAACATTTGCGCTCCACCTGCACCACAACATAAACCGTTGGTTTTGCAACGTTTCATTTCTACCAATTCGGCATCTAACTTTTCTAAAAGTTGTCTTGGAGCTTCATATTCGCCATTTCCTCTACCGAGATAACAAGGATCATGGAAGGTGATTTTTTTCCCTTTGAACGTACCGCCTTCTATTTTCAGTCGGCCTTCTTCCATTAATTTTTTCAGGAACTGCGTATGATGCAATACTTCATAACTCCCGCCCAAACTTGGATATTCATTTTTAATAATATTGAAACAGTGTGGACACGCGGTTACGATTTTTTTCACGCCATACCCATTCATAATTTCAATGTTGGTATGCGCCATCATCTGGAAGACAAATTCGTTTCCGGCACGTTTTGCAGGATCACCGTTGCAAGATTCTTCCTGCCCCAAAACGGCGAATTCCACGCCAACTTTATGTAAAATTTTACACAATGCTTTCGTAATTTTCTTTGCTCTATCGTCGAAACTTCCCGCACATCCAACAAAAAATAAAACTTCGGGTGCTTTTCCTTCGGCAGCATATTCTGCCATTGTTTTTATAGTGAAATCCATATTATTAAAATTTGATAATTCGGCCAGGTGAAAATTTGGTAATTCTCAACTCACCAATTATTTGATCCTCAAATTAATTGTTTTTTCATTTTTATATTACATCTTGCATATTCTGAGTTCCCGACCGGAATTTCTATAAAACCAAATTTCTCATACAGATTAATTGCTGGTTTTAAACTCGTATTGGAATAAAGAATTAACTCTTCACCTCCCATTTTCTTGGCTTCATCAATACAGTGCTGCATTAGTAAGTTACCAAATCCTTTTCCTTGAACCGTTTCATCAACGGCCATTTTCGTAAATTCTAATTCGCCATATTCATTATACATTAAGGCAAAAGTTCCGATCGCTTTTCCATTTTCTACTGCAAAATAGATGTTCCCTCCTTTTTCTAAAATATATTTTTCTGGAAAAGACAATACTTCTAAATCGTAAGATTCTACAACAAAATATTTTTCTAACCAGGCAAAATTCAAATTTTTGAAATCTTCGGCGTATTTTGGTTGATATGAAATTATTTCCGGCATTTTTTTATAATGAAATCCATTTATTTAAATGTGTTGATTTGCTAATGTGTTGATGTGTTGATGGGGTAATTTTCAAATTAATTTTCTTTTGCCCAATTCAAGCGATCTGCTTGATTATACGCCCATGGAGCAGCGTTGTTTTCCACATTTGCCATCATCACATTCAATTCACTTGGTGCGGAAGATTGCTCCATCACAAGAAATCTGCGCATTTCTACAATAATCGAAAGGGGATCAATAAGCACCGGACAAGCTTCTACACAAGCGTTACAAGTGGTACATGCCCAAAGTTCTTCCCTTTGAATATGATCGTCTAATAATTTTTTACCATCATCTACAAACTTTCCGTTTTTATTGATGTTTTTGCCCACTTCTTCAATTCTATCACGAGTGTCCATCATAATTTTTCGGGGAGATAATTTCTTACCCGTAATATTTGCAGGACAAACTGCGGTACATCTTCCACACTCAGTACAAGAATAGGCATTGAGGAGTTGTACTTGATTCAAATCAAAGATATCACTTGCGCCAAATTTTTCAGGAACTTCATTGGGATCAACTTCTGGTGCTGCAGCGTAAGGATCTGCATTTGGATCCATCATTAACCTAATTTCTTTGGTAACGGAATCTAAATTATTAAACTGTCCTTTTGGCTTTAAATTGGAATACCACGTGTTTGGGAAAGCTAAAATAATATGCAAATGTTTTGAATAATAAAGGTAATTCATGAAGAAAAGAATACCAATAAAATGAAACCACCAAGCAGATTTTTCGATGAGATGTAAAGTTGACTCGCCTAAATTTTCAAAAAAGGGAAATAAATGTTTGGAAATCGGGAAATTACTGCTAAACTTTTGGGTGTCTGTAAAATAATCCGCTCCATTCATCGTAAAAAAAGCGAGCATCAAAGCAAATTCAATAATCAAAATCCAGTTGGCATCATTTTTTGGCCACCCGAAAAGTTCTTTCATATTGAGTCGCTTCACACCATAAAAATTTCTTCTGATGAAAAATAAAACGACTGCAATTAGAACTAAAAGGGCAAAAATTTCTAAAATTGAGGTGAAAACAGCGTAAAAAGATGCGCCGAAAACATCAATAAGGATTCGGTGGGTTCCGAAAATTCCATCAATGATAATTTCTATTAATTCAACATTAATAATGACGAAACCTACATACACTAAAATGTGCAAAAACCCTGCAATTGGGCGTTTTACCATTTTGCTTTGACCCAAAGCGACTTTGCCCATGGTTTTCCAACGCACTGCAGATTGATCTGAGCGGTCTATTTTTTTACCGAGTTTGATGTTACGGTAGATTTCTTTGGTACTTTTAAAAAAAAGGCCAAACCCTACAATCAGGGCGATAAGAAAAATAATATTGTCAATATACTGCATACTGAAAAGGTTTAGTCTTTCGTATTTTTCCCAAAAACCGAAAAATTCAGATATCGCTTCGGATTGGTTTTCAGGTCTTGAATTAATTTATTGAGATTGTCGGATGCAGTGTTTAAATTATTATACAACTGCTCGTCTTTGGTCAATTTCCCGAGACTTCCTTCTCCATTTTGAACACCAGAAATTACACTGTTCAATTTATCTGAGGTAACGCTCAACTTTTCGATGGTATTATTGAGTGACTTCACATCAACTTGTTCAGCAACTTTTCCGTATTTATCGATGGCAGATTTTGCACTAATTGTTGCAAGATTAGCATTATCGAGCACTTTCTGAATTTTCGGATCGGAGTTCGCCAACAAAGCATTGGTCTGTCTGGAAGTTCCTTCAAATGATGCAACGGTTTTGTTCAGATTAATGAGAAGCGCTTTTATCTCCGCTTTATTTTGATCATTCAAAATTTCATTAGCATTTGTGGTCAAAGAATCCACTCTTCTGAGAACAACTTGAAGCTGATCTTTTACCGGACCCACCTGCGAAGAAATGTTATTCATCAAAGAAAGCGTAAATGCACCTTTCAAAGTATCGCCATCTTTCGCCATCGGATTCCCATAAGCAAGGTTAATTCTCATCTGTTTTCCCGACATTAATCCTGGTTCAAAAATTTCTAAAGTAGACCGTTTTGAAAACTCAAAATCATCATCTACCGTTACTTTAACTACGAAATGAATTTTGCCATCAGCTTCAGTTTGAGGAATAATTTTATCAACCTGCCCAACTTTTAACCCATTGATAGAAACTGGATTAGAAGCGGAAAGACCTTCCACATTATCAAACTTTGCATAAAAAATATTATCGGTGGTAAAGAGACTTTTGCCCTTCATAAATTGAAACAGAATTACGAATCCAATGATCGCCAAAAGCGCGATTAATCCTGCTTTTATTTCTTTTGTGAATTTCACTTTTTTCTAATTTTTAATCAACAAATATAATACATTTAAAATAAAAACAATCGGATTATGTTTATTCACGGACCAAAAAAAAGCGACTTGTAAAAGACGCTTTATATAGGATGATGTTTCAATTATTGCTGTTGTGATGCATTATTGTAAACTTCGATTCGGTAATCTTTGATATCGGCATTATCTTGAAGACTTTTTAGCAATGACTGGCCGAACTGTTGAGAATTCTGTCCTGCAATCGCTTGTGTAATCTGTTTGATATCTCCTGGTTGTTTATTGATTGTTTCAGATTTTTTCACCAAAACATAAACTCCTGTCATTCCTTCAACAGGATTAGAAAGTTTTCCTTTTGCAACACCAAATGCAGCACCTGCAACACGTGGCTCCATTGCTCCGGCAATTTGAGGATTCAACATATTTGCTTGCGCAGATTGTTTTGTAGAACCGAATAATTTCGCGATTTGGTCTAAACTCGTAGCTTTTGCCGCAGAAATTTTATCTGAAATTTGTTTTGCCAAAATTTTGTTTTTAACAAGTGGTTCTACTTGTTCTCTTACTGCTTCAGGATCAGCTGTTCCTGCATCTTGAACTCCATTAAGGAAGGCCACAACACGGTCACCTGTTCCGTCTACAGTGAAAATATCAGTATCTCCTTTATTTCTCTTTTTGTTAAAAGCCCATGCGATAATTTCTTCATCTTTATCCGTTCCTAAACCTGGTAATTGCCCTTGGAAACGACCAACTTCTTTTGGATTTAAGAAAATATAACTGTTCTTTTTCGCAACGTTTGAAAAATCATTAAACGTTTTTCCCTGAACCTGCTGAATAAATTTAGTTGCTTTTGTGTAAATCTCGTTTTCAGTTTTATCAGAAGGCTTAATAGCTTTCACTAAATTCGCTACTTTATAGCTCATGGATCCAGATTTTTTCTCCTCAATGTTGATGATATGATATCCGAATTGGGTTTCAACAACTGCGGTTGCTCCTTTTGCATTGTCAGCAAGGAACTTCAAATATTCTGGTACAAATGGAGTTGCTGGTGTTGTCCAACCCACGCTTCCACCTTGTGCAGCGGAACCTGGATCTGATGAATATTTCAAAAATTCTGTAAACTTCGCAGGATTAGCTTTCAAAATCACACCGATTGAATCTGCTAATTTTTTAGCCTGTTCTTTGGTTCGTGTTTCATTTGCACCCGCTTGATTTCCTTTGTATGAAACTAAAATATGGCGCGAAAGCGTAGAATCTGAAGGTTTTTTATCTAATAATTTAGTAACCACATAGAAATTCTGCTCTTTATAAGGACCAAAAGTAGTTCCGACACTTGCCGCAGCTACTTTATCTTTTACAGCCAAAGGTAATTGTGCCGCCGGAAAATACTGTGGATTAAAAGGCATATCAGAATTTAATGCAACGAACATGGAATCATTCGTCGTATTTTGAAAGTTTTCCTTTCCACCACTTACGTCACTTCCTTGCGTGAATAATTTGTTGATTTCTTTTTCAGCCAATTGATCATCTTCAGTACTTGGAGCTGCAGGGAAATATACCAAACCGACATTTCTACTTGCGTCTCTTTTGTACATCACGGGATGTTTCTTAATATAATCTTCTAAATCCTGAGTGGTAACTTTTACAGGATTTTTTTGAGCATAAGCATTGTAATCAACTTTTACATAATCGATATCCGCCACTTGATCTCTTTGCTTCATCATTTCCTCAGCTTCTTTTTTGCCTACGGTAATTCCTGTAGATACATTCGCAAAAAGCTGTCTCGCCATCATTCTGTACTCAATTGATTTTTTAGTTTTCAACCAATTATTGTACATTTCTACGTTTCCGCTTTTTTGAAGCTCGTCGATTTGTTTTTTAATTTCTTGGACTTTGAAATTTCCTTTCGCATCAAAATTTTCTTTGTTTTGCGCAAACATCGGATCGAACTGGAGTTGATTCCAGAACATATCGTCGGTTAAAGTAAGTCCCATTTTTTCAAACTGCTGCTTGATAAGTTTTGACTGAACTACCAATTGCCATGCTTGTTCTTCTAATCCTTTTGTAGGTTGACCTTTTTGTTGCGCCTGTTGTTGAAGCATAAAAAGCTGATCATCATAATCTTCTTTTGTAATTTCATCACCATTCACTTTACCGTAAACCCCTGGTTTTGCACCAAATAATTTTTCTAAACTATCCGGATTTACCACAAACGCTAACATCGCAATTGCGATAATTCCCATCAAAAGCCACGGTCTGTTTCTAATCTCTCCTAAAACTGCCATTTTTTGTATAATTTTATCAGTTTGCGAAAATACACATTTTTAGGAGATTGAGAAAAATTTTCAAGGTTTAAAAACGATTTATTTCTCGATAATGGAAAATTTGTCTAAATTTTCTGTTGGCATAGTGCTTGTGAAATTAAATGGAACTTTTTATTAAAGGCACTTTTAACAAGAATCATCTCATTTTGATGGTTAACTAATTAAAATGAATGACAATTTGTCATTCCAAGAATATTATGACAGATTTTGAAGAAATTTCATTCGATGAAATTATGGAAGATAGTTTCAGCATTCTAGCAGAAGAAATAAATATTTCAGACATTATGGATGTTTCTGAAAACAAAGAGCAAAAAGTATTTCCTATTTTGCCAGTAAGAAATTTGGTGATGTTTCCAAAAGTGGTTATTCCTATAACCGCAGGAAGAGAAATGTCGATTCAGCTTTTAGAAGAAGCGCAAAGAAACAATGAATTTATCGGGATTTTAAGCCAAAACAATTCAGCCATTGAAAATCCCACTCAAAAAGATCTTTATCAGACAGGAACTTTGGCGAAGATTATCAAAATCATTAAACTTCCTGAAGGCAATGTAACGGCGATCACTAAAGGTTTTCAAAGGTTTAAAATAAAAACTTTTACCGCTACAAAACCTTATTTTAAAGCGGAAATTACGAAACTGAAAGATGTTGTTTCCAAAAAAACCGAGGAGTACAATGCATTATTAGAAAACATTAAAGATCTAGCGGTAAAAATCATTGATTTGGATCCAAACATTCCAAATGCTGCTAATTTCGCCATCAAAAACATGAGCGATCCGGAAGATCTGCTTAATTTCATCTGTACCAATGCTAATTTCACTTCTGGTGATAAACAGAAATTGTTGGAAGAAAAAAGTCTCCTCAATCGCGCGCAGAAATGTTATGAACTGATGCACGACGATTTCAGAAAACTGGAATTGCGAAATCAAATTCATCAAAAAACCAATAAAGAATTAGACAAAAGCCAAAGAGAATATTTCCTGAATCAGCAGATGAGAACCATTCAGGATGAATTGGGAGGTGGTCCGGAATCTGATGTAGAAGAACTTTTAGAAAAAGCAAAAAAGATCAATTGGAGTGAGGAAGTTGAAGAACATTTCAAAAAAGTAATCAACCGACTGCAACGTCAAAATCCAAACTCTCCGGATTATAATGTTCAAAGAAATTATCTCGACTTTTTTACTGATTTACCGTGGGAAAAATTTTCAAAAGATGTTTTCGACATTCAAAAAGCTGAAAAAGTTTTGGATAAAGCTCATTTTGGTTTAGAAGACATTAAGAAAAGAATTTTGGAACACATGGCGGTTCTGAAATTGAAAAATAATATGAAATCCCCAATTTTATGTTTGGTTGGTCCTCCCGGAGTTGGAAAAACTTCTTTAGGAAAATCAATTGCAGATGCTTTGGGAAGAAAATATGTGCGTGTTTCTTTGGGTGGACTTCACGATGAATCTGAAATCCGTGGACATCGAAAAACCTATATTGGTGCAATGGCGGGAAGAATTCTGCAATCCATCAAGAAATCAGGAACTTCAAATCCTGTGATTGTATTAGATGAAATCGATAAAATCGGCACAGGAATTCATGGTGATCCAAGTTCTGCTTTGTTAGAAGTTTTAGATCCAGAACAAAATCACGCGTTCTATGATAATTTCTTAGAACTGGGTTATGATTTGTCGAAAGTCATGTTTATTGCAACAGCAAATTCCCTTTCAACCGTTCAAAGACCACTTCTTGACCGAATGGAAATTATCGAAATTGCGGGTTATACTTTAGAAGAAAAAGTAGAAATCGCAAAACGCCATCTCATTAAAAAACAACAGGAAGAAAATGGTTTGGATGCTAAATCTTTCAAACTCGGAAATCCAGAACTGAAACATATTGTTGATGCGCACACTTCGGAAAGCGGCGTTCGTGGACTAGAAAAGCAAATTGCTGCAGTAGCTCGATGGATCGCTTTGCAAACTGCCATGGAAAAAGCCTACGATCCGAAAATTACGGTTGAGAAAATTGATGAAATTTTAGGCGTTCCAAGAATGAAGAGTTTATCTGAAATCACCGGTGTTCCAGGAGTTGTAACCGGTTTAGCTTGGACCCAAGTTGGTGGAGACATTTTGTTTATCGAAAGTATTTTGAGCGAAGGAAAAGGAAATCTGACGATGACCGGAAACCTCGGAAATGTGATGAAGGAATCAGCAACGATTGCGCTTGAATATATTAAAGCCAAACATAATGAACTCGGGATTTCTTCTGAAGACATTCAAAAAAACAACATTCACGTTCACGTTCCTGAAGGTGCGACACCAAAAGACGGACCTTCAGCCGGAATTGCAATGTTAACTTCCATTGTGTCGAGTTTTAAAAACAAAAAAGTAAAAGAGCATCTCGCCATGACCGGAGAAATTACACTGAGAGGAAAAGTACTTCCTGTAGGCGGAATCAAAGAAAAACTACTCGCTGCAGCAAGAGCCGGAATTAAAGAAATCATTCTGTGTGAAGCCAATCGAAAAGATGTTGAAGAAATCAAGAAAGACTATCTTAAAAATCTGAAGGTCAATTATGTAAGTCGAATGAGCGAAGTAATTGATCTCGCGATTGAAAAATAACACCAAGAAACGTTTCAATATTTGAAACGTTTTTTTTTGCCAAAAAATAATTTATTGTTACTTTGTTTCATGAAAGAAATTAAACTTCCTTTTGTGCTTAGACTTGCCTTAATTTTGGTGAGTATTTTGGCAATTGGGTATTTAGCAAAAATCGGGAAAGGAGTTTTGGCTCCCCTTTTCTTCTCTTTTTTAATGGCATTGTTGTTTCTGCCCTTTGCAAATTTTCTAGAGAGAAAAGCGAAATTTTCGCGTACCATTTCTACATTTTCCTCTTTACTGGTGATGTTGACATTTCTATCCGGACTCATTTACTTTTTTACGGTACAACTTGGCGACTTTGCGAATGATTTTCCAACCTTGAAATCACAGGTGTTCACATCTTTCGAGCAGTTGCAGGTTTGGGTTTCTCACAACTTTCACGTGAACTTTACGAAACAGATGAGTTACATCAATCAGGCATTGGAAAAAGTACTGTCTTCAACCGCATTGATCTTGGGTTTCACATTTTCGATGTTTTCATCTACGATGGCATTTTTTGTTTTCAGTGCCTTATTTTTTATTTTTCTATTGAATTACCGCCGTATTTTATATGGTTTTATCATTTCTGTCTTTCACGAAAGACATTTTTATAAAGTAAACGACGCGATCCTGGAAATTCAAAAAATAATTAAGATTTATATTTCGGGTCTTCTCATTCAAATTCTTATTGTAAGCATTTTAACGAGTATTCTCCTTTCTATATTAGGAGTGAAATATGCAATTTTACTGGGAGTTCTAACAGGACTTCTCAATGTTATTCCTTATGTAGGGGTTTTAATTGCAGGTTTAATGGCTTGTTTGATATCCTTTGCAACTGGTGGAAATCACACCTTTTTTGTTTTGCTAGGATACATTGTCATTCACATAATCGATGCGAACATTGTTTTACCATTGGTTGTAGGTTCCAAGGTAAAAATCAATGCATTATTTACTTTTATTGGACTTTTAATAGGAGAAGAATTGTGGGGAATTTCGGGAATGTTTTTGAGTATTCCTTTTTTAGCGATTCTGAAAATTATATTTGAAAGAATTGAAGGTTTAGAACCGTGGGGAAAACTTTTGGGTGAAGAAAGCAAGATGAATAAAATCCGCAGGAAATACAAAATCACAAAGAAAATTACTTTAGAAGAGAAAGAGTAATTTATTATATTTGGTTCTTTTAAAATCTAAGTCTATGAAAATCCTAAAAACTATCCTTTTCACGCTATTCGGCTTGATGTTTATCAACGCTGGTCTCGACAAATTTTTTCATTATATGCCAACACCGGAGCTTCCTGAAGAAACCAAAAAAGTTTTTGCAGCATTGATGGTTATTCCCTGGATCTTGCCATTAGTAGGAGTCATCGAATTTATTGGCGGATTATTGGCGATTTTTTCCAAAACTAGAACATTGGGAGCAATGGTACTTTTACCTGTAATGGTAGGGATTTTGGCCCAAAACTTCACTGTGGATCCAAGTGGTGCAGGAATCGGAATTTCAGTAGTTCTGCTGGTAATTTTATTTTGGATTTTGTTTGACAATGCACATAAGTTGAAAGAAATTTTCAGGTAGCAATTATTTATTTAATAATGATACAACCACGCTGATTTTTTAGTCCAAAGGATTTACAGCGGTTTGTTACCAATAATTTCAGACCGAGTTATAAACGTTCGTCAAATTATTTTCTAAAATCTTCAGTGTTATACCATACTGAAGATTTTTTATTTAACCTTTTTAGCAACCGCAACTTCAGAAAAAACAGCAGATAACTGGCTGGTAAAATTCTGATATTCCTGAATTTCACCAGTCTCAAAAACGGTTTTATTGATAAGCAAAGACCAAGTTAAAAGTGGTTCACCATCTTTCAATTCAACTTGTTGCAAATATTGTAATGCTCCATTAAAAGCCGATATTTTTCGGTTAAAATTAGTGCTTTCAAGATGATAGTTTTCCGGAAGTTTGGTATTCAATATTACTGTTGTCAAAAAAGGAAAATCTATCTCGATCGGATAATCTCTATCTTTTTCTACCAATATCGTCGCTAGAGTTTTGGTTAAAGGATTTTCGATTACAAAAAAAGAATTGGCAGGATTTTCAAACGATATTGTTTGGTTGTTCACTTGCCATTCGTCGGGTTCCTTCTTCGTATTTTCATTGGTTTGAATTCCGCGAAAAACATTAAAAATCTGTGGTTTAAAATCACCTGAATTAAAATATCCTGTACTTCTATTTGTCACTTGAACCTGCGAATTTTCATCCTCAATTGTTAAATTCTGCTGGGAAATAAATTCAGAAAGCGGCGGCGAAACAACGGTAAAAACATCGCCCGTTTCTTCCAGTCCTAAAACAATGTAATTGTAATGATTTAAAGATAAAAAGCGCAGATTATCTGGCTGTGAAGTAGCAGCATCGATCATTAATTTTTCTCCATTATCAATTTCAACAATATTCACGAGCGTTTGTAATTTTGAAAATGTGGGATAAGCAACAATAATTCTACCATTCGACCGAAGACTATTGACGGCTATTTCTGATTGTATATTTTTTACTTTCAAAATCTCTTCTAAAACAATATTAAAATCAGCAGTGTTTCCTGTTTTCTTTTTTAAAAATTCCGAAGCAAGGTTAAATGACTGCACAGCGGTATGGCGATTCCACTGGTAATGATCCCGTAAATAACGAACAGTGTTTCTGAGGGTTTCTAATTTTGTAGAACCATTCCTGATGCTATTGGCAATTTCTTTAAAATCAGCACCTTTTTTACTTTTCTGAATATCATTATTGATCAATTTTCTGAATCCATTCCATGTGTTTTCGGAATAATAACTACCGTAATACAACCTTGCAGAAGTATACTGATACATCAGTTTTTCCCTGTAATCATCTGGATTATAGACGTTTTTAATTACATTGTCACTTGGAATATTCAACAATTCCCACCGCTTATTATTCTTCTTTCCACCGTATTTTCGGTTGAGCTGTTTTCCTTTTAAGATGGTTTTATAATCAGCCGTTGTCGCTAAATTTAGAAACAGTTGCGACGAAATCGTGGGAATTGAGTTTTGAAAACGCCACGGCGAAGCATAAAGATTACTGGTGCGAAGAATTTTCACTTTATATTCGATAATAGAACCAATACGAACATTAGGAAAAGCAAATGCAATTTCCTCTTCATCCCCATTTCTACTGATGATAATGTCTTTTTTATCCAGCGGTGTGATGATCGCTGTTCCGTTCACAAAATTAACAGTGTGCGCGTCCTGAATAACCACTTTATCATTCAAAACACCAGGATGATAACTCCATTTCTTCTGAGCGTGATCAAATCCGTCTACAGATAAAATTTTTGTTCTGTCGTACTCGAGAAGTTCGTAACCACTTTCTGTAATTTTCAAATGACCAATTTCTCCCAACTTTACAGCTTCTGCTCCTGACTCAAAAGACACATCGGTCATTTCGATCTCTTTTTGCGAAAATTTCCCCCATTCCATATTTTGGCAAAATGTTACATTCCCGATGAAGAGCAATAATAATTGTAAAAATAATTTCATAAAAATCGAATTTGAGAGAATGTAACGTTTCAATTAAAGATAAAATGAATTTGTATTCCGATAACTCATTACATATCCAAACAAAAATAATCATTTCTTCTTGGCCACAAAGTTTTCCATCCATCCATTTTTCCGTAAATTTGTAGCGGTTTTAAAAAAAAGAAAGATTTAAAATCTGTAATTCAAAAATTTCTAAGATGTTACCCAAAATAAATCCTACCCAAACAGAAGCGTGGAAAGCACTTAACACTCATTTTGCGCAAAATGATTTCGAGCTTCGATCGCTTTTTCAGTACAATCCCGAACGTTTTAATCAATTTTCAGTTCAAAGAGAAGAGTATCTTTTTGATTATTCCAAAAATTTAATTGATGCAAAAACATTTGAACTATTACAAAATCTAGCCGAAGAAAGTAAATTGAAATCGGCGATTGATGCCATGTTTTCTGGTGAAAAAATCAATGAAACTGAAGGTAGAGCCGTTTTACATACCGCTTTAAGAGATTTTTCTGATCAAGAAATTTTGGTTGATGGCGAAAATATTAAACCCGGAATTAAACGAGTTCTAAACCAGATGAAAACATTCTCCGAGAAAATTATTTCTGGGGAACACAAAGGATTTTCGGGCAAAGAAATTACCGATGTTGTAAATATCGGAATTGGCGGTTCAGATTTGGGACCAGTGATGGTTTGTTCGGCTTTAAAGCACTTTAAAACCAGACTCAATGTTCATTTCGTTTCAAATGTCGATGGAAATCACATCGCAGAAGTTTTGAAAAATTTAAATCCTGAAACGACCCTTTTCATCATCGCTTCAAAAACATTTACTACTCAAGAAACAATGACCAACGCAGATTCTGCAAAAGCATGGTTTTTGAAAAGTGGAAAACAAGAAGAAGTCGCAAAACATTTCGTGGCGCTTTCTACGAATACCAATGCAGTGAAAATTTTCGGAATTGCAGAAGAAAATATTTTTGAATTCTGGGATTGGGTCGGTGGAAGATATTCTTTGTGGAGCGCGATCGGCTTAAGCATCGTACTTTCCGTTGGTTATGAAAATTTTGAACAATTATTGAAAGGAGCAAATGAAAGCGACATTCATTTTCAAACCGCTGATTTTAAAGAAAATGTTCCAGTTATAATGGGTTTAATGGGAATTTGGTACCGCAACTTTTTTGATGCGGGAACGTATGCAATCCTTCCCTATTCTCAATATTTAGACCGTTTTGCAGCCTATTTGCAACAAGGCGATATGGAAAGCAATGGAAAATGTGTAGACAGAAATGGAAATTTTGTAGAATATGAAACGGGACCAGTTATTTGGGGAGAACCTGGAACTAACGGTCAACACGCATTTTATCAATTGATTCATCAAGGAACAGAATTAATTCCGGCTGATTTTATTGCATACGTGAAATCTTGCAACGAAGTTTCTGATCATCAGGAAAAATTGATGGCCAACTTTTTTGCACAAACAGAAGCTTTGGCTTTTGGAAAAACGGAAGAAGAAGCAAGAGCAGAACTGGTAAAATCTGGCATTTCAGAAGACGAAATAAACAGATTGGTCAATTACAAAGTCTTCCACGGAAATACGCCAACAAACTCTTTGTTATTCAATACCTTAACTCCTTTTTCATTAGGACAATTGATCGCAATGTACGAGCATAAAATATTCGTGCAAGGAGTTATTTGGAATGTTTTCAGTTTTGATCAATTTGGGGTGGAATTAGGAAAAGTTTTAGCAGGAAAAATCTTGGCAGAATTAGAAAATTCTGAGAAAATTACTTCTCACGACTCTTCTACAAATGGCTTAATGAATTATTTTAAGGATAGAAAGTAAATCTAAAAGTATAAGTATAATGGCAAAAATTCTCGATGGACTGAAAGTTTCCAAAGAAATCAAGAAAGAAATTCGCGCAGATGTTGATAAAATCGTCGCTGGAAAAAGAAGACCTCCACATTTGGTGGCAATCTTGGTCGGAAGCAACGGCGCAAGTATGACTTACGTGAACAACAAAATTAAAGATTGTAAAGAAGTAGGTTTTAAATCATCATTGATCAAATTTTCGAGTACGGTTTCAGAAGCTGAACTTTTAGAAACGATTTCTGAGCTCAATAAAGACAAAGATGTAGATGGTTTCATCGTGCAATTGCCTTTGCCAAAGCAAATTGATCAGGAGAAAATCATTATGGCAATCGATCCTAGAAAAGATGTAGATGGTTTTCACCCAGAAAATTTCGGGAAAATGGCGCTGGAAATGGATACTTTTCTACCCGCAACTCCGTTTGGAATTCTAACTTTATTAGAAAGATATCAAATCGATACCAAAGGAAAACACTGTGTAATCATAGGAAGAAGCAGAATTGTAGGAAAACCGATGAGTATTTTGATGGGACGAAAAGATTTTCCGGGAAATTCTACTGTCACTTTAACCCATTCTTATACACCTCATATTGAGGATTTTACCAAAAATGCAGATATTGTAATTACTGCTCTTGGTGATCCCAATTTCTTGAAAGGTGAAATGATCAAAAAAGGCGCGGTAGTAATCGACGTGGGAATTACAAGAGTAGAAGACAACACCGAAAAAGGCTACACTTTAACAGGAGATGTCGATTTTGAAAGTTGCAAGGAAATTGCATCTGCGATCACACCTGTTCCGGGCGGAGTTGGACCAATGACGAGAGCAATGTTGATGAAAAACACAATTTTAGCCTACAAAACTTCAGTATATAATGACTAAAGAAGAAGAAAATATTTTATTAAAAGAAGGTAAAATGCTCCCCGTGATGGAGCATTTTTACACGATTCAAGGCGAAGGAGCGCATACCGGAAAAGCTGCTTATTTTATTCGATTAGGCGGTTGCGACGTCGGTTGTCATTGGTGTGATGTGAAAGAAAGTTGGGATCCAAATCTTCATCCTTTGCTTTCTACGCAGGAAATTGCAGAAACAGCCGCGAAACATTGCAAAACCATCGTTTTAACAGGTGGAGAACCTTTGATGTGGAATTTAGATTTTTTAACTTCCAAACTAAAAGAGTTGGGTTGCGAAATTCATATCGAAACTTCCGGTGCCTATGAAATGAGTGGAACACTTGATTGGATAACGCTTTCTCCTAAAAAAACAGGTCTACCAAAACCCTCTATTTATTCCAAAGCGAGCGAATTGAAAATGATTATTTTTAACAATAATGATTTCAAATTTGCGGAAGAACAAGCAGCCAAAGTTTCAGAAAACTGCAAATTGTACCTCCAAAGTGAATGGAGCAAAAGAGAAGAGATTTATCCTAAAATCACCGATTTTATCTTAGCAAATCCGAAATGGCAAGCTTCAGTACAGACTCACAAATATTTGAATATTCCGTAATTTATCTTACTTTTACTCTTCTTATAATTCGGTTTTATGCAAAAAATTCGATATTCTAGATATTTTAAAGTCACTATTATTTTGCTTGACGTTTTTGTCATTGCCTCAGTATTTCTGTTTTTTTTCCTCAGAAATAATGACTTTAATGATGACGGAGAAATTTGGGAGCAAAATTTATTGTCTTTAATTCTTCTTACTCTGTTTTGGATTTTACTCAGTGGTAGAACCAAATTATACAGCATTGCACGGAATCTCACGTACACTATTTATCTGGAAAGGCTTATCACGCACATTTTTTTATTTATTTTCGGTGTGATTTTATTAGCCAAAGTAAGCAATAATGATTTTTTAAAACAGGATCGTTTCCTGATTGCAATTTTCTTATTCTTAATGCTTTTTCTCATCAAATCATTGGTGTTTTTTGCCTTAAAATATCTTCGAACTTTAGGGATTAATTATCGAAATATCATGTTCTTGCATGAAGATTCCTCTACAGAATTGCTCAAGAATATTTTAACAGAGAGAAAAGATTATGGATTCAAGATTTTCGAATATCCCACCGAAGAAAAATTTAACGCAGAAAATTTAAAAAAATTTTGGAAAGATCACGGAATTCACACCATGTATCTTTCAGCGCTCCGTTTTGAACAAGACGAAGAAAAAGACATCTATAAATTAGCGGAGACGAATAAAGTTCGAATTTCATTAGTTCCAAGCATCGCAAAAAATAATTTTTTCCGGTACGATTTAGGATATATTGAAATGCAGCCCGTTTTGGTTCGGTCGAAATTTCCTTTAGATTATTTGACCAATATCACGATGAAAAGAACGGTGGATATCATTCTATCGACTTTTATTTTGCTATTTATCTGTTCCTGGCTTTTCCCTTTGATTGCAATTTTGATTAAGCTCGACAATCCTGGATCGATCTTTTTTTTACAGAAAAGATATGGGTATCACGACAAAGTATTTAGCTGCTACAAATTTCGTACGATGTACGTAAACGATGATTGCACCAAACAGACAACGACAGCAAATGATAAACGAATTACCAAAATAGGCAGATTTCTCAGAAAAACAAGTTTAGATGAAATGCCTCAGTTTTTAAATGTATTAAAAGGCGAAATGTCTGTAGTTGGACCAAGACCACACATGCTCTTGGTTGATGATTTTTATAAATTAAAAATTGGCCGATATTCCATACGAAGTTTAGTAAAACCTGGCATTACTGGATTAGCACAAGTAAATGGACTGCGTGGAGATTCGGGTGATCGTGATATTCAAATGCAAAAAAGAATTTTGGCGGATGCTTTTTACGTTAAAAATTGGAGTCTAAGTCTTGATTTTATTATCATTTTAAAAACAGTGTTTTTAGTTATTAATGGTGATAAAAATGCCAATTAAAAAAAATCAGAAAAAATAAAAACACTAATTTAGCAGAATGTTAAAAAGATTTTTGAGTGAGATAGGAGCATACTTCCTTTTATTATCTAAAACGCTGATCAGGCCGCAGAAAGCCTCCATATTTGGAAAACTTTTTATGCGGGAAGTTTATGATTTGGGCGTTAATTCTTTTGGATTAGTGCTTTTTACTTCCACTTTTGTTGGTGCAGTGGTCGCCATACAAATGTTTAATAATTTCAGTGCATCTTCTTTTCCCGTTCCCAATTCCTTTGTAGGCTATGCAACAAAAGTGGTATTGATTCTAGAATTTGCTCCTACCATTATTTCGGTTATTCTTGCCGGAAAAGTAGGCTCTTACATCGCATCAAGCATTGGAACAATGAGGGTTACCGAACAAATTGACGCACTGGATATCATGGGAGTCAATTCTCCGAACTTTTTAATTCTCCCGAAAATTGCGGCCAGTATTATTTTTAATCCTTTGCTAATCGCAATCAGTATCGTTTTCGGTATTTGGGGCGGTTATCTTGCCGGGATCGCAACAGGAAGTTGGAGTAAAGCAGATTATATTACCGGAGTTCAAATGTATATGCCACAGCATTTTATTTGGTATGCTTTTCTGAAAACTGCAGTGTTTGCGTTTTTAATCGCAACTATTCCTGCTTATTTCGGATATAATGTTAAAGGTGGTTCACTAGAAGTAGGACGTGCAAGTACTCAAGCAGTAGTTTGGACGATCGTTTCCATCATTATCACGAACTTACTATTAACTCAAATGTTCCTAAGCTAATGATTGAAATTAAAGACCTTAAAAAAAGTTTTGATGGCGTAGAAGTTCTAAAAGGAATCAGTACCAATTTTGAAACGGGAAAAGTAAACCTTATCATCGGGCAAAGTGGTTCCGGAAAAACTGTATTTTTAAAGAGTTTGTTGAATGTTTATCAACCAACCTCCGGGGAAATCCTTTTTGATGGTAGAGACATCAATAAAATGGGGAGAGAAGACAAGCAACAACTTCGATCAGAAATCGGTACCGTTTTCCAGGGAAGTGCACTATTCGACTCGATGACGGTGGAAGAAAACATTACGTTCCCTTTAGATATGTTTACCAACTTGTCGTTTCGGGAAAAGAAAAGACGTGCTTTTGAGGTGATTGGTCGTGTTCATTTGGAAAAAGCCAACAGAAAATTTCCTTCAGAAATCTCGGGTGGAATGCAAAAAAGAGTTGCCATTGCACGAGCAATTGTAAACAACCCCAAATATTTGTTTTGTGATGAGCCGAATTCGGGGCTCGATCCTTATACCTCCAATATTATTGATGATTTGCTGTTAGAAATTACCAAAGAGTACAACACAACCACCATCATCAATTCACACGATATGAATTCGGTAATGACCATCGGCGAGAAAATAATTTATCTGCGCCAAGGAATTAAAGAATGGGAAGGTAATAAAGACATTCTCATCAATGCCGGCAATAAAAACCTCATCGATTTCGTTTATTCATCAGAGTTGTTTAAGGAATTACGGGAATACTTCCTGGAAACCAACAAGACATCCATTGAAAATATCATAACAAAACCCCAGTCAAATGAAGAAAATCCTTAGTATCGTTTTACTTTCCAGCGCAGTTTGTGCTTCTGCCCAACTGTCGTTTGCAGCCAAAGCAAACGTTCTAATCCCGACAAGTTCTGCAACATGGGAAAATTTAAAAACAGCAGTTTCGCAAAATGGTAAAAACATCATTGGTTTCAACGCCGGTTTATCGATGAAAGTAAATTTACCAACTGCCATCTTTGTAATGCCAGAAATTTATTACACCAATTTCAGCAATGAATTTACGGTATCGAATGATATGAACAATAGCGAGACTACCATTAAAGCTAAAACAAGTAGAATTGACATTCCTGTTTTACTTGGTTACAATCTGTTAGGAAATACATTGAGCGCTTATGTGGGACCAGTGGGAAGTTTTAATCTTTCAAAAGATGAAAATTACGACAGTTTCGCCCAAAAAGTAAATTCCAAAGAATTTTCGGTAGGCTATCAAATCGGTGTACAGAGTGAAATCTCGAAATTGATTTTATCTGCAAAATATGAAGGTGCTTTTTCGAGCGATCAGCGGAAATTCATCAATACTGTCGCAGGATCTACCCAGGAAATTAATTATGATAACCGGGCAAGTACTTTTATGTTAGGTTTGGGTTACAAATTCTAACGAAAAATGTTCATAAAATAATCCTCAGAATTAATAGTTCTGAGGATTTTTGTTTTCGTCGGTTAGATAGGTGGTTCCCGTTTGTTGCTTAGCCAATTCTGCGGCTTGCTTTTCGAGATCTTCTTTTTCTTTTTTAAGTTGTTTCAGTTCCCGTTTTTTCTGCTCTTCACGTACCGCAGAACCTTTACTTACATAACCCACAATTCCGCCAATAATAAGCCCAATACCAATTCCCGCAAGAATTCCCATTAAAGTCATGGGCTCAAAAAGTTTTACAGCAGAAAACTGAGGCTGTAAATAATACAGGAGAAACGCTAATCCTAAAAGGAGAAAACCAATAAATGTTAAATTTTTCATAGTGGTTTATTTAAAAAAACCTTCCCAAATTTAAGAATTTATCGGGAAGGTTGTGTTTGATAATTGAGGTGTTATATTTTAGCTCCAGATGCTTTATAATATTGCAAAGCTTTTGCCATGTGCGCATCTAAGTCTGCTCTTCTGGTGTCAGGATTTGGGTGAGTAGAAAAAAATTCTGGTTGTTTACTTCCTGAAGAACCCGCTTCCATTCTTTGCCAAAAAGGTTGTGCTTCTCTTGGATCATAACCCGCCATTGACATTAAGTAAAGTCCCATCTCATCTGCTTCAAGCTCTTGGTTTCGCCCATATTTCAACAAGGCAACCTGTGCTCCAATCGGATAAACTTGCTGAAAAATTGATGCCATTTGTCCGTTTGAAATCGTACTTCCCAAAATCGCACCACCATATTGCGCAATCATCGACTGAGAAATTCTCTCGTTTCCGTGACCTGCAAGTGCATGTGAAATTTCATGCCCCAATACGACCGCCAAACCAGTATCTGTTTTCGTAATCGGCAAGATTCCCGTATAAACGGCTACTTTTCCACCCGGCATACACCATGCATTTATTTGTTTATCATCAATAAGGTTAAATTCCCATTGATAATTGGCCAAATCTCCCTCTCTTCCGATGTTTTTGTAATAATTATTGGCTGCGTTTTTAATTCGCAAACCTACATTTTGAATACTTCTTGAGGCTGTAGTTCCCGAGATAACTTTAGATTGAGACAAAGTTTGTCTGTATTGTTGCAATGCCATTGCAGAAATTTCTTGATTATTGGCGAGCTGTAGTGATTTTCTACCAGTAACTGGATTCGTAGTACAAGCGACCATTGCAAAAGCTATTGCAAAAGATCCTAATAATTGAGTAAATGTTTTCATATTAAATATATTACAATTTGTATTCTTAAATCAATTTTTATTCCAATTCACATAAACCGTTGCTAACAGGACAATCTCTGTATGGTCTCAAGAAAAAAAAAGAAAAATTGATCTCAAATTCTGATGACTGGTTTGATGATGATTTTGCTGAATGATTGTGGTTCCCCACTTTACATCTTGGTAGCAAAGACTCAAAGATAATTACTTATTCAATAACCTATCCACAAATAATTTTGCTTCGGTACTTGGATTGGATTTCAGTTCAGACGCATTTTTTTTGTGGAGTTCATAAAAATTTTCTACTGCTTTTTCTTCTTTTGTTTTCTGAAGGATATATTCTTGAACCCAGTATTCGTAGCGTTTTTCTGCCTGAAGTTGACGGATTTTCCCGAAGGTTTTATTGTGAATTTTCAAAGTGACAAATTCCTCAATCTTTCCATAAACCTCTTCTAAACCCTCTTTTTTTAGCGCAGAACCAAGCAACACAGGAACGGTCCATTTGTTTTCTTTTGCAGGCATAAAATGAAGCGCTCTCTTTAATTCAACTTTGGTATTTTTCGCTTTAATGAGGTTTTTTTCATCTACCTTATTAATGAAAATCACATCTACCATTTCCATGATTCCTCGTTTAATTCCTTGAAGTTCGTCGCCACCACCAATAATTTTTAAAAACAAAAAAACATCGGTGATATCTGAAACCAGGGTTTCACTTTGCCCCACTCCAACAGTTTCAATTAAGATACAATCGTAACCGGCTGCTTCACAAACCATCATCGTCTCAAAAGTCGTATTGGCTACACCGCCCAAAAAACCTGAAGTTGGCGAAGGTCGAATAAAAGCGTTTTCTTCCTTTGCAAGCTCTTCCATTCGAGTTTTATCACCCAAAATCGATCCTTTATTAAAAGAAGAACTCGGGTCTATTGCTAACACGGCGACTTTCTTCCCTTTTCCGATAAGCAGTTTTCCGAAATTTTCTATAAAAGTCGATTTTCCTGCACCTGGAACTCCCGTAACTCCAATTCGTATTGAGTTGCCAGTAAGTGGCATTATTTCCTTGAGCAAATCTTCGGCTTGTTTGCGATGTTCTGGTTTTTTACTTTCTACTAAGGTGATGGCTTTACCAATCAGGCGTTTGTCACCTGATTTTATTCCGACTATCAATTCATGCGTAGAAATATTTTCCATAAACTCAAAAATACAAATGTTTTTCTTAAGTCTGTTCAATTCGACCTCATCAATTCAATTTTTAGCATATTAAGTACAAAATATACCGCTGTAATTTTGAAAATACCACAATCAAAAACATTTATAAGGAGAAATTTGTTTATTTTTGAATAGAACAAAATATAAAATCTATGAAACCAATACTTCTTCATAAAAGCGACAATGCCTTTATTCCAATGAAAACCGTGTTAGTTGGTGCAATCTCAACAATTGCAATATTAACTTCTTGCACGACAAAACCTGCGGTGGTAGAAGGTACTAAAACCAATTCAGTAAAAAGGATTGCGCTAGGAAAAACAATTTATGATAATTCCTGCGGAAAATGCCACGATTTACCAAATCCCACGGATCATTCCGCACAAGATTGGGTTGGAATCATGAACTCTATGGCGCCAAAAGCTAGACTCAACGATGATCAACATGCAATGGTTTATGATTATATCGTTTCTGTAAAAAAATAAATTTTTGATTTCAAATGCAGATAAAACCAGAAATATCTTGGCTGGATTTTGAAAAAATTGACATGAGAAGCGGCACAATTGTTTCCGTTTCAGATTTTCCGGAGGCAAAAAAGCCCTCATATAAAGTCGAGATCGATTTCGGCGATTTCGGGATCAAAAAATCTTCGGCACAGATCACAAATTTATATACCAAAGAAGAACTTTTGGGAAAACAGATTGTAGCAGTCATCAATTTTCCTAAAAAACAAATCGCCAATTTTCTGAGCGAATGTCTGATTCTCGGTATCTATGGAGAACTAAAAGAAGTTACGCTCTTGACTCCCACAAATACAGTGAAAAATGGGTTTCAGGTTGGATAGACTTTACGTATGAAATATCTTTTAACGGATCAGGAAACTGAAAGATTACAATTCAGGAAACTCGAAATTAGGGATTTTGAGGTTTGGCAAGAACTATTTTTTGATGAAACCACCAAAAAAATGTTGGGAATGCAAGCATTCAAAACGTCGAAAGAATGTTGTGAGAAATGGTTTGAGTGGACTTTTCATCGGTACAAGAATAATTTAGGCGGACAAAATATTTTATTGGAAAAATCCACTGGAAAAATCATTGGACAAGCTGGATTATTGGTTCGCGAGGTGAATGGAAATCAGGAAATAGAAATTGCATATTCTATTCTTCGCGACCATCGGCGAAATGGTTTTGCGTTGGAAGCGATAAGAAAATGTAAAGATTTCGCTTTTGAAAATAACTTTCACGAAAGATTAATTTCTATGATAATTCCCGAAAATATAAATTCAAAAAAAACTGCAGAAAAAAACGGATTACAATATAAAGAGCAAATATATGATAATCATCAGAAGTTTGATATTTATGAAATTACAAAAGAAATCTGGCGAAAGTCAATAGCAATCTAATTTTGCACCTCAAAAAGTATCGTAACGCAAACAGTTCACTTTTCATTTTCTTCCTAAAATGCACCAAATATGCTTCAAACTATTCCCATAGAAAAAGTCCTTTTTCTCGATATCGAAACGGTTCCGCAAGTTGGAAATTGGCAACATTTGGATGAACCGACGCAAAATCTTTGGGACAAAAAAACACGTTTACAAAGAAAAGACGATTTCACTGCTGAAGAATTCTACAAAGAAAGAGGCGGAATTATGGCAGAATTCGGTAAAATTATCTGTATTTCTGTGGGAATCATAGAAAAAAGCGAGAAAATCATCATTAAGAGTTTTTATGGAGATGACGAAAAACAACTTTTAGAAGAATTTGGAGAAATTTTTAACCGCCCAAAACTTCGCGATGTTATTCTCTGCGCACATAACGGAAAAGAATTCGATTTTCCTTGGATTGCACGACGCTTTCTCATCAATGGAATGCATCCACCAAAACCATTTCAGTTATTTGGCAAAAAACCTTGGGAAATTCAGCATCTCGATACGATGGAATTGTGGAAATTCGGTGATTACAAATCGTATGTTTCCTTAGAATTATTGGCTCATGTTTTCGGAATTCCTACGCCGAAAGATGATATCGACGGTTCAATGGTCGCATCAATTTATTATATAGAAAAAGACTTATTTAGAATAGTTCAATATTGTGAAAAAGATGTCTTAACTTTGGCAAACGTTTTTCGGCGCATGCGGCAGGAAAATCTATTGCAAAAAAGCGACTAGAAAAATTAATTTCAGTTTAAAAATTTAAAGGATCATATTGCTTGCAAAGCAGTATTCATCAAGAAATTTAAGATGGCAATCTTCAATATTTAATTATGGCATATACAGACGAACAAATTGCTGACATCGGCGAAAACATTATAAAATCCTTAAAAACCGTTTACGATCCCGAAATTCCTGTTGATATTTATGAGCTCGGTTTAATTTACGACGTACAAATCTCTGATGAAGGTGCGGTGAAAGTAATTATGACG
Source organism: Kaistella chaponensis (assembly GCF_900156725.1). Lineage (GTDB taxonomy): Bacteria > Bacteroidota > Bacteroidia > Flavobacteriales > Weeksellaceae > Kaistella > Kaistella chaponensis. The sequence continues at coordinate 79,990 of NZ_FTOI01000004.1, read as the reverse complement.
TTGACTACTCCAAACTGTCCGGTTGCAGAAAGTTTACCCGCCGAAGTTCGCGAAAAAGTTTCTGAAACTGAAGGCGTAAAAGAGGTTGATTTGGAACTCACTTTCGAACCTTCTTGGAACAAAGACATGATGAGCGAAGAAGCTCGTTTTGAATTAGGGATGATCTAAAAAATAAATGCCGGTTAATCCCGGCATTTTTATTTCAGCTGAATTATTTATCCTACATAATCAAACAGTACCGTTTTCTGTATATCAGGATGAAGTGATAATGCAACAGGACAGTTTAATGCGGTTTCTTCGATAAATTTCTTTTCCTCATCGGTAAATTTTCCTGGAATTCTCACGATACAAAATATAGTACCAATTCTCTTCGGTTCTGGATGCGTCGATTTTTTTAGTTCGCAAGTTGCACCGGTAATATCAATTCCTCGATGTTTACCCAAAACAGCTACAGCCATCAACATTGATTGACCAAAAGAAATTCCAAAAATATCTGAAGGCGAGAAAAGTTCAGATGTTCCACCTTCCCGCAAAGGTGCGCAAGTAATAATTTCTGCACCAGATTTTTCATGTTGAGAAACAATTTTAAAATCTCCTAAATAAGTAATTGTTGATGTCATAGTTTTGTGTTTATTGATTGTTAAAGATAACAATTAAAATCATTAAAAAAATAAGGTATTTTCGCTCAAAAATTACACTTAAATTTATATTTCTGTAAAAAAAATCCAGAAAATGCGATAAATAAAAGGTAGAGATTGTTTTCTTAAAAATGAAAAATATCCTTTGCGCGATTATAAGAACTTTCGAAATTGAGTAGATTTAGAGAATGGTCAATTTTTTCGACCGCCATGAAATTGATTACCTGTTCTGTAGGCATATTTCCCACCAAATCATCTTTCGCCATCGGACAACCACCAATTCCTTTGATGGCAGAATCGAATCTGCGACAACCGTTGTCATAAGCAGCTTTCAGTTTTTTATAAGAATCTTCGTAGCGGTTATGAAAATGAGCACCGAAATCAATGTTTGGATATTGGGAAGGAAGTTTAGCAAATAAAAGTTCAATTTGCTCTAAAGTACCTGTTCCGGTGGTATCAGAAAGCAAAACGTTTTTGATGCCGATCTCACTGAATCTTTTTGCCCAGAAATCAACATCTTCCCACTTCCACATTTCACCATAAGGATTGCCAAATGCCATCGAAAAATAAACATTTAAAAGTCTTCCGTCGGATGCTAAAACCTCGCTGATTTTCTGAATTTCACTGAAGGCTTCTTCCTGACTTCTATTTGTATTTCTGTGTTGAAAAGTCTCCGAGATTGAGAACGGAAACCCTAAAATATCGACTTGATCATGTTTCAAAGCTTTTTCGGCTCCACGTAAATTGGCAACAATTACCGATAATTTGGTGGTAGAAATACCTTTGTCAATTTCATCAATTACTTGTCCCGAATCTGCCATTTGAGGAATCGATTTTGGGGAAACAAAACTGCCGCAATCCAGTACATCAAAACCAACTGCCATCAATGAATTAATATAATCAATTTTCTTGGAGGTAGGAATAAATTCACCCCAACCTTGCATCGCATCTCTTGAACATTCAGTTAAAAACATTATAATTTTGGCTTTCTCAAATATAACAAAACTTTAAAAAAAAGAATAAAATATTTAATCAATTGGCAGTCATTGTTTTAAGCAATAAATACTGACGAATGTTTCAAAATTATTTCCGAAATCGTTGCCTTATCCTCAACGTAAAATTTTAACTTTGTTAAAAATACTACTTTATGATTACCATAGATTTCAATCTCGACTGGAAACTAAAATTACAAAACCGCTTTATCAATTATGTGAAAATATATTCTACAAGCGATCCCGAAAGTGATACTACACCTTCTACACCGCAGCAATGGGATATCGCTCAATATATTTTCGAAGAGTTGAAAACCCTTGGTTTGAGCGATGTTTCGATGGATGAAAACGGATATATTTACGCCTATGTTCCTTCCAATTTAGAAAATGACACCGAACCTGTAGTTGGATTTATATCGCATTATGACACTTCTCCCGATTTTAATGGGAAAGATGTAAAACCTCAAATCTGGGACGATTATGACGGAAAAGATTTGGTTTTGAATGCCGAAACTGGATTCACGCTGTCTCCTTCAAAATTTGAAACCTTGAAAGAATACATCGGGAAAACTTTAATTACAACCGACGGAACAAGCTTATTAGGAGCAGATGATAAAGCAGGAATTGCAGAAATAGTAACCGCTGCAGAATTTTTGTTGGCACATCCCGAAATTAAACATGGGAGAATTGCCATCGGTTTTACACCAGATGAAGAAATAGGAAGAGGTGCGCACAAATTCAACGTTGAAAAATTCGGCGCAGAATGGGCATATACAATGGATGGAAGTGAAGTGGGAGAATTGGAGTATGAAAATTTCAACGCAGCCGGTGCAGTGGTACAAATTCATGGTTTAAGCGTACATCCTGGTTATGCATTTGGGAAAATGGTCAACGCCAGTTTATTGGCAGCAGAATTCATCAAAATGCTTCCAGAAAATGAAACCCCTTCGACAACCCGAAATTTCGAAGGATTTTATCATTTGACCGATTTAAAATCGGATGTTTCTGAAGCGAAGATTCAATATATCATCCGCGATCACGACAACGAGAAATTTGAGGCAAGAAAAAAATTCATTACGGATCAAGTGGCAGCATTCAATAAAAAATTTGGTGAAGGAACTGCAGAAATTGAAATCAAAGAACAGTACCGCAATATGAAGCAGCAATTTGAAGGCAAAATGCATATTATAGATATTGCTGAGCAAGCTCTGAAAGACGCGAATATTGAACCTAAAATAAAGGCCATTCGTGGCGGAACCGATGGTGCGCAACTTTCTTATATGGGATTACCGTGTCCGAATATTTTTGCGGGCGGTATGAACTTCCACGGACCTTATGAATATGTATGTTTAGAATCGATGGAGAAAGCGGTGAAAGTGATTGTCAATATCGCGAAAGCAGTGAAGAAAAGATAAAATACAACGAAGTTTTATGGGAAGCCATCACTTTAAAGTGGTGGCTTTTTTTGGCTAAAAATCCTGATTAAAATAAGGGTATACCTCTAATTATTCTACGATCCAACCAGGGAACAATGGCATTGTTTCTTTAATGATAAAAATAAAACCTCTAAAAGCCTGAAATAAGCATTTTAAAATCCCCAAAAAACGATGCAAAGGATTGTTTAGACGAAAGTTATTTCTACAATCACATTAATTATGAAAACAAAAAAAACCACCACATTTCTGTGATGGTTTTGCTCCTCTTCTTGGGCTCGAACCAAGGACCCTCTGATTAACAGTCAGATGCTCTAACCAACTGAGCTAAAGAGGAGTGTTGCTCTTTGCGCTAAGCGTTTGCAAATATAAAAACTTTTTTAGTTTTGCCAAAACTTTTTGAGAAACTTTTTTAAATTTTTTTTCTAAAATTTACCAGTAATCCACTTAACAATGTCATTTCCAAAGATTAAGACCATTAATCCAAGTAAGAAAATAACTCCAATCATTTGCGCATTCTCCAGAACTTTTTGCGGAACCGGCTTTCCGGTAATCATTTCCCACAAAGTAAAGACAACATGACCTCCATCTAAACCCGGAATCGGAATTAGATTTAGGAACGCCAACCAAACAGAAAACATCGCTGTAAAACTCCAGAAAAATTCCCAATTGATCTCTTTTGGCATTTGCTTGATAATTCCGATAGGACCAGAAACTTTCTTGTAACCTTGCGTTTTGGTGTTAAAAACAATTTTAAATTGTTTGATTTGCATTGTTAAAACATCCACTGTTCTTGTTAAACCTCTTGGAATAGCTTCTAACAATGAATATTGCTTCGTTACTTGCGTTTTTTCAAACTCCTTTTGCGCTACGGAAGTATTTGGTGAAAACCCGACTTTCCCTTTGTCATCAACTTTAACATCGATTTTCTCACGCACATTATTTCTTTCAACATCTAAAATAATGTTTTGATTCTTATAATGAGAAAGTTCAGCACCCAGTTCGTCAAAAAATTGAATGGGTTTTCCATTGATCCCTACAATTTTATCACCTTTCAATAAACCGGCAGCTTTTGCAGTACCACTTGGAGTCAGACTGTCGATAATTGCAGGAAAACGCGGACCAAAATACAATTTGGCCTCATTATCGGCTAAAACTGCAGCAACGCCATCTTCATTAACAGGAAAGGTAATTTCGCTTCCGTTTCTAGAAACAGTTACCTGATCTGCGAAAAGCATGTTAATGGTAGAAACCTCCATTCTTTCTGCAGGTTTACCATCAATTTTCAGGATTTTATCCCCACTTTGAAGACCCATTTTTTTACCGGACTCCGAAACCGATACTCCATTTTCAAATTTAGAAAGGTCGTGGTAGGTTTCTCCTTTAAAATAACTTAATGAAGAATAAATCAACCAAGCTAAGAAAAAGTTCACTGTAACACCACCCATCATGATGATTAATCGTTGCCAAGCTGGTTTACTGCGGAATTCCCACGGTTGTGCAGGCTGTTTTAGTTGCTCTGTATCCATGCTTTCATCAACCATTCCGGCAATTTTCACATAGCCACCGAAAGGCAGCCAACCAATTCCGTATTCGGTATCACCAATTTTTTTCTTTGCGATAGAAAACCAGGGATCAAAAAATAGATAGAATTTTTCCACCTTCGTTTTAAAAAGTTTCGCTGGGATGAAATGCCCTAATTCATGTAGAATTACTAGGATAGAAATGCTCAATATAAATTGAAATAACTGTATTAATGTCATTGATTGCTGTTAAATTATTTTACGATGTGCGAAGATACAAATTATCAAAAGCATGTGAAATAAAAAAGGTTCTCAAAACGAGAACCTTTTTGGTCTTTATTTTACTAAATGTTACAAATTGAATGAAACACCCAAACTCCCGTTGTTTCCTGCTTCAAGATAAACACCAACATTATTGTTGAAGAAATATCTTACTCCTAAATGCGCACCGAAATAAGTTCCGCTTTTACCCAAGAGACCCAAGTCAACGCCTGGATAAATATCCCATTGCGAAGGAAGTCCTAATGGATCCTGTAAGTGAAAATTGAGTCGGCCAAATACGCCAAAGTCATCATTTTCATATTTGTCGTTACTATGATCAAAAAAGAAATTTGCACCCGCTCCTACAGAAATAATTTTTGATAAACCGTAGTCGTAAGTTCCCGTTATACCGGTTCCATAACCCCATCCGTTAAATCCAACCTGGATTTTTTGGTCACCTTTTCCTTGCCACGCTTGAGCAAAACTAAGCTGTGCCGCGAACAATAAAGAGAATGCTAAAATTAACTTTTTCATAATGTTTAAATATTTAATATTTTTAATACTAAAAGATGGCAATCAAAAACAAGACCATATTGGGATTTTTTAACATTTTTAACCAAAAATTTGTATATTTAATCCCAATTTTAGAAATATTTTAAAATGAAAGACTTGAAAATAAGCGGTTTAAACTTCGACATTGTCTGGAAAGATAAAAAAGAAAATTTTCGGAGAATTGAAGAACTTTTGGGAAACACACCAACAGATCTTTTTGTTTTACCAGAAATGTTTACGACTGGCTTTTATATGAACCCAGAAGAAATCGCGGATCGGCAAAATGAAACTTTAGACTGGATGAAAAGTTTCGCAAAAAAAACAGATACTGCCATTTGCGGAAGTGCTTCAGTTTATGAAAACAATCACTTTTTTAACCGTTTCTATTTTGTGCTTCCAGATGGGAGTTACGATCAATACGACAAAAGACATTTGTTTTCTTTCACAGGTGAAGACAAGAAATATTCTGCGGGAACAGAGCGCGTCATCGTAAATTACAAAGGTTGGCGAATTTTATTACAGGTTTGTTACGATTTGCGATTCCCAGTTTTTGCTAGAAATAATGATGATTACGACGCTATTTTATATGTTGCAAATTGGCCAGAAATGAGAATTGATGCCTGGAAAACCTTATTGAAGGCGAGAGCAATTGAAAACCAAGCTTATGTTTTTGGATTAAACAGAATTGGAACCGACGGAAACCGACTTCATTATCCTGAAAGTTCATATTGCTTTTTCCCAGATGGAAATATCCTTTCAGAAGTCACAAACAATATTGTGAAAACTGAATTTAATACCAAAAAACTCAAAGAATTTCGCGAAACTTTTCAATTCCTGAATGACAGAGATTCTTTTGAAATAAAATAGCCTTTAAGTTTTAGAAAAATCTTGTAACAGATTCGTTAAAGTATTCACATCATGTACACCACTTTCTTTCCAAAGTAACTGACTGTTTTTAAATACTGCTAAAGTCGGAACCCCGCGAACTCCGTATTCTGCAGCAATCGCTGGATACTGATCTACATCAATTTTGATGATTCTTGCCAAGTCGCCAATATTTTCTTTTACGGTATTCAAAACAGAAGACTGCACTTTGCACGGACCGCACCAAGTGGCAAAAAAATCGATTAAAACTGGCCTTTCTGAATTAATTAATTCTTGAAATTTTTGAGACATAATTAAAAAATAAGAGATTAAACATTACAAAACTAAAGATTTAGTTTTTAACTTCCGAATCCTCTTCTGAAAAGGGAACATTGCAATTTCCGGCAGCACATCCAAATCTAAAAAGAGCCATCGCAATAAAATAAAGTCCAAACGGAATCATCCACCAAGACCGATCATTAAGCGCAATCAATACAAAGAAAAGGCCACCCATGAAGTAAAGCGCTCTTCTTAAGTCCCAATTTTTCAGCAAGGCTTTCATTTGTTTAATTTATTTTCAAGGCTGCTCCAACCACCTCCATTGTAAGCTTCGAAACCATTTTGTTGGAGCAACGATTTTGCCGAAGCACTTCTCATTCCGCTTGCACAACAAGTAATAATCGGTTTTTTCAAATCTAATTTTTTCATCTCAGCTGCAAGATGTTGCAAAGGGATATTTTTAGAATTTCTAATGTTTCCGTTGCTGAATTCACTCGGGGTTCGAACATCGATAATTTGCGCGCCGTTTTTCATCAGTTCTTTATAATCAACTGAATTTTTGGCAAAAATATTTTTAATAAAATCAAACATCTTCTATTTTATTTTTCGTTTTGTATGGCTTCAACATTATCTAAAGATTTACCAAAATAGACATTTTCAACCCCATTTTTTCTTAGAATTTCTACGGCTTGTTCAGCCTGAATGCCGCGGTTACAGAAAAGAACTGTGGTTTTTTGGTTTTTGAAAAAACTGATATTATCTTCAATTTTAGCCAAAGGAATATTGACTGCGCCTTTTGCAGTCTTTTCACTGAATTCTTCTGGGATTCGTACATCTACTAAAGTCGTAATCGGATTTTTTACGATTTCTTTGAAATTGGCCGGATTAATCGTTTCTGCATGAGATTTTGTGGCACATGAAAAAAATACTGCAGCAAGAACTCCTAGATATAAAAAAATATTAAATTTCATTATTTTAAAATTTTACTTTGGCACATGAAAGTGCTTTTCGGAACAGTTGTTTCTTTAATTTTATTGAATCCACCTTCAATTTCACTAAAATTTCTGATTCCACGGGAATTTAAAATGCTCGCTGCAATCATGCTTCTATATCCTCCTGCACAATGCAAGAAGAAATGTTCGTTTTTATCGATCAAGTTTGCCCATTCATTAATATTCGATAATGGTCTTTCAAATGCCTCATTTACATGTTCAGCTTCGTACTCACTTTCCTTTCTTACATCAAATACGATTGAATTTTCGTTGTACTGTTTTTGAAATTCTTCTGGTGAGATTCTGTTTACGGTATCTATTTCTTTTTCGGAATTTTTCCAGGAATCAAAACCTCCTTCCAAAAATCCCAAAACCTCATCAAACCCAACGCGGGAAAGTCTTGTGATCACTTCTTCTTCAGTTCCCAAATCTGCAACCAACACGATCGGTTGCTTTACATCAACAATCATCGCTCCGACCCAAGGTGCGAAATCACCTTTCAAACCTATGTTAATTGAATTTGGAATAAATCCTTTGTGAAAATCTGTAGCGTTTCTTGTATCTAAAATCAATGCTCCTGCGTGTTCGACGAGTTCTTCAACATTGTCTGGAGATAGAGGCTTGTTTCCATGTTTCATGACCTCATCAAAACTGGGAATTCCGCCTTTATTCATCGCTACATTCATCCCGAAATATTTCGGTGGAGGCAAAAGTCCGTCTAAAACCTCACGAGCAAATGATTCTTTATTTGGTTGATTCAATGCATAATTGGTTTTTTTCTGATTTCCCAACGAATCCACTGTTTCCTTCTGCATATTTTTCCCACATGCAGAACCGGCTCCATGAGCTGGGTAAACGATAATATCGTCTGCAAGTGGCATAATTTTACTTTGTAAACTTTCGTAGAGCAAACCAGCCAATTCTTCCTGTGTCATTTGCGCTGATTTTTGCGCCAAATCGGGTCTTCCAACATCGCCTAAAAATAAGGTATCACCAGAAAAAATGGCAGTTTCTTTTCCCTCTTCATCAATTAAAAGAAAGGTAGAACTTTCCATGGTGTGACCAGGAGTGTGAAGTACTTTAATTTTAATTTTTCCAATGTCGAAAATCTGATTGTCTTTTGCAATAATCGCTTCAAACTCGGGGTTCGCTGTAGGTCCGAAAACGATTTCAGCGCCGGTTTTCTTTGATAAATCGACATGTCCAGAGACGAAATCTGCATGAAAGTGCGTTTCGAAAATATATTTAAGTTTCACCTGATCCTTTTCTAACCGAGCCAAATAAGGTTGCGTTTCCCGAAGCGGATCAATAATTACCGCCTCATTTTCGGAGACAATGTAATATGCTCCTTGCGCGAGACATCCTGTATATATTTGTTCTATCTTCATTTTTTATCTTTTATAAATGTTTTCAAATTTTACATTTCAATTTGGTCCTTGCAAAATTAGTCATTTATGAATTGTCTGCTTCTATTTATATTCTGATGCGTTTCCTGCTTTATCAGTCAACTTGCCTCCTTTTCCTTCCTGTGTCATTTCCCACATATAATTCTCATTAGAAAAGATAGGATTTCCTGCTGGATTACTGGTTTTCGCAGAAAGTTTTTCTTCATTTTTACCCGCTTTCTGAATTTTTACAGCTACGGCATCGCCTTGCGCAAAGTAGGTAACGCTTATTTCTTCACCCTTGCTGTTTTTCATTTTCAAAGGTTCCTGAACTTGGCTGATTTCTGTGGATGGAGTTTTGCTGCCCGCAGAACTTGAAGAATTTTGTTCGCTTTTGGAACAAGAACTCAAAAAAAGTAATGCGATAATCGCGATATATAAGTTTTTCATAATAAAAAAGTTGTTTTAAAAATATTTCGTTACATGCATTAAAAACAAAGAAATTCATAAAAAGATTTGCTTTAAATACCTCCTAAACTACCAATACAGCACCATACGAAGCCGATAACGACCGCAGAAAAGCATTGTAATATCCTGACAAAATTAATCCTTTAAACCGAGTATCAAAGAGAATGTGACAACGAATCACGAAGTCTTATTTAAGATTAACTGAAAGTCAGAATTTTCAAAGTATCATTTCCTACTGTTAGAGAATCGCCGAGATTTTTACCTTTGATTTCGAGGAAAACCGGCGCCTGTTCTGAAAAGGAAATAAGTTCTTTATCATCCACTTGAATAACGGGCACAGAAAGACCAATAAAAAGAAAATTTTTATCGGTTTCTATTAAACATCCCTTCTCGATTTCTGTGTGCACAACCTCTCTTTCCTTTTCTAAAAATCGAAGGATCTGTTGCGCTTCAGCCATCATTTTTTCGAACAGAAGCTGCATATCTTTTGCGACAGACTGATTGGAGAAATCCTCCGGATCGTGGGTGCTTTCTTCATCAATCTCTGACGCTGCTTTATAGTGCTCTACAGACTGCTGCAAACTTTCGATAACTTTCATCTGTTCTCTTATAATTCTGCCGATAAGATCTTTCCTGTTCATTGTACTTTCGTTTGGTTGCTAACAAATTTACTGAAAACTTACTGGATTTCTATTTTTTAAAACCCAATATTTAGCATAAAAACATCCCAAGATATCACCAATTAAAACTTAAATTCAAGAAGAAATTTCTACCGGGTCTTGGAATTTTATTCCAGTCAGAAAAAGTGGTATAAAACCGGTCGAATATATTTTCTACCCCTATTTTTGCGAGGATTTTACTGTTATTCATTTTGAAAAGATATCCTAAACTCGCATTTATTTCAAGGTAATCTGGAGTTGCAGATTCGCCGTACTTTTCGGCAAAATCTTGATATTTGGCGTTCCCATGTACCGCCAATTCACTGGAAAATTTATTTTTTTCAAATTTTAATGAAGATTGATAACTGAAAGGACTCATAAAAGGAAGATTCTGATTCTGATTGTCTTTTCCACGGGTGTAAACAAATTGTGCAGACCATTTCAAAAGTTCAGCAATTTGCAATTCGGTTGATAAACTCACGTTGAAAATGGTCGCATTATCTAGCGCGGTATAATTTTTCACTCCATTTGCACCGATGGTCATTGGAACAAGATTCTCTAAAATTTCCCCCACAATATAATTGGAGAGGTAAAAATAAGAGGAAGAAACCTTCGCGTTGAACTTTTCTAGTTTCATTCCCAAAAAAGCGTTTGCTTCCACAGAAGATTCATTTTTTAAATATGGATTTCCGATATAATCATATTTCTCGAAACTATTAAACAGATAAAACCCGTAACCTTCAGAAACAGATGGCGCTCGATCACCATATCCTAAACCGAAACCTGCCTGAAATACATTTGAATTAAACTCATAATTCACTGCAAAACTTTTTAGAACCCTGGATTTTTCTGGCTTCATTTCTGGATAAAAAATCTGCAGACTGTTTAGACCAAACTCACTTTCGATTTTATTTTGATGTATCGCTGCTGAAACAGATAATTTTAAACTGGAATGTTGATTAAAATTAATTTGATCTTCCACGTAAACTCCCTGATTGAGCGTTCTCACATCGGGCCAAGTGAGCATAAACATTAATTTTTCACTTCGATCGGTAGGATACATGGTCATTTCTGCAGAAGATTTATTGTAAAAACCATTTACATTAAGCAAAAAATGATGTTGATTGTAATCAGCTTTTAGGTGAGAATAATATCCGAAAGTTTTGCTCCAACCCGGCATATCCATATGAATAGGAACATTGGGTCTTTTTGTATCATCCATTCGGTGCATAATGGTGTTGAAATAAACTTTGGTTTCCCAGCTTTTAAAGAAATCGCTTTTGGACAAAATTTGAAATTTCAAGGAGGTGATCAATGCCTCTGCAATCGATACATCCATTGGTAATGCAGGATAACCTACATCGGTAGCTTTATCGTAAATCACTGCGGCTTCTAAAAGTTTATTTTCGCCCAACTTCACCCCAGAAATTCCCGAAACATTAATTTTTTTAAATTGAGAAAAAGGGATTTCGACATTTTTTCCTGCTTTATAATTGTCGGCATCACGCATCATAAAATTAAAATCGGTGTAGAATTTTTCTGATTTAAAGTTTGTTCCGGCACCAAAAATTTTTTGATTGTTTACCGTTTCAAAACCGCTGTTGACATTAAAATTCCATTTCGTGTGACCGAACATCATTTTGTTTCTCTTCAAATCCAGAGCTCCACCAATGGTATTTCCGTGGCAGGAACCTTCCTGACCAGAAACAATCGTTGCTTCTTTGAGATTCGAAACTTCGATATAAGAAGTCACAGGATCCATTTTGTCGGTACAGGCTCCGAAAATTCGCATTCCGTCGATGGTGACCAAAGTTCTTTCTGTCGGCATACTGTTGATGAGAGGTTCCCAAGCGTATGCACCTCTTTTGATCATATCGACTTTCGATGATTTCTGCAAATATTCATCGATGGATCCTAAAGGTTTATTTTCTTTGCTCGAAATTTTCGTAGTTCCGATGACAATAACTTCTTGAATATGTTGAGCGGTGATCGAATCTTTTAATCTTTCCTGCGCATTCAAATTAAAAAACAGAAGGATAAGAAAACTCATGAAGATCATTCGTTTCATTGTAAAGAATTTTGGGTGTTGAGGTTGCATTAACCTTCCAATAAAAGATTAATTGCAACTGAAAAGAGAGAAAATCAAAGCTCAATCAAGGATAAACGTTCAATGAGCTTTGAATAGGAATTGGACCGAAATTTAGAAATCGATTTCGAAAAATAAACTGCTTGCGAGATTGGTTGCCGTAACTTCTTGGCCGCCTAAAACAGTTCCGTCTGCTTTCGCCAGCTGAAGATTTATTTTCCAATAACCAGTCATGGTTAAAGAAAGTTTCCCATTGTATAGTTTGCCCGTCGCAGCTTGTGTTGCATGAACATTATTGGGTGAACTGTGATTGCCCATTCCCGGCATTCTTGGATCCACTTTTACGGTGTAACCATCAACAACCGGAAATGTCATCATATCCTGCATTTTCCAAACCCCTAAAGTCATCTCATTAATGGCAACTTTCGGAGATTTCGGCTCGATGTACGCAACCACATATCTTACATTATCGCTTCCCAAAAATGAATTGACTGTTTTTTTATTTTCAACAGGAACATTAATTAAAGTAGTTGCAGTGTAAGAGGTTCCGCCGATGGTATAATCTATTTTCAGATCCCAATATTCGGTGTCGTTTCCAGGCATTTGGAAAACGATATATCCAGAATACAAAGAGCCATCTGATGTTACTTTCTCAACCGCAGATTTCGGGCAAGAATGCGTCATCATTGTCATGTGCATCAACGGAGTCCAAGCGATGGTCGCATTTTTTTCATATTGATTGGTCGATTTATTTTTCAATCTCAATTTAAGATCATTGTATCCCAAATTGGTTGATCCCGATTTCGAATACAATTCAATAATGTGGGTATCGTTACTGATTTCTTTAATTTTAGTCAACCCTTCAATTTCAGTATTCGGATTAGTGGGTGATATTGGTTCATCGCCCTCTGAAGTTCTACATGATACGATTGCGAAAGCCATTGCCAAAAAGGCAAATAGAATTTTGAATGAAAATTTCATTGTTTTTTATTTTAAATGTTAACTTGAAAATTAATCCTCAATCTTTGGATAAAAGATGAAGGTATCGCTTCAATTTCAAGAAGAAAAAGAAGAAATTGCACTGAAGAATCAAGTTAAATTTGGGGCGGATTCGGAACAATATCCAAGAAAACCTCAGAAATATTCTGAGCGTAATACGAATAAGCGGAAGAATCAAAATCTAAAGAACCATGCGGTTTCAGGGAAAACGCTGCAGGCTCAGAAGGAAGAATATTAAATTCAAAAGAATACTTTACTAAACTAAAAGGATTAGAAGTTTTTTCGCTTTCCTTTTTCATTTGGCATTTTCCATGGCAATCCATTTCGGGTTTCGACTTGTTGATACAATGGATTTCATAAAACTTGCGGTTGATCTGATAATCAATCATAAACAACGAGTTTTGGAAACTTGCTGTAAAAATAATCGTGGACAATATGATAGATAAAATGGCCTTCATTTGATTTTTCAAAATTAAGACTAATTTATCTGAATTGAAAATGACTTTCGTCATTAAATTTTAAAATTATTTTGGTCATAAAATTAATAATCCTGCAATATTATTTATCTTTAACGCCTTAAACGATTTACACCATGGCAGATAAAACGAAATTTATTCAGGAGCTTTCTACAAAATACACCCCAAAAGGCGACTTCATCACCATAGGAAAAGCAATGCTTGACGGCGAAGTGGTTACAGAAGTTGATGTTACCATTCCCCTGAAAACCATTAACCGACACGGATTAATAGCCGGAGCAACCGGAACAGGAAAAACTAAAACGCTGCAGGTTTTCGCAGAGCAATTGTCGCACAAAGGAATTCCTTCTTTGGTTCTCGATATCAAGGGAGATTTTTCTGGGATTGCGAAACCAGGTGCAGAAAATGCGATCATTTCCGAAAGATATACCAAAACAAAACTACCCTACGAACCACAGGCTTTTCCTGTAGAATTGATGTCGATTTCCGGAGAAAAAGGGGTGAAATTGAGAGCAACCGTTACAGAATTTGGTCCTATTTTACTGTCGAAAATTTTAGATTTAAATGATACGCAGCAAAGTATTATTTCAATCGTTTTTAAATATTGTGATGACAAAGGTTTACCGCTCATCGATTTGGATGACTTGAAGAAAGTTTTGCAGTATGTCACCGATAATGCACAAGGAAAGGCAGATTTGGCCAACAATTACGGTTCAATCGCACCTGCTTCTCTCGGAGCAATTCTCCGCTCGATTGTTGCTCTTGAACAAGAAGGAGCTGCACAATTATTTGGGGAACCTAGTTTCGATGTTACCGATTTATTGAAACAAAGAGACGGAAAAGGCGTAGTAAATATTCTAAGAGTTGCCAACATTCAAAGTAAACCGCAATTGTTTTCCACCTTTATGCTTTCGCTATTTGCAGAGATTTATATGACTTTTCCGGAAGAAGGAGATGCTGGTAAACCCAAATTGGTTCTATTTATTGATGAAGCGCATTTGATCTTTAATGAAGCAAGCAAAACTTTATTAAACCAAATTGAAACCATGGTAAAACTAATTCGCTCAAAAGGAGTAGGAATATATTTTATCACACAAATTCCTGGTGATGTACCCGAAAATGTCTTATCACAGTTGGGTTTAAAAATTCAGCATGCGTTGCGCGGATTTACCGCAAAAGACCGAAAAGAAATTTCGAAAGCCGTAGAAAATTATCCAACCACCGAATATTACAAAGCCAATGAGCTTATTCAAAATCTAGGGATTGGGGAAGCTTTTTTCACAGCTTTGGATGAAAAAGGAATTCCAACACCTTTGGTTCACACCTATTTAATTTCCCCAGAATCAAGAATGGATGTTTTAAGTGACGCTGAAGTTGAAGATTTAACGAGCAGTTCTGCAATGGTTGAGAAATACGAACAGCCGATGAACAAAGATTCAGCGTATGAAATGTTGACCAACAGAATGGAACAAGCAGTTCAAAATGCGGAACCCGCAGCAAAACCAAAACCTGTAAAAGAAGAACCCGGCATTTTCGAAAACGTAATGAAATCGAGAGCAGGACGAACTTTTACTACCACATTGGCAAGAGAAGGCGCCAAATTTGTATTGGGAATGTTTGGTTTGGGCAGAAGAAAATAAAGGTATAAATATCATTTGTGCCCATGAAGATGGTTAGATAGAAAAAGAAAAAATGTATTCAGTAATAGATATCGAAAGCAACGGAGCCGGTTTCAGGAAAGAAAACATCATTGAAATTGCAATATACAAGTATGATGGTCATGAAATCGTAGATCAGTTTATTACTTTGGTGAACCCAGAAAGTGAGATCACTCCCTTTGTTCAGCGACTAACCAACATTTCGCAAAAAATGGTGAAATCTGCACCCCGTTTTCATGAAATTGCAAAAAGAATTGTCGAGATAACCCAAAACACCACTTTGGTCGGTCACAATATAGAATTTGATTACAGAATGCTTCGCCAGGAATTTAAAAGATTGGGGTACGAATTCAAAATTAATACAATCGACACCATTCCATTAGCAAAAAAACTCATTCCCGAAGCAGAAAGTTACTCCTTAGGAAAACTCGTGAAATCTTTGGGAATTCCTTTGATCGATCAGCACCGCGCTTCTGGAGACGCACGAGCAACTTTAGAACTTTTTAAACTATTGATGTTCAAGGACAAAGACTCCGAAATCATCCAACAACATCACGAAGAAATCAACGCAAAAACGTACCTGAACAAAATAAAATACTTGACGCAGGATTTGCCTTTTGAACGGGGAATTATCTATTTTCAAAACGCAGAAGGAAAAATTATTTTCTTTGATTTTGTTGATGATTTAAGCAAATTTGCCAAAACCCTTTTTAACTCAAAATCAAAGCGTCATAAACAAATACAAGATGAAGTAGAGCATATTCACTACGATTTAACAGGAAGTGATATTCTGGCAAAACTCATCATTACGACAAAAGGATTGCAAAAACGCGATAATTTTCAGTTCGGATTGTATTATAAAAACGAAAAATATTATGCCGAGAGAATCAGCAATTTAAAAGAAGAGAAACCATTGCTTCGGTTTAAGTCTTTTACACAAGGATTAAAAGCAGTAAGCTTTATAGAAACCCAATCGCAGTTTAAAGATGTTGAAGAATTAAAAAAAGTCATTCATTTAAACGACAGAAATGAACTTTGGCTTTCTGCTGGAAGAACACTTGGCGAGAAATCATTTTTAATCTTTCAAAAAGGAAAATTAACCGCTTTTGGATTTTATGAACTTTACTCGCAACTTAATTCCTGGGAAAAACTTTCAAAATTACAGATCGATCTAAAGTCCTTCCCACAGGACTTGCAGAACGATTTACAACTCGCATTATTAAGAAGCGATTTCGAAATAATTCCGCTTCCTGAAAAATAATTGGCGTAGAATTAAATAAAAAAAATTACTTTTGACAAAAATTTAGAAAAAAATACAAAAATGATTACCGCTAAATCCATTAAAAAAATCGTTGCTAAGGGAAAAAAGTTTTTCTCTAAGGAAATTTCTGTGGATTAAAGAGCTGTAATTTTTGATACTAATATTCAAGCAAGCTCATTTCGGGCTTGCTTTTTTTAATTTTTAAATGAATAATAAAATGACCGATAAAGATTTACTGAAAATTGCCGAACAATTTGGCACTCCGACTTATGTGTATGATGCAGAATCCATTAAAACACAGTACGAAAAACTGACTTCTTCTTTTCACAAAAGCACCCGTTTTTTTTACGCCTGCAAAGCACTTTCTAATATTAATATTTTAAAGTTCATCAATAAATTGGGTGGAAGTTTAGATTGTGTTTCCATAAATGAAGTAAAATTAGGAATCAGAGCCGGTTTTGAGGCAAAAAGAATACTTTTCACACCAAATTGTGTTGATTTAGCTGAAATAGAAGAAGCGATGTCTTTGAAAGTTCACATCAACATCGATAATATCTCGATTCTGGAGCAGTTTGGAAATAAGTTCGGAAATTCCTACCCGATTTTTGTGAGAATTAATCCGCATATTTTTGCGGGCGGAAATTATAAAATATCTACTGGTCATATTGATTCTAAATTTGGAATTTCAATCCACCAACTTCGTCATATCGAACGCGTGATGAATACTACAAACATCAATGTTGAAGGACTTCACATGCATACCGGAAGTGAAATTAAAGATCCCGATGTTTTTCTTCAAGGCTTAGAAATTATGTTTGAATTGGCAGAAAAATTTCCCAACTTGAAATATCTCGATATGGGAAGCGGTTTCAAAGTTCCTTATCAGGAAGGCGATATCGAAACAGATGTAAAAGTCTTGGGTAAAAAAGTGGAGAAAGCCGTCTCAGATTTCTCGAAAACTTCGGGGAAAAAAT
The DNA here is from genome assembly GCF_900156725.1 of Kaistella chaponensis. Lineage (GTDB taxonomy): Bacteria > Bacteroidota > Bacteroidia > Flavobacteriales > Weeksellaceae > Kaistella > Kaistella chaponensis. Next base: position 62,490 of record NZ_FTOI01000004.1, on the reverse strand, counting down.
TCGAACTTTGGTTTGAACCTGGTAAATTTTTGGTAAGCGGAAGTGGTCATTTTTTAGTGAAAACCAATGTCATCAAACAAACTACAGCCACCGTTTTCGCAGGAATCAATTCTGGTTTCAACCATTTGATCCGTCCCATGTTCTATGATTCCTATCATATTATCGAAAATCTTTCTAATCCAAAAGGCAAAGAAAGAATTTACACCGTGGTCGGAAATATTTGCGAAACCGACACTTTTGCGTGGGACAGAAAATTAAATGAGGTTCACGAAGGCGATATTTTGGTCTTCAGAAACGCAGGAGCGTATGGTTTTGAAATGAGTTCCAACTTCAATTCGAGATTAAAACCGGCAGAAGTTCTATTTCTCGACGGAAAAGCGCATTTGATTCGTAAACGAGATGAATTTGAAGATTTACTAAGAAACCAAATTGAGGTTTTGTAATATCTGCATCAGAAAATAACCAACCAATAGAATTGCGATTTTACTAAACGTGAATCTTGTTCTGGCCATTCTGAGCATGATTTAAAACAGAAAAAAACTTCCTTATTGCCTTTAAAAAATCGGTAACTTTATTTAAAATTATTGACAATGAAAAATATTGTTTTCTTTTTAATTTTTGCTTTCAGTTTTAGCAACGCACAATATGTAATTGAAGATAACGACATTTCGGAAAACGTAAAGGAATTCGGAAAACAATCGGTTTCATATGATTTAAACTATCCTATGGAATTCTACCGTTTACAATGTGACAATGCAGTGTATGCACAATTTCCGGGAGGCGAAAATGCTTTCAAGCAAAAGCTTTTCTTCTACATGAAAAGCGATATTGAAAGTAGTTTCTATTCGGTGAACGGTACTTTCGAACTCATCATTTTCCTTAATAAATCTGGGAATATGCAAAGTTTTATGCTCAACCCAGAAGTACAAAACAGCTATTTATTGAAACGCGATGTAGAAACGGCATTGCGAAAAATGAACCTCAAATTCACTCCTGCAACCTGCAACGGAACGCCTATCGAGTCAAAAATTCGACAGAAAATAAACTTCCGAACGGATAATTTTGATATTTAAAATCATCACCTAAAAACTTTGTAGCATTTACAAAGTTTTTTTTATATTTAAAAAAAATTAGAAATATCAAGACCTCGATCATGACAAAAATATATTTTTTGCTTTTTCTTTTTCCGTTAATGATTTCTGCACAAATCCTTTCGCAGTATCCTAACAATCAATCGCCTTATATTGGTGGTTATGAAGCGTATTATAAAGACCTCCATGATATTATTGTGGAAGAAAATTTGAAGCCTTGTACCAATAAATCGGAATTTTATCAGTTTTCTGTTCTCGTCAAAACCGACTCAACGATAAGTTTTATTAAAGACAGCAATCTGGATTATTTTTCCAAAAACAAATGCGCTGCAGAACTCGCGCGAACCGCAGCAAAATACCAATCAAAATGGAACCCTGCAACTGTTGACGGAATTAAACAACCCGCTGTTGCCACTTTTATGATTTTTCCCGATGATTTGTTTCAGAACGATAAAATTACGTATTCACCTACAATGACCTATCCAAGGTACGGAGGTTTCGAAAAAAATCACCTGGACTATTTTAGAAAACAGCTCTTGGTAAATGTTGATGTAAGAAGATTCGGCTGGAATGATCTTTTCACCGTGGAAGCTGAGTTTATCATCACCAAAGAAGGCAAAATGAAAGACATTATTCTCACCAAGAAAACTGGCTTGGAAGAATTTGACAGAATGATATTTTACGCCTTCAAAGACATGAGAAAAACTTGGAAACCCGCAACAGTAAACGGACAACCAATTGATTTTCGGTTCAAATATCAACTGACGGCAATCACCGATCCTGCTGATTAATCATTATTTCTTTGTCTCAAGTATCGAGATTTAAAATCGCTCTTTTTATGAAAATCCACTTTTTATTCTTTTGTTTTATTTCGGCGTTCTGCAATGCACAAAATCAGTATCCTTTTTTTCCGAAAGACCAACATTGTTATCTTGGTTCGTTTCCAGAATTTTATAAAGATTTTCATCAAATTCTTAATGAAAACAAGCTAAAGCCTTGCGAAAATAAAAAAGAATTTTTCACTGCATCTGTCTTAATAAAAACAGATAATACAGCTGAAATTTTGGAGAACAAAACTTCCCAAGAAAACAAATGTTCTTTTGAACTTTCAAAAGAGGTTATGAAACACATGGATAAATGGATTCCTGCAAAAATTGATGGAAAAGAAACTGCTACAATTGCAAGAATCTTAATTTATATGGATGATCTTTTTGAAAATTATAAAAATGGATATACTATTAATAATGTAATGACAAAATCGGACTTTGATGTTCAAGAATTTCGTAGTGAGGTGGTAAAAAAAGTTGATATGGATGATTTTACTTTTAAAGGAAAAGGAAATTTAAAAATTAAAACAAAATTTGCTATTAACGAACAGGGAGAACTAGACGAACTTGAAATGATAGAAAGTTCTGGTTTAAAAGAATTTGATGAAATGATCTTGAGAGCTATAAAACGAACTTTAAAAAACCGTAAATGGACGCCAGCAAAAATTCATGATGTCCCAATCAAATCAACTTTTATTCTTCCTTTCTCTATAAAAATATAATTTACAGACATCTTAAATTTAATTTCCTGCCATTCTGTCACAAAAATTCTTATCTTTGCATGCAAAACTTTTTAGAATTTGAAATATTTAAAATTCAAAATCTAAAATTTAAAATTTCTAACAGTGCAAGAAAAATATATCGACGAAACGAAACAAGGCGAAGCTTTCGCCATCGCAGAAAAACCGACTAATTCTAAAAAACTCTTTTTAGAAAGCTACGGTTGTCAAATGAACTTTTCAGATTCTGAGATCGTGGCTTCCATTCTGAATGAGCAAGGCTATAACACGACTCAAATTGTAGAAGAAGCGGATTTGATTCTTCTCAACACCTGCTCGATCCGCGAAAAAGCAGAACAAACCGTAAGAATGCGTCTTTCTCAGTTCAAAAATTTAAAGAAAGACAAACCCAACTTAACCGTTGGTGTTTTAGGTTGTATGGCGGAACGTTTGAAAACCAAATTTTTAGAGGAAGAACAACTCGTAGATTTGGTCGTTGGTCCCGATGCTTACAGAGATTTACCGAATCTATTAAAAGAAACCGATGACGGTAGAGATGCGATCAACGTTATTCTTTCCAAAGAAGAAACGTACGCAGACATTAATCCGGTTCGTCTCGGCGGAAACGGCGTTACAGCTTTCGTTACCATCACTCGTGGTTGCGATAATATGTGTACTTTTTGCGTAGTTCCGTTTACAAGAGGTCGTGAAAGAAGTCGAGATCCACACTCAATCATCGAGGAATGTAAAGATCTTTGGAATAATGGTTACAAAGAAATTACACTTTTGGGACAAAACGTAGATTCCTACCTTTGGTATGGAGGTGGACCGAAAAAAGATTTTGCAAAAGCATCTGAAATGCAAAAACTCACCGCAGTCAATTTTGCTCAATTACTTGATATGGTAGCAGTTGCGATTCCAAAAATGCGCATTCGTTTTTCTACAAATAATCCGCACGAAATGACTGAAGAGGTTTTCCGGATGATTGCAAAACACGATAATATTTGCAAATATGTACATCTTCCTGTGCAAAGTGGAAGCGACCGGATTCTTCAGTTAATGAACCGACAGCATAACCGACAGGAATATTTAGACCTCATCAAAAAAGGAAAAGAAATCGTTCCAGAAATCTCATTTTCACAAGATATGATTATCGGATTTTGCACAGAAACCGAAGAAGATCATCAGCAAACGATGAGTTTAATGCGGGAAGTCGAATACGACTATGGCTACATGTTTTCTTATTCTGAGCGACCAGGAACGCCGGCTCACAAAAAAATGGAAGATGATATTTCCGCCGAAGTTAAACAAAGAAGATTAGCGGAAGTAATCGCATTACAAGGCGAACTTTCCCGAAAAAGAATGCAAGGTTATGTGGGAAGAACCCACGAAGTTTTAATTGAAGGAACCTCGCGCAAAAACGAAAACCAGTGGAAAGGAAGAAATTCCCAAAATGCAGTTTGCGTTTTCGATAAATTAGAAGGACAGAAATTAGGCGACATTGTGTCTGTTTTTGTTCACGGAAATACGCAGGGAACGCTTTTGGGGGAAACGGTTTAGTACTTTAACAAAGTTTTTACGAAGGAAAAATATCTTTGTCAAAGTTTAAAAAATTTTAATATAATTTTTATGAAACGAATAATCCTTTTCATATTTTTATTCTTTTCAATTTCATTTTTTTTCGGGCAAATGAATCCTGAAAAATGGAAAGAAGACATTAATTTTTTGAGAGAAAATTTATCAAAAAAACATTACAATCTTTTCTTTAAAAGAGATAAAGTGTTATTTGATAGAGATTTAGATAATCTTATTTCGCAATCGGGCAAATTTTCTGATCTAGAAATCGCATTAAAATTACAGCAAATTATTGCAAAACAAGGAGATTCTCATACTAATGCAGATTATGGAAAATTGATGATTAGTAATACAAAACTTCCTATTAAAACTTATTGGTTTGCTGATGGATTGTATGTCATTAAAACCACAAAAGAGTATGAAGATTTATTAGGTAAAAAAATTATTTCTATTAATAATTATTCTCTGAAACAATTTTCTGATAGCCTTTCTACAATTTTCGTCCGAGAAAATCAAGCAATTGTAAAAAAGACAATTCCAAATCTTATTGTTCAAACTCAACTTTTAAAGTTTTTTGGATTCGAAAAAAATCAAAAATATACCCTTCAATGTTCAGACAATCACAACATTAAAGAAAAAGAACTCATTCCTGAGAATTTTCTCAAAACAAGTCAAATTTCTGTAAAACCAAAAAACATTTCATTTCTATGGAAAAACGAAAATAAATACTTCACAGGAAATTATTTTTTAAAAGATAAAACATACTACATACTTTATAATAAATGTGTAAGTAAAGAGTCTCCAAGCATTTTTACAGGAAAACCAGAAGCAGAAAAGCTACCTTCCTTTTTAGAATTTCAAGATAAGATTTTAGAAGATTTGAAAAATTTAAAAATCGAGAAAGTTATTTTTGATATGAGATTAAACGGTGGAGGAAGTTCACCACAAGGAACAAAACTTATTAATGAAATTTTAAAACTTCCCGAAATTAATAAAAAGGGGAAACTATTTGTAATTACTGGTAGAAATACTTTTTCTTCGGCAATTATTAATACTATGGATTTTAAAAATTCTAATGCGATTTTTGTGGGAGAAGAAACTGCTGGAAAACCCAATCATTTTGGAGAAGTTAGAGGTTTTACGCTTCCAAATTCTGGAATAGAAATTTCATATTCAACCAAATATTTTAATCAATATAAAAATGATGATTCTACGATAAAACCAGATTTTATGATAGAAGAATCTTTTGAAAATTTTATGAATGGCATTGACCCCGTTTTTGAATTTGTGAAAAATTACAAAAAAACATAAAATGAATAATCTACAATCTTTAGAATTATTTCAAAATATTTCTGCATTATTAGAAAATGCCAGAAAAAGAGTTGCAGTTGCTGTAAACCAAGCGATGGTTCTTACGTATTTTGAAATCGGGAGAATGATTGTAGAAGACGAACAAAATGGCGAAAACAGAGCAGAATACGGAAAAGAGCTATTAAAAGATTTGTCTTTGCATCTAACAGAAAGATTCGGAAGAGGCTTCTCTGTTGAAAATTTAGATAGAATGAGGTTTTTTTATAAAACTTATTCTGAACAGAATTCGTCAACAGTGTTGACGAATTCTAAAAACCAAATTTCGTCAACAGTGTCTACGGAATTACAAAATACAGAAAAACAAATCGTTGAAAAAAAACAGACGCTATCTGATCTTTTTAAAATTTCACAAACACCGCCTGTTAATTTCAATCTCTCTTGGTCGCATTATCTTAAATTAATGAGAATAAAAGACCAAAACGAAAGAAAGTTCTACGAAATTGAAAGTTTCAAAAACAATTGGAGTTTACGAGAATTACAACGCCAATACGATTCTGCATTGTACTCAAGACTGTCTTTAAGTAAAAATAAAGAAGAAATTCTTCAACTTTCCGAAAAGGGACAAATTTTGGAGAAACCAAAAGATTTAATCAAAGATCCTTATATTTTAGAATTTCTCGGTTTGCCCGAAAAATCAAACTATTCTGAAAACGATTTAGAAAGCGGTTTAATTGATAAATTAGAGCATTTTCTTTTGGAATTAGGAACGGGTTTTACCTTTGTAGCAAGACAAAACCGAATTACGTTTGATGAAAAACACTTCAAAATAGATTTGGTTTTTTACAACAGAATTCTGAAATGTTTTGTTTTAATTGATCTGAAAATCGGAGAATTAAAACATCAAGATATTGGACAAATGCAAATGTATGTGAATTATTATGACCGAGAAGTTCGTTTGGAAGACGAAAATAAAACCATCGGAATCATTCTTTCCCAAGACGAAAGCGAATCTTTGGTAAAATACACGTTACCAGAAGATAACGAACAGATTTTTGCAAGCAAATATTTAACGATTTTGCCAAGCAAAGAAGATTTTATTAAAATTTTAGAAGAGCATTAAAAAAACAGGATGACAAAATTTTTATATTTATTATTTATTTTACCTCTATTTTTCTCTTGCCAAAGCGAAAAAACCATCAGTAAATATCCTGCTCATGTTGGAGACATTCAGTTTGATGAAAAAGTAGATGATGCTAATTTTAAAAAATGTTTTGTAAATCCTTTTTCATTTCAATATTATAATTTCGATGGATTTCAGTATAAAGGAGAAAAATTAGAAATAGAAAAAAAATTAGAAAGACTAAATTTAAAAAGTGACAAAAATCCAAATGGATACATTACCATTCGTTTTATAGTGAATTGCGAAGGAAAACCAGGAATGTACAGAATTCAGCAAATGAATGAAAATTATAAAGCAACAGTGTTTGACAAAACATTTACTAATCAGCTTCTAGAATTCACCAAAAGTTTAAATGAATGGATTCCGAAAGAATATTTAGGAATAAAAATAAATTATTATCAATATTTAACCTTTAAAATAAAAGATGGAAAAATTTCCGAAATACTTCCTTAGCATCTTTATTCTGGTTATTTATACCAATTTGCAGGCACAAGTAAATTGTAATTCAATTGAAGGCGAAAACTGCAAAAAAGCATGTGAAATTTTTAATCACGATTCTGGTTCTCAAGGATCGCAACAATCTCAAGAAAATCTTGACAAAGCGATCGTCTTATGTCCTAGTTTTTCTGATGCCTACATGGAAAAATCTGTTCCTTATTTAAAAAGAGGCGACTTTGTAACTTGGAAAAAGCTCATCGACAAAGCAGTAGAACTAGATCCCGCAAATCAGCTCGGATATAGAGGTTGGTGCAAACTTCAGTTTCTGAGAGATTATGAAGGTGCAATTGAAGATTTTGATCAATTAGAAAAATACAGACCTGAAAATTTGGGCTATTCTAAAAACGGAAACTATAATTTATATGTCGCAAAAGCGATTTGTTATAGTGCTTTGAACCAAAAAGAAAAAGCCATTAAGATTTTGGAAAATCTTTTTAAGACTAAAAATTACAATTTTGGACTTTACGATTATTACCAACTTGGAGTTACTTATTTTGAATTAACTCAATACGACAAAGCCTTAGAAAACTTCGAGAAACAAAGCAAAATTTATGACTTTGCAGAAAATATTTATTTTAAAAGTAAAGTTGCAAAAATTAGAAATAAGGATTATTTGGATTTAAAGAATTTGGCTTTAAATACTTATGATGAAGGAAAGTATATGAAAGATGCTTACACGCATCATTTTAACAAAGTGTACAGAACACAAATCGCAGAACTGTAAACTTTTAGTGCATCAAAAAAATATTTTTTACCTCAAAAGCGACAAAAGAAATGATTTGAAAAAGAATATCAAAAAGTTGCAAAACGTAAACAATTTATTTTGCATTCTTTTGATTTAACTTATGATGCAATTAAAACTTTTGATTCCTTTGCGGTTAAAAAAGATTTTGAACTAAAACTTTTTCAATTTTAATAACACAATTTTTCAGAATTAATAACTTTTAAACCTGAAACTTTAAACCAAATTATGACAGACTTACAATCCATAAAAACACGCTTCGGAATTATCGGAAATTATCCGGTGCTCAATCGTGCATTGCAAAAAGCAATTCAGGTCGCGCCAACCGATATTTCGGTTTTGGTAATGGGCGAAAGTGGTGTGGGAAAAGAATTTATTCCTAAAATAATCCACGGTGAATCCCGCAGAAAACATCAACCGTATATTGTAGTGAACTGTGGCGCAATACCGGAAGGAACCATTGATTCAGAACTTTTCGGCCACGAAAAAGGCGCTTTTACCGGCGCAACCTCCACGAGAAAAGGATATTTTGAAGTGGCCGATGGTGGTACCATTTTTCTTGATGAAGTGGGCGAATTGCCTTTGCAAACTCAGGTTCGTTTACTACGAGTTTTAGAAAGCGGCGAGTTTATGAAAGTCGGCTCCTCGCAAATTCAAAAAACAAATGTGAGAATTGTAGCAGCAACCAACGTAAATATGTTGAATGCAATCAATGACGGAAGATTTCGCGAAGATTTATATTACAGACTAAATACGGTACAAATCGACATGCCCGCTTTGCGCGAAAGAAAAGGCGATATTCACTTGCTTTTTAGAAAATTTGCGATCGATTTTGCCGAAAAATACAGAATGCCAGAAATGGTTTTGACCAATGATGCCATTAATTATTTAGAAAATTACCCTTTCCCGGGAAATGTGCGCCAGCTTCGAAATTTGGTAGAACAAATGACCGTTGTGGAACAAGATAGAACCGTAAACTCTGTGAAATTAGGGGAATACATTCCGATGCAGACTCAACTCCCTGCAGTGATTCAGAAAGGAGGCGGAATGTCTTCGTCTGACTTTAATTCTGAAAGAGAAATCATGTACAAGATTCTTTTCGACATGAGAAATGACCTTAATGATTTAAAATCCTTAACTTCGGAATTGATAAAAAATCGGGAAAACAGTGATTTTAGCCATCAGGAAAAAAATCTCATTAACCGCGTATTCACCCCAGAAAATCAAGCGCCGAATCCTGGTTCGATGCTCTATTTTGAAAACCAAAACCAATATCAAAACCCCACAATTATTACAGAAACCAGTGATAATTACGACGAAGTAGAAGATATTGAAATTGAAGAGACAAAACCCGACTCTCTTTCCCTTCAAAATAACGAAAGAGAATTGATTGTAAAAGCCTTAGAAAAACACAAAGGCAGAAGAAACAAAGCCGCCGATGAACTGGGAATATCTCAAAGAACGCTCTACAGAAAAATAAAACAATATAATTTAGAAGAATAAATGAAACTTCAATATTCAAAATTCATCATTCAAAATTTGAACAGATTAAAAATCTTTTCACTTTTTTCTTGCTTCTTTTTTCTAACAAATTGTTACAGTTTTACAGGATCTTCTTTGAGTCCAGAAACGAAAACTATCCAGATTAAAGATTTTCCCAATAATTCTGCGCTGATGAACCCTAGTCTTGCGCAACAATTTTCTACGGATATTCAAAATAGATTTCTGCAAAGAACCACTTTGAAAGGCTCTACAGAAAAACCAGATATTTTAATCGAAGGTGAAATTACCGATTATACCATCACACCAACTACCATTTCCACCGCAGTAAATGCTCCCGGCGGAAATATTCAGGCGGCACAAAATAAATTAACCATCACTGTAAAAGTGCATTACGAAAACAAAATAGAGCCTGATAAAAGCTTCGACAAAACGTACTCGGACGAAGCCGTTTTTAGCAGCGATCTAGACATTAACACCATCGAAACAACACAGGTGAAAGTGGTGAACGAGAGAATCATCAATAAAATTTTTAATGATATTGTAGCTAACTGGTAAAATGAACGCAAGAATTTTAGAATTAATCAACAACCCCGAAATCATTCAAAATCAAGATTTAGATTTGCTCAACGGTGAGTTAAAGAAACATCCTTATTTACAGAATATTCGAGCAATACACTTGTTGGGAACCCACAAATTTGAGAGCGAAAATTACCAGAAAGAACTTTCTGTAACTGCCGCATATACCACTGATAAAAAGATTCTTTATCAATTTATCAATAAAAAAACACCGCTCAATCCGCTCATAGAGGAAGTTGAAAAGGAACCAGCCGAACCTGAGTTCCAAGAAGAGTTGTCGGTACCAAAACCTTATAATGAGGTAACCATTGTTGAAAAACCCACTGCAAAACCTGTTTTTGTTGAAGGCAATCTCAACCGAATCTTATTTGAAGGAGAGGAAGATTTTCTGGAAAGAGAAAATGATACGATAGACATTCAATCTACCATAGAATCAGGAAAAATAGTCACTGAAAATCTCAGTATAAAGAAAGAAAAAATTCCTGATCAGATCGAAGAACCTGCATTAACAGAAACAGAAGATGCAGAAAATTTCGCACCTGAAACCGTAGTCAATGAACCTGTGATTTCCGTGGAGGAACCTGTAATAGAAGATTTATCTACAATAAGTTTTCATGGTTCGGAAGAATTTCTACCTGATGTTCAAATTAAGACAACAAATTTTGAAGAAAAATACACCGCGCCAGAACCGCAATGGAGTAAACAGGAATTAGAAATGCAGCGTCTAATTGCAGACGTTGAAGCAAAAGTGAAAGCTTCAAAAAAAGAAAAAGTATCTGAAACAGAACCAATTCACAACCATGACCTCAATTTTTCTGAAAACCAAAAACTAGACGCTGATTCTACACCTAAAGAAATGACTCCGGTAAAAGCAGTAGAAACTTCATCAGATCTTGAGATACAAGAGGAAGTAAAATCAGACGAGAAAGCATTAATGGAAGAAAAAACTAGTGAAGTTGCTATTGAAAAAGAAGAACTTGTTTGGAAACCCATGCAGTTTTCGGGAAATACTCCAGATTCATTACTGAATCAAAAAAATCAGGGAAAAGCCGAAGAAAAAAGTGCAATTGTAAAAAACAGTACTGAAGAAAAAATACAACCTGAATTAAAAGTTGAAGAGGAGGAATCTGAAGAAAGACCGGTGTTAAATGTTTCATTTTTAACTCAAAAAGTTTCATCAATCGCGCCTGTAAAACTGGAAAATGAGGGAGAAGAAATTCAAAAAACAGAACCAATAATCCAAGACAGCAATATCCCTACCTTCATCAATACTTGGCAAACTTGGTTAAAAATTGAGCGAAAAGAAGAAATAACAGAGGAAAATCCTATTATTTCCAAAGAAGAAATTAAAAACACGGTTATTGAAAAATTCATCGAGAAAGAGCCGAAAATTTCTAAACTCAAAGATGAATCTGATTTTGTAGTGAAAGAAAAAGGATCAAATATTTCACACTTGATGACAGAAACTTTAGCCAATCTTTATGTAGAACAGAAACTCTACGCGAAGGCTATTAAAGCTTATGAAACGTTAGCAGAAAAACATCCGCATAAAGAAGAAATATTCAAAGATAAAATCAACGAAATAAAGGAACTGCGAAAAAACCCATAAACCTGCTCGGATTCTATTTACTCTAAATGTTTTCGGTCAATAGCTTCCACCGAAATCGTTTTTGTATTTTTATCAGTATTAAAATTCCGGAATTTTCGCAAAAGTTTTCGTCCAAAAACAAATACGGCGATAAGTAAAAGAACCGCGACAACAAAGGCAATTACGGGAGTGGCAAGTGCTAAGAATGACATCAAGCCAGCTCCTGCGGTTTCAGTAGTTGCGACGACTGAATTTCCAAATCCACCTGTAGTAGCTGTAGAAGCAGCGCGGGTTCCGGCAAACCCCGAACTGATCGCAGCAGCAGTTCCTCCTCCTGCAATTAATGCTAAAGCCCACTGAGGAAAAGTACCAAGTTCTGTAAATTGACTCGCAAACATCACCGAACCTGCAACGGTTGCCAAAGGAATCGAAATGGTATCTAAAAGATGATCAACAAAAGGAATGTAGTAAGCCAAAATTTCAACAATCATGGCGATTCCAGTTGCAATAAGTGTTGGTAAACCAGACAGCCATTGAAAATTTTCATTTTGTGGAATCCATCCCATGTAAGATGCCAAACTTACGGCAAACATGGGTAAAAAAATTCTAAAACCTGTTGCAGCAGCCAATCCTATACCGATAAACGCACTGATCAAGTAAGGCAAAAAAGGAATATTGTCTAACATTTGAGATAAGTTTTAAGTTCTTTGAATTCCAAATTTACAAAAACGGAATAGGATTTTGCCATTTTATTTTATTGATTCACAAAGCTTTAAAAAATTTTTCTCCACGACACTAAAATGGGCGGGTTTTTCTGTAGAAACCCAGAAAAGCATCGACAAAGAATTGGCTCCAAATTTTTCTACAAAAAGATCCTTATTGAGCCGATAACATTCCCGCAAGAGTCTTTTAATTCTATTGCGGTGAACTGCTTTTTTAAAATGTCTTTTAGAAACCGAAACCCCCACTTTCTGTTGCAAAAAAGAGAAGTCATCATGAGGTTTTTTATCTAAATTAAGAGTGATAATCCTCAAATTGTCACAAGTTTTCCATTTGCCTTTTTCAAAAAGCAAACCGATTTCTTTTTTATGTTTCAATTTCTCCTCTTTCGGAAGTTTGAAATCACTCATCTTTTTCGATTAAAAAATTAATAACTTCTGCAGCCGCGTACAGCCCAAAAATAGCAGGAATATAACTTATCGTCCCGTAATAAGATCTCTTATAATTTGCTCCATCAGTCATTTCTAAACTTTCTTCTTTTTGAATTTCGTTCGAAAAAACACAACGAATTCCTTTGTCAATTTTCTCTTTTTTAAGTCGTTTTCGAACTTGTTTTGCGAGGAAACAATTGTAGGTTTTACTGATATCGCGCACCATCACTTTTGCCGGATTTATTTTTCCGCCTGCACCCATGCAGCTTACAATTTTTATTTTTCTTCTCTTTGCCATTAGCAACAATGTTACCTTTGGCGTCACACTGTCGATACAGTCTAAAATATAATTAAATTCTTGAGAATCAATAACTTCTTCCATCTTTTCTGGGCTAAGAAATTCGTTGATTTTAACTAATTCTAATTTAGGATTGATATCTAAAAGTCGATCTGCCACAACTTCTACTTTCGACTTTCCGATCGTGGAATGAAGCGCAGGAAGTTGTCGATTAATATTGGTAATATCTACAGTATCGCCATCAACAATCGTCATTTTACCAACCCCAGATCTTGCCAAAAATTCTGCTGCGAAAGATCCAACACCACCCAAACCAACAATGAGCAGATTCGCATTCTGAAGTTTTTCAATGCCGTTTTCCTTAATGAGAAGCTCTGTTCTTTCAAGCCAATTTTTCTGCATTTTATATTGAAATTTGTATATTTTGAAGATTCTGTTTTACTATTTTCAGCAATTCCTCCGGTTCAATGTTTTTTAGTGAAGCCACTTTTTGGTACAATTCAACAATTTGAAAGTCGGCGGAATCAGTCTCCAAAAACAATCGATCCAGTGGAAATTCTTTTAAAAATTCCTGCAAATTTACATTATACAAAACTGATTTTCCAAAACTTAAATAGAAATCGTTTTTTAGTAAATCATCACCAATGGTTTTTCTTTTATTAAAACCGTGCACAATCATCGGAACTTTAGACAATTTTCGAAAATGAATTAAGCGTGAAAACCTTCGTACGCAATGAATAATTAAAGGTTTTTTTATTTCGTTCGCAAGGTAAACCTGCCTTTCAAAAACTTCTTCCTGGAGTTTTTCTTCAACATCAACCAAACCATCCAATCCGCATTCTCCAATTGCAACACAATTACTTAGCTTAGAAATTTCCTTTAACCAAAGAAATTCATCTTCCACAGCAAGAGAAATTGAATGAGGATGAATTCCTGCTGAAAAAATACTTTCTGGCAATTCATCATTAAATTTTAAATTAAAAATACCACATTCCTTCTCGAAATTGTGGTGGTGAAAATCAAAAAAATTCATTCTCAAAAATACCGAAAAATGTAACCATTTGATAAAATAGGAACTTAAATTTTGTTAAAAATTTTGTTAACTTTACTCGAAATAAAACACGATGAAGAAGAAATTTTCAGAAAAACAGATTCATATTTTGGATGTGGCTGAGAAATTAATTGCAAAAAAAGGATTTGAAGGAACATCAATCCGTGACATTTCTACCGAGGCCAAAATTAATGTGGCCATGATTTCCTACTACTTTGGCTCCAAGGAAAAAATGATGTCGTATCTCTACCGATACCGCGTTCAGAAAACGAGAGAAAGTTTTGCGGAATTCGCCGAAATCATCAAAGAAGGAAAACCAGAAATGCAGATGAAGGAATTGGTAAAATATGTAGTGAATCAGTTATTTAAATACAATTATTTTCACGGTTTCGTAACACAGGAACTTCGCCATACCGAACATTTAAAAGACGATTTACTAGAATTCTATACGACTTTCACCAATAAAATAGATGATGTTATTAAAAAAGGAGTTGCCACTGGAGTTTTCACCAATGCTCCAAAACCAGAAGATGTACTGACCTTGATCGTAGGATCTTCCCTTTTTGTCATCCGAAACAAAAATTTTTACGAATTATACGTTTCGGGTAAGGAAGAAAATTATTTGCTGGAAGCAGAAAAAAAAATCCAAGCAAATCTTTTGATCACCGTTTTTTCCGTAATTGGTTATCAAGCCTACTAAAAAAGCTGCTTTTTTTGAAATCATCAATATTTACCGTTAAAATATTAGTTAAATAATCATAAAAGAAAATCTATTGATAAAAAAATGATATTTTTGCAAACTTAACCGCAGAAATCATTTAAAATTATTTTCTGCTATAATAGATTTATGAAAAAACATTTGATAGTACTTCTTGCCTTTTTCGCAATGACTGCTTGTAACAGACAGCAAGGTTTAGCGATGAAAAGCGCAGATAAAGATTTTATCCTGAAAGTTGCCAACGAAAAATTCGAAAAGAAAAAATGGACCGATGCATTAGCTCTTTACGAAAGATTATCTAATTTGGTTGCAGGAACCGATGATGCACCCAATGTAGTGTACAATTCGGCATACGCAAACTATTACGATAAAAACTATAAATTGGCAGGACATCAGTTCAAAAATTTCGCTGTTACTTTCCCGCAGGATAAAAGAGCAGAAGATGCTTCGTACATGTCTGCACTATGTTTTTATGAAGGTTCAATGGATTATAATCTCGATCAAACCAATACGGATTTGGCGATCAACGAACTTCAAAATTTCCTTAACGCGTACCCAAATTCGGAAAAATCTAAAAACATCAATGAACTCATCGATGAACTGACTTATAAATTAGAATTCAAAGCGTACGAAAACGCAAAACAATACTACAAAATTGCAGATTATAAAGCTGCAAATGTCGCTTTCGACAATGTTTTAAATGATTTTCCAAGCACCAAACTGCGTTCAAAAATCTATGACTACATTTTGAAATCTAGATATGAACTTGCCTTGAACTCCGTCTACGATTTGAAAAAGGATCGTATTGAAAATGCTTTATCCTTTGCAAAACAAGCTGAACGCGAAATGCCAAACACCGATATTGCAAAAACAGCATCGGATTTAAAAACAAAATTGCTGAAAGCAAAAGAAGATTTCTTGGTTTTAGAGAAAAAAGTTGATGAACGTAAAAAAGAGCTTTTTGATAAACAAAAAACTGAAGAAGCGCGAATTAATGCAGAGAAAGATCTGAAAAACGCAGAAAAAAATAGCGAGCAGATCAAACGAGATAGTGCAGCTCAAGCAACACCATCTCCTGCTGCGACTTTCAAAATCCAAAAATAACCCGTATATTTGCAAACTTATTAAATAATAATTACCTGAAAATGAGCGTAAAAGATTCTAAAGCCGAATTAAGTACAATAACTTACGACAAAGATAAAATCGAAGAAAAAGTGGGCTCTATCTATGAAGCCATCGTAATTATGGGGAAAAGAGCGGAGCAGATTAATGCAGAAATTCGCACCGAACTCCACAGTAAATTAGATGAATTTGCTGTGCATAATTCAACCCTAGAAGAAGTTTTCGAAAACAGAGAACAAATAGAAATCTCCAAACATTACGAAAAACTTCCGAAACCTACTTCCATCGCAATCAGAGAATGGTTAGATGGTGATATCTATTTTAGAAACACAGACGAAAGAAACTAAAATTTTGGTTTTTTCGAAACACGATAAAAGTCACAAAAGATTTATGCTTTTGTGACTTTTGTTTTCTCTGAACTCAAAATCGGTTGCATTTAGTCTTCTATTCTATTTCTAAAAAATTAAGTAAATTCGTTTCTCCATAAAGGGTATCACAATGAACATTCAAGGAAAAAAAATTCTCATCTGCGTTTCTGGCGGAATTGCCGCTTACAAAATCAATTACCTGATCCGGAATTTGATTAAAAAAGGAGCGGAAGTTCAAATTTTAATGACGCCTTCAGCTGAACATTTTGTGTCAAAACTGACGCTTTCTACCCTTTCAAAAAAACCAGTTTTTTCTGAATTTTATTCTGAAAATGGAACCTGGAATAATCATGTTGAATTTGCACTTTGGGCAGATTTAATCGTAGTTGCTCCTTGTACTGCAAATACTTTGTCTAAAATGGTTCATGGGATTTGCGACAATTTAGTCATCGCCACTTATCTATCGGCAAAATGCCCAATTTTTATTGTCCCTGCGATGGATTTGGATATGTATCAACATCCTTCTACCCGACAAAATTTAGAAATGGCTGAAGATTTCGGGCATTTTATCATTCCCGCAGAAGACGGCGAATTAGCAAGCGGATTATCCGGACAAGGTCGAATGGCAGAACCTGAAACGATCGCCGAAAAAATAGAAGCATTTTTTAATGCAGCATCCCAACCAAAAAGTTGGACCGGAAAAACAGTTTTAATTACAGCCGGACCAACTTATGAAGCGCTCGATCCTGTAAGGTTTATCGGAAATCATTCTTCCGGAAAAATGGGTTTTTCCTTAGCAGAAGCCGCCGCAAATCGTGGTGCAAAAGTAATTTTGATTTCTGGGCCAAGTTCGCAAACAACGAATCACCAAAACATAGAAATTCATCATGTGATTTCTGCTAAAGAAATGTTCGCCGAAGTTTTCAAATATTACGAAAATTGTGATATCGCGATTGCAAGTGCAGCAGTTGCAGATTATGCTCCGAAAGAAGTTGCCTTGGAAAAAATCAAAAAAAATGACGAATCCTTAACAATCGAATTGGTTAAAAATCCAGATATTCTCAAAACAATGGGCGAAAGAAAAAACCATCAATTTCTTGTAGGATTTGCTCTCGAAACTCAACATGAAGAAGAAAACGCAAAAACAAAACTGGAGAAGAAAAACCTGGATATGATTGTTCTCAATTCCTTGCGAGACACAGGAGCTGGCTTCAAAAGCGATACCAACAAAATTAAAATTATTACCAAAACCGAAGTAAAAGAATTTAATTTAAAATCTAAAAATGAGGTTGCTGAAGATATTTTAAACTTCGCTGAAGAACAGATTCTAAAATAATATCCCTAAATTTCCGTTTTCAAATTTTACATGGAACATGAAGAAACTTTTTACAATATTCCTCCTTATTTTTACTTTTCAACTAAGCTTCTCTCAAGAGCTTTTGGCAAATGTTCAAATCAACGCGCAGCAACTCGGTGGAAGCAATACGCAGGTTTATAAAACGCTAGAAAAAAACCTACGGGATTTCATCAACAATACAAGTTGGACCGGAAAAAAACTACAGAATTTAGAAAAAATCAAGTGCAATTTTTCGATTATTATCACTGAAAAAACAGGGAACAGCAGCTTTAAATCAAGCATTGTTGTACAGGCAGTTCGACCGGTTTTCAACACAGCCTATGAAACGCCACTTTTAAACCTAAACGACAACAAATTTTCATTCGATTACACAGAAAATGAAAATCTCGTTTTCAATGAAAGACAATTTTCTGGTAAGAATTTAATTGATGTCATTAGTTTTTATGTTTATACCATTTTGGGTTACGATGGCGACAGCTTCAAAGTAAAAGGAGGACAACCGTGGTTCGAAAAAGCACAGAAAATTTTAAACAATTCTCAAAATCAAAATTTCGAAGGATGGTCTTTAATCGAAGGACCTAAAACAAGAGCCGCTTTAGTCGATAACATTTTGAAACCGGAACAAAACACGCTCCGAAGCCTCTATTACACCTATCATCGTGCAGGTTTAGACAATCTCGGAAAAGCTGATCAGTCAGCAGGAAAAAAAATTATTGCAGATGCCGTTTTACAACTGAAAGAGTACGAAAATAATTTTCAGATGAATTATCCTGTGAATGTATTTATCGATACCAAAAAACAGGAAATTTTCGACATTTTCAACATCGGGAACAACGCCAATGTCAACATGGCTGATTTGAAATCCTTGCTGATCATTTTATCTCCAAAGGATATCGATGGCAAATGGAATAAGTGGAAATAGATTGATTTCTGTTTAAAAATCTTAAATTTACAGTTCGGAATTCAATTCGCAATTTCGTAACTGATTTTTTCAAAATATGCTTTCAAGAATTTTTATTCAAAATTTTGCGCTCATTGATTCCCTCGAAATTACTTTGAACAAAGGTTTACAGGTAATTACGGGAGAAACCGGTGCGGGAAAATCGATTATCCTCGGAGCGCTGCGTTTAATTTTGGGTGAAAGAGCCGATGTAAAATCCATTCAAAGTTCTGAAACTAAAAGTGTCGTTGAAGCCGAATTTATAGTGAATGATCATTTTAAAAGTTTCTTTGAGGAAAATGATTTGGATTTCGACATCAATACCGTTATTCGCAGAGAAATTTTGCCAACAGGAAAATCCCGTGCATTTATAAATGATGTTCCTGTAACTTTGGAAACCCTCAAAATTCTTTCTTTAAAATTAATTGATATTCATTCCCAATTTGAAACTTCTAATCTTTTTGATGAGGAATATCAATTCAAAATGATCGATGGACTTTCTAAAAATAAAACACTCATTTTTAATTATCAGGAAGATTTTTTCGCCTATAAAAAATTGGTAAAAGAACTTGCGGATTATAAAATTCAACTTTCTGAAGGGAATAAAGAAAATGATTACAAAAATTTTTTACTGGAAGAATTAACCGAATTAAACTTGGATGAATTTGATTTAGAAGACATTCAAAATCAATTGAGCAGACAGGAAAATTCAGAAACCATTGTAGAAAATCTTTCATTGATCTTCACAAAAATGGATCAGGAAGAAATTGGTGTTTTAGATTCTCTGCTGGATATTAAAAATAAACTCGCCAAAGTTGCCGCTTTGTCCCATCAATACTCAAAACTTAACCAAAGATTTGAAGAAAATTTCGTCGAATTAAAAGATCTTGTTTTCGATCTGCAAAATGAAGCCGAAAACATGGAAACCAATCCAGAAACGCTTGTGGATTTAACGGTGCAACTTAATAAAATGAATGCCTTATTTCTGAAGCATAAAGTGAATTCTGTGGCGGAATTAATTGAAATGCGGGATCAGCTAGAGCGTGAACAAACAGGTTTTGCAGATTTGGAAAATGTGATTTCGAAACTGGAGAAAAAAATTGAAACCGCTTCTGAAAAATTAGAAAAAACCGCGGCAATTCTCTCTGAAAACAGAAAAAAATCAATTCCAAATTTCGTTAAAAAAACAGAACAATTGCTTCATCAGTTAGGACTAGAAAAAGCTAAAATTGAAATCCAGTTAACTCATCTAGAAAATCTCACAGCATTCGGGAAAGAACATATTCAATTATTGTTTCAGGCGAATTCTGGCTTTCCTTTGAAACCGATACAAACTGCAATTTCTGGTGGAGAACGCTCGAGAGTAATGCTTTCGATTAAAAAACTGATGGCTGAAAATGCCGAACTTCCTACCTTAATTTTAGACGAAATCGACACCGGAGTTTCCGGAAAAGTCGCTGAAGAAATGGGAAATGTGATGAAGGAAATGTCGGAAAACATGCAACTCATCGTCATTACGCATCTTGCACAAGTTGCAGCAAAAGGAAATAACAATTACAAGGTGCTGAAAAGAGAAATTTCTGGCAAAACGCAATCCACGATTATTCCCTTGGATCAGGAAGAAAAACTGCAGGAAATCGCACAATTGCTTTCTGGAAGCAAGATTACCGATGCTGCAATTTCTCAGGCAAAAGAGTTGATGAAATAATATTTTATCAATTTTTAAATCTTATACTTAATTGATTTTCAGCAATTTATTTTAAAACAAACTTTAAAAATGATAAAGTTTTGATCATCGCAATTAGTTTGGGATGATCAATTTCTTCATTTTTATATCAAAAAAAACTCTGGAAATTCCCAAAGTTTTTTACACTGAACAAAAGTCTTTCCTCTTTTATCTATCCTCTATTCGTCTGTTCTAAACCATATCTTCCGGCTTCACCCACTCATCGAATTGTGCAGCGGTTAAAAGTCCGAGATTCACCGCTTCTTCTTTCAGAGTCGTCCCATTTTTATGGGCCGTTTTTGCAATTTTTGCGGCGTTTTCATAGCCGATATGTGTATTCAAAGCCGTAACCAACATTAATGATTTCTCCACCAATTCTTTAATTCGAGGTTCATTGGGTTCAATTCCAATTGCACAATGATCATTAAAAGAAATACACGCATCACCCAAAAGTTGCGCAGATTGCAAAAAATTATAAGCCATTACTGGTTTAAAAACATTGAGTTCAAAATTTCCCTGTGTTCCTGCAAAAGAAATCGTGGTGTCATTTCCTAAAACCTGCGCGCAAACCATCGTCATTGCTTCATTTTGGGTCGGATTTACTTTTCCCGGCATGATGGAAGAACCTGGTTCATTTTCCGGAATATGAATTTCCCCAATTCCAGAACGTGGTCCAGAAGCCAAAAACCGAATGTCCTGCGCAATTTTATAAAGCGAAACCGCCAATTGTTTCAGCGCACCGTGAGTTTCTACAATTGCGTCGTGTGCGGCTAAAGCTTCAAATTTATTGGGTGCCGTTTCAAACGGAAGTCCCGTAAATTCAGAAATATATTTTGCCACCAAAACATCGTACCCTTTCGGCGTATTCAAACCCGTTCCAACCGCAGTTCCGCCCAATGCAATTTCCTGCAAATGATCCAAAGTGTTGCCAATTGCTTTCATCGCGTAATCCAATTGCGCCACATAACCAGAAAATTCCTGACCCAAAGTAAGCGGCGTTGCATCCATTAAATGCGTTCTTCCAATTTTTACAATAGATTTAAAATTTTCTGCCTTTTCGTGCAAAGTATTCCTCAATTTTTCCACGGAAGGCAAAGTATGTTCTACGACTTTTTTGTACGCCGCAATATGCATCGCAGTCGGGAAAGTATCATTCGAACTTTGCGATTTGTTCACATCGTCATTCGGATGAATCTCCGATTTTTCGCCCAAAATTCCGCCATTATTCACGTGCGCTTTATTGGAAATCACTTCATTCACATTCATATTCGACTGCGTTCCAGAACCGGTTTGCCAAATCACCAACGGAAATTGATCATTCAGCTTACCTTCTAAAATTTCATCACAAACCTTTGCAATCATATCGCGTTTTTCATTGGACAAAACACCCAAATCTGCGTTGGTAAAAGCTGCAGCTTTCTTTAAATAAGCAAAAGCTTCAATAATTTCATGCGGCATAGAACTTTCCGGACCAATTTTAAAATTATTTCGGGAACGTTCGGTTTGTGCGCCCCAAAATTTATCGGCAGGAACCTGCACATCGCCCATCGTGTCTTTTTCTGTTCTGTAATTCATTGTTTTATTTTTTAGGAGCAACAAATTTTTCGCATTGCTCGAAGATTCGTACCCGCTTTCCGCTCTATCTTTTTTGTTATTGCGAACAAAGTGAAGCAATCTGTTGAAATTTTCCGCAATCGCAATAACAAAAAAGGATGCCGCTGCAATCGGGGCTAAAAGTTCAGTTCGTTTTTCTTACCGCCGAAGAATTCTATTCTATAAAATTAATCAATTCTACCCAAATCTAAAATTCTAAACCATAATAAATTTCAATCAAAATCAATCATAAATTTAAGGAGCACGCCAAAAATTATCTATTTTTGTACTCTCAAAAATCAACCTATGGAATTTCATTATCAAGAACCTTACCCAATTCTAAAAGACGAGACCCAATATAAAAAATTGAGTTCCGAATACGTAAAAACAGAAATGTTAGGTGGTCGGGAAATTTTAACCATCGATCCAAAAGCCTTGGAACTTTTAGCAGAAAATGCTTTAGCCGACGTTTCCTTCATGCTGCGTTCTTCTCATCTTCAGAAATTAAAAAACATCATCGAAGATCCGGAAGCAACTGATAATGACCGTTTTGTTGCTTATAATTTATTGCAAAATGCAGCCGTTGCCATCGAAGGAGCGCTTCCTTCTTGCCAAGATACCGGAACCGCAATTTGTGTCGCAAAAAAAGGAGAAAACGTTTACACAGGCTCAACAGATGCAGAATGGATCTCCAAAGGAATTTACAACACCTACCAAAAAAGAAATTTAAGATATTCCCAAATCGTTCCTTTAACCATGTTCGAGGAAAAAAATTCGGGCTCCAATCTTCCGGCGCAAATTGATATTTATGCGGAAACAGGAAACGAGTATAAATTTTTATTTTTAGCAAAAGGAGGCGGTTCTGCCAACAAAACGTTCCTTTATCAGAAAACAAAATCTTTGCTGAACGAAAATTCTTTAGACACTTTCGTGCGAGAACGAATTATGGATTTGGGAACTGCAGCTTGTCCTCCTTATCACTTGGCGATTGTGATTGGCGGAACTTCTGCCGAAGCTAATTTAGCAGCGGTGAAAAAAGCGAGCGCAGGATATTACGATCATCTTCCAACTGAAGGAAATATGGGTGGACAAGCTTTTCGGGATTTAGAATGGGAGAAACGCGTTCAGAAAATTTGCCAGGAAAGTTCCATCGGAGCGCAATTTGGCGGGAAATATTTAACCCACGATGTTCGAGTAATTCGTCTTCCGCGTCATGCAGCAAGTTGTCCGGTTGGAATGGGAGTTTCCTGTTCTGCCGATCGAAACATCAAAGGAAAAATCACCAAAGATGGAATCTTTTTAGAACAATTAGAAACCAATCCAAAACAGTTTTTACCTTTAACACCACCACATTTAGAAGAAGCTGTAACCATCGATTTGAACAAACCGATGCCGGAAATTCTAGCGGAACTATCAAAATATCCGATTAAAACGCGATTAAGCCTCAACGGAACTTTAATTGTAGCGAGAGATATTGCCCACGCAAAAATCAAAGAATTGCTCGACACCGGAAAACCAATGCCGGAATATTTCAAAAACCATCCCATTTATTACGCAGGTCCCGCAAAAACGCCAACTGGAATGGCTTCCGGAAGTTTCGGACCCACTACTGCAGGAAGAATGGATGTTTATGTGGACGAATTTCAATCTCATGGCGGAAGTATGATTATGCTCGCCAAAGGAAATAGAAGCAAAGATGTAACAAACGCTTGTCACAAATATGGTGGGTTTTACTTAGGATCGATTGGTGGACCTGCAGCAGTTTTAGCGAAAGAAAACATCACTTCTGTAGAAGTAGTTGATTTCGAAGAACTTGGCATGGAAGCTGTTCGTAAAATCGAAATCAAAAATTTTCCCGCTTTCATTATTTCAGATGATAAAGGAAATGATTTCTTCGAATCGATTGCCCATTAAAAATTTAAAATCAGTTTAAATAACAAAAATCACCGGTAAATCTTTTGCAGCAAGCAAAATTTATCCTATTTTTGCCTAAAATCTATTACAATGATGATGTTATCAGCATTCTGGCCTTTCTACCAATTCCTTTGGATCGTATATTTCGTATGCATGTTCCTCATTGGTTTTTGGTGTATTTTTATGTTTTTCGGGTACGTAATTCCAATTTGGTTAACCTCTGGATTAATGGAATATTTAGGTAAAACTAAACCTTTCGATCCAGAAGACGTTCGCAGAAAAACATTGGCAGAACAAGAGGGGGTTGAATTAATTTTCAGTGATCCAAAAGGTCACGGTCCATTTCTTCACAGCCACGACAGTCACGGTCATCACTAGTTGATGTCATTGCTTTCCCACCTTAATTCCGGGAAAAGCAATCGCAAAGCAAAATCATATATACAGATCAGTTTCTAATTTTTTAGGAACTGATTTTTTTTTAGGAGCAAGAAGTCCCGATAGCTATCGGGGTCGCTTCATACCAATCTCCACCGGCTTTCCACTATATCTTTTTTTCGTCGTTCCTCCTCTAAAAAGGATGCCGTTTCAATCCGGGCTAAAAGACCATTCATCTTGTTTTAGACATTTTTTTTAGTGGTTTGGTGATTGAATGTTTTTTGAGTGTTTGTGTATTTGAGTATTCGAGTGTTTGAGTGTTTGAGAAATAGAGATTGCTGAATTTTGAATTGACAAGTTCAAACCCAGAAATCGAAACCCAAAACTCGGACTCTTTGACTTGACTCTTCAACTCAATCACTCTTCCACTCAAAAACTCAACAGACTCTTCCCCTCTTCCTAACTTCCCATCTTTTCCCTATCTTTGCAACCACAAAAATTCAGAAATGTCAAAGTCACTTATACCCAAACTCGAAGCCATTAAACAACGCTACAATGAAGTAGCAGACTTAATTATTCAACCCGATATTATTTCTGATCAGAAAAAATATTCCGTTTTAAATAAAGAATACAGCGATTTGGGGAAAATTGTTGCCGTTTTCGATCAATACACCCAAGCTTTAAAAACGATAGAAGAATCCGACGAAATAATTGCGGACGGTTCTGATAAAGAATTTGTAGAAATGGCAAAAGTTGAAAAATACGAAGCCATGGATAAAATTCCAGGGTTGGAAGATGAATTAAAAGTCCTTTTAATCCCGAAAGATCCAACCGATGATAAAAACGTAATTGTAGAACTTCGCGCCGGAACTGGTGGTGATGAAGCCGCGATTTTTGTGGAAGATGTTTACCGAGCGTATGCAATGTACTTCAAAACAAAAGGCTGGAAACACGAAATTACCGATGCCAACGAAGCTTCAAAAGGTTACAAAGAATTAATTTTAAAAATAGAAGGCGACGGTGTTTACGGAATTATGAAATTCGAATCCGGCGTTCACCGCGTTCAGCGTGTTCCAGAAACCGAATCTCAAGGACGGGTTCACACTTCTGCGATCACCATTGCAGTTCTTCCGGAAGCTGAAGAAATCGATTTTGAACTCAATCCTGCCGATATCGAAATGCAAACTTCCCGATCCGGCGGTGCAGGTGGACAAAACGTAAATAAAGTAGAAACAAAAGTGCAGTTAACTCACAAACCTTCAGGAATGGTGGTTGTTTGTCAACAGGCGCGTTCTCAGTTGGCAAACCGTGAATTGGCGATGGAAATGCTTCGAACCAAATTATACGACATTGAAGTTCAAAAATCAGTCGGAGATATTGCAGCACAAAGAAAATCAATGGTTTCAACCGGCGACCGTTCTGCAAAAATAAAAACCTATAATTATCCGCAAGGAAGAGTTACCGATCACCGTGTGAACAAATCCATGTACAATTTGGATGCTTACATGAATGGCGATTTACAGGAAATGATAGATGCCGTAATTATGGCAGAAAATGCAGAGAAAATGAAAGGCGAGGAAGAGAATTATTAAACCTTGAAGGTTTGATTTTATTTGCTTTAACTCAATTTCAAAATTTTATTACTCAACCCTTTCAGCCTTTTAAAGGCTGAAAGGGTTTTTTAATTGAAATAACTTTTCAAAAATACGTAACTTTACTTCCTCTAAAGCCAAGAACAATGCGTCACAAAATCAAAAACACTCATCCTGACTTTTCCCTAAAATCGGAAGCCACTCTTCCCTATTTTTTTGAAAAAGATGGTTTGGAAATGAAATCTTCTTACACCGAAAACGATTCCAAAACTTTAACGGAAAAGCAATATTCTGCCGGGATTGCGCCCTATTTACGCGGACCATATTCTACGATGTACGTTCAAAAACCTTGGACCATTCGCCAGTACGCAGGATTTTCTACGGCCGAAGAATCCAATGCTTTTTACAGGAGAAATTTAAAAGCCGGACAAAAAGGATTGTCGGTTGCTTTCGATTTGGCAACACATCGTGGTTACGATTCTGATCATCCGAGAGTTCAGGGAGACGTCGGAAAAGCTGGAGTTGCCATCGATTCCATCGAGGATATGAAAATTTTATTCAATGAAATTCCGCTGGATGAAATCTCGGTTTCCATGACGATGAATGGTGCGGTTTTGCCGATTTTGGCTTTTTATATTGTCGCAGCCGAAGAACAAGGGGTTTCTCAGGAAAAATTGTCGGGAACAATTCAAAATGATATTTTGAAAGAGTTCATGGTGAGAAACACCTACATTTATCCACCAACTCCTTCCATGAAAATCATCGCCGATATTTTTGAATATACGGCTCAAAATATTCCTAAATTTAATTCGATTTCCATTTCCGGATATCACATGCAGGAAGCTGGAGCGACGCCAGTTTTAGAAATGGCGTATACTTTAGCGGACGGTTTAGAATATGTGCGAACAGGAATAAAAGCCGGTATGAAAGTCGATGATTTTGCGCCTCGCTTATCCTTTTTTTGGGCAGTAGGAATGAACCACTTTATGGAAATTGCAAAAATGCGTGCCGCCCGTTTTATCTGGGCAGATTTGTTACAGCAATTTAATCCTCAAAATCAAAAATCTTTAGCTTTAAGAACGCATTCTCAAACTTCAGGTTGGAGCTTAACAGAGCAGGAACCTTTTAATAATATTACCAGAACCGCGATCGAAGCATTATCGGCTGCATTAGGCGGGACACAGTCTTTGCACACGAATGCACTCGATGAAGCCATCGCTTTACCAACCGATTATTCCGCAAAAATCGCAAGAAATACCCAAATTATTTTACAACAGGAAAGTGGAATTTGCGATATTGTAGATCCAATGGGTGGAAGTCATTTGGTGGAAAGTCTGACTCAAAAAATGATCGAGGAAGCCATGAAATTCATCGAAGAAGTGGAAAAAGAAGGCGGAATGACAAAAGCCATCGAAGCCGGAATTCCGAAAATGAGAATTGAAGAAGCCGCCGCAAAAAAACAAGCGAAAATCGACAGTGGCGAAGAATTTATCATCGGTGTTAATTCTTTTCAATCGACTCAAAAACAAATGGAATTGGAGATTTTAGATATTGATAATTCCGAAGTTCGAAGAAAACAGATCGAAAGATTAGATCACATTAAAAATACCCGAAACAGCGAATCTGCAACAGAAATTTTAACTCAATTAAAAGAAGCAGCAAAATCCGGTGAAGGAAATCTCCTCCAAATTTGCATCGAAGCCGCTCGAAGAAGAGTTACTTTGGGAGAAATGAGCGACGCAATGGAAGAAAGTTTCGGACGGTACAAAGCCAATATCAGAACCATACAAGGAGTTTACGCCATGAATGCAAGCAAAAATGAATATTTCGGAAAAGCACTTTTACTCGCCGAAAAATTTGAAGAAAATGAAGGACGAAGACCCAGAATCATGGTCGTGAAAATGGGACAAGATGGTCATGATCGCGGCGCAAAAGTAGTCGCCACCGCGTTCGCAGATATGGGATTTGACGTAGATGTTGCGCCATTGTTTCAAACTCCGGCAGAAGTTGCGAAACAGGCCGTAGAAAATGATATCCATATTTTGGGCGTGTCTTCATTGGCAGCGGGACATAAATATCTCGTTCCAGAAGTGGTTTCAGAATTAAAAAAACTCGGTGCAGAAGACATTACGATTGTTGTTGGCGGCGTAATTCCAAAACAGGATTATGAATTTTTATACGAAAATGGCGCAGATTTCATTTTCGGACCAGGAACAAATTTACCGAAATCTGCGTGTGAGATTTTGGAGAAAATGCTTGCTTAGTAACTTATGAAAAATATATCTTGTTTTCTTTTTCTCATTTTTCTTTTTTCTTGTCGAGAGAAAGATGAAAATTTAGATTTAAAATATGAAGTTTTGAATCAATTGATAAAAGAAGATTCACAAAAAAAAACAGATTTAATATATTTATATAAAACTTCTTCAGCAACAAATTTTAATATTTTAAATTTAGATAAAGAAAAAATTGACGAATTTACAATTATACCGAATGTTTTAGAATTAAAAAGTGATTCAATATTTTCATCACAAGATATTGAGTATTTAATCTCACAAACAGTGCCTTACGATTCGAAAGTGTTTGATCTGGATAAAGAAAAAATCATTGGAAAATATGATATTATTAAAGAATCAGATTTATTTGAACTTAAAAGCAATTATAATGGTGCTAAAGATTATTGGATAAAATTCAATGACAAATTTGGTAAAAAATGTCTTAGAAATTATTCTGAACCAATTTTTAACCTTAGAAAAGATGTATGTATTGTGCAGATTTCTGAATCATGCGGACCATTATGGGGCGGCGGTTACACTGGGATTTTCAAAAAATTGAATGGGATTTGGGTACAAATTGGAACTCAAGATCATTGGATAAGTTGAAAACAAGTTTTTATTTTTAATTCGCAGAAAAAAAACTCAAAATTTTGTCATTCCAAAAAAAATAATATATTTGCACTCGAAAATCATCACTAACCAACAAAAAAACAACGAAGCAATGTTCAAATTCATTCAGTTTTCAGCAGTAGGATTGCCACTTTTGGCGATGCGGCTTCGTGGTATGGTTTTTTCTTAGAACAACAGTATAATGAAATATCAAAACCCGAAGTCATCAGATTTCGGGTTTTTTCTTGCGATTATTTCAACCTCAATATTTCCCCGAAATCAAATTTTTTAGGAGCTATTTCCCGCTTTCCGCTGTATCTTTTTTCGCCTTCGCTTTTTTCAAGCCATCGCAAAAAAAAGGATGCCGCTGCAAAACGAGGAACGAGTTTCGACGATTCAAATAAAACAATAAAGAATTTGAGTCAATCGGGGCTAAAGATAACGCTCTGTCATTCTGAAAGTAGCAAAGCGGATTGAAGAATCTAAACATATGAAAATGAGATTCTTCCTTCGTCAGAATGACAAAACAGCTAAAATATTTGATGTGAGAAAGTCTACCATCTCACATCTATTATCTAAAATCTAAAAAATGGGAAATTTAAAACTCAAAGGAAAAGACCTGTTAAAACTGGGTTATCCAAATAATCAGAGCATCAACATCGCTTTAGAAGTGATGAAAAGAAATTATGCCACCAAAAATATACATCACGTGAAATCAATATTAAAAGAAATAGTAATCAATCCACAGGATTTTGAAAAAGATCTGACTTTCGGGCAGATTGCAGAAGCGTTACTGACTTCAAATAAAACAGAAAGAAGAATGCTTCAATCAAATCGCGCTCCTTTTGAAATTTTCGGAAACGATATTTCAGAGGAAGCAAAAAACCAATTATACACCGCGTTGAAACTTCCAATTTCGGTTCAAGGCGCTTTAATGCCCGATGCTCACAGCGGTTACGGACTTCCAATCGGTGGAGTTCTCGCCGTAGAAAATGCCGTAATTCCGTATGGAGTCGGAATGGATATCGGCTGCAGAATGAGTTTAAGCATTCTGGATACGCCCATTTCTTACCTCGATGGCGCAAAAGACAAATATGAAAAAGCTTTGGTAGAAAACACCAAATTCGGGATGAGCGAAGTTCACAAGTCGGTTTTTGATCATGAAATTTTCGATCGGGAAACCTTTAATTTAATTCCTATTTTAAAAAGATTGAAAGGAAAAGCCATCAAACAACTGGGAAGTTCCGGTGGTGGAAATCACTTTGTAGAATTTGGCGAAGTAGAAATCACGGAAGAAGACCAACAAATTGGACTTCCAAAAGGTAAATATCTGGGAATCCTTTCTCACAGCGGATCACGTGGATTTGGAGCAGAAATCGCGCAATATTACTCCAGAGTGGCGACCGAACAATGTCCGTTGCCAAAAGAAGCGCAAAATTTTGCTTGGCTGGATCTGGATTCTCATCTCGGTTTGGAATATTGGACGGCGATGAATCTTGCCGGAGATTACGCAAAAGCCTGTCATGACGACATTCACCGAAGATTGGTAAAAGCAATTGGTGGTCGTGTAAAAGCCAGAATAGAAAACCATCACAACTTCGCGTGGAAAGAAATTCACAACGGAAAAGAAGTGATTGTTCACCGAAAAGGCGCAACTCCGGCAAGCGAAAATGAATTGGGAATAATTCCGGGTTCTATGACGGCAAAAGGTTTTATCGTTCGCGGAAAAGGAAATCCGGAATCGTTGAACTCGGCTTCACACGGCGCTGGAAGACGACATTCCAGAGGTGCGTGCAGAAATTTATTTACGCAGAATGACATCAAAAAAGAATTAATATTAAAAAATGTGACCCTCATTGGCGGAAGTAACGAAGAAGCACCGATGGCGTACAAAAACATCAATGAAGTGATGAATGCACAAAGCAATTTGGTCGATATTCTGGGAACTTTTCAACCGAGAATTGTGCGAATGGACAAATAATTTGGTTGATTGTTAATGGTTTTTGGTTGAGGAATTCCAACTGACAACGATCAACAGTCAACCATCAAAACAAATTAAAAAAATGGACAAAATAATACAAATTTCTTCCGGTAAAGGACCTTTGGAATGCCAGTTTGTGGCAGCAAAAGTGCTGAAGGTTTTCCTGGAAGAAGCCAAAGAAAATGCGATCGAATATGAAATTATTCATCGGGAAAAAGGAGATGAAAATCTCACTTTGAAATCTGCAACCATACTTTTAAAAGGAAAAAAAATAGAGAATTTCCTCAAAAATTGGTTGGGAAGTATTTGCTGGATCGGGAAAAGTACCTTTCGAAAAAACCATCAAAGAAGCAATTGGTTTATTGGAATTTTTGAACTCGAAAATCTGGAAAAAACGGAATTTAATCCAAAAGATATTCAATTTCAAACCGCGAGAAGTCAGGGAAGTGGCGGACAAAACGTGAACAAAGTAAGTACCGCAGTTCGCGCAACCCATTTACCAACGAAATTTTCGGTATTTGTACAAGACACCCGATCTCAATTGGAAAATAAGAAAATTTCCATCAAAAGATTGGAAGAAAAAGTACAGGAAATGGATCTTCAAAAAATGGAAAAACAAATGCAGGAAACCTGGAAAAACCAAACCGAAGTTCAACGCGGAAATCCGACAAGAACTTTTAAAGGAACAGATTTCAAGAAAAATGAACCAGACTTAACCTTTAAAAAGAAAAGAAACAGTCTGAAAAATGACCTCAAAAATTACAAAAATGAACTTAACTAAAAACAAATATTACTTCGAGGCATTGGATTTTTATCCCTACAATTTGCCGGATTGTTTGGAAGCGTTGAACTACGCTCTTTCCTACGATTCGGAAGATGCAGATGCATTGTGTTTGATGGGAAGAATCCACTCCGAAGTGTTGAAAAATTACGAAAAGGCAAAAGAATTTTTTGAAGAAGCGATGATGTTCGATGTTTCGAATGTGAACACGCCACAATATTATATCGCATGTCTGATCGAAAATGAAGATTTTGCAGAAGCAGAAAAATTGATCACCTATGCTTTAAAAATCAAAGGAATGGAGAAATCAACTTTGGACTTTTATCGAGCAATGATCTCCGAAAGACGGGGAAGTTTGAAAAATGCTTTACACTTTTTAAAGGAAGCTGAAAAATTCTGTTTTACCCAATGCAGCTTGGATTTGGTGCAAGAACGAAGAAAATTTATAAAGGCGAAAATGCCAATGAAAACAAGCAAAAACAAGAAGGAAACCAAATAAGGTTTCCTTTTTTTAGATAGAAAGCGACTGGATTAAAAACTCGACTTCTTTTTTCTTTTCAGCATATTTCTGTTGCAATTCAGAGTTTTCGCCCATCCTTTTGTAATATTCCAATGCTTTTTCACCGAAGAATTTTTTATGAAAATCTGAAACTTCGGGAACGAGCGGAAATTCTCTATGAAAAAGCATTTCTGAGTATGCCTGAAATTCTCTTTCGTTTTTGTCTTCTACTAAGGTTTCCGGGGCTTTTTGGCGAACATGAAACATTTCGTGAGCGACCATGTTTGCTACCAAATTCAGATCAAAATCGAAAAGATTTCGGGGAATCATGACCATTTGTTTTTCACCGAGTTGACCATCGGTTGTGAGCAACATTTTGTTGGGTTCTAATTCTGCGCGAAAACCAAATCCCGCGAAGTTTTCATTTTCCAGTCCGAATGATTCGATAAGAAAATGAGCAGCTTCAAAGATTTGATTGTTTTCCTGGAAAATGCTCAGTTGATTTTGTATGTTTGATAGATTCATATTCGAAGTTTTATTATCCAAATAAATGTAAGAAAATAATTGCTACCTATTGTGTTTTGGCTAAAGCTAATTTCTTGGTTTACACAAAAAAACAGGCTTAAAGCCCGCTTTTATATCTGGTTTTGTTGAAAAAACCCCAATTTTATTTACATTCCCAATTGCGACCCGGCTTAAGCGGAAATCCTTTTTTGTGGAGCAAGGCGGAACAAAAAAGATTGGGAGCGGAAGACGGAAATTTGTCGCCCTAAAAAATCTCTTCAAAGGAAATATCTACTTCTAATTTTTCTGCAATAAGTTTCGAAATTTTCACTTTTAGTGGTTCGATATCAATGTTTTCCATGGCGTCATTTGCAAAGGCGAAAAGCAACATTCCCATCGCTTTTTGTTTGGAAATTCCACGTGCACGAAGGTAAAACAGCGCATCTTCATTCAATTGTCCAACTGTACAACCGTGAGAACATTTCACATCATCTGCAAAAATTTCGAGCTGTGGTTTGGTGTCAATCGACGCACCTTCATCGAGCAAAATATTGTTATTTTGTTGATAAGCATTGGTTTTTTGAGCAATTTTATCCACGAAAACTTTACCGTTGAAAACTCCGTGGGATTTTCCTTTGTAAATTCCTTTGTAGTTTTGGTAACTCTCGCAATGTGGCGTTTTGTGATGAACTGCGGTGTGATGATCGACCAACTGTTCATCATTGATAATGGTGATTCCGTTCATAAAAGAGTTGATATTCTCGCCGTTATGAATGAAATCTAAATTATTTCTCACCAATTTTCCACCAAAAGAAAAGGTGTTCACGGTGGTTAAACTATCGCGTTCCTGTTTCGCAAAAGTGTGATCAATTAGGTAAGAACTGTTGCTGTCGTTCTGGATTTTATGCCAATCTGCTTTTGCATTTTGATGCGTAAAGATCTCGGTTACCGAATTGGTAAGGACAAAAGTTTCATCAAAATTATGGTGACTTTCAATGACTTCAATTTTGGAACCTTCTTCTGCGATGAGCAAATTTCGGGTGTTATAAATGGTATTTTCGTCCTGATTTTGAGAGATATAGAAAACGTGAATCGGTTTTTCGATGACCACATTTTTTGGAACTTTCAAGAAAAATCCCATTTTGCAATACGCCGTATTCAAATTGGTGAAGGCTAAATTTTCATCCACAATTTTATTGAAATACTGATCGAAAACATCTTTGTGTTTTGGGTCATTTAGGGCAAAATTGAACGATAACAATTCTACATTTTCAATAGAAATTTTTGATAATTCTTTATGAAGTTGTCCATTCACAAAAACAATCCAGTCGAAATGTTCTTCGCCTAAATGCAGTTCTGCGATTTGTTCTTTTGAAATATGATGTGCTTCTTTCGGGAAGAAATTATAATTCTTCTCTGTGATTTCTCTTAAGTTCGTGTATTTATATTCTTCGTCTTTTTTAGTTGGAAAGCCTTTTTCTTCAAATTTTTGAAGGGAACATTTTCTTTGTTCATCGAGGAAACGATGGCTCAAATTTTCTAAAAAAGTTGCGTGGTTGGTTTGTATATTTTCTAATAAAGCCATTATTTATATTTGATATTTGAAATTTGATATCCGAAATTTTTATGCTCAGACATCATTCATTTTCTTTATTCCTATTAAATTTATTGCCTTTGTGTTCTGAGTTTTTCAGATAATTGATAAATCCTGACAGCATTTTCGAAATATTGATTGCATCATCTTTAAGAGTTAAAAAAGTACTTTCATCAAGATAATTTCGATCAAATGCTCTAATTAATTGAGAGCGAACTTCACCTACTGAACCTTTCGACATGGTAAGAAAATTTACAAATTCTTTGTTACCCTCTCTTTCCAAACCTTCAGCAATATTATCCATCACAGAAGCAGAAGATCGATCGATTTGATTTTGATCATGTTTTTGAAATTTATTATTTTTAAGACAATACTTGTCGATATTTTGACAAAGAATTCTTGATTTTTGCCAAATCTCTAAATCTTCGAAGTTTTTTATCGTTGACATAATATCAAATTTCAAACATCAAATTTCAAATTAATTAAGCAGCCAATCGTATCCTTTATCTTCTAATTCTAAAGCGAGTGATTTATCACCGGTTTTGATGATTTTTCCGTCTGCTAAAACATGAACAAAATCTGGCTGAATATAGTCTAAAAGTCTTTGGTAATGCGTGATCAACAAAACTGCATTTCCTTCATTTCGGAAAGAATTCACACCGTCTGCAACAATTCTCAATGCATCGATATCTAATCCAGAATCGGTTTCATCTAGAATTGCCAATTTAGGATCGAGCATCATCATCTGGAAAATTTCGTTTCGTTTTTTCTCCCCTCCAGAAAATCCTTGGTTCAACGAACGGTTAAGGAAATCTCTTTTGATGCTGAGTTTTTCGGAGTTTTCTTTCACCAAAGCCAACATTTCTTTTGCCGGCATATTTTCTAAACCTTTTGCTTTTCGGTTTTCGTTGATGGCTGCTTTGATGAAGTTGGTTACGGTAACTCCAGGAATTTCTACCGGATATTGAAACGAAAGGAAAATTCCTTGGTGCGCTCTTTCTTCCGGCGCATCTTCGATGATGTCTTTTCCTTCGAAAAGAATTTCTCCGGCCGTAACTTCGTATTCTTCTTTACCCGCAACGATTGAAGCGAGTGTTGATTTTCCGGCTCCGTTTGGTCCCATGATCGCATGAACTTCGCCTGGATTTATTTGAAGGTTAATCCCTTTTAAAATTTCTGTGCCATCTTCGATTTTGGCGTGTAGGTTATTGATTTGTAACATAATAGTATGCTTCGGTTACAGGTTTCAAGTTCTGAAACTTTATATTTTATTGTTTTAAATTAATGATTTTCAAGCCCTTAATCAATGTAAAATGTTGATCATTTGTGACTAAGGATTTATTGTTTTCAATAGCTATTGCAGCAATCCAAATATCATTTTCTGGAATTGGTTTACCTTCTTGCTTTAGCTGTGATTTAATAGAAGCATAAATTTTAGCCGTTTCGTTTGTTGAATTAATAATAGAAACTTCTTTAATAAAACTCTTGATCTGTTCAAAATGCTTCTCTTTTTTTGAAGAATTTTCAGCACCATAAAACAATTCTCCAATTACTATTACCGGAATTTCGAAATCGAAGTTATTCAAAAATGAAATGGTCTTTTCATCTCCTCGAAACCAATCAATGATAATGTTTGTATCTAACAAATTACCACTCATTGTCTATATTTTCTGTTCCTTTTTTAATAATATTTTCAAATTCTTTTGATTCTTCTTTAGACCAAATTCCAGAAAAAGACTCTATTGTTTTTGTTGATTTTTTATTTTTCTTAGATAACAAAAAATCAATAAAATCATTTACCTCTTCCTTTAAAGAATTAGGCAGAATTTTTATTTTATTAATTAAAATTGTATTTTCCATTTCTAAAATTTTTCTAAAATTACAAAAAAACTAACCAACACTTCCTTCCAAAGATATTTCTAATAATTTCTGTGCTTCGATGGCGAATTCCATCGGTAATTTATTTAAAACTTCTTTTCCGAAACCATTTACGATCAAGGCAATTGCTTTTTCGGTGCTGATTCCTCTTTGGTTGCAATAGAAAATCTGATCTTCTCCGATTTTTGAAGTAGTGGCTTCATGTTCCAATTGTGCAGTTGGATCTTTGATTTCTATGTAGGGAAAAGTGTGTGCACCACATTCATTACCCATCAATAAAGAATCACATTGTGAAAAGTTTCGCGCTCCTTTTGCAGAAGGCATTACTTTTACCAAACCACGGTAAGAATTATTGGATTTTCCGGCGGAGATCCCTTTAGAAATAATGGTTGATTTTGTATTTTTCCCGATGTGAATCATTTTCGTTCCCGTATCCGCATATTGATGATGATTGGTTACGGCGATGGAATAAAATTCTCCCACCGAATTGTCTCCTTTCAAAATACAGCTTGGATATTTCCAGGTTACGGACGAACCGGTCTCAACCTGAGTCCAGGAAATTTTTGCATTTTTCTCACAAATTCCGCGTTTTGTTACGAAATTGAAAACTCCACCCTTTCCTTCAGCGTCTCCAGGATACCAATTCTGAACGGTTGAATATTTAATTTCTGCATCATCCATGGCGAAAAGTTCTACCACAGCTGCGTGCAATTGATTTTCATCTCTTGCAGGAGCAGTACAACCTTCGAGGTAAGAAACATAACTTCCTTCATCTGCGATGAGTAAAGTTCTTTCAAATTGCCCACTTCCAGATTGGTTGATTCTAAAGTAGGTTGAAAGTTCCATCGGACATTTTATGCCTTTTGGAATATAACAGAAACTCCCGTCTGAAAAAACCGCTGAATTTAAAGCGGCATAATAATTATCGCCTCTGGGAACGACTTTCCCGATATATTTGCGAACCAATTCCGGATAATCCCGAATCGCTTCGGAAATTGCGCAGAAAATAATTCCTTTTTCTTTTAATGTTTTTTGGAAGGTGGTTTTTACTGAAACTGAGTCAATTACGATATCCATTGCAACGCCGGATAATCTTTTTTGCTCCTCGATATTGATGCCGAGTTTTGCAAAAGTTTTCAGTAATTCCGGATCCACTTCATCTAAACTGGCGAGTTCCGGTTTTACTTTTGGTGCTGCATAATACCGAATTGCCTGAAAATCTGGCTTTTCATATTTCACATTTGCCCACTCCGGTTCTTCCATTTTTTGCCAAATACGGAACGATTCCAAGCGCCATTCGGTCATCCATTCTGGTTCTTCTTTTTTCGCAGAAATCATTTTCACAACTTCTTCATTCAAGCCAATTGGGAAATCGTCGTACTCAATATCCGTTGTAAAACCGTATTCGTACTTTTTATTTTCCAGATCGACTCTTAGATCGTCTTCAGTATATTTTGTAACAGTTGCCATAAATTTTAAATTTTACACATTACTCTTTTCGATTAAAGAGAAAAACTTTCTCCACAACCGCAAGTTCTGTTTGCATTCGGATTATTAAAAACGAAACCTTTCCCGTTCAAACCTCCAGAGAATTCTAAAATTGTTCCTGCTAAATAGAGGATGGATTTTTTATCGATAACGATTTTAATTCCATTGTCCTCAAAAACCTGATCGGAATCTGTTTTTTCATTATCAAATTTCAGAACATATTCTAAACCAGAACATCCGCCGCTTTTAACGCCGACTCTTATAAAATCTTCAAAAGGTTTGAAACCGTCTTCAGTCATTAACTGAATGGCTTTTTCTTTTGCGTGATCGCTTACTTTTATCATTGTTTTTATTTAGAATGAATTTAGATTGCAAAATTACTAATAATATCATGAAAATCAAATTTGTAGCTGTATATTTATCTATCTGCTTTATAGACGAAGAATTTAACTTTTTTCCCCATTAAGAATCAATACCTTAAATCAACTTTTATGAAAAAAATCAGTATTTTATTGTTGGGTCTAGCTTCTCAACTGTTTTTTGCTCAAGCGACCCGTTTCTTGTATCAGGTTTCGATGAAAATAGATTCTACCAATCGAAATGACGTAAAAACTGAGAATGCCTATTTGGATATCAATCCCGAAAAATCAATTTTTTACGGTGCAAATAGAGTAAAACGAGATTCTATCTTGGGAAGAGCGCGCCAAACCGGAAGTTTTAATTTTGATCGAACCCAAATGCAAAATCTGCGTTCAAATATTGATTTCACAATTGAAAAAAATAGCAAAACTGGTGTTAAAACCGTTCAGACACGAATTGCGAGAGAGCAATATTCCTACGATGAAGATCGTCCAATGGATTGGAAAATCCTCCCAGAAACTGCAAAAATCGGAGAATACAAAACCCAAAAAGCAGAAACAAATTTTGCAGGAAGAACTTGGTACGCTTGGTTTACAACAGAAATTCCGTTTCAAGATGGACCTTACAAGTTTTCGGGTCTTCCAGGTTTGATTATAAAAGTAGAAGATTCTAAAGGCGATTACTCATTTGATCTAAAGGAAACTAAAAAGATAGCAGAAGTGCAGACTTTTAACCTCACCGGTAATTTGATAAAACTTAAAAGAAAAGATTTTGAGAAGCAAAATGCGTTGTTCAAAAAAGATCCAGTCTCATTTATGCAAGCTTCGATGAGTTCTGGGCGAGGAAACGGACCCATGCGTAACACCGATCCCAATCAACGAAAACAAATGGAAGAACGCCTGAAAGACGAAGCAAAGAAAAACAACAACCCCATAGAACTTCAATAAATAACAGAATAATCCCGGTTGCGAATCGCTGACCGGGATTTTTTATCAGCTATTATCGTCGGTTTTCAGCCATTTCGAACTCGACAAATATTGATGGTCTGGATAATAAATAAAAAGACAATTTTTTCCTTTAATGGTATTGATAATCGGCTCTGCCAATTCTCTTGGAACTGCGGGACAACCCCAACTTCGCCCAATTCGATGTTGAGTTCTAGCAAAGTTTTCATTTACATAATCCGCACCATGCATTACGATTGCTCGCTTCAAGGCTGCATCATTGTACCCAGAATCCATTCCTAATAATTTCAGCGAATACCCATTATTTCCTTGATAAGTACCTTCTGTAATATAAAAACCGAGGCTGGTTTGATAAGAACTTTCTGTATTCGAAAATTTTTGAGCAAATTCTTCTCCTGTATTTTTTCCGTGCGCAACCAATGAATTAAAAAGAACTTGCTTTTGAGCGACATCAATGACCCAAAGTCTCTTTTCTACTGAAGATAAAGAGAAATCACAAACCGTCAATAAGTGTGATTTTAAAGGCAATTCACCCGCTTTTTTTAACTTTTCAAAACCTAAATAGGCTTTATAAAATACTTCAAAATTGAGTTTATTGAAATTTTCAAAACCAATGGATTTGTAAAGTTCTTCCGCAAGAATTGCCGAGGATTTCTTTTCTATTTTTGATTTTAATTTTGTGGGTTCAACTTTTACATATTTTTCAGTGTTATTGGTTTTCAGTTCAGGTTTGTAAAAAGACGTGGAAACTAAAAAAACAGATATTAATGTTAAAAAGAATTTATTCATTCGATATTATGTTAAATGATTTTGGTGCGGCAAAAATACAATTAATTCGTTATCAACTGATTGAATCCCCATTTTTTAACTTTATTTAGGAATAATTAACATCCTTTTTATTAAAAAAATTTTAGTAATTTTGCAAAAGAATGTCGAGAACTTTTAAAATATTTTTTATTGTTTTGGGATTAGGAATTTTTATCCTTCCCAAACAGATGATTTATGCTCAAAGTTCTACGGAATGTTGCGAACAAAATTCTCCTAAAAATGAATGTTGTAAAAAAGAAAAAACTTCTTCTTGCCATTCTACCTCATCAAAAAACAAGTCTGAAAAAAATAATTGTGGAGATGACTGCAACAAGTGTCATTCTTGTTCTGTTCATTTTGTAATGAATTATCTTACCCCAGAATTTAATTCGGTTTTAAAACCGCATTTTTCAGATAAAAAAACAAATTCGGATTACTCCAATCCCTACTTTTCTTTTTCATTTCAAAACATTTGGCAACCGCCAAAAATAAGTTAATACCTTAAATAACAGCCAAAAGAATGTTCTTTTGGCAATACTTACTGTCATTAAACTTATGTAAAAAAATGAAAATTTTATTTAAAAGTCTTGTACTTTCTATTCTATTAACGAGCTCTTTTCTATTTGCACAAAGCATTTCAAAAGCAACTTTCTTGGTTAAAGGTGATTGTTCGATGTGTAAAGAAAGAATAGAAACCACCGCTAAAAAATCTGGTGCTAAAACAGCAAGCTGGAATGCTGATTCTCAAAAACTGGAAATGGAATTTGATTCCACAAAAGTTTCCGCAGATCAAATTTTAAAAAACATTGCAGAAGCTGGTCACGACAACGAAAAATACAAAGCAGATAATTCTGTTTACGAAAAATTACCGCCTTGTTGTCATTACGAAAGAGAACCTTCATTCCTGAAAAAAACAATTTCAGAACAACCCATTATAAAAGAAAATCAATTTTTTGTTCGTGGTAACTGCAGTTCTTGTAAAGCCAGAATAGAAAAAGCCGCCGAAATTGCTGGTGCAGATTCTTCAGTTTGGGATGCTGAAACGCAAATTGTAACATTAAATTTTAATCCAGCAAAAACCTCTGCCGATGTAATTCTGAAAAAAATTGCAGAAGTTGGTCACGACAATGAAAAATATCTTGCGCAAGAGGATGTTTACAAAAATCTACCCAGTTGTTGTCTTTACGACCGAACTTTACCTTTTGGGGTGAAAAGTGATTTGGTTCATTCAGACGAAAATCCCACGCCAAAAAACGATATTTCTTCCAACCAAGATCAACATGAAAAATCAATTGAGGAAGTTCGCGTCACCAAATTATTAGATCCAACTGCTTTGAATAAAAAAGAAGTTGGTTTAACCTTTAATATCAACAGCAAAGAATTATTAAAAGCGGCGTGTTGCAATTTATCTGAAAGTTTTGAAACCAACGCAACCGTCGATGTTTCCTTTACCAATGCAGTAACAGGAACGAAACAATTGAAAATGCTCGGGTTGGATCAAAAATACACCGCATTAACCAAAGAACTTTTGCCTTCCATTCGTGGTTTGGCGTCACCTTTTGGTTTAAATTTAATTCCAGGAAGATGGATTGGCGGAATTCAGTTAACAAAAGGTGGAAGTACCGTTGTGAATGGCTACGAAAGCATTACCGGACAAATCAATACAGAACTCTTAAAAACTGGTGAAAAACCAGAAACAGCGCTCAATGTTTTTGCAGATGTCAACGGAAGATTTGAAACCAACATGACTTCTACCTCAAATTTAAACGACCATTGGACTCAATCGGTTTTATTGCACGGAAATGCGACTTTAGGAAAAACAGATTCCAATAATGATGGCTTTCTGGATCAACCAACAGGAAATCAAATAAACGCAGCTTATTTATTGAATTATAACGACTTAGAACACTCTGGATTAGGTTCACATTTCGGAATTAGTTTTGTAAAAGATGAGCGATTTGGTGGACAAACCGATTTTGATAAAAAAATAGATCAGACTCAACAAAGCGCGTATGGAGTTGGAATTAATCTTTCCCGCTTTGAAATTTGGAATAAAATCGGCTATATTTTCAAAGATAAACCTTACCAAAGCATTGGTTGGATGAATCAGTTTACCACTTATCAACAAGATAGC
Organism: Kaistella chaponensis; assembly: GCF_900156725.1. GTDB lineage: Bacteria > Bacteroidota > Bacteroidia > Flavobacteriales > Weeksellaceae > Kaistella > Kaistella chaponensis. The sequence goes on along the minus strand of NZ_FTOI01000004.1, from coordinate 20,802 downwards.
TTTTTTGGGCCGAGAAATTACTTCGGGAATCAAAATACCTTTTATTCCAATTTAATATTTGAAAGTATTATTGGAAATACGAATAACAAATTCAAAACCGGCGCCAGTTTTTTATACGACAAATATGATGAGGATTATCTGACTGAAAATTACAAACGAACAGAAACCGTTCCTGGATTATTTTTCGAATACACTTTAACAGGCGTGAAATACACTTTGGTTGCAGGAGCCAGAACAGATTTTCACAATTTGGCAGGAACACAATTCACACCAAGAGTTAATTTTAAATATGATCTTTCACCCAAAACGATTCTTCGGCTTTCTGCAGGAAGAGGTTTTCGAACAGCCAATGTTTTTGCCGAAAGTCAGCAATATTTCGGATCTAACAGACAAATTGAAATTTTAGGAAACGGCGGTAAAATTTATGGTTTAAAACCAGAAATCGCCTGGAATTATGGCGCAAGTTTGCAACAGGAATTCAAATTATTTAATCGAAAAGCAAGTTTGGTCGCAGACTTTTTCAGAACTGATTTTCAGGATCAGGTTTTGGCAGATTTAGATATTTCTCCTCAAAAATTGATTTTCTATAACCTAAATGGAAAATCTTTCGCCAACAGTTTTCAAACCCAATTGGATGTAATTCCTCTGAAAAATTTAGAATTGCGATTGGCTTACAAATATTATGATGTTGAAGCCGACTTCATGGGTGGACAAAGACAAATTCCATTTATGGCAAAAAACAGAGGATTTTTCAATGCGTCTTATTCTACCGAAAAAACAGCGAAAGATGCTTTCTGGAGTTTTGATTCTACCCTTCAACTCATTGGTCAACAAAAACTTCCGAATCTAAATTCTAATCCTACAGAATACCAGTTACCGGAATATTCGAAAAGTTACGTAACGCTTAATGCCCAGATTGCAAGAAACTTTAATAAAAACATTCGCGCTTATGTCGGTGGTGAAAATCTCACAGGATCCATGCAAAATAATCCGATTATTGATGCGCAAAATCCTTTCGGGAATTATTTCGATGCGGGAATGGTTTACGCTCCGATCATGGGTGCAAATATATATGTAGGTCTTGATTTTAAGTTTTAATAAAATTCCTTACTTTTGAAAAAATAGAAAATATGAAATCGCCATGATTGGTTTGGAAACACAAATACCCATGAAGATAAGCGATTGCATATGACAAATAAAAAACAATAAAAATCTACATATGAAAAGTTTACCTTTAATAATAATTTCGGCAGCGCTTCTAATGTCTTGCGAAAAAAAGCAAACGAATACGGTGGAAAACCAAAAAACTGCAGGTTCTGATTCTGTTCAAGTTGAAGTGAGCAATGATAAAATACCAACTGCGGAAACAGTTGAAGTTATTCCTTCAAATGCTGTCGCAGCCAAACCGAATGAACCTCAAACAGTAAAATCTCCAGCAAAACCAGCGTTAAATCCTGCTCATGGACAACCATTTCACCGTTGCGATATTGCTGTAGGAGCGCCGATTGACAGTGCGCCTCAAAAAGCTCCTGCGCCACAAATTACTGCTCCGCAAACACAAGCCAATAATCCCAATTTTAATACGAATCCGATTTCACCGTCAATGCCAAATCCTGCTCCAACAGCCGTTTCAGTGCCACAAGCAACAGGACCGAAACCCGCGCTAAATCCCGCTCACGGTGAACCTCATCATCGATGTGACTTGCAGGTAGGAGCTCCATTATCGTAAATAATATTCAATTTTGACCTAAAAAAATGCAGCTTAAATGGCTGCATTTTTTTGTTATCGCATCTGGTCCACCTCGCAAAATCAGGAAACTCATTGATGAGATCGGAACCGTAAATAAAAATATACTTAAAGATTTATTTGATTTTCTGCACAGAAAAATAGGAACTTTTAATTTCCAAAATTCTTTAAACTTGGTCCTTTTTTAAGAAATTTTATTGCTCAATATCTCGCGCTTCAAATCCGATCAGTTCTTCCCTATCAAAAATCACCTGCAATTCTATAGGATTGCAGCAAACTTCGCAGTCTTCGATGTAGGTTTGATTAGAAATAGACGGATCCAAAAGAGCGGAAATTTCTTCCCAACAATAGGGACAAGTATAAAAATGTTCTAACATGCTCAAAGAATTAATGGTTGAACTTATTTGCTTCATAAAAATTACCCAATGAAAATTGACAGTGAGCAATTTTTATTTTAAAAGAATTGTTATTTTTCAGCTGTTTTAGCATCCGGTTGGAAATCCAAACTTACAGAATTCATACAAAAACGGGTTCCAGTTGGAGGTGGTCCGTCATTGAAAACGTGTCCTAAATGCGAATCACATCTTTTACATAGAACTTCTGTACGTTCCATTCCGTAGGTGGAATCTCTTTTGTAAGAAACGCCTTCTTTATCGGCTTCGAAAAAACTTGGCCAACCGCAAGTTGAAGAAAATTTAGAATCTGAACGGAACAAATGATTTCCGCAAACAACGCAGTAATATTCTCCCAATTCATCAAACTGATTGTATTTACCGGTTCCAGGTCTTTCTGTATCAGCTTCGCGCGCCACTGCATAAACTTCGGGATCCAGTATTTTTTTCCATTCCGAATTCGGAACATTGAGTTTTGTACGGTCAGTTCGGGAGTAATAGGGATTTTCTTTTTTTGAACTTGAATTTTCCATTGAGCTTGAATTTTTAATAGCGTTAGATTTGACGGGTTGTTTTACTTGGGAACACATCTGCATAGAGAGGCAGAAAAGTACTAAAATAAATGGTTTCATACATTTTAATTTAAATGGTATCTCAGAAATTGTATTACAGAAAAATTGGAGTTCAATTTTCACCTTTAAAGAGGTAAAATACAAAATAAAATACGATTTTTAGCAACAAAAGGTTTGCCATGTTCCTGCAATTTACCTTTTACTTTTTTGTAATTTAACAGCCACAAAAATTTCACGCTCAATATTTACCAGATGACCGACGAAGAAAAAAAAATTCAGCTACGGAATTATAAAATGTTTGCCACCGGACTTTTTGTTTTAATGGCAGTTATATTCGTAGTGATGACGATTTTAGAAAAGAAAAATCCTGCGCATTGGATCGGTTATATCCGTGCGTTTTCCGAAGCTGCGATGGTCGGAGCTTTGGCTGATTGGTTTGCAGTGACGGCACTTTTTCATTATCCGCTTGGAATCAGAATTCCACACACCAATTTAATTGAAAACAGCAAAGAGAGAATTGGCGATAATCTGGGGAATTTCGTGGTAGAAAATTTTCTCTCTCCACAAAATATTCGTCCGTACATTCAAAAACTTAAAATCTCCAATTTCGTGGGAGATTGGTTGTCGAAAGAGCGGAATCAGGAAAATTTAATGAAAGAATTATCCAATATCGTTTTAAACATTCTGAATAAACTGGATGATACGGAAGTTGTGAATTTCATAGGCAAAAAGGCAAAAGAAATGACCGATGATGTGAAAATTAACGAGATTATCGGCAACGGACTGGATTATGTTTTAGACAAAAATGACCATCAGAGATTCATCACCAATCTTTCCAAACAGATCAAAGAATATGTTTTGAATAACCAGAAAATGGTGAAAGAGCGCGTAAAAAGTGAAAGTTTTTTCTTAATTCCGAAATTTGTAGATGACGGAATTGCGGAGAAAATTACGAAAGGACTTTCCAATTATTTTGAAGAAGTAGAATTAGACGAAAACCATTCATTACGAGCAGAAATTACACAGAAATTATATGAGTTTTCAAAGGAAATTCAAACCGAAGAAAAATGGGTTGAAGAATTTCGGACTATTAAAAATGACTTTTTGAAAGAAGAAAAAATTCAGCAATATTCTACAGACATTTGGAATTCCATCAAAAAATCATTGTCGAAAGAGTTAGAAGAAGAACATTCAGCCTTGAAAAATTACCTCCGAAAAAATCTTGCGGAACTCTCTGAGAATTTAAAAACCGACGAGAAATTTCAAAATAAAATTGATAATTGGGTTCGCGTAACAGCTTATAAATATATTCTCAAAAACACGCATCAATTCGGCGCTTTAATCAGTTCTACGGTTGGAAACTGGGAAGGAAAAGAACTTTCCGAAAAATTGGAATTAGAAGTTGGGAAAGATTTGCAATTTATCCGCGTAAACGGAACGATTGTCGGTGGTTTTGTGGGATTGATTATTTATACGGTGACAGAATTTTTCATAAAGTAAAGTTGCTCGAATTACCAAAAATTGGTAACTTTGATTTTAAATCTAAAATTATGGGTCGAAATACCTCAGTATCTTTAGGAGATTATTTTGAAAATTTTGTTGATGGAAGCATCTCGGAAGGTCGATATAAGAATGCCAGTGAAGTAATTCGAGCTGGTTTACGCCTTTTGGAAGAAGAAGAGCAAAAAATAAAAATCTTGAAAACTGCGATTAAAGAAGGAATTGATAGTGGCATTTCTGAAAATTTCGATGCCAAGAAACACCTCGCTTTTTTGAAAGCCAATAAAAAATAAAATGGGAGAATATTCCCTCACCAATAAGGCAATTACCGATTTATCCGAAATTTGGGATTACAGTTGCGCACAATTTTCAGAAAACCAAGCCGATCTCTATTATCTTGATTTAATTTCCTACTGCGAAATACTTGCAGAAAACCCTACGATCGGCAAAAAATATGACGAACTTGATTTGGGGATTTTAGGATTTGTTGCAAAAAAACACCTCATTTTTTATAAAATTTTATATCCAAATGAAATTTTGATCATTAGAATCTTAAGTGGAAATGTAGATTTGAAAAATAGATTTCGGGAATAAAATTACGTTATAAATTCTCCAGTAACTTTACATTAATCTCCCTAATCAATTCCGGTCCTTCGTATATAAAACCCGTATAAAGCTGCACCAAACTTGCGCCTGCTTCGAGTTTTTCTAAGGCATCTTCTGCTGAATGAATTCCACCCACACCGATGATTGGGAATGCTTTTCCACTTTTTTCGGAGAGAAATCGGATGACTTCTGTGGAACGTTTGGTTAATGGTTTTCCGGAAAGTCCACCTGTTTCTTTTTTATTTTCTGAACTTAAATTTTCCCGCGAAAGTGTGGTATTTGTAGCAATGACACCCGCAATTTTCGTCTCTTTTATGATATCAATAATATCTAAAAGCTGATCATCACTTAAATCCGGTGCTATTTTTAAAAGAATAGGTTTCGGTTTTTCTTTTTTTGAATTGATTTCCTGTAAAGTTCCCAACAATTTGGTTAAAGGTTCTTTATCCTGAAGTTCCCGAAGATTTGGTGTGTTTGGAGAACTTACATTCACCACAAAATAATCCACATGATCGAATAATTTTTCAAAACAGATGATATAATCATTGACTGCATCTTCGTTCGGCGTGACTTTATTTTTACCAATATTTCCACCGATGAGCACATTTTTATTTTTCTTCAAACGTTCTACCGCTGCATCTACTCCACCATTGTTGAAACCCATTCGGTTGATAATTGCGGAATCTTCTTTCAGGCGGAACAGTCTTTTTTTCGGATTTCCGTCTTGTGCTTTTGGGGTTAATGTTCCTATTTCTACAAATCCAAATCCCAGATCAGAAAGTTCGTGGAACATTTTCGCATCTTTATCAAAACCGGCAGCTAAACCAACTGGATTTTTAAATTTTAAACCAAAAACTTCACGCTCCAATCTTTTGTCTTCAATGGGTTTTGGAAGGAAAATTTTTGTTAAAAAAGGAAATTTCTTGAGAACTGAAAAAGTAAAATAATGAACTTCTTCGGGATCAAATTTGAAAAGAATCGGACGAATAAAGGATTTGTACATCGGAGAAAAGTTTGACAAATTTAATGAATTATAACGAGATTTTTATTTCAAAACTAAATTTCATAGCCCTGATTGACGCGGCATCCTTTTGTGTGACGGTCGGAACGAAGAGGAGACCGACACACAAAAGATATAGCGGAAAGCAGGTTCCCGGCTCCTAAAAAATAGAATAAATTTCCCTATTTTTGCATAAATTCTAAAAAAGATGGCTAAACAGGAAGATGTTTTCAAAAAATTGATCTCACACGCGAAAGAATATGGTTTTATTTTTCCTTCAAGTGAAATTTACGACGGTCTTTCCGCGATTTACGATTACGGACAAAATGGGGCGGAACTGAAAAACAACATCAAACAATATTGGTGGAAAGCAATGGTGCAGCTGAATGACAATATTGTCGGCATCGATTCTGCAATTTTTATGCATCCCACTATTTGGAAAGCTTCCGGTCACGTCGATGCTTTTAATGATCCTTTGATCGATAATAAAGATTCGAAAAAACGTTTCAGAGCCGATGTTTTAATTGAAGATTACTGCGCCAAATTAGAAGAAAAAGCCCAAAAAGAAATAGAAAAAGCGGCCAAAAGATTTGGTGATGCTTTCGATAAAAATGAATTTGAAAACACGAATCCACGCGTTCTAGAATATCGAGAAAAGCAAAAAACGATCCTTTCGAGAATGGCACAATCTCTTGAAAAAGAAGATCTTGCCGATGTAAAAGCTTTGATTGAAGAACTGGAAATCGCTGATCCAGACACTGGTTCTAAAAACTGGACCGATGTTCGACAGTTCAATTTGATGTTCGGAACAAAACTCGGAGCTTCTGCAGATACTGCAACCGATTTATATTTGCGACCAGAAACAGCGCAGGGAATTTTTGTGAACTTTTTAAATGTTCAGAAAACTTCGCGTCAGAAATTACCATTCGGAATTGCGCAAATCGGAAAAGCCTTTAGAAATGAGATTGTTGCGAGACAGTTTATTTTCAGAATGAGAGAATTTGAACAAATGGAAATGCAGTATTTTGTCCCACCCGGAACAGAATTAGGATTTTATGAAACCTGGAAAGAAAAACGTTTGAATTGGCATTTGGCTTTAGGTTTAGGTGCAGAAAATTATAAATTTCACGATCACGAAAAACTGGCGCATTACGCAAATGCTGCGGCAGATATTGAATTTAAATTCCCATTTGGATTTAAAGAACTGGAAGGAATTCACTCCAGAACCGATTTTGATTTAAGCGCGCACGAAAAACATTCTGGTAGAAAATTACAGTATTTCGATGCGGAAAGAAATGAAAATTACGTTCCTTATGTCGTAGAAACTTCGGTTGGATTAGACCGTTTATTTTTGGCAATTTTCTCTAACTCTTTGAAAGATGAAGTTTTAGAAGACGGTTCCGAAAGAACAGTTCTTTCGCTTCCTCCAGCTTTGGCGCCTGTAAAAGCAGCAATTTTACCATTAATGAAAAAAGATGGTTTAGGAGAATATGGCGAGAAAATCTTCAATGATTTGAAATACGATTTCAACATGATTTATGAAGATAAAGACAGCATCGGAAAAAGATACAGAAGACAAGATGCAATCGGAACACCTTTCTGCATCACGATTGACCACGATTCTTTAACCGACAATACCGTAACTTTGAGAGACAGAGACACGATGAAACAAGAGCGAGTTGCTGTTGCAGATTTGAGAAGAATTATCGACGAAAAAACAAATTTCCGCAATTTACTTTCGAAGATTTAAGATTGCAAAAAAAATATTTACTGAAAAGTTCTGGAGCAATCCGGGACTATTTTATTTGAAGGAATTTCCATTAATAATTCTAAATTTGTAGGAAACAGTTTAGCATGATAGAAAAAACTTTGAAAGGACTATTAGTTGGAATGGCTGCACTCATTGCGTTGGCTTATATGTTTGGATATGATTATTTATTCAATGGCATTCGAGAAACTTATCTGCGTGGAGAAACAGGTTCTACAATAGACGACGGATCTTATTTCAAGTCTCATACGATTGCAAAAGGAAATTCAATTCCGTGGGTTAAAGATTCTTCGTACAATAAAAAACCTCTACCTAAAACTTTAGTCGAGGATTTGAAACTTTCAAAAACCGCTTCTTTTGTCATCATTAAAAACGGAAAATTGCTTCATGAACAATATTGGGATGGCTTTAATGAGCAATCGAAAACCAATTCCTTTTCTATGGCAAAAGGTGTAACGGTGATGTTGCTCGGAAAAGCTCTTGAAGAAAAAAAAATACTAAGTTTAAGTCAAAAATATTCGGATTTCTTTGGAAATTATGCGAATGTTGAATTGGGAAATCATTTAACAATCGGTGATTTAGCCAAAATGGAAGCGGGTTTAAACTGGACAGAAGATTACAAAAATCCCTTCCTTCAAAATGCAAAAGCCTATTATGGAAAATCTTTGGAAGAAGCGGTTTTCCTTCGAGGTTTCAAAGATGAACCAGGAAGTAAATTTGAATACCAAAGTGGTGCGACGCAACTATTAGGTTTTGCGCTAAGAAAGTCGATGAACAAAACCCTTTCCGAATATGCATCAGAAAAATTCTGGAAACCTCTCGGAATGGAACAAAACGCTAATTGGAGCACCGATGATTTCAAGATGGAAAAAACTTTTTGCTGCATTCATTCCAACTCGCGGGATTTTGCAAAATTGGGACAACTTATCCTAAATGATGGAAAGGTTGGAGATTTACAAATCCTTAATTCTAAATTCATTGATGAAATGCGAACTCCGACCTCACTATCAAAAGGTGCTTATGGAATGGGAATTTGGATCAATAATGACGCTGCCAACAAACATTACTATTTCTGGGGATTATACGGACAATACATTATCGTCATTCCAGAAAAAAACATCGTCATTGTACGGACCGGAACGTTCAAAGATCAGCCAACAGATGAAAAAGGAAGACCAAAACAAGTTGCGTTTTTAGTAAATGAAGTGGTAGAAAACTTTAAATAAACTTCTTAAATCGTCTTTTTCTATTTTTCTAAATGTCTATTTATACAGATTATTCAATTTAAATTTCCGTAAATTTGAAGCATTCTAAATAAGTAACATGTTCGATCTTCAAAATATTCGCGATCAGTTTCCTATTCTTTCCCAAAAAGTCAATGGCAAAGATTTGGTCTATTTCGATAATGCCGCAACTTCCCAAAAACCGCTTTCGGTTTTAAATTCTTGGCAAAAATATTACACGGAAATCAATGCTAATGTTCATCGTGGGATTCACACATTGAGCCAATTAGCGACTGAAGAAATGGAACTTTCGCGCCGGAAAATTCAGAAATTCATTAATGCAAAAAATGATTTCGAAGTTATTTTCACGAAAGGAACCACGGAAGGAATTAACCTCATCGCTTATTCCCTCACGAATTTAATTAAGGAAAATGATGAGATTATTATTTCCTATTTAGAACATCACTCGAATATTGTTCCGTGGCAAATGTTGTGCGAACGAACCGGCGCAAAACTGAAAGTGATTCCGATGGATGAAAACGGAATTTTGCAACTAGATTTTTTAGATGAAAATTTAAGCGAAAAGACGAAAATAGTTTCTTTAAATCAGGTTTCAAACGCTTTAGGAGTGATCAATCCGATCGAGGAAATTATTGCGAAAACGCGTGCGAATTCTAATGCGATGATTGTCATTGACGGTGCTCAATCTGTTCCGCATTTTAAGATCGATGTTCAAAAAATGGATTGCGATTTTTTCGTTTTTTCCGGGCATAAAATGTACGCTCCGATGGGAACCGGAATTTTGTACGGAAAAGAAGAAATTTTAAGAACAATTCATCCTTTTCATGGTGGTGGAGAAATGATTGCGACCTGCTCTTTCGAAAAAACAACCTACGCCGATCTGCCTTTTAAATTTGAAGCCGGAACGCCAAATGTGGGTGGAAATATTGCTTTGGGAGCTGCTGTAGATTTCATGGAAAGTATTGGTCACTCAACCATTCAAGCGCACGAAAAAGCTTTGCTGGATTATGCTCAGAAGAAATTATTGGAAATTGAAGGCCTGAAAATTTATGGTGAAAAAGCAAACCGAACCGGTGTTGCTTCCTTTAATTTAGAAGGAATTGGGATCGCTTCTGATGTGGGAATGATTCTCGATAAACTCGGAATTGCTGTGAGAACGGGTCATCATTGTACGCAACCGATCATGGAATTTTTCAATATTGCGGGAACTGTTCGCGCAAGTTTTGCGGTGTATAATACGTTTGAAGAAATTGATATTTTGGTGGAAGGCGTGAAAAAAGCGCAGCGAATGCTGAGTTAACCGCACCTTTTTTACCGCAAAAGGGGCAAAAGTTCAATTTTAAAAATGCAAAAAAGCCTGCAAAAGCGAATAATTTTACTTTTGCAGGCTTTGAAAATCTAAAAATTCACAATTTGCTTTTGTTTCTTTTGCGGTGAAAAATGTACACTTAATTTTCTAAAATTTGACGTGCCGCTTCTTTCGTTTTTTACCTTTTCGATTACTCTGATGCAAATTCCTTTTTCATCGAAAATAAAAGTGGTTCTCACGATGCCCATGAATTCTTTTCCCATGAATTTTTTCAGTTGCCACACTCCGAATTTTTCTACAATATCTTTGTTTTCATCAGCAATTAAAGGATACTGAAATCCGAATTTTTCATGAAACTTTTTTTGTGCTTTCACTGGATCAGCCGAAATTCCGACCAATTGATAGCCTTCTTTTTTTAAGGTTTCCAAGTTATCGTTAATATCGCACGCTTCTGCGGTACAACCTGGAGTATTTGCCTTTGGATAAAAGAAAACAACGAGTTTTTTTCCAATGAAATCTTTAGAATTTACGGTTTCGCCGTCTTGATTTAGACTTTGAAATTCTGGTAATTGATCGCCAACTTGCAACATAATGTTTGATTTTTTTTAAATTATTACAATTAAATCGTTCTATTTTTAACACATTAGTTCATCAAAAAAACCTTCATTGAGTTCACTTTAGGACACATTAGTCCTGAAACGCAAATATTTTTTGCAACTTTGTGTACATTTATGCTTTAGAACTTTTATAATTCTTAAGTGAAGAATGTGTTAAAAATTCAAATTTAACTTTAAAATGACGAAAAAGCAAAAAGCCCAAATTATCATAGATGAACTGGAGAAATTATATCCAGAAGTTCCCGTTCCACTCGATCATTCAGATCCTTTTACGCTTTTGGTTGCGGTTGCACTTTCTGCCCAAACTACAGATAAGAAAGTGAATCAGATTTCCCCCAAATTATTTGAAGTTGCAGGAAATCCCTTTACAATGAAAGATCTGGAAGTGGAGGAAATCAAATTTTTAATCAAAGAAATCGGTTTAGCCAACACAAAAGCTAAGAATCTGAAAAGAATGGCAGAACTCCTTGTAGAAAGGCACAACGGAATTATTCCTCAAACTTATGAAGAGCTGGAAGCACTTCCTGGAATTGGGCATAAAACGGCTTCTGTGGTGATGAGTCAGGCTTTTGGATTTCCGGCTTTTCCTGTAGATACGCATATTCACCGCTTGATGACGCAGTGGAAATTAACGTCAGGAAAAAATGTGGTGGAAACTGAAAATGACGCGAAAAAACTTTTCCCGAAAGATGCGTGGAACAAACTGCATTTACAAATCATCTTCTATGGCAGAGAATATTCGCCTGCAAGAGGGAATAAGGAAAATGATTATCTTACAAAAATGGTACTGGAGTAATTGGTCCGTTTGAACTTAAAAAAAATGATTGAATTTACTTTAAAAGATTTTCAACTTTAGTAACCAAGTCATCAATTTCGAATGGTTTTGTTAAAAAATCGTCTACACCCGCTTTCTCACTTAGTTTTTTAGCGTCGGGATGAGCAGACATCATTATAATTTTGATGTGTTGAGTCTCTGCATTTTCTTTAATTTCTCTTGTTAAAGTGCGACCATCATATCCAGACATGAGTAAATCGGTGATGATGAGCTTGGGTTGAGTTTGTTTAATAATTTCGCTAAACTGCAGCGGATTGAAGCATGACTCTACATTGTAACCCTCTGACAATAAAATACTTTCAATCAGCTGACAAATATCTTTATTATCATCGACAATTAAAATTTCCATAACTATTTGCTGTTTTTATTTTTTCCCAAAGGTAGGAAGAAACTGAATCTACTTCCCTGCTCTTTTTTACTTATTACGGTGATTTTTCCATCATGTCTATCCAAAATATCTTTCACGATAAAGAGTCCGATTCCAAATCCGGGAAATGTTTCTTCATCATCACCAGAAACACGATAGAAACGCTCGAAAATTTTGTTTAATTCCTCATGATCCATTCCTATTCCAAAATCTTCTACGGATACAACTGCATATTCTTCCTCGACAAACAGCTCTACATTCACCATTTTTGAAGTTGGGGAATATTTAATAGCGTTGGTCAAAAGATTATTTAAAACTTGGGTAATTCGATCTTTATCTGCGTAGACTTCAATATCTGTAGGATGTTTCAGTTCAAAATTAATATGATGGCTTTGTTCCGAAGCTTTTATATCTTCTATGGTTTCGGTGACCAAACCTAGGAGGGAAAATTCTTTTTTATTTAATGGCAGATTTCCGGCTTCCATACGAGAAATATCCAAAAGATCACCGATTAAAACATTGAGTTTATTGACTTGATTTTCAATGGTATTTAAAGAATTTACCAAAAATTTATCCTCAGAATCTCCCCGCATTTTTTTAAGCAATTGTACATAGCCTTTTATCGTGGTGACAGGAGTTTTCAGTTCATGGTTTGCCATTTTGATGAAATCATTTTTCTGCTTTTCCTGGCGCTTCATGTCATCAATGTCTGTACTGGTTCCGACCCATTTTTTCACATTTCCTGCTTCGTCTAAGTCGGGGAAAGCACGGCTCAAAAACCATCGATACTCATTATCTTTATTGCGAAAGCGATGTTCAAAAAAGAACGGTTTTTTGGTGCGGATACTTTTAGCCCAAAGACGTATGTTTTCTTGCTGTTCATCGGGATGTACAATTTCTAACCAGCCATCTCCATCTAGAAAATCGTTATAATTCTTACCCGAATAATCCATGGTGGCTTTATTAAAATAAGTGAGTTGCCCATCTTTTTCTCCAATCCAAACAATTTGTGGAATTGCATCGGCCAAAAAGCGGTATTTTTTCTCACTTTCTCTGATGTTTTTTTCGTAATTTTTGTTTTCAGTAATATCTCGAATAGTTCCAGAAATGTAGGCTTTTCGCCCATCTATTGGTTCCAGAAGTTTCCCGTAGATTTCGATCCATTTTTGCGTACCGTCGCGAAGTACAATCTTCGTTTGATAGAAAAGATCTCCGGTCTGTTTTGCCGCCTTGAGTGCATCGAGTCTTAATTGGACAAAATTTTTGTGAATATGTTTTTCAAAAACTTCCGAACTTATTGTTTCTGTTTGCGAATCATAACCCAAAATTTCTAAAAACCGCGGTGAAAAATTATATTTATGCTGGGTTTCATAATCCATATCAAACCTTCCCAATTTACTAGCAACCATTGCGGTATTGAGTTGATGATGGCTTTGTTGCAAAAGAATCTCACTTGTTTTTCTCTGCGTAATATCTTGCATAACACCGACCATTCTGCTCGGTATTCCGTCATGCTCGAAAAAAACTTTACCGTTGGTTGAGATCCATTTTTCATTCTGAACCTTATCAATAAGTCGCGCTTCATATTGATAAACTCCTGTTTGCAAAGCCTTTTCGAATGCTTTTTCTACGATATTGATACGGTCTTCTTCGCAAAGATGATCTCGCATTTGCTGATGAGAAATCTGCTCTCCTTCATTGTACCCAAAAATTTTTGATAAATAGGAGGAATGAATGATGTCAAAAGTTTTCAGATTAAGATCCCAAGTTGCGGTATGGGAACTTTCTGTGGCAAGACGCAGCCGTTCCTCGTCATTTTTAATTTTATTTCTGGTCGTAATCAAATCTGTAACCTCGATTACAACAGATGCAAAATATTGAAATTCACCACTTTCGGTATAAATCGGTTGATAAACAAAATTAAAAAAAACGTCCTGCAACAATCCTTTTCTTTCCAATTTTATATTTTGCTCAGGTGCATAAAATGGAACTTTGGTGTTTTTTACATTTTCGAAAATAGAAAGCAGATTAGTTTCCGTTTCTGGGAAAATATCAAAAATTCTTTTCCCCAAAATTTCATGGTTTTCCTTTTGAACAATTTTCAGCCAAGCTTCATTTGCAAATTCGAAAACGTAATCCTCGTTGATTAACGAAAAACCAAATGGTGTTTTTTGCAACACATTTTCTAGAACATTTTCTTTATTTTGAAAAAGAGAAAGCAATCCATTTTCGCTCATCGTAGCATAATTTTTTTTAACAAGGTAAAAATACTTAATTAATTTAGTTTTTTAACATAACATTTACCGTTTTTCGGAAATACCAATATTCCTCAATTTATAATTTTAGAAGACTAATTAGAAGATCTTTTCAAAAATCCTTGCTTTTGAATCACAGCAAATCCGCTGAGTAACTCACCGGATTCGCTTGCTGTATTCTTTAAAATAATAATTTATTGTCGTTTTGCCCAGTTTTCCATTTTGCGATCCAAAACATCCAGTGGAAGGCAACCTTGATTTAAAACTTCATCATGAAACTTCGCTAATTTGAATTTCGACCCCAAATTTTTCTGATAAAGATCTCTCAGTTCTCTAATTTTCAAGGCACCAATTTTATAAGAAAGCGCTTGTCCTGGAGTTGCCATATATCTTTCTACTTCTGCTGTTGCACCCTGTTCATCATAGGAAATGTTTTTCAAAAAGTAGGCAATTGCTTCTTCTCTGTTCATCTTCCCCGTATGCAATCCTGTATCTACAACCAGTCGAACAGCACGCAACATCTGATCGCTCAAGTAACCCATTTTCTGATAAGGATCGGTATAAAGACCTAATTCTGGACCGAGTGTTTCGCAATAGTGCGCCCAACCTTCGCCGTACGCTCCGAACCAGCCGAAACGCATAAATTTCGGAAGTTGCACGTTTTCTTGTTGCAGGGAAATTTGGTAATGGTGACCGGGAATTGCTTCATGCAAAAAGAGAGATTCCATTCCGGAGGTCACATTAAATTTGGTAGGATCGGGAAGCGGAATGTAAAATATCCCTGGTCTTTTTCCATCGGGAGTTCCCGGCACATATTCTGCACTTGCGGTATTTTCGCGAAATTTTTCCGTTTGCCGAATTTCGAAGGGTGTTTTTGGCGTCACCTTAAACATCGTTTTCAGTTTCGGGGTAATCTTGGTTAAAACAGCATTGAAAACCTTGATAACTTCCACATCGGTTTTATAAGGCATTGCTTTTGGATCTGATTTTAAATGGATCAAAAACTCCTCTAATGAACCACTGAAACCCACTTGTTGCTTTACTTTTTCCATTTCACTTCGAAGCATTGCAACTTGTTCCAAACCAATTTGATTGATTTCATTGGGTGTTTTTGTGGTTGTAGTCCAGCTTTTTGCAAAGTAGGCATAAATGTCGTTTCCTTTTGGCAATCCATTAATTCCGTCTGTAGTTCTTGCTTTCGGTAAATACTCTGTTTGTAAGAAATTGCCCATTTTGGTATAAGACGGAATGATTATTTTGGTAATCATGGTCTTAAATTCTTTCGTGAATTTTTCTCTTTGAGCAGCGGTGAAATTTTTCGGAAAATTATTGATCGGTCCGTAAAAAATATTTTTACTAAAATCTGAACTTGTAATTTCTTCAGCGTTCATCTGTGTCACCATTTTTACAACCAGTTTTTTGGGCAAAACATATTGGTTTGTAATTCCTTCTCTGAAATTTTCGATGGCTGCATCCATCCAAGCAGGAAAGTTTTCAGTTCTCTTTAACCAATCACTGTAATCTTTTTCCGTTTTGAAGGGTTGATTTCCTTGTCCACTTCCAAGCAACGGAAAATCGAGAGGAAGCCCGCTAAATTGCGTGAAAGGAATGTATTCTGGGTGATAAGCGTACCGTTCAATTTTATCTTTCAAGGTATAGTCCAAAACATCATATACCGTTTTATCCTGATCACTTAATGATTTGTAATCAACTTTTTTAAGTTGGTTTTGCACAGAATTATAAAAGGTGATTTCGCCCGAAATAAAATCTTTATCAATGTTAATGGGTAATTGATCATTGTATCTCTCATCACCTTGAGCGGTTGCATCGAGGGGATATAATTTTAAATACTGTTCGTAATAATTAGCCGTAATTGAATCTAAATCAACGGGAGTTACTTTGGTAATCGGGGAATCAGACTTTTTGCAGGAAATCATACTTGCAATGATGAGAAATCCAAAAAGCTTTTTACAAAACAGTTTTTTCATGCGTATATTTTGAGGAAGCTAATTTAAATTATTTTGAGTTAAGTATAAATGAAATTTATATTTCCAACGCAGATCGTGGGGAAACATGATTGAAGGTGCATTTTTTAATCTCCCTTTTTTAAAAATGCAGTAAAACACTTTGCACAATCAATCAATTTTTTATCTTTGTTGAATCAGTTCAAAACAAATTACTTAACTATTTTTCTTAAAAGATGAAAGGGATTTTAAAAATCTACCACCCTGAAGAAACCCTTAAATATCACATCAAAAGCAGTTACTGCAAAGCGGTTTACAGCAACAAAAAACATTTTCTAGACGTCGAAATTATCACCGATGATTCTTTAGACCATGTTGATGATGATTCTTTACAATACAATTTCCCTCAACTGTCAATGAATATTATCGAGTTCCCGATTGATGAAGAGGAACTTGATGGTAAAAACTTCGAAATAATCGACAGTTCCGATGATATCTATACCGAAGTTGATCTTTTCGATAATGAAGATGCGTATCTCTACGAAAGCGAACTTGTTTTTGATAGAAATGCGGAAGGTGAGCTTCAGCTCCTTTGGAAAGGAACAATTGATGATTTCTACACCGGTTCGGAGACGCCAATTCCCTTCAAAATGAAATGTCATTTCAAACCCGACGTTATTGAAGTAGAGGAAGATTAACCTGCCAAATTTCATTACCTAGCCGAAAAATACCTTAAAATCTATACTATTAAGGTGATTTTGCCGTTCAATTTTAAATAAAATTTATAATCAATGTTTTTACAAACAGCAGCTCAAGTCGTAACCCCCGAAACTCAGGAGCAAGTTTTCTCTTTCTGGAAGATTATGTTTCATGGTAATGTTTTTGCCAATATCGTAATGATTACGGTACTTGTACTAGGTATTTTCTCCCTTTATATATTTTTAGAAAGGCTTTTTTACATCAATCGAATGTTGAAAATAAATGATGCAAATTTGATGAATAACATTCAGGATTTGCTAAACCAAGGCCGAGTAGAAGCAGCCGTAGATTATTGCGTAAGACAAAATACGCCGGAAGCACGCATTCTCGAAAAAGGCATCACAAGAATCGGAAGACCTATTTCTGATATTGTAAGTGCAATGGAAAGCCAAGGTCAAATTGAAGTTTCCAAACTCGAAAAAAACCTAAATCTTTTGGCTGCCGTACCAAGTTTAGCACCGATGCTTGGACTTTTAGGAACGGTAATCGGATTGATTATGGCTTTCTTCAGCATGTCGAATGCGGAAGGTTCGTTTTCACCAAAAATTCTTTCGGAAGGTATTTATACAGCATTGGGACAAACAGCCACTGGTTTGGCTGTGGCAATTCCCGCCAACTTTTTTTACAATTTACTCTTAACGAGAATTGATAAATTTATGTTGAAAGTTCAGCATCTTTCGACTGATTTCTTAGACATCATCAACAAACCATCATAAACGAACTGTATAATCCTCATCAGCAAAATATGTTTTTTGATAAAATATTGATGAAGATGGCGATTGCACAAAACCCGTAAAATCATAGAAATCTCCTTATGAAACTTAAACGAAGAAATAAAGCAAATCCCGAGTTCAGCCTTGCTGCAATGGTTGATGTTATTTTGTTGCTCCTCATATTTTTTATGGTGACTTCTGCTGCTGCAAACCAAAGTGCAATTGACGTAAAACTGCCGAAAGTAGAAATCGAAAACCCAAATATTCCCAGCCAAGTTACGGTAACCATCAAAGCAGACGGCTCGTATTTTGTAGATGATGTTTTGGTAAAAAAAGAAACGTTGGAATCGGTGATCGTTACTAAATTGCAAAACTCGAAAACACCTTCTTTCACGATTCGGGCAGATGAAAATTCTTATCACAAAGACGTCGTTTTTGCGATGGAAATTGCCGAAAAACACCAATTCAATATTGCAATTGCAACCACTAAAGTAGATTAATCGTTAAAAATGAACGACCACCGCATCAATAGCCGGGAAGAAAATAAGGACAAACTGAAAAGTGGTATTCTGACCGCGATTATTTGGTCTCTACTTCTGCTGTTTGTTTTTGTTTACAAATTCACCGAAAAAATTCCCGATAAAAAAGAAGTGGTGACGCAAATGCTCATTAATTTTGGCGATAACAGAAACGGAAATGGCGCAGAGGAACCCGCAAACCAAGAAGGAAGTTTAGCCTCAAAAGCAAATCCCAGCGTTGTAGAAACGCCCGCTGAACCGGAATCTAAAACAAAAATTACAGAAAAATCACCCGATGTCTCTCCGATAAAAAAAGAAACGCCGAAAGAAAAAATCATCACCGGAACAGATTCTAAAAACCTCGTGAAAACAAGCGAAAAATCCGATAAAAACACCAAAACTTCCACTGCTTCCACCACTTCAAAATCTGCGTCGAAAACCTCCACCTCCAAAGCAACCACACCAAATTCGAAAACAGGAACCGGAGACGGAAAAGGAACAGCAGCAATCGGAAATTTAATTAAAGGAAGAGGCACCAAAAAAGGAACTCAAGGAACAAACGGCACCACCGGAAACGCCGGAGATCCTCTAGGAGGCGACAGCAATGGCGACAGCAAAATCGGCATTGACCGCAAATTAATTGGCTTTATCCCAGGAACAATGGGTCGTGGCGGCGCACAACCCACTCATAACTGTTCTGCAAGTGGCACGATCAGCATTTCCTACACGGTCGATAAAGCCGGAAATGTGATTTCAGCTCGCCGATTGGGAGGTATTTCCGATCCGTGCGTTTCTACAAATTCAGTGTCGTGGGTTAAAAAATATGTAAAGGCTGAGAAAGCAAGCTCTTCATCCACAGGTGTTTATAAAATAACTTTCTAGGATACACCCTTTTTTCGGGGCGCACATTTCCTGCTTTCACTACTCGCTTTTTTATCATTTTTCAAAGAAAAAAATGATAAAAAGAGCTCAAACATGCCGTTCAATCAGGGGCGCAATTCAGGCGTCGTAACCAAACTAAAATTAATCCATCAGTTTTTTTTCTATTCCAAAAACTTTTGAGAATTTTGTACCATGACCAATCAGGAATATCAAAAAGAGGTAGAATGGCTTTTTAACCAAGCTCCCAATTACCAAATTGACGGAAAAAAAGCGTACAAACCAGGACTCGAAAACATCACCACACTCTGTACATTTTTCGGTAATCCCCAAAATCATTTAAAAACCATCCACATTGGTGGTACGAACGGAAAAGGTTCTACAAGCAATATGCTTGCTTCGGTTTTACAGGAAGCCGGCTACAAAGTTGGCCTGTACAACTCACCGCACCTCATCGACTTTTCAGAGCGGATAAAAATCAACGGCGTGAATTGCGAAAAGGAATTTATATATGGCTTTATTCAAAAATTAAAAAACCTACCTGCAGCAATAACCCCTTCTTTTTTTGAGTTCACCACCATCATGGCGTTTGAATATTTTAAACAAAAAGAAGTTGATTTCGCAATTATAGAAGTTGGTTTAGGCGGAAGGTTAGATGCAACCAATATCATCAATCCGATGATTTCTGCAATCACCAACATTGCTTTGGATCACCAAGATATTCTAGGAAACACCCTCGAAGAAATTGCGCGAGAAAAAGCAGGAATTATCAAAAATAGCGTTCCCTTAATCTCAGGCGAAGAGAATGATCTTGTAACCCAAATATTTAAAATAAAAACAGCTGAACTACAGTCAGAATTTATTGATGCGACCTCCGTTCAAACTACGTTTACTTCCGATTTAAAAGGAAATTATCAGACTAAAAATATTAAAGTGGTCTTGGCGATTATCAGGCAATTACAAAAAGAGGAGGTTATGATTTCTACGAAAAACATCGAGCAAGGTCTTTTGAACGTTCAAAAAAACACGAATTTCATTGGCCGTTGGTATGAATTTTCAGCGGACCCCTTAACAATTTGTGACACGGCGCATAATCAAGCAGGGTTAAAAGAGGTTTTTGCGCAACTTAATTCAATTCCAAAATTCAAACATATCATCTTGGGTTTTGTGAATGATAAAAAAATCGATGAAATTTTACAAATTCTTCCCACCGATTCTACTTACTATTTTGCGAAACCTAATAACAATCGCGGTCGTCACCCAACAGATTATGAACAATTATTAAAAAAATCAAAAATAAATTATAAAATTTTTGATCAGGTTAATGACGCCTATCTTTCTGCAAAACAGCTTGTTAAAAAAGAAGAAATGATTTTTATTGGTGGAAGCAACTTTGTAGTAGGAGATTTTTTGGAAAAAAATTTGGAGAATTAGAAAATTTTTGTACATTTGCCGAACCAAAATTTGAGAAATCAAAAACGGTATCGGGCTCTTAGCTCAGTTGGTTCAGAGCATCTGGTTTACACCCAGAGGGTCGGGGGTTCGAATCCCTCAGGGCCCACAAAAACTTCTCAAGAAATTGAGGAGTTTTTTTTATTTTAAGCCAAGTTGAAAACAAGATTAATATTCAAATTGAATCAATATCAAAACTTAGGGACTAAGGGATCAGTACCAAAACTTGTGTTTAAGCAAAAATGTTTTGTAGTCTGAATAGAAAAAACGCCCGATCCCTAACTCCTCTGAAGTTGCTTCTAAAT
>NZ_FTOI01000029.1 GCF_900156725.1 Kaistella chaponensis | reverse complement strand
GAATCCGTCTCACAACTGAGGCGGATTTTTTTTGGTTATTATGGTGATAATTTGTATATTTATGATTGATAATCAGATAGTTGTTTATGAATTTCAAGCATTATAACCAAAATCAGTTGGTGTTATTTCCGTATAGTTTTGAGGATTTGATACCCCATAATCACCCTGTTCGTATTGTGAATGATATTTTAGAGAAACTCAATATCGAACCACTTCTGAAAGTGTACAGCAAAGAAGGAAATCCAAGCTATCATCCCGTAATGATGCTCAAAGTGATGGTTTTTGCCTATATGAATAACATTTATTCATCGCGGAAAATCGAAAAGGCACTTCGCGAAAACATCAACTTTATGTGGCTCTCCAATATGAGCATCGTGGATCATAATACGGTGAACCGTTTCCGGAGCCATAAGCTTGAAGCTGCATTCAAGGATATTTTCTCGCAGGTGGTTTTGCTTCTGGCAGAAGAAGGTTTGGTAAGTTTGAGACAGGTTTTTGTGGATGGAACCAAAATTGAAGCACAGGCAAATCGCTACACTTTTGTTTGGGCAAACGCCATTAAAACCAACAAAGAAAAAATGCTCCGCCAGCTGGAGGAACTTTGGAAATACGCCCAAAGTGTCGCCCGAGAAGAAGATAAAGACCCTGAACCACCCGAATTTAAAGAAATCAGCAAAGAAAAAATCCAGCAGACTGTAGAAAACATCAATGCCATATTAAAAGGCAGCGAGAGCAAAACCGATTCTGACAAAAAAGCCAAAGCCAAGCTGAATTACATTAAAAACAATTTTGAGAAAAACCTTGATAAATACGAAGCTCAGGAAGCGATTTTGGGAGAACGAAATTCCTACAGCAAGACCGATGAAGATGCTACTTTCATGCGGATGAAGGAGGATCACATGATGAACGGACAGCTAAAACCTGCCTATAATGCTCAGATTTCCACCGAGAACCAATTTATTTTAAACTATACGATTCATCAGCAAACCAACGACTTCAATACATTGAAGCATCATCTGGAAAATTTTGAAAAATTATATGGCAAAAACAGGATGAATGAACTGGAAGAACTCACTGCCGATGCGGGTTACGGAAGCGAGCAGAACTACGAATTATTAATACAGAAAAACATCACTCCGTTTGTAAAATACAATACGTTCGACAAGGAGCAGGATGCCCATTATCAGGCAAAGCACAAAACCTTCAGCAAAGAAAATCTGCATTACAACGAGCAAGATGATTATTACGTTTGTCCGATGGGGCAAAAGATGGAAAAAACGCACGAAAGTACTCGAAAAACCAAGACTGGATTCTCCCAAAAACTCTCGCATTACCAAGCCAAAAACTGCGAAGAATGCCCAATACGAAGCGTTTGTCACAGTTCCAAAGAAAACCGCAGCGTAGAGCGAAACCATCAATTGGAAGAATACAAAGAGAAAATCAGACAACTTTTAAACAGCGAAGAAGGCATCAAAAAACGCAAACAACGCTCGGTTGAAGTAGAACCTGTGTTTGCACATCTCAAGCATTGCAACGCTTTTAAGCGCTTTACCCTGAAAGGTCTGAAAAAAGTAGAACTGGAGTTCGGTTTACACGCTTTAGCACACAACCTGAGAAAGAAAGTTGCCTAAAGAGGACAACTTTTCCTTTTTTCAAACGCATATCGAATTTTAATGAAAATAAAAATCCGCATCACTTTTTGTTGTGAGACGCATTCTTT
>NZ_FTOI01000001.1 GCF_900156725.1 Kaistella chaponensis | reverse complement strand
TTTTAATGAAAGGAAGAGCATTTAATTCTGAATCAAGCCTTGAGTTTTACTCTGAGCGGAACATAGTTTAATTAAATGCTTTTCTCTTTCTAAATCTAATAATTTTATCGATTACAAATCTAAAGGAACGGAGCTCTTTTTGCCTAAAGACGAGATTTTCTTTTTATGAAAAATTTTTCGAAGGCAAAAAAGCGGGAGTGGAAGGCGGTCCCGATAACTATCGGGATTGGCGCCCAAAATCATCTAAAATTATGTATTTTTGGATTTATGAAAAGAAAAGTGCTTCTGATTTATACCGGCGGAACGATCGGAATGGAAAAAGATTATGAAACGGGGAGTTTGCGGGCTTTCGATTTTGGAAATATCTTTCAGAAAATTCCGGAAATGAAGTTGATCGAGTGTGAAATCTCGGTTTATCCGTTTAAAAAACCGCTTGACTCTTCGGATATGGGTCCGACAGAATGGAAAATGATTGCGAAACATATCGGTAAAAATTACGATCATTATGATGGCTTTTTGATCCTTCACGGTACTGATACCATGTCTTATTCGGCTTCAGCATTGAGTTTTATGTTGAAAAATCTAAAAAAACCTGTAATTTTAACAGGTTCACAGTTGCCGATTGGCGATTTGCGAACCGATGCGAAAGAAAATTTATTGACGAGTCTTTACTACGCAAGTTTGTACGAAAATAACGAAGCGGTTATTCAGGAAGTGGCGGTTTATTTTGAATATAAACTGCTTCGTGGCAACCGAACTTTGAAATATTCGGCGGAGTTTTTTGATGCGTACCAAACGCCAAACTACCCTATTCTGGGACAGTCTGGAGTTCATTTGAATGTAATGAAAGATAATTTATGGCGCAGTAAAACGAATGGAAAATTTGAAGTTGATACGCATGTTTCGCAGGATGTTTTGTTTTGGCGGATTTTCCCGGGAATGCATTTGAATCATTTTACAGAGATTCCGAAGGTGAAAGTTTTGGTGCTACAAGTTTTTGGGTCGGGTACTATTTTTAACACCGAAAAAACGCTGCAAACTTTGCAGGCGCTTCGTGATCAGGGAACAGAAATCGTGGTGATTTCGCAATGTGTTTCTGGCGGAATAAGTTTTGGAAAATACAGCAATTCGAATATTTTCACAAAAATAGGAGCGATCAGTGGCAATGACATCACTGCAGAAAGTGCGATTACCAAAGCGATGCATCTTTTAAACAACCCGAAATACGAAGGTGGTTTTGCGGAAAACTTTGTAAAAAATATATGCGGTGAAGTTTCCGAATAATTTTTATTTGAGATCAAAAATGATCGATAAAAACAAGTCGAATCGACGTGCAAAATAAATTATTTGCATCCTATTTTTTCCACCATTGCCTTTATTTTCGAAATTATGTGATTTCCACTTTTAGAATTCAATTAAATACGCTATTTTTGCACTCTTCAATTCAGAGAGGTGTCCGAGTGGTTGAAGGAGCTAGCCTGGAAAGCTAGTGTACGGGCAACTGTACCGAGGGTTCGAATCCCTTCCTCTCTACTTTTAGTGTTGAAAATCAGTTAGTTACAATATCAACACCCATTTATACACCCAATTTTATTGGGTGTTTTTTATTATTACGACTTTCTATTTCTAGTATAACAATTTAATAATTGTGAAAATAGTTTTCTATAAATATCAAATTTGCAAACATCCAAAACTAATACTTATTAAAATTTCATAACTAAATCGGATAGTGAAACAATTTCATAAATTTGACTCAAATGATTTATAACGGCATGAATAAAGATTGGTTAATACTAGTTCAAAAATTTGACGAAGCAAGCGCAAGAACTAAATTTGAAAAAATTTGTGAGCGGTTATTTAAAACGCTATATCCAAAAAAATCTGTTAGAAGTGTAGCGATTAATTCTGGTGATGGAGGAATTGATATCTTTATAGGAGAAATAGGTGCTGAACCTATTGATGTCATTCAATGTAAATTTTTCGTTTCAGGTATAACTGAATCTCAAAAAAGTCAGATTAGAGAATCTTTTAAAAGTGTCATTAATTCTGCTGAGTATGAAACGAAAAGTTGGACTTTATGCATAATAAATGATTTAGATTTAAAGCAGAATATATGGTGGACTTCTTGGAAAAAAAATATTGAAAAAACTCATGGACTACCTAATGATTTTATTAATTTAAAAGATGGAAATACATTATTAGATCTAATAAAACAACAAAATCTATACAATATTTCTTTTGAATTAGAGGATAGCATTAAAATAGATGAGATTCATGATAAAATTGTAAAAGGAAATATAGTTCCAGAGATACAAATTGATTTTAGGAATATTCTGCAAAACACCTCCTATGCATTACTGCAAGTTAAAAACTATATAGAAGATAGAACTAATGCACATATTACTAGAAATGAAGTGCAAAATATATACGATTGGTTGAGTGCTGATGTTCCCCTTAACCAAAAAAATGTACTTGTTCTTAAAGGAGAAAAAGGTCTTGGTAAATCTGCTATACTCAAAGATTTATATGATAAACTCATTAAAGAAAAACATAATGTACTTGGATTAAAAGCAGATAAATTCTACTGCAAATCCATAACTGAACTTGAGAACAAAATATTTGACAATCAACTGACTTTTGATTCCTTAATAAAAAATACATTAGAAAAGGGAGAAGGGCTAATTGTACTAATCGATCAGATAGACGCGTTATCTCTTACGCTATCTTCCAGCAGAGAGTATATTGAGACTTACAATAAACTTATTTTTAAATTACAAGTCTACCAAAACATTAGAATAATTATATCTTCCAGATCTTACGATCTAAAATATGATGCGGAATTAAGCATTTATAATTCCGATCAATACAAAAAAATAGAAGTTAATCTTTTTTCTATCGAAGATGTAAAAAGTATTCTTAATTCATTTAAAATTAATTGTCCTTCACAAAAAGTGCTGGAATTAATTAGAACGCCAAATCACCTAGATATTTATTGTAGAATCTTTGATAAAAATTCTAAAAGTGAAGTAGATTCCATTTCGACTTTAAAAGATTTGTATGATAATTTATGGAAAAAATATGTTTCACCTCACAAGGATTTAAAACTCAAAGAACTTATATATAAAATTGCTCAACGTATGTACCAAGAGCAACGAATTTCTGTAGGTAATATTTACGAAGACGATTATTACAAAGAAAGTAGATATTTAAAGTCTAATAGCTTATTAGTCGAATATAATAAAGAGATACAATTTTTTCATCAAACATTTTATGAATACTCATTTGCAAAACAATTTGTAGACAATAAAGGAAGTCTCGAAGATTTTATCACAGAAAATGAACAAAGTTTATATGTTAGGTCGGTTATAAAAATGGTTATAGAATATTTAAGAGAATCTGATATCAAAAAATATATAGAAACTATAAGTAATATAATGACATCCTCAAGTTACCGGTTTCATTTAAAATCATTACTCATTAATACTTTGGCATCTGTCAGGAACCCTTGCGAGTTGGAGAAAAAACTTGTTATTGAGATCATTTTTAAAAATGTTGATTATGAAGATGTTTTTATAACGTCGATACATTCCATAAGTTGGGTCGAATTTCTAATTTCAGAAGGATTACCAATAGTTTATTTTTCAATTAAAAGATGTGATTTTCAAACCGAAGTGGACTACATATTTACAAAGAGAAAGTTTTCCAATTATAATTGGTCATTGTTTATAAACACCATCAATGATCATCCAGTAATGATCTTAGATTATCTGGAATCAATAGAATTTGAGAATAAAGAATCTTTTATCTCAAATATGATTTTTTATATTAACGATTGGAGTGATATGGGTCTATTGCCTTTTTTTGAAAAATATATTCCTTTTAAAAAAGATGAAGAGGAAAAAGCAGACAATCATTATTATTACGAAATTGTACAGAAAATATTTCTTCACAATAGGAAATACGCTTATGAAAAGTTAGAAATTACTATAATTAATTTCTATGAAAAATTTTCGTTTGATTATAGATTCGGATATGAACTAAGTGAAATCATTGAAAAGTATTTTAAAACAGCATCTTTAGAAACTTTTACTTGTTTGTTTTCCATATATCAAAATATTGTTGAAAAAACCAAAATTCCGTATTTTTTATATGAAAATACGGAATCTTCTTTATACAAAAGTTCAAAAATTAATGATTCAAATAAAAACATTATACATTCTGGGGAATATGGATTAGAATATTTTTTACAAGAATTTATTTCTAAAAGTGATTCTACTTTTTATGTCGCTTTTCATTTAAATTACAAAAATTCTGATGATGTCTTTCTTTTTAAAATAATTGTGAATAAATTAAATTCCAATATCTTATTTTACAAAAATGAAATTTTTGAGTTAATTGAAATTCTAATTCGTAAAAATATTTTCAAAGGAAGTGATGATGACCTGCAGCTGCAAATCAGAAATATGATTGGTAATGTGTACAATTTTTTCGATAATATCCAAAGAGATTATATTGACAGCATACTTATAAATCTTACAACTACATATAATTACTGGATTAGCACTGATGAAAATGGAATAAAAAAATTATATCAAAAAGGCTTTAACAAAAAGAAGTATTTGTTTATCAAAGCCATTCCATTTGATACGCTAAAGAGTAGAGGAAAACTTTATAAAACATATCAAGAACTCGAAAGAAAATTTGGTGATTTAAATCCGAAAATAGCTTTAGATATTTCTGGGTCAACTTGGAGTTCAGGCTGTCCTCCTTTAGCAGAATCAGCATATAAAAATATGACTCTGAAACAATGGGAAAAAAGCATGATCAAATATAATGAAAATCAGAAATCAGAAATATGGGGATCTGGCAATATCGAAGAACATTCTATGGCTTTTAAAAAATGCGTTTTAGAGAATTGCTCAAAATTCTACGATTTCATCGAAAGTCTATTTTGTAACGAAAAAATTTCTGAGCGATATATTTTAAAAGGAATTGGGGGCTTAATTGATGGCAGTTATAATCCTGCAAAAGTTAAAAAGCTTTACATCAAATTTCTTAGTCTTCCTATTACTGATAATAGATATAAAAGCACTTTAAATCATTATGCTGGTTATTTTATTAAAAATAGAAATATTGATGACGAAATAGTTCAATATTTAAGTAATATAGCTTTAAACTTTCCACAAAAGGAAAAAGAATATAATCCAACACTCCCAATGCATGATGCTGTAAATTCTATTAGAGGATCAGCTATCCATGAATTGATGCATTGTTATTACGATAAAAATTTTGTAGAGATAATCTTCTCTACAATTGAAAAAGTGATCGAAAACCCTCTATGTAACGAATCTGTAAAAATAATGATTTTGAGTAATTTGGCATATCTTAACTCGGTAGATATTGAAAGATCATTTAAAATTTTTAAAAAACTCACAATTCTAACTAGTGTAGAAATACTTAAATCGTCTATTAATACCTCTCAATATTTCAATAATAAATTTCATGATGAAATGGAATACTATTTTCAAAAAGTAATTGAAACACCTGAGATGCATAAGCAAAGTTATGTTATGATAGCCAGTTGGTTATTAGGATTAGACAAGCAAAAAGATTTATATAATAGATTTATTAATACAGGAAAAGAAGCTAAATTATGTGCTATTGATGTTGCTGAGGAGTTTTTAATTACTAAAGATAAAAGTGGTATAAATTTTAAGGCACTAAGCATACTTTCAGAGTTTCTATCCGAAACAGATAAAGAATTTGCAGGGGAATACTCATATGTGATTTTGAGAAAATTTAGTCTTGAAAATTTTACAGACTTACTTCCATTTCTAAATAAGTATTCAAAAACAATATTGTGTAGAAAAGATCCTAGATACTTTATACAATATCTATCAAAATGTTCTAAAATTTATCCTGAAGAATGTTTAAAATTACTACAGAATATAGATTTCAGAGATAGTCCTGATGTTCAGGATAGTGGCTATTACGACAAAGAACCTATTCAGTTGATTCTTGGAATATATAGCAAATTAGTTTCAGAAATTAATAAAAATGAAAAACTCATCAATAAATCTCTAAATATTTTTGATGATATGTTAAAGCATAGACATTTAAGAAGTAATGCAAATCAAGCAATTGAAAGTTTAACATAATTGTGTCTTTTTATTAATATTACTGATTAGTAAAACATCTCGCATTTCGATTTATTTAAATATACTAAAACTTTTAACTGCCAGTTTTCACAGAATTGTTTCTCAAATTATTTATTATAATCTGTATTATTAATTTTCATGTAACCTATTATCGCGGGTAGATTAGATTCTGGCAAAATCGCGATGCAACAATATTTTCTTCTGATCTCTAAAATCTTTATTTTCTGACCCAGTTTTATTAAGCTTATAGTTTTAGAATTCACATTCGGTTTTAAAAATAAATTTGACGATACATTACAATGTAATTTTCCCTTTTTTAGGCACAGTCAAAAGTAGAGTTTTTTGTTAGAATTTTATTGTTATCGTTGTTGAAATATGGGAAACTCATTTGCGTTATTTTGATTGAGTTTTCCATATTTCAGCAAAAATCCCGTGGTGTGAGGTATTGCAAAACGCTGTGAGGCAATTCATTATTATACATCCAGATTTCCGAATAATTTCTCATTTGTCTAATGTTCTCAAAGAGGTAAACATTTAGAAAACTGTTCGGAACGTTCTGATAAACCTCTAACTATTTTAAATTTTTAGACTTTTTAAATTGAAGATATTTAGGGATTGATGTATTGACGGGAATAATATTTTTTGACTTTTCTAAATTACATCTCTCACACAATAATTGAAAATTGGAAAGATCGTTTGTTCCCCCTTGGAATAATGGAAGTATGTGATCAAAATGGTAACTAGCAACAAGTTCCATTACTAAGTTTCGATTACACTCAGTACACTCTCCTCGATCTCTTGCGATAATTGCTTTTTTTGCCCAACTTTGAAGATATTTTCTCTTAATCCATTGTTTTGGCTCTTCATTCTCTTCTTCTGCACCATCAAAACCTATAACTATTAAAAGCTTAGAAATAAATTCACAAAGTACTCTATCATGAAATACGCGTTCAGCAAAGTCTTGAGCATATATTAGTTTTTTAGCTTGAATGCTATCTTCATATTCCTCAGAAAGACTTAATATTAATTTTTTAAGTACTAAATCTCTTTCCTGCAGTTGTTCATAGTATATATTTTCATCATCATCATTATATAATATATTAAAACTATTAATTTGTTCAATAGTTCTTAATATTAAGGGTTCGTTTTGACCAACTCCCGAATCGATTAAAAGATCTATGTAATCTTCTAAGTACCATAAAATGTACTCGCCCTCTAGTTCAATAAGTCCTTCTTCATAATGTATTAGATATTCCTCATAAATCCACATCCCTAAATGCAATAATAATCCGTTCTGTAAGGTTTCAAAAAGCATATTTTTGGGTTCAACTCTTTGTCGAACATGTTGTTTTAGTTTATCAAATAACTCCAAACCAGTCCAGTTAGGATCATGGAATTTTTGAATACCAAAGGAGAATAGTTTTAAGGAAATTGCAGAATTCATTTGAGATTAATTATTTATAATTTTCATACTTCATAAATTTTCAACACAAGATTTAATTATTTCTCCAATATTTTAAATCCAGATTCACTTTTGCTGTTTTTTCTTTCTTAGCTATTTTATGTGCTGCTCCTTGATAGAGATCACTAATATCTTGAGTCAAAGTTTTTATGGATTTCCATTTAGGTAAAATCATATCAGTTTCATTATAAATACCTAATGCGACATCTCTGTCCAGAGGTACCTCCAAAAAGTTGAATTTTTTATTAAATTCTAATAAATCTTTAGGAAAGTTATATTGATCGGAAAAGAACTTATTGTATACAATCTCCCGAAAAAATAAATTTAATCCTTTTCTTGCAGCTCCCCAAGATTTTCCATTTTCTGGAAAATTAGAAATTAATCTTTTAGTATGCACATTAAGAAAGAGTTTATAAGAGCTTTCGGTTTCCAATGCGTTTACAAACTCATTAATATCTATTTGGTATAAATAATCTCTTGCGATTTTTATAATACCAGATGCACCCTGATTTCTAAGCGCTGAAGCACCTACCGAAATAATGGAAATCCTTTTGTGAATTTGAAGAAGAAATTCAGATTGTTTCATAAAGTAAAAACTATTTATTAAAAATGAGTAAATCTAATCTACTATTACTTCTTTAAACTTTTGCACAAAATCTTCTGTTGAAACTCTAAAAGGTATTTGTCTAGTGGAAATTGAACTGAGTTGCTCAATCAAATTTTTATTTGATCGATAAAGTGCCTCTTGTTCTGTAGAAGCATAGATCTTTTTATGAGTTTCCATTCTTTTTAAATGATCAATCAAAATTTCTTTAAAATGCCTATCTTTTTGTTTTAAATAAGGTGCCCAAAAAATTAAAGTATCGATATCAATGACAGTTAATCCTTTGATATAATTTTTATCGTAATTGGTGCCCAGCTTTTCTTTCGCCATTGATCTATACCAATCATTTAGTCTATAATTGACTCCGGGACTCTGAAATATTCTATCCTGAATTAGTAGTATAGGATATATTGTGAATTTTTTATCTGAATTAACAGCTTCATCAAACCGGAATTTTTTATCCTGTATTTCCTGAATTGAGTTAATAATCTGACCAATTCCAACACTTTTTTTACCGTCTTTAACAAATTTAGATTCTAGTAAACTGTTAATATCATCTATGTTTCCAGATGATTTTAATGATTTAGAGACTAAAACATCTTTGTTCTCAAAAAGAAATATATTTTTTTCATAACGAAGATAG
Source organism: Kaistella chaponensis (assembly GCF_900156725.1). Classification (GTDB taxonomy): domain Bacteria; phylum Bacteroidota; class Bacteroidia; order Flavobacteriales; family Weeksellaceae; genus Kaistella; species Kaistella chaponensis. Next base: position 437,565 of record NZ_FTOI01000001.1, on the reverse strand, counting down.
TAATCAGGTTCTCCGTCTAACTCTTTTTCAGTATCTGGTTTTTTAACAAAATACTTTTTGTGAAAAATATCGTCTAACAAATTCTTCATTAGAAAATCTTCTGAAAAATTCTTATTAAAAAAACCGAAAAAATTTCCATACTTCCTTTTTAGTGGCTCTTTACTTTCATAAATCTCCTTCAGTTTAAATTTGGTGCTTCTATAAAATTTATCTACAGCGAAGAAATAGTTCACCGTCGAAAATAGCTTTTCATCTAAGAAATATATCGGATTATTTTTAAGAACTGTGAAGTCTTCATCAATTTTAATATTTTCAGAGGTCATAGACTTTAAGAATTTCAATGCAGTATCATCATCCACTTCAAAGGTATAATTCTCAGTAGTTTTTGATTCTAATAGTTTACCAAATAAGAATTTCATTTGCTTAGTGAATTCCTCTTCGCTTTCAGTGTTGAAGCTTTTTAAGAATTCTATTTTAAGCTCCACAAAATCATCTTTGCTATTTAGAAATTTAAAAAGTTCATCTACCTTATAGATTGTTGCATAAATCAATTTTAAAAATTCTACACCATCATTGCTAAACAACGCCAAATCGGACTCAGGAAATTTGAACGTTAAAGTCAAATCAACAAGATTTTCAAAATTATCAGAATTTAAATTGTCAAATTTTTGGTTATTATTGAGCTCTGTATTTATTACTAAAAATGCTTTAAAAAGATTCAGTTCATCTTCATCTATAGAAATTGGCTCTTCTAAGAAATCTTTTTGATTTGATAAAATATGTTCTGCCAATTTTAAACTTGCGTACTTAGAAATAAGAATAGGTTTTTCCTTAACGTTATTCTTTTTAGAATATCTTATAACTTTTTCAAAAATATCATCCTGCAAGACAGGATTAGTAAAAAAATTATCAAAATTAGTGGTTGGATTTGTGTTACAAAATCCAATGGTTCTTAATAAAGTTTCTTTTGAAACTTTGTTAATGTAATAAACTACATCTTCTTTTTTTTCATTAGGAAAAACATCCTCAAATTGAAGTCGTTGAGCTACGGTTATCATTAAGTTTTATATTTGGTTATTTAAGAATCTAAAATACTAATTTATTAACTTCGTTTTATGTTCATTTAGATTAATTTTCGAATTTCGGCTACATTTAATTATTTTAGATAAAAATAAAATATTTAGTTGTAAAAAATTTCTTACAAAGAACAATTTTCCATTATTAAAGTATTAAGAAGACCAATTAACCAAAAAATTTAAACATGGGTTCCTATTCACATATGAGCATAGCAGATTACCCCCATATTCTCTACTAAAAAAGATTCCTATGAGATCATTAATTTACTTTTTCTTCCAGAAAACTTTATCATTGAGCCGAGAAGGTACTCCATAAGAAATGACTTGGTTTAGGCAGACAACTATTTAAATGGCGATAATTTTATATTCTATGGTCGTATTTTTAGAGACGCTTTAATTGATGGATAATTGGGTATATTGGGGCAATCGTTGAAAAGCCAGATTTATTCCATTTTAAGTGTCGCTCCTGAAAATGCAACAGGTATAAATGATTTGTCTGAGGTAATAAATAATGGTTGAGCCAGTGGAAATGAAGCCCGGGAAGCAAATTTTGAAAGAATTCTTGTCTTAACAGAAAGTAGTAAAGATGGGGATTTTATCAGTGTCTCCATTAAGAAACTGGATCGGCATTTATTTACATTTTTAAATTTTATTAATTTCGATGAGTATAAAGTCGAGAATAGTGATTCAACTTTAGTTTAATCAGTAACGTCCTTTGAAACTGTAAATATTAAACATCTTTTGATAGTACTTTTCGATAATGAACCATAGGTCTTATGGAAATGAAAAAATTAATTTAACCTCAAATAAACTAAAATAAAAAAATATTTCTTTTCTTCCTTTTCTTATTTCAAAATCAATTTTTCCCTCTCGTCATCATAATTATAATTCAGAATACCACCAGAAATAATAAGATCAATTACTTCATTTATAATCGGTAAAGGAACTACAAACCATTCTCTTGGATTACTGCGTTGATTTTTATCATTAAATACATCAATATTCAAGCAAGATTTTCCAAAAAACCTATGTATTAAACTTTCAAAGTTCTGCGTATTGAGATTGTAGCATTTATAACTCGCAACTATTTCTACATCTGCAAAAAGATATGTGGCTTCTTTTTTTGCATTCACTATTCTTTTTTGAACACTGGATGTTGAAAATCCTATCTTATACAAATCTCTCAATGCAGCAATTTCTGGATTTTTAGATTTAGATTTTAGAATGTAAATCCATCCGCTTTTTACATCTTCTTCCGAAACTAAGCCTGCATTTTTGAACAATTCATCTTCGCTATATTCATTCGTGTCAGTAATTAACTTACCATTCTTTAAAATCGCTTTTCCTAAAGAACGAAAGAGCATATTTGATTTTGTTCCATTTTCGAAAATAGTTAGAGTTCTACCTTCCAATCTCACACGATCTCCGGACTTATTTTCTTTCAGTAATTTCTCCGCGTTTGAAACTTCCAGATAAGCAATAATTCCATCTATTAGGTAAAATTTTCCTTCAATAAGGTTTGTTTCAGCATTATTGAACTCTGCTAATTTTCTTTTTCCTTCTTTCAATTCTTTATGAACTTTTCGGAACATGATTTCGTATTTCTCAAACTCCTTTTCAGACATTGGCTTTCTTTGCGCCATAAAATCTGTGGGTGCGCGATCCTCTGCTTTCGGGGTATGATTAAAATTAAATATTGAATTGTCTGATTCAGTATCCAAAAGTCCCAAGGTATCATCGTTTAAAATATCATCAATAGAAATATCTTCGATTTGTACCTCGCCCAGAAGATTAAATTTATCAAAACCTTTTACTATCTTTTTATACTTTTCTTCAGCACGTAAATTTTTCAGTCTTGCATACAAGCCGTATTCTGACATAGAAGTATCGGAAGGTTCCCTACCTGTTTTTTCGAAAAAATCATTAATTTCCAAAAATGAATCTATTAGTCGGTCGTCATCAGACTTTACAATGGTTTTATTTTCTTTAAAATCAAGCAGACCAAAAGCATCATCATTAAATATGTCTTCTAAACTTTTAGGCATCTTGCTCTTTTTTTCTTTTCAATTCTCGTAAATAAATAATTGCCTCTGCCATTCTCACTTCTTTTGGATCATAAGATTGCAGACTTGGTTGCTCTCCGGTTTTCTTATAAAATTCATTTATTTTTGGCCAAAGACAGATGGCTTCCTGTTCAGTCATTTCTAATTTAATTGAAGTAATGGTATCTTGAATGGCTTTCAGTACTCTAGTCGTAACATTTTTAGACAGAATTTCAAATGCACGTTGGAAAGGATTTATGGTATCAATTAAATCGATATGAATATCATCAATATTCACAAAACTGCCTGCCATTTTTATAAATTTTTTGCCACCTTGCTCTTCCACTGTTCCTGCTTTAATTACAGAATCTACCACCACATATTGCCGAACTGATTCCACTTCTTCATCATTCAAATCTGGATAAATTTCACGGATAATCTTCGGTATTAGAACGGTATTAATAACTTCCGGATCTACATTCCCTGGCATTGCTTTCAACATGGTGTCGTTTTGCAATATCCGGGCTTTTAAATCATTGATGTCGCTTTCAATAATATCTTTTGCACGTTGCGAAGTAGGTAATTTAAAACCGTCAATTTTTATTGTTCCAATTGTTCCATCTTCTTCCTCGTCATCTTCATCTAAATCGTCCGCTTGTTTTGGTTTAAATTTGAAATTTGGTGCCAATACCTGTTCCATAAGTAATGAGGCCGTAATTGCCTTTAGCATATTATTAACAGCCACTTTCACATCATCGTGTTCTGCTTCTGGCGATGCAATGAGGTTAGTAAATTGCGCATGAGTTTTATTGGAACTGTCTCGTGTCGCTCTACCAATAATCTGAATGATTTCCGTTAATGAACCTCTGTAACCTATCGTTAATGCATGCTCGCAGAAAGGCCAGTCAAACCCTTCTTTTGCCATTCCTAACGCTATGATGATATCGATGTCTTCTGGTCGCGAAACGGCTCTTAAATAAGAAATTACTTTATCGCGTGAGCTTGGATCATCATTAACTAAATCTGCTATTTTTAATATTTTTCCGGAACGTTTACTTTTAATGTAAATGATTTTAGTTTCTTCATCTTGAAATTCAATTTCACCAAGGCTGTCAATAATATGATTTACTTCTTCATACTTTTGTTTAGAACTTTCCGCAGAGTTAACTGAAGGGATATGAATAATCGTTTTTTTACTTTCATCCAAAATTTCTTCCAACGCAGAAAGTCCGGTTTCGGGATTGGTTTTATAATATCTACCCATGTAGAAATGGTAACCTATTCCCAAAGATTTTAAATAATCATAACCGTTCAACTGCTGATAATAATTGTATGTTACTTTAGTAAATTTCGCTTCGTCCTCCGGCAATAAAACAGGAATACTGTCCCCACGAAAGTAGGAACCAGTCATTGCAACCAAATGAGTATTTGCTTTTTCTAATATCTTGCGGATTACTTCTCCCAGTTTATTATCTCCATCTGCCGAAACGTGGTGGAATTCATCAATTGCAAGTAAAGTATCATTTAGATCTGTGGGTTCTATCCTTTCAAATGCAAAACGCAAAGTGGCATGAGTACAAATTAAAATTCGCTCCTCGCTTTCCAAAAATTGAATAAAAGATTTTACTTTACTGGTATCACTTCCTGGTGTGCAAAGATTATATTTTAGGTTTGGTTCCCAATTAGCGTAAAAACCATACGACATTAAATCTGTCGGACTAAAAGAACTTCCAATTGATCTCTCCGGCACAGCGACTATCACTTTTTTAATGCCTTGTTTCACCAACTTATCTAAAGCAATAAACATTAATGCCCGTGATTTTCCGGAAGCAGGTGGTGCTTTTAAAAGAAGGTATTGAGCAGTTCTGCCTTCAAATGCTTTCTGTTGCATTTCACGCATTCCCATTTCATTTATCTTTTTACTTTGCCCAGTTCTTGCGTATTCTACTTCTACAAGATTGATGGGCTTTACGTATTCGGGATGTTTTATCACTTGCTTTTCAATCACTTTCTTTTCCCTTTTCTTGGTCGGAATTAAAATGGAAAAACCTACAGAATCATATTCTATCTTTCCTAAAATCAAATTAACGCAATCTTCGTATCTCGCATAAATTGAAAAATCTGCGGAAGAAGGATAATTTTTACCTTCGATTACCCAACCTTTACATTCAATCAGCATTCTTGGACTGTCTGCATTGTAACCGCCCTGAAATAAAATGTGCGTGATTGGTTTCATTGCAGCATAATTCTTCGCTTTATCTTTTAAAAATAATTTTGCAAGATAAAAATCGGTAACATCACGATATTCCACGTCTTTTTCGCCAGATCTCATCTCGTGCAAATATTCATTCTTGATGGTCAGATATAGAATATTCTCTTTTTTAAGAGCCAATTCATCTATTTTATTTTGAAGTTCGGTGCTGTAATTCATATTTGGAAGTAAGTCGTTAGAATTAAAATTTAATTGATTGCCTTTTCGATTCTTGTAAAGATTTTATAATTGTCTTTTTCGAAACACATCCTTCCGAAAATAATAGAAGGATGTATTTTAAATTCGTTTGCGATTTCATGCAAAAAATTGTCTTCGATGGGAAACTTGTTACTTCCAATTTTTTTCCATTGCTCTTTATTTATTAATTTATTTCTGGCAAAAGAATCTGCTTCGCTTTCAAAAACCGTTTTTTCTTTTTCATCAATATCTAAAAATTTGAGATCTTTATTTCCATTAAGATGTAAGAAAATATGACCTAACTCGTGAAACAAAGTAAATGCAAAATTATCTACACGATTGTACCTGCAAGACATTACAATTGCAGGATTATTAATACTCCAGAAAGAATAACCGTCAACCGGTGTTTTCGTAAATTTCTCTAAAACAGAAAATTTAATCCCATTTTTATTCAGAATTTTTGCAACATTTTCTATTAAATTTTTATTATCGTAGAAACATTTATTTAATTCTGCTATTAAAGATTGCTCATCAATATTTTCAAAATCTTTAACTTCCACTTGTGATGCTTTATACTCTGCCAATGCACTCCATGAAAATAGATTCTTTTCATCTACCGTTAATTTCTGCGATTTTCTATACAGTGAAAATTTTCTTTCAGCGAACTGATTGATTAATTCATCAACTGTATCAATTTTAAAAATTTCAAATATTTTAGAGATATTTTTTTCAATATCGTCTGTTAAATATCCTAATTTTTTAAAGAAAAGTACCGGAACAAAATCTTTTATAATGCTCCAAATTTCAATATTTTGAACTTTAAGAATATTCTTTTGTTTAATTCTCGCCGTGTCCAAATCATATTGCATTTGAAATTTCATCCAGAAATCTGCGGGAATCTCCAAAGCTTTCTCTAATAACAACGCGGTATCAGCAGTCACAGGTCGTTTACCTTTAATAATCTCATTTAAAAAAGAAACCTTTACATCAAGCAAATGGGCTAATTCTTTTTGATTAAGATCTTCTCGGCTATCTAATTCATCTGCAATTAGAATCCCGGGGTGGGTTGCTAGATGTGGTATTGGTTCGATTGGTGTTTGTATAGTTTTCATTTCCTTGCTTGTGTTAGTGATTATTTGTAATGATTGCTTAAATCTTCAATAGAACAAATAGTGACAACATCAGGTTCTTCACCTTCTGTTCTTGTATAGAATTCTATTCTGTATGTTTTATCAACTCTTACAGATTGCCTACCATCAGTATTAGTTAGAACTTCATAGTTCATACTATTCATTACAAACAAATCTTCAACTCGAGATACAACTCGAAGAATGTCGATTTTTTGTTGATACTTCCTAATGACTTGCGGTTGAAATCGATGTTTTTTGTTTTTAGTTTTACCCTCTGTATATAAATCCTGAAGATAACTTTCTGAAAATTCAATTTTCATTCTTAAAATTTGTGCGGTGAAATGTAGTGCAAAGATATGAAATAAAATTCACTTATTTAGTGAATTAATTTTTAAGCGTCTGTTTTGATTTTCAGTTTATTTCTTATCTCATTAAAAAGCGTTTCAATATTTTCAGCATCTCTTAATAAAGGCATACCTGCAATGAATTTAAATTTATTGTCTTTAAATTCTACTTTTAATCCATTTAATTCGTCGTCTAATAATTGACTTTTAAAACTATTAGCCAAAGCAAAACCATCCTTAATTCTCTCTCCTAAATCAAGAATTACTTTCGTGTCTCTAATCATGATTTGATATCCAACCTCATTTTCAAAATCTACTTGCCAATTCAGTGGTCGCTTCAAGTAACATAACGCATAAAAACCATTGTGTATAATTGAACCCTCTACTTGATTGTAGGAAAGTTTAACTTCGTTCGTGATTGCTTTTGGAGAAATTGATTTTAATTCTATATAAAATTTTACTCCATTTTTTGATAAAACAAAATCCGCAGGATTTTCTTTGCGTTCTATATTAAAACCAAAATTATTTTCATTGGCATATTTTTCAAAAACCTTTTCATAGGCATTTCCAATACTTTTCATAAAAGCAAATTCGCTTTTCTCCTCTTTTTTCTCTTCAGCAAATTTCTCTATTATTTTTAACTCTTTTTCTTCTAAATTTTCAATAATATTATGAATTCTCTCAAATGTATCAGGATTAACATCCATTATTTTTTTAATCTGCTCTGCCGATTTATTTTTCATCATTTCTCCAACAGCCAAGATAGTTTCTTTGTCAGATTTCATAATGGAATACATTGCATCTTTAACTTCTGGGCTATCAAATTGCTCCATAAAAATTAATGCTCTATTTTGTTGTAACCAATGAAAATGATGTCTAAATATTATTTGGTTTTCATCATTAAGCGATGCCCATTCTAATAAATCAAAAACTTTAGATTTTTCTTCATCCTTTAAATCCGACCATTGAGAATAATAAAGTCTTACTTTTTCGTCCAATCCTCCACAAATTTCACCTACACTTTTCACATTTATTACATTTATGCTAATTTGTGGATGAATCAAAACCATTTTTAATTCATTCTTAGGTAATAACTCTTCGTAGAAATTAATAATATCTGTAGAAATGCTTTCTGATACACCTTCAACTTTGTATAATTTTTCGAGAAACATAAAATCTCCGTGAAAATTGGGAAATACTTTATATTCGTTTAAAATTTCTCTATTGGTGTTGTTGTCATTCACTAAAACTAAAAAAGAATTTAGCCACAATATGGTATTTTCTACATCCAATTTTAAATTTGAACTCAAATCTGTAATTCTACCGAAACCGGATATTTTATTCAAGATTACCCGTAGTGCTACCTTTACAATAGGTTTAAAGTCAAAACTTTCTTCCTCTCTTGGTATGATGATTATCTCTTTTTCAAGATTGAAAAAATCACAATAAATTGAAAATACTTTGGATTGAAAATTATCATTTTCGCTATGCTGCAATTGTAATAATTTATGAATTAACTTTACTTGATAAATTTCTTCAGTGCCGTAATCCTTAATATTTATAATCTCTATAATTTCTTTTAAAATGTCTTTTGATGTTAACTTTTTATGAGTTAGACGAACATTTACATGCTTATGAATTAAATTTAGTGCTCTATAATTGGGATACTCAATTTCTCTTATATCTAAAAATACTTCTTGTATATTATCATTGATCGATAGATCATTTAAAAATCGAAATTGACCGGCATCATCAGGAATTATTTGTTTAGTTTGTATTACATCTGCATTTCCCGTATCATTCAAAAATTTAAAGTATAAATTAAAACTTTTTACTAATTCAACGATATTATAATTTTGAAATGATCGAAAATTTTTCTTTTTACAAATTTCATTTGTGAGATCTCCAACATTAATTAGTAATGAAGTTTCCCACTTTTCATAATTTTCATCTATTTTACCAAGCCAATTTCTAAAACTTTCCTTTGTTGGTATTCGCTCAACATTATAAAAACCTTGTACAACATCATAAAAATTAATTTTCTGTTCGACGGTACCTGTTTCAAAATTAGGAATAAGTATATGATTTAGAACAACTTCACTTTTTTTAATATTATTAAATTTCAAATTATTTAACAAAAAATCTCTGTAAGGCTTCTGTATATTATTCTCAAACCATATCCTTGTTTCCTCTTCACCTTCACCCTTCAAAATTTTCGGTATTCCACTTTCCGCAAGCAAATAATTATTATCTGTAGTCTTAACTTCAGAAACAAAATCTTTAATTAATTCTTGACATGCTATCAACAATTCTCTGTTCTGTCCAACTTTTGCATTTTTTATATCAGTTAATAGCAAACCGCTTCGCATTTCATCAGGATTAAAATTGCTGCTATGTATTACAAATGCGGAATTAAAATCCTCTGAACCAATTAATGGAAAATCTCTATATAATTTCGGAGTGTTTTTATCCCACGGTATTGGTGTTTTAAGATTGTCTATTCTCAATGCAATGCTGATCTCACCTTTATATTTAAGCCAAAAATAATCAGTAAGATCATTATTTTTAATTGCTTTTACAGAATTATCCTTCATTAGGATTCTGGAGAAAGAGTTTTTTTTGTCTGTAATTCTATTATGAATTTCAACAGACTTAATTTTATCAGAAAATATTAAAGTAAGCGGAAGCGTATTTACCAGATCTTCTATGCCTTTTTTTGCATGCACTAAACTTTCTTCATCAAGCGGAAATTCAAATACAGTTTCGTAAATATTTTCATGGGCAGCATAATTTTCAAGTTTCTCAAAATTATCTTTTAGATTTCTATTATGTTCCAAGAGAACTTCTATTTTCTTTTGTAACTCTAGACTAGATTCTGCTGAACGATCTATTTCAATTTGAAATCGATATAAATCTTCATTATCTAATTTTAATATTCCCTTAAGATTTAAAGCTTTAGATAATAAATGAGTCACTAAAAATCCGGTCCCAAACTTACCTACAGAATCATCTTCATTACCTTCAGATTTTGAAGATACTTGCATGATCAAATGGTTTAAATTTGTAAGAGAAAATGGTTGACCATTATGACATATTTGTATACTATTACTATTTAAAATTACCTTGATAGAAACTCCATTCCAATCATTTGGAACGTCACGTGCATTTTGCATTAATTCCCAAAGCCATCTTCTCGCAGAAAGTCCAGGTTTTTCGCGAACTTTGGTAATACCTTGTAAAATATCATCAGCAATGCGTTTCATTGCTGTATCTCTTATTGATTGATCAAATTCATCTGTAAAACTCATACTTTATTTCTTCTTTGTTTTGGCTTTAGTTTTCTTCTCCTTTGCCCAAAGCGTATCCTTCTTCGTCATTTCATCATACATTTTAAAGAGATATTCTAACCGTTCTGCATCACTCGTAAAAGGTTGGATTCTATAAATCCTTTCTATTGCCTGATCTAATTCCTGATGCGCTTTTAACAAATCTTTGGGCATTGTTTCTGGGTTGTAAAGCCACGCCATTGTTTTTTGGGGAAATTTTGCGCGCTCATCTAAAACTGCAAAAACATATTGGTTGATAATCTCTTTTTGTTTAATTGAAATTGGTGGAAACGGAAAAGTGTTGTAACTTAAAGATACAGAGTATTGAACATCATCTTTCATTCTTCCTGAAACTGCCTTTATCCAAACTATATGCATTTTTGAGGATAAAATTCCAAATAAATATGGCTCAAATTCTGTCAAAGTTCTAGCGGCATTTGAAATAACATAGTCTTTGTCAAAAAGACCTATTGGAAGATATTCTCTACGATCTGAACCGGTCTGCGGAATTAATATACTATCTTTTCCTTTGTGTCGATTTTCTCCGAATGCGAAAGATTTATTAGCCAAAATATTTGTAGCAGACCTTTTACTTTTCATTCTAAAATCCTTCACAGCATTAATTCTATCCGATATTATTGAATTTTTTACAGCTTCGTTAAATTGATCTTCATTAATCCAGAGGCAATATTTATCAATTCCTCGCATAAATTCTGCTGCTCCAATAAACTTCTTTATATAGCAAGATGAGTTAGAATTCATTGCGATAATTTCATCTTTTTCCTGTTGGTTTAAAAGCAGAGAGCCACCATCATTTGGCATACTGCCGTAAGTCATTTCTGGAAATTTAGAAAGAGGCGTTTTTCTCGGCTCAATTATTAAATTGCTATTTTCTGTGAGATAAGGACTAATTAAATTAACGCGTTTTTTAATATTGTGCGAAAAAATATATTTTAATGAAGAAGAAAGATTTCTTAATCCTATAATTACGACGGAAACTCCAGCATTTCCTTTCGCATTATTTGACCATTTGAAAGACGTATAAGCAAAATCAATTTCAACATTCTTATTTAAAATTATAGGCCAAAATAAAGACACTTGTTCACCCTGACAAATTGAATTAGTGGAAACAAAAGCAGATTTTATATTGTAATTTTCTAAATATTTGCATGCCTTAAATAACCAAATTGAAATATAATCTAAATTATTAAATGAAGCGATTCCTTTAAAATTAAATTCCATTTCACTCTTCTGTTTTTCATCCTGCAATCTTGCACCTAAATACGGGGGATTTCCAATAATGTAAATCTCATCATTCGCGTTTTTTGGACAGGCTTTTTCCCAATTCATTGTTGCCGCATTTCCTAAAGAGATTTGTCCGCTTTCTTTTAAAGGTAAAATAGGTTTCGTTTGTCCAAAACCTTCCAACTGTTCCTCAAAAACTTTGTTCATCTGGTGTTCTGCCAACCAAAGCGAAAGAATAGCCATTTCGTGCGCAAAATCTTTAATCTCAATTCCATAAAACTGAGAAAGTACAATTCTTGGGAAATGTATTTTTGCCTGTTTTCCGATCTTTCTTTTCCGTTCACCTTCCTCAATATCTAAATCTATGAGTTGTTGAATGATTTTAATTTCCAGTAAGCGCAATTCCTTGTAAGTAATAATCAGAAAATTTCCGCTACCGCAGGCAGGGTCAAAAAATTTAATAGCTGATAGACGTGCTAATAGTTTTTCCAGTTTTTTAGGTTGATCTCTGTTGTTTTCAAATTCTTCATACAATTCATCTAAAAATAGCGGTTTTATTAATTTCAAAATATTCGGAACTGAAGTATAGTGCATTCCTAAACTAGTACGTTCATCTGGATCTGCAACTGCCTGAATCATGGATCCAAAAATATCCGGATTTATTTCGTCCCAGTTTAGATTTCCACAATCAATTAAAATATCCCGGGATTTCTTTGAAAATTTTGGAATTTTAATTTGATCTTTAAAAAGTCCACCATTTACGTAAGGAAAAGATTTCACACTATTCGGAAAATCGGTCTTTCTGCTGTTCAGTTTTGCAAACAGATCTTTAAAGAAAACATCCAGATCTTTACCGTTTTCATCGGTGTTATTTCCAATCGCATCCGTAAATAATCCTTCTTTCTCAAAAATCCCGGTATCTTCCGCAAAAAAGCAAAATAGTAATCTTGATAATAAAATATTTAAACTGTGACTATCGCCTTTATACAGATCCGGATTATCCTGAATAATGATATCATAGAAACGCGCCAAAGCATAAGATGCTTCACGATCGACCTTATTATCATTGGTAGATTTGTAAATTTCTGCACCCGTAAGCGGAATGAAAAAGTCTTTAAAATTAGGTAGTTCAGCAATGGGGAAATCTTTACTAGCTTTGGTTTTTAAATCCTTCGCCACAATACTTTTGAAATCTGTAAGTAGAATAAAACGCGGCTTTTGCTTTAAAATTCTTTCATCTTTTGCCAAGATCTCACTTTCAATAAGCATTTGGTCGGTCTTACCGACTTTAAAAAAGATTTTTCCTTTATACAAAAATTCTCCCTTAATTTTAGATTGGTTATAATCGCCGCTTTTAAATCTGGATACTGACGCTTTGGGAAAACCAAAAGCCAATAAAAAATCGAAGATGAAATCTTCGGGATTTATATTTTGGGAAAGTTGCAGCAGATTTTGTTCTATTTCTTTTGTTGTCATTTAAAGCAGAATAAAGGTAAAAAGTAAAAATACAAAAAGGATTGATGAAATCAATCTAAAATGCAACGTTGAGATTAAATTTATTTTATTTAAACTGTAATAAATTTTGATAATAAAGAGATGTTACAGATAGAACTAGTTTATTGTCGTTAAAATAAAGTGGTAGATAAAACAAACCATCACACTTTTTGTGCGATGGTTGTCTTTTAAGGTTTACTTTTAATAAAGTATTTGTTTCATTATCGGATTATTATTAGGCAACTCTCTTCTAGAATTTTTCCATTATAAAAAACAGGATCAGATATTAATACATTTGCATCATCCTCAATAATAGAATATTGTTTCACTTTTTCTTCAGCATTTCTGCCGATTTTTTCATCAGTCCAAATTGCACCAGATTGTCCTTTCAGATCCATTTCAAGCATCAACTCTTCCCACTTTTTTTTGGTTTGATTTTCCATAGCAATTTTATTTTTTTAAAATTTTAGATCTTAAAGTAAAAGGATCTTTTATTTGATAGTTTTGGGAAAGTTCGCCTGTGGAAACGTACAATGTTCCATAGTTGAGATATTTCCCGATAAGACTTTGATTTAGCTGTATTCCTTCCAGTTTTTCTAACGCGATATCATTTAGCGTAATGCTTAAAATTCCTTGTTGTATGCAAAGATGAGTCGATGATAAAAAAATTTTCGTTTTTTGAATTTCTAAAACTCTTTTACAACCTTTAAATAGCAAAAACAGAAGACCATAGCCTACTAAACGTAATGCGCCAATCCCAAAAATAGCTGGTAAAATTCCCACTATTCCTACAACAACATAAAATATTGGCAACACATAAATTACCCAATGTTGCTCCGCTCTATACTCAATATTTGCAGAAGGTAGATCTGCTTTTCCATTATGTAATAAATTTCTCATATTAGGTAAATTAGAAATTAATTCTAAATCTTAATCACTACCCAAATATACAAAAAACCCACAGAAAAGACACTAATAAGATACATCATATTAAGGGTAACGAATAAGAGTGTTTTTTATGTCTTTTGTAATCTAACCAATAGAGATTACAAAATGCAAGATATTTTTGACAAAGAAGCAGTTCTAAAAAAGTTGGGAGCACGCATAAAATCTTTACGAATAGAAAAAGGATATAGCAGTTATGAGTATTTCGCTTACGAACACAATATTTCCAGAGCACAATTTGGAAGATATGAGCGTGGCGAAGATCTAAGATTTAGCACCCTTGTAAAGATAGTTGCAGCATTTGATATGACGTTTGAAAAGTTTTTTTCTGAAGGATTTGAAAGTTCTACGGAGGAGAATTCTGCTACGTAGAGAATTATTTTTTATTCGCATTGTAACCTTCTTTAAACTGAATGAATTTTTCTACCTCGTTAGATTGTTCATTCCTCTTCAACCAAGACTGTATGACGGTCGTATTTTCCTGTAATTCAGAGACATAATCAATAGAATAAATCTTTTGTTTAGAATTTACTATTTCCGCTAAAATATCACTTCTAACTTCCTCTTTTGTTCTTACTGAAGTTTTGTACCAGTTGTAAGACATATTAGTTACGAATGCAACGAGAAGTACTAGAAATAAAAAAGTCCCTGCAATCCAATATTGAATTTTTTCAACGAATTTCATCATCTTGGGAACTTTGAGTTCGTGGGTTTCCACAATACTTTTTGTAAATTCTCCAATTTGATCTAATTTCTCAATAGTACAATCAGATAATTCTATCCTTTGCGCTTTTAAATTATTAAAAAAACCGACACTATGATTTGCTAAAGATTCGATATGTAGTTTATTAAAATCATTAATACTATTTATAGTTTCCTTGTTTTCTATATTCAATTCCTTAGCATCTTTTAAAAAAGAATTAACTGCCTTATTCTGCTCGGAAATATACTGAGATAGAAAAAAAATCTCTGTGGCTTTATGATTTAATTGCAGCAATATCTGCATCGCATCTAAATCTTCAAATTCTTTCGGAACTTCTAAATTAGTAGAATTAAGTGGTAAAAAATTAAATCCTAATTTGGAGTTTAAATAATTTACAAATTGACTGTATTCATTATTTTCTGTGTGCATAATTATTTTATTTTATCGTGAGTAAATGCTTTTTTGATGTTTTTTTCTCTTCCATAACTCGTCATCAGATGTTGCAGAAGAATAATTATTTTTAAGAAGAATGTCAACCATATCGCCTACAAAACCATTTTCATTGAGGTTAAAATTTGGTTTCACTGGTTCTGTTTCATTTACAATATTTTGGTTTAGTGAGATTTTAGAATTATTTTCTAATTGTAAAACTATATCTCCGATAGTAATTCGGTCATTCTTATTTTTTGCTAATTCCGTAAGTGTAAAGCCAGGTTTTGTTCTTATTTGCGCTTTAGTTAAAACCAATTCCTGAATATCATCTGGTAGAAATGGTTTTCCTAATTCTTTAGCCATCTCCAATTCTGCTGGTGATAATTTTGGTTTCGATTTTATCGAATTGGGTAAAAGATCTTTTCCTTTATCTACGGCAAATTGCGTTGCTTTTTCCCTAATTTCTCTTTTTTCCGCATCTCTTTTGGTCATTATTCTCATACCATTCAAATTTTTATTTCCGTCAGGTTTATTGCTGAAACTCAATTGAAATGTGTATCCTTGTCGTTCAAAATGATTTCGCAAGTCTTGAAAGTTTTTTGATGTTTTTAATGCATCTTGTAAAATACTTTTGAATTGTATTTTTTTTTCAGCAGTCAATTCATCTAGTGTTTTCCAACCTTTACTTTTTGAATATTGTTCTGCCCATTCTCCAGACCGCATACCGATTCTTCCTTCAACCACTTTATTCTTACCTGAAAAGTCAATTCTTGAAGCATAAATATGCAAATGTTTTTCATCCGTATTTCCGTGGACATCCCACCGAAACTGGTTATTTAGAAATCCGAATTCTTTTGCATAGTTTTCAGCCATATCGTTCCAATCAGTAAATTTTAAATCTTTAGACTGTTCTGCAGTTGGCGACAAAACCACAACTAAAAATTTATTCTTTATCGAACTTAATTTTGAAATCATTTTCATTTCTTCCCAGTTTTCAATTGCAACATTTGAAGAAAGATTAAAGGTTTTCGAACATACTTTTCCATCATCATCAATGAATAATTTTGAGTCATCGTTTGGATATTGTACCCCTTTAAAACTTCCCTTTATCGCATTAGCAATTGCTATCATTTTTTTATTGATTTTAAAATTTCTTCACACGTATCTTTCAGTAAATTTTTAAATTCTTGTCGTTCGTTTTCTTCCCAAATTCTGGAATCAAAAAAATTACTGATTCTATTGAAATTTGAAATTGATTGAACTAAAAACTTATTTCTTTCTGGATTTGGAAGCGGTTCATTTTCTATTTTTCGCCTTAAAAATTCTTGCAGTGAAATTTGATTTTTTTCACAAATATCTTTTGCAAAATCATTTTGTTTATCATTCAAACTAATAGAATATTTATGTGCTTTTTTATTTAATTTCCTCGGTCTTCCACCAAGCTTCCCCATCGTAGAAAATTTATTTTTCCGCTCCTTTTTTCTGATTGATTCTTCAATTACTTTCAAGTAATCGTTTTGGTTTTTTGTTCTATTTTCTTGATCCATAACCTTATTATTTTTTGAAAAAAATCTAAAAAATTTTTTACTTTTTGACGATAGGAAAAAAGCAAGAACACTTTCAAATTCGCAAAAACACCGTTTTTGGGTATTTGGAAGTCCTTCTTGGTCTGTTTTTAAGCACAATTTTCATTTTATGCTTTTAGATGTCTTTTTGTACATTAGAAATTCATTGAGGTCTTTGAAGTCAGTGTATAAAAATCTGTAATCTTTTGCTCTTGGTTCTGCGTGTAAGATGATTTCAGAACAACGATTTCCAGCGTGGTCATTGTCAAAATACAATTCAATTTTATCGTAATTTTTTAGTCCACTCAATACATTACGAACCATTGTAACTGAATTTAAAATGATATAATCAAAGTCTAAAAAACTATGAGATTTCTGTAAATTTATAAATGAATAATAGTCTATAAATCCTTCGAATAATCGCAACTTTTTTGAGCCATTCTTTATGGTTGTAAAATCTTTTTTACCTAAACATATTTTTGCATACTTGTTTCTAACTTCAAAACCACCGCTGTTATTTTTAAAGCAAATTCCAAAATATTTTTTATCTTTAATTTGATAGTTAATTTCATTAATCAAATGTTTTTGCTCGAATATTTTCCTGCTTTTGATATAATTCAATAAGGCGGGATTTTCAATTTTTTTCACACTTATTATTTCAATTTCTGAAATGAAATTTTTGGAAAACCCATTGTTTTTTTGCTTTTGAAAAGAAGAAAAATTAGATTTTTTATTCGTGTAATTTATCACACCTTCAATATTTGTGTTTAGATATCTCATTAAAAAATCTACTACCGAACCTTTAGTTGAATCGCTGAACAAGTAATAAGTATTTTGCAAAATATTAACTTTAAATGATGCTGTTTTTTCAGTGAAAAAAGGATTGAGATACCAGATTTCGTTTTTCGTTTTTTTTGCCGGATTTAAACCACAGTTTTGCAGAATCTCTTCAAATGAAATTTGATTAATTTTTTCGCAATTAAATAAGTTTTGATTTTCCATTATTTTTTTTTTCAAAAGCAAAAGATATTTGAGATAATATCCTATTTTATAATATTTGTTGTGTATTCTAAATTACTGTACTTCTGTTATTTATAAATTGATATTTTGTATTTACTTTATCCACAACTCTTAGTTTATTATAAAAGATTAGAATAATTAATAACATTATATAATTAAGGAGATAATTTCAAATCTTTATAAACAGCTTCTATTACAACAAATTTTCTAGTTTTTTTCTATTAATACTTGAGATAATATCCAGTTTTCTTGAGATAATAATCCAATTCCTTGAGATAATTACCAGTTCCTTTGAGATAATAACCCATTCCTTTGAGATAATAGGCTGTTCCCTTGAGATAATAACCTCCTATTTTTCCAAAAATTTAAAAAGCGTTTTTATGTATTCATCTCCGAGAAGAGAAGGGTCTATTTTACGTCTTATTTTGAGCGTCAGCTCGTCGTATCCTTTCACTTCATATAACTTTCGTAATGTTCTTACATTAAAATCATTTAGCATCCTCCTCCTTTTTTGATATTTAAGTGTTCTATCAATCTGCAAGTCATTCAATGAGATAAACTTCTCATCCTGCCCGACACCCTTTTTTGTATAATATAAAACAACTGTATATTCACCGTTGCTATACGAATAATTAAAACTGATATCATTCTTTGAGTCTAAATCTGCTTTCACTGGATTTAAAAAATCTCTTTCAAACCACGACCTATAAGAATATCGCTCTTGAGGAATACACATTTCATTTAAAACTTGTTTGAAACTTTTCTTGATGATTTGGGACTTTGAAAATTTTAAGATCCACAATAAGAATTTTAACGTGTTGGGTGTAGATGCAACAAATGGTAGTTCTTTTCTAATTTCAAAATATTGGCTCACATTAAGTATATGCTTCATTACAGCTACATCAATCTTAAAAAAAATATTTCTGGAATTCCATCTTGGATCAATAATAAATGGAACTGCTTTGTAGCCATTGATACTTTCATCTCTTAATCTAAACCAATTGATATTAGACATATTTACCAATGCAGTTTGTATGGTTGAATTTTTTATTTTTTTGAACTCCTTTAATTCACTAAAAGAAATATTAAATTCAGTATATCCTTGGTTTGCCCATCCATCAAAATAATCATCAAAAGACAATTGCTTTGTCTCATCTTTTTTGATCTGCTTGCGTTTGGAAATGAAATTATTTTGTTCAAACTTTACAGCAGTTAAAATTAAAATCAAAATTCTTTGTTCTATTATTGTCGAATCTTGACACACAATAACTTCACGAAAATCATTTGAAAATAAAACTTTTTTTCGTCTATTTGATGTATATACTTGTTTGGGTTTCATCACCCTACTGTTTTTTGCGCCCAACATTATTTGCCTTTTGAATAAGTTTGAGAGCTAATTCCGAATCCACGATAATTTTTCTGCCATTTTGGATTATAGCATCGTCGATGACACCACTTTTTTTAAGTCTTTTTGCAGATGATTCACTACAATTAAGTAGCATTTGAATTCCAGAAATACCATAGACATACTTTTTTTCTGTCTGCTTCAAATCAGTAGGATTTTCATTTTTCATTACTATAGAATCTTCTATAAGGTCTAGTAAATCTCTACTGGTAAACTGCATTGATAATCTCTCTTTGAGAATATGGATATTTTCCATTTTTTTAATTTTAAATGATTTAACACTCGCCTTTTCGTAGGCGCTCATTTGTTAGAACATTTCAAAATTAGTTGATGGAATAAGTGGAATCCAAGTGGAAATTGGCACTTAATAGAACATTAAGTACCTAGTGTGGCATGACATAAAGTGGAATTGAAGTGGTTAAGAAAAAAAAATTAATTAACGAAAGATCAGATTTGAAATTTTTTGAAAGAATTATCTATAATTATAGACATTTTTTTAGCTTCTTCACTAGCATTTTTGCTCACGATTTCTCGATATTTTGATTTGTACTTTTTAACAGGTATTGATAACTCCCCTAAAATGAAAACTAACCAATTATAATCTTCAATAATTTGATAGAATTTATGAATCAAATAATAAAAATTATTTAAGTGATCATTCTTAATCGTAATGTTAACCACCGTATTTTGAATATTAATAAATTTGTAAAACTCAAGTTCACTAATGTTTTCAAATATTACATTTATATAGTTTATGTGAATATGTCCAATTAATTCCATTGAAAAATAATTAATTGTTTGGACTTTCAAGTAATCCTTCTCAAATACCTTATAATTCTTAAAATTCGAGTTCAAATCTGCTAATAACTTCAAACTATAGTGATATATGAACTGATGATAATTAAAATTTAAAAACCCCATTGACTTATAAAAATCGGACCGTAAATAACTCTCTCTGTGTTGTGGTTCGATAAATTTAATCAGCTCAATATTTAATTCAAAATCAGATAAATTGGACTTATATATACCTCTATATTCGTTTAGAAGCAATTTATTTCTATCAAGATCATTAAAGAAAATTTCATTTTCTTCATATATAAGAATCGTATCTTTAAGAATCTTTATTAAGTCTTCTGTATATTCTTTTCGCTTGTTCTCTTCTGAATTATCGGTATATTTTTCATTAAAATTATATTCAACAATAGTATCGCATTTAGCCTTATATATGTCTTGGGAATCAAAATTGAACTTACTGCCATTTGAATTTATTTCCTCTATCCACATTTTATTAGTGATTGTGAATGCATTCTCAAAAAGTTTCAGATAAGCATTTATTGTATTCATATTTCGTCAAATTTTTTCATTGCACTAGCTTTCGTAGAATCTGCAACATCTATATAGGGTTTCATAGATTTATAGTCAGCGTGCCCTGTCCATTTCATCACTACATTTACTGGAATACCTAATGATAAGGCGGTACAAATAAATGTTCTTCTTCCTGCGTGCGTTCCAAGCAAATCACATTTTGGAACTACTTCGTCAATTCGATTATTTCCTTTGTAGTGTGTTAGTCTAATTGGCTCATTAATTTCTGCAAGTTTTGCTAATTCTTTAATATAGTCGTTCATCTTTTGATTAGAAATAATAGGAAGAACCCTATCATGTTCAAATGGTATATCCTTATACTTATTTAATATTTTCTTACTATTCTTATTTAATTCAATTTTCAGACTATCACCGGTCTTTACTGTAGTAATCTCAAAGTAATCTTTTTTGATATCTGAACGTTTTAAATTTAAAGCGTCACTGTATCTAATTCCACTGTAGCAAAGGAAAATGAAAACATCCCTAACTCTTTCCAAATACTGCTTACCATCTGGAATCGTGTAAAGTTCCAATGTTTTTAATTCACTTTGAGTTAAGAAAATTATTTTTTTCTGAGTGGCTTTAAATTTTGGATGAAATGCTTCATAAGAAAGCTTTTCATTATACCCTTTTGCTTTTGCCCACTTTAAAAACCACTTTAAAAAACTAACTTGTTTTTCAATGGTTGAATTTCTCATTTTCAATTTATCACGAAGAAACTCAACATATAAAGTCAGCCCCTTTTCATCTAAAAATGAAAATGACAGCTTACTATTAAACTCAAACAAGTGTTTTCTAACGGAAGAAAATTTCTCGTATGTTCTAATTGTCCAGTTTTTAACTCTACCGTTTTCAGTTGTAAATTCATCGAAATAATCAAAAAAGCCCTTTGCTTTTATAACAACTTTTCCATTATTAAATGCAGAATTAAAATTGAATTTGACTTCTTCCACGCTTGGAATCAGATCCTGAAGTTCGAATTTCTTAAATATATTTTGAATTTCATTTTCATAGTCTGATAACTTTGTATTGATGTCAGACGCAGATTGTTTTAATTTGTTGAAAGTATTAGGCTTGACTCTTAACTTAGAACTATCCCACTTATTTCTATCTACTCGAATCCCTGTAAATATATCTATCCTACTTCCAGAAAAAGTGATGCGCATACGAATTGGTATATTATCCGCAATAATTTTGCCTTCAATTTTTCTGTTTTCAAGATCAAAAACAACGTTTCTTTTTATAATCATGTTTGAAATTTTACACCCAATTCTACACCCAATATTGGCATATCTTTAAGCACTTTTATGATACTCAAAGATATTATAATTTTTTAAAACACTGATTATTAAACTAATAAAACTTTAATGAACTTATGAGAACCTAAAGGTTATAATCCCATCCTCTCTACAAAATAAAAATCAGGAACTTAATTTCCTGATTTTTTTTTGTTGTATTCAAAAGATTCTTCAATAGTGATTTCGTTCCCTAGGAAAACTTGAATTGGCAAATATCCTATTCTATTCGGCATTTATAAAGAAATAAAACTCTATCAAATTCTATTGCACGCTAATTTACCATTCGATTAAACTTCAAGTGGATTGTGACAGAATCTCAAAGCTTCCGTATGAATGACTACTTTTTTGTAAACCGTTTTAAATCTACTTCGGGCATCAATTCTTTTCCATTTTCAATATGGTCGTAAAGTTCTCGGGAAAAATAACATCCATTCAAAATTCCACGTGCGCCTAAACCGTTGTAAACAAAATAATTCTGATGATCCGGATGATTTCCTAAAATCGGACGTCGGTCTTTCACAGTGGGACGGAAACCGAAATTGATCTCCTCAATTTCAAAGTCATGGGGATAAAACTCCTGTAACCCAAGAATGAGTTCTTCCCGCTTAAATTCATCAATTTGATCTTCTCTTTCATTAGGATCATACGTTCCACCATAATAATGAAGTTGATCATCTAAAGGAAAAAAAAAATGCTTTTTTTTCAGCGTAGATAGATGGTTTAACTTCACAGATAGTTTTACTTTTAAATGATGTCCCTTGTTCGGAATAACTTGAATATCATTAAAAAATGGATTGGAACGCACTCCCATTCCTTCGCAGAAAACAAGGTTTTTAAACGTAAAATCTTTGTACGAATTACCAGAAATCTGTGAATAATCGAATTCTTCTTGAATGAGGTGATTGTTTTCTTTAAAATAGCTGAAAAAATCATTAAAAAAAGCACTTACATTTAATCGGGCAGATTTTTTCACTGAACCAGTTCCAAAATCATTTGCAATGGTTTCCAGCTTTTGAAATTCAGAACTTAAAAATGGTTGTAATTCATCCGTTTCGGTTTTACTCAACCATAATTTTTTTTCATTTTCGTCGTGAAAAATACGTTGAATATTTTCATCAATCAAATAATTTTGTTTGGTATACTTCTCAATTTCAGACATTGTTTGAGTAAGAAAATCAATCTGCTCCTCAGCAAGCCAAAAGGTCGTAAATTTTTTTAGGACGACAGGATTTACAACTCCCGCCGATACTTGAGATGCTCCTTTTTGCTCCCCTGAAAATAGAACAAAGGATTTTTGATGAGCAATCAACTGATGTGCAAAAAAAATTCCTGCATAACCACCGCCAACTATTACGTAATCTACATTTTTCATTTTCTACTATTTAAACCAAAAAAACCTGAGTAAAAATACTCAGGTTTGTGATATTTTCAAGTGAAATTTAGTAATTCCACATGTCATTTTCCATTTGAAGAATCTGCGCTTTGATCGCTTCACTTTCTTCCAATTGACCATCTGCATCTTTTGGAATATAGTCTTTGATCACGCCGTTTCCTAAACCATTGTCTGATTTATAAATGATGGTAGAAAATCGTCTAGCGTTTAATAAATCATCAAAAGTAATATCTGAGGAAAGATTTTTATTATTAAAAGCTACCGAATTTGCCAATATTTCTCTTGCATCAGGATAATATACCCAGAACAAATCGATCAACTCATCTTTTGAAGCTAAAGGTTGTCCATCTGGTCCAAATTGTCCCATTGTGGAAGGATCAGGTCCCATCGCAGCGATTCCTAGGAGTCTGTACTTCATTTGACCGTCTCTGCGATCAATATACCACATTCCTTTAATCTTCAAAACTTTTACCGTTTCAGTTTTGGTTTCGTAAACGTTGATGAATTCTTTCTTTTGTTCCTCTGTCAACACACCGTTATTGGCATTCATTGCATCGGTTCCAGCATTACTCATCACTTCATTTTTGATTCTCGCCTGAATTGCTTCTGGACTTAATCTAACTGTAAAAAGTTCGTCATCATATACCTCTTTAATACCACCGCTATTTATGGCATCAAATAAAACCTGATACAATGATTTGTTTTGAGAAACTACTCCATCTTCATTATGATAGAACGGTTGATTGATCTTATCATTCAAATCAATAATTTCCCAGACTACCATGCTTTTTAAGATGTCTTTATCTTCGATAAAACCATATTTAAGTGGGGTTTTCTTGGTAGAAACCATAGAATCACCTTGCTTGATCATACCGAGATCCCTAAATTTTCTGAAAGATTCTGGCGATTTCGCATTTAAAATGGACATCGAATTAATAGGTTCCTCTGGAACGGCAGGAACAGCTGGAGTAGCATACGCATTCACTAACGAATCAACGTTACTCACATTTTGTCCGGCGTCGGCTTTAGCAGCTACGGTTTTTGTCGTTTTTGCCTTCTTTTTCTTAACCGTTTTTCTTTTCTTTTGGGCATTTAACCCTAGAAAACTTAAAGCTAATAGAAGAAATAGTATCTTTCTCATCTTTCTGGAAAATTAAATATATATGATTTTTAAACGTAATTATTGTACGTTTATTACAACAGGTGGAATTTGTTTTAATGCTTGATTACCCAATCCGGTTGCAGTTGCATTAATGTTAAACACATAAGCTACATCACCATTTCGTAAATTTTTGGTTAAATTACCAACTGAACTTAATGAATTTCCGTTAACTAACATTCCCGCTTTTCCAGGTACTTTGAACATAAAACTGTTTACTACGAAGCTCACTGGGAAATCGAAATCTGGCATTACCACCGAAACTTTTTGGTTTGGAATCGAACTTGAAGGCATCGATACCACATAACTTCCTTGGATTTGACCAACAGGTGGCGGAACATTTTTGATTCGGAAATCGAACGCTTGAGAAATGGTACCTCCTTTTGGATCTTTCCCGGAAATCGTTAATTTCACAGTTGAACCAGCTCCTGGAGTTACGGTCCATTTTCCTCCACTTCCACTTACGGAAGCTCCTGCAGCTGATAATGAAATACCTGACATATCAGCTCCTAAAATAGAACCTGAAATTGGATTTGGTAAACCTCTGTATAAAACATTCATTTTATCGGCAGTTACAATGGCTCCTTTTTGAGCTTTCAATTCTTGAGCTCCTGCAATAACTTTATAGGTGTGGCTATAATTCAAAGGAATTTCTTTTCCGTTGACATCTTTAAAGGAAATAGTTCCACTAAAACTTTTATCACCTAAAGATCCTGTATCTAAACCTCTAGAACCTTGTCCGTTTGTTACGGTTAAACCAGGCATTGATAATCCCGGAACGTTGCTAGAATAGTTACCGATAGAAACTTTACCCGTTGCAGCTTCTCCTTGAAGAACAATTGTAGGTGCAGAAACGATAGCTTGATAGGCATCAAATTTAATATCTGCATCAACTTTTTCTTGAAGCATCGTCATCAAAACATCAGATTGTAAATTTCTTGCTTCTGATTGTATAACTTCTAAGTTAGAAAGTGCCGCAATTAATGGTTGACCGTAGAATTTATATTGTAACCAATTTTTCCCGTTTCTGGTAACGCCTTTTTCAAATTCTGTAACAAGAGTTTTGTTTGCTCTATCAATTACAGGCTTCATTTCAGGTGAAGAACCAAAACTTTGGGTAATGTATGATTTCAATGCTGCTACTTTTGCTTTCAAATCTGTAGCATTTTTTGAAGGAGCTGTTTCACTTCCTTTAAAAAATAAATTTGAAGCTGGTTCTGTGTTGTTCAATGCTGTGAAATTTTCATCAACATTTACTTTATCATCATAGCCAGATTCTTTTTTCAAAGTGCTTTTCAATCCATCTATAAAGCTTACTAAATCATTAGTTTTAGCTTCTAAACTTTGATAGTCTGCAAGTGGTTTTGCATAAGTATCTGGAGTGTTAGCAGCTTTAGCTTCTAAGGTTTTCTTAAAAATTTTATCATTCTTTTGTTCTACTAATCCTCTTGTATCAGTAAGAGTTTGATTGGTATCGTTATATGATCTGATGATTTCTTGATCGATTTGCATTGCAAGCATTGCAATGAAAACCAGATACATCAAGTTAATCATCTTCTGACGAGGCGTCTGTTTTCCTTGTGCCATTTTTAGTAAATTTTGTTAATAGTTAAATTTTTAATATAAATGGTTAGTAAACTATGCTTTCATGGCGCTAAGCATTCCGCCGTAAACTCTATTAAGACTATTTAGGTTAGAGGTTAATCCTGTTAATTCTTCGTTAAATTTCTCTGAATGTGCAGCAGATTTTTGCATATCTTCTACATATTTTTTGCTGTATTCAGTTTGTGTTTTACCATGCTCTAATTGCAAAGCATACAAAGCGTTCATACTTTCTAAGTGACTTGCAGCTAAAGTTAACTGATCGTTGTATTTTTGGGTAGATCCTGTAACATCAACAGTTTGGTTGATTTGATCAACTGAACTAGAAAATTTATCAATTCCTGTTCTCAATCTATCAAAAAGACTAACATCTAATTTAGCATCAGCTAACATTTTATCTAATTTGTCTGATAAAGAAGTTTCTAATTCTTTAACTTCTGCAGATTGAAATCCTAATGTAGAATGTTTTGGATTTGGTGCTGCATGAGAATCTAATAATTCTGGGTAAACATTTTCCCAAGCGTAAGATTCTTCTGATTTTGGTGCATCAAATGCAAAAATTACAAAGATAATGGCTTCTGTAATCAAACCGATTGCTAAAGTTACGTTCCCGGTAAGTGGACCGATACTGAAGTGGGTTAATTTGAATAAGGCTCCGATAATTACGATTGCAGCTCCAATTGAATAGATAAAGTTGTAAACTCCTTCTTTAGTTTTAAACATGTGTTATGAATTTTTTTAGTTAATAATTATTTGTTTTTAAATGCTTTCTAATTTGTTCTTTTTTTGAATTTGGCAGTTCCTTCAGGAATATCTTGTACTGTTCTGAAACCGATATAACTTCTGGCAGAGTCCTTTCTTTCGTAATCTCTAGCTCCATTCATCAATAAATACCCTACATCTTTCCAAGAACCACCTCTAACGGTTTTTTTCACTTCTCTGTATGCTTGGTTTGATAGATATGGATTTAATGTGGAAGCAAATTCGTAGGTTGAATTATTGTAAGGAGATTCTGTCCATTCCGCTACATTTCCAGCCATATCAAACAATCCAAAACCATTTTTTCCAAACTTTTTTACTGGTGCTGTATAGGTATAAGTACCTTTCTTTTCGTCTTCGATATAATTTCCTCTTTTTGGTTTGAAATTGGCTAAGTAACAACCTCGATCATCCATCAAATATGGTCCACCCCATGGATAAGTAGCATTTTCTTTTCCACCACGTGCTGCATATTCCCATTCTGCTTCTGTTGGAAGTCTGAACGCCATTGCTTTTTGTTTTTTCTTTTTCAGAGATTCGTTATAGTCAGACTTTAATTTAGATTTAAAATTACAATAGGCTCTTGCTTGATCCCAAGTTACACCAACAACTGGGTAGCTTTTATAGGCGCTGTGCCAAAAGTAACCATCGTAAAGGGGCTCGTTATAAGCGTAATTGAAATCTTTAATCCAAACAGTAGTATCAGGATAAACAGCGATACTTTCTTTTTTCAAATATTTGGCACCTCTCGATTTATCTTTAAGGGCTGATTCTATATCTTCCCAATTGTAAGCATATTTTAATTTTCTAGCATCAATAATTCTTTCATTATTAATTCTTTCTGCAGGTGGAATATAAATTGATTCTAAAACTTCGGCATATTGAGCATCCGGATAGTCAGATGTTTTCCAACGCAATGGTACGCCCCAGTCTAATTTTTTTGATTCATTATATCCATCTCTACCACCTTGAGATTCCATAAATTCCTGATAAGGAGTTTTGGTATCACCTGCTTTTTTAGATAAATATGCGAAATCACCAATAGAACCACCATCTCCAGCTGAGCCACCATCACCAGCAGCTTCTGCTAATAAGGAACGCACAATAGAATCACGCACATAATTGATAAAAACGCGATATTCTCCATTGGTAATTTCTGATTCATCCATAAAGAAGGAAGAAACAGTTACTGTTTTCAGACTGGCTTTTTCGGGAGTGTTTGTGAAATCCTGATCAGCAAGTCCCATAACATAAGATCCAGCGGGAATTGCAACCATACCATAAGGACGTTCTGATACAAAAGATTTTGATTTGCTTCTTGACACTAATTCTCCTTTAACACCTGGCTTTCCAGCGCTAGATTTACCGCCTTTGGAGCAGGAGATGATAAGGGATGCGGATAGTAATATAAGAAATATTCTTTTCATTCTATTTTTTGAAATTAAGCGGTAAATATATAATTTTTTGGAAAAACAATTATGATTTTTTTTCCAAAACGAAAAAATGTTTGAATTATTTTATAAATATTAACATTATTTTTATTCTACAGTAACAGATTTTGCAAGATTTCTCGGTTGATCGACATTTGCACCTCTGTAAACCGCAATGTAATAAGCTAATAGCTGCAATGGTATTGAAGCAATAATTGGAGAAAAACATTCGGAAGTTTCTGGGAATTCAATCACAAAATCAGCTACCGAAGCAACTTGCGTATCTCCTTTGTTTACCAACGCCACAACTCTTCCTTTACGGGCTTTAATTTCCTGCACATTGCTCACGATTTTATCATAGTGACCTTGTTTTGGTGCGATGATTACAATTGGCATATTTTCATCGATCAAAGCGATTGGACCATGCTTCATTTCTGCGGCAGGATATCCTTCTGCGTGAATGTAAGAGATCTCTTTTAATTTAAGAGCTCCTTCTAACGCTGCTGGGAAATTATAACCTCTTCCTAAATAAAGGAAATTTTGAGCTCCAATAAAATGTTTTGCAATTTCTTTTACATTTTCGTGAGTACTTTCTAAGACCTCTTCTACTTTTTTCGGAAGTGCATCAAGCTCAGTAATCAATTTCATGAATTCCTGATTGCTCAAGTGACCGTTATGCTTTCCTAATTTCAATGCAATTAATGAAAGAACAGTCAGCTGGGAAGTAAATGCTTTGGTAGAAGCTACACCGATTTCTGGACCTGCATGGGTATAAGAACCAGCGTCGGTTACACGAGAAATTGATGAATCTACCACATTACAAATACCATAAACAAATGCGCCTTTTTCTTTGGCCATTTTTATTGCAGCCATGGTATCGGCAGTTTCTCCGGACTGGGATATTGCAATCACAATATCTTTATCGGTAATAATCGGGTTTCTGTATCTGAATTCTGAAGCATATTCAACCTCAACAGGAATTCTTGCAAATTCTTCGATTAAATATTCGCCAATTAAACCAGCGTGCCACGAAGTTCCACAAGCGATAATCGTAATTTTCTGCGCTTGATTTAATCTTTCGAGGTGATCCCATATTCCGGCCATTTTGATGATGCCTTCTTCTACAAGTAATCTTCCTCTCAAAGTATCATGAATAGATTTTGGTTGCTCGAAAATTTCTTTCAACATGAAATGTTCGTACCCTCCTTTTTCTATTTGTTCCAAACTCAATTTTAGCTGTTGAACTTCTGGAATAATCTTTACATTGTCTTTAATATTCCGAATATCAACACCATTTTCTAAAGAAATGGTCGCCATGTGACCTTCTTCCAAATAAACAGCTTCTTTCGTAAATTCTACAAACGGAGATGCATCTGAAGCGATAAAATATTCTTTGTTTCCTAAACCAATTGCCAAAGGAGAACCTAATCTCGCAACAACTAAAACTCCAGGAAAATCACTATGCATCACGGTAATTGCATAAGCTCCATATACTTCATTCAAAGCATATCTCACTGCGGTAGGAAAATCAATATCAGCATTGATATCCATAAGATACTGAATAAGATTGACCAAAACTTCGGTGTCTGTTTCTGAATGAAAAACAAAACCTTTTTCGGTAAGCATAATTTTTATGGTATCGTAATTTTCGATAATTCCATTATGTACGATAGCAATCTTACCATTATTTGAAAGATGAGGGTGAGAGTTTCTATCGCTAGGAACCCCATGAGTAGCCCATCTTGTATGACCCATGCCAACATGCGACTTGCCTACAAGATTTTTTGATATTCCTACTAAGTCTTCGACTTTACCCTTGGTTTTCGCAACGTCAAAAGTCGATCCTTGTTCCAAAACAATACCTGCACTGTCGTAACCTCTGTACTCTAATCTTCGAAGTCCGTTTATAACTACTTCATATGCATCCTGAAATCCTGTATATCCTACAATACCACACATATATTTTATTCTTTATTATTAACTATTATTTTTTACCGTAAGTCAAAATCAACTTAGGACTCTGAACGTTATTGGCTTCTGTTCCTATAAACACCGCTCTATTCGGTGAAAAAGATCTCGAATTAAAATTTTGTTGACCTAATGATTTATACTGAATACCCAAAAAATTACCATTTGCATCTGTAGTATAAGTTCCCACATTAAGTACCAAGTCATTATTTTTAGCTTCAGTTTCTATGATATTCTTGAAGGTTTGTGTAATTCCTATATCATAATAGGTAGGGTTCTTATCTAAATCATACGCTTTCACCAAATTATAGTTTCCAGAATATGCCAAAGCACTCATGTCGATGAGAAAATCTTTCAGATACTGATCTTCCCCATTAAGACTTAAGTCACGCTGTCTTACAACAAAAGTCTCTGGTTTTTTATAACTATTGTTCCAGTTAACTGCATCGGTGTAAATTCTGATTTTCGCTGAGATAATTCCGATCTTATCGTTTTTGTACATTGCTTTTATTGCATCTACGGTTGCAAGAGGAACTCGAAGACCTATTCCCGGTCCTCCCATTCCCTGTGCATACAGTCTTGAATCCCCGGTCAATTGATTTGCAGAAATTACAGAAGCAGAAGGAGTACCCGTTCTGTCAAAAGAAATCTGGCTAAAATGCGTGTTCGCTGAACCTAAATCCATTGCAAAGACCGCTTGTTCACGAGTTGTTGTAGTTCCGTCAACTTTATTTTTCTTATAATAAAGATTGATTACTACAGAATTGGGATTGAAATTGAAAAAATAACCATCATTTTCATCTACAGAGATTCTCAAACCTTTAAAATATCTAATGAATGATGCTGCATCAGTAAGTTCTGGAGCGGTACCTTTTGTGATAATTTTATTTTGAAAAAAGGTAGAATCTAGTGGAATTCTTATTGATGCTTCACGTTCTAGAAGTACAGAGTTATCTGCTTTTTTGGTAATTGAAATCGAATTAATATCTCCTTTGAAAACCTTAGAGCCTATTACATTTCCTGTACCTACGATTTTATTGGATTTAATTTGATCCGTATTGGTACCGAGAAAATCAGTGACTTCCCGAACCTTAATATTGAAAGTTGTTTTTGAACCTCCAAGTTTAGCTTTCCCATATTTGCTTACAGGATAAGTTTTTACCACTTTTTTTGCAGGAACTGCGCCGATTGGGTAAACATAGCTCTCATCAGTTGTTGTAGTTACAGAATCTGTTGCGTACAATGGTTTTATGACCATCACTGCAGAATCTATAATAGGATTTACACCAAAATCTGGTGCATAGGAACTTAAACGAACTTGCGTAACATAAGCTGCTTTCTGCAACCCAAACTGTGATTCGCTGAATGCTCCAAGCGCAGCACTATTTAGACGAACTGCATCAGTTCGAATCGTATCTCCATTTAATTGTCCGGCTATTCCATTGTAATTATTGTATGCAATAACAGGATATGAAGTTTCTGTTCCTTGTGCACCGTTCTGAAAAAATTGTGAACCAAGTTGATCTGACTCAGGCTCACAATTCCACAAAATTAAACTCCCAATTACCAATGTTGTGGTAATTTTGAATAATTTTTGAATATTATTTATCATTAAAAAAAAATTGATTAGTATAAGTTATTGATGGAACTAGCATCGATGTATTCAGATTTTGTAGTTTCAGTTTTGTCAAAAGCATTTTTGAGTTGATCTTGCAAGAACTCATCACCTTTTAAAACGATATCTACCAAATCCATACTATCGATCACGAATTGTTGAAAACTCGGTTTTTCAAAGGCTGGAAGTGAAGTAATATTGTCGAATTTCATTTTTTCTCCTATCGCTGAAGAAAGCACTAAATCTTCCTCATTATAGACCGAAAGTACAATTTTTGAATCTTTAAAATAAGAATCATTTTTGTAAAAAGTCTTTAAATAAATGGGAATAAAAGAGGCCATCCAACCATTGATATGAATTACATCAGGAACCCAATTGAGTTTTTTGATGGTTTCTATAACTCCTCTTGCGAAGAATATAGCCCGCTCATCATTATCCTCAAATGGTTTTCCATCATCATCAATGTAGAATTGTTTTCTTTTGAAATACTCATCATTATCGATGAAATAAACCTGAAGTCTTTCTCCTGGAAGTGAAGCCACTTTGATAATCAAGGGCTGATCGAGATCATTAATAATAATATTCATCCCCGAAAGGCGAATTACTTCATGAAGCTGAAACTTGCGTTCACTTATTTGCCCAAATCGCGGCATAAAAACCCTCACATCATTCCCTCCTTGATGCATTTTGAGTGCCATTTTACTCACCGTTGTCGCTATGTTACTGTCTTCCTGATAAGGATATAGTTCTGTGGTGACGTATAATATCTTTTGGTTCGGCATAAATTCTATCGTTCTTCGTATGATTAAGCAGAATATTCTACAGCGCAAAATTACGAAATTTAAAACGAATATTTTTTAATTAACAAATTTTAATAATTATAATTTCAATAGTCTAATTTTTCTGCAAATTAAAATTCCATTTATACGCTTTTTTAGCAGAAATTCTTATTTTTACATAGATAATAAAACACCATGAAAATTTTTAAATCGAAGAAGACCTTTCACGATTATATTGAAAGGCAGCGTGAAATGGGAAAAAAAATTGGCTTTGCTCCCACGATGGGCGCGCTTCATCAAGGTCATATTTCCTTGTACGAAGCGGCAAGCAAAGAAAACGACTTGGTCATTTCCTCTATTTTTGTAAATCCTACCCAATTTAATAATGCTGCAGATTTAGAAAAGTATCCCCGAAATGTTGAAAAAGATTTGAAAATTTTAGAAAATTCAAACTTTGTTGACGCGGTTTACCTTCCCGAAGTTTCTGATTTATATCCAAATGGATTGCAAAGCAAATCTTATGATTTTGATGGTTTAGAAAATGAAATGGAAGGAAAATTCCGTCCGGGACATTTCAATGGCGTAGGAACTGTGGTGGAAGAGTTGCTGAGACAGGCACAACCGGATCATGCATATTTCGGAGAAAAAGATTTTCAACAACTTGCAATTATCAAAAAATTAGTAGAAAAACTAAAGCTGCCTGTAAAAATTCATGGAGTTGCAATTTATAGAGAAGCTAATGGATTGGCTATGAGTTCCCGCAATGAAAGACTGAGCTCTGAACAGCGCGAGGCTTCTAAAGTGATCCACGAAACTTTGCTAAAAGTAAATGAATGGTTCAGAATCATCACCATCTCCGAAATCAATCAACGGGTAAAAGAAATTTTTGAAGATCAAAGGGGAATGGTTTTAGAATATTTTGAAATCGCCGATGAACAAACTTTGAAAGAAACCGATTTTTTTTATGCGGGTCATCAATATCGCGCGTTCATCGTAGTTTTTGTCAATGATGTTCGGCTGATTGATAACGTACATTTGGACTAAATTTAAAAATACAAATTTATTTCACCCGAATAAAAACACTTTTTAACTCAAAATTATTCTTCATCCATTTATTATTTCTGAATTCAAACGATCAGGAAAACCTTCAATTAAATTTACTTTGAAATATTAGAATATCAAATGCTTTTTAACTCCATTAATTTTGCTATTTTTTTATCCATCGTATTTTTTATTTACTGGTTTTTAGCGAACAGAAACCTTAAACTGCAAAATGTACTGCTGCTTATTTCAAGCTACTTTTTTTATGCATGTTGGGATTGGCGTTTTATGTTCTTACTATTGTTTTCTACCCTACTCGATTATTTCGCAGGTTTAAAAATACAGAATTCTAGCAGCAACACCCATAAAAAAAGATGGTTTTGGTTAAGTATCATTATCAATTTGGGATTTCTAGGAGTATTTAAATACTACAACTTCTTTGCAGAATCTTTCGCAGAAAGTGTTTCATATCTTGGCTGGAAAACAAGTCCACTCTTGTTAAACGTTATTTTACCCGTAGGAATTTCGTTTTATACTTTTCATGGACTTTCTTATGTCATAGACATTTATAAAAACCGCATAAACGCAGAAAAAAACTTTGTAGATTATGCAGTCTTTGTCAGTTTTTTTCCATTGTTAGTTGCAGGTCCTATTGAAAGAGCAACCCATTTATTACCTCAAATAAAAAAACCGAGAGATTTTCAATATTCAAAAGCCGCAGATGGTTTGCGACAAATACTTTGGGGCTTGTTTAAAAAAATTGTTATCGCAGATAATTGTGCCGAGTACGCTAATCAGATTTTCAATAATTCTGCAGACATGAATGGAAGCACCTTAGTTTTGGGTGCACTATTTTTCACTTTTCAGATTTATGGTGATTTTTCAGGGTATTCTGATATTGCATTAGGAACAGCAAGGCTATTTGGGATAGAATTATTGCGGAATTTTGCTTTTCCCTATTTTTCCCGAGACATTGCGGAGTTTTGGCGTCGTTGGCATATTTCCCTTTCTTCTTGGTTCAAAGATTATTTGTATATTCCACTCGGTGGAAGCAAAGGCGGAAATTGGATGCGAATTCGAAATACTTTTATCATTTTTATTGTGAGTGGATTTTGGCATGGAGCGAACTGGACATTTATTGTTTGGGGAAGCTTGAACGCATTATTCATACTACCATCAATCATTTTGAAAACAAATCGCAACCATTTAGAAATTGTAGCCCAAGGGAAAATTTTCCCAACCTTAAAAGAAATGGCACAAATAGCAATGACCTTTTCTTTAACAGTTTTCGCCTGGATCTTTTTTCGGGCAGAAAATATGGAACATGCTTTACATTACCTTTCAGGAATCTTTTCCCCATCGTTGTTTACGTTTCCGAAATTTAATGATATGGAAAATGCGAAAACCTTGTTCGGATCGATTATTATTTTCTTATTGGTAGAATGGCAAGGAAGAGAGAACCAATACGCTTTGGAAGGAATGAAAAACATCATTTTTAAACCCATCCGCTGGTTAAGTTATATCTTGATTCTGCTTTGCATGTATTTTTATGGAAATTTTGGCAAAACGGTGGAATTCATCTACTTCCAATTTTAAGAGATAATTGATATGAGGAAATTTGTTACCAATTTATTTGTTTTTTTGATAATTGTACTTCTTTTTAATGGTATCGTTTTCGTCTTTGCTAATGATAACTATTACAAAGGATATAAGGATTTCCCAAGCAAAAATTACCATTCCTTTCTGATCGCAGACTCGCATGGAATACCATTAGAAAAATCCGCCGAAAAGTTTAAAATCTTCAATTTTTCTGCCAGCAGCGACTCCTATTTAGATAGTAGCAGGAAAATTAATTATTTAATAGAAAATAAGTATAAAATAAAAACGATTTACCTCACTGTAGACAACCATACCTTAAGTCCGTATCGAGATCAATTTAACAATGCAGATAAAAGCGTGATTTATACCTCTACTATTGATACCAATTATTTGAAAGAAAAATATTTAAAATATTATTTTCCAATTTTTCAGATAAAGGTGAACCCACTACTAAGAATATATCTGGAAAGTAAGATTGCAGCGGTTTTCTCCCCTAAAAAAAATGCACAAGAAAACGTAATGTGGAGTAAATTACCAAAAAAAGAACAGCTAAAAAGAGCGGAGGAAAGGATTTCAGGGCAGTTTCCGACACCGAGCAGGAGCAAAAACCTTGAAAGAATATTATTGAATATTATCGCCGTATGTAAAGCCAATAATATAGAACTGATTGGTTTAAAATTTCCACTATCGAGCTCTTATTCCACAATATTGGGCGATAAAAACTATGGCGCCGATCAAATATTTATTTCTAAGGGTTTAAAAGTGATCGATGTTGAAACGATTTATGTAAACCATGAAGAATATTTTGGTGACCAAGATCATTTAAATTTTAAAGGGGGCAAAGAACTCGTAGAAAGCATTTTCAACAAAATCAAAAACCCTTAAAAAAGCCAAAAGCTTTCCTTAACTGGGAAAACTTTTGTACACCAAATCACAAAATATCAATATGAAAAAAAAAAAAAAAATACTTCCGAAGAAGTAATTTAGTGACCCGGCTGGGATTCGAACCCAGGACCCATACATTAAAAGTGTATTGCTCTACCAGCTGAGCTACCGAGTCTTTTAATTAAAAATTTA
Source organism: Kaistella chaponensis (assembly GCF_900156725.1). Classification (GTDB taxonomy): domain Bacteria; phylum Bacteroidota; class Bacteroidia; order Flavobacteriales; family Weeksellaceae; genus Kaistella; species Kaistella chaponensis. Next base: position 401,304 of record NZ_FTOI01000001.1, on the reverse strand, counting down.
GAATTGATAATTAAAAGGTTTTTTAATGAAATAATCAGAATTATTAATCCCTTCAATATTCATAGTTAATTTTTGTTGCTGTGCCTGCGACTGGACTCGAACCAGCACATCCTTAGGAAACCACCCCCTCAAGATGGCGTGTCTACCAATTTCACCACGCAGGCAAAAAAAAACCGTAAAAATTACGGAAATTTTTTACTTGTGACCCGGCTGGGATTCGAACCCAGGACCCATACATTAAAAGTGTATTGCTCTACCAGCTGAGCTACCGAGTCGGTCACCATTAAAACTGAATAGTTATATTGTCGTTTTAAAGTGGTGCAAAGATAAGTCTTTTTTTAAAATCTCAAAATTTTTTTGGAACTTTGTGCAAAATAAAAATATGATAATTTCACTCGTCGGATACATGGGAAGCGGCAAATCTCACATTTCCAAAGTTTTGAGTCAAGAATTGAACCTAAAATTAATTGACTTGGATCAGCAAATTTCTTTGAAAAATAAGATGACAATTGTCGAAATCTTCGAAAAAAGAGGCGAAATCTACTTTAGAAAACAGGAAAGAGAAATTCTGGAGGAAATTTTAGCAACACAAGACCACATTATTTTAAGCGTTGGTGGCGGTACACCTGCGTACTACAATAACATGGAAGTGATCAATCAATATACCGAAAGTATTTTCCTTCGAACATCAGTAAAGAATCTTGCAGAAAGACTTTTGAAACAAAAACAAAAAAGACCCTTAATCGCAAAAATCAACGATGAGGATTTGCCAGAATTTATTGCAAAACATCTATTTGAACGAAATGGGTATTATTCCCAAGCGAAATATACGATCGATACCGATGGGAAAGAAGTTCAATATATTGTAAAGGAAATTAAAGCGCTTTTTTAAAATCAACTTATTCCTCAACATCGCTAAAAAACAAATCCCACTCTCCGTTCTCCATAGCTGAAGTAGAGTCGCTTTCGATGTAATCATCCAATTCTCGGCGGTCTTTTTTCGTGGGGCGACCTTCACCTTTGATGCGGTAATAATCTTGCGCTAATTTTCTTTGTTTCAGAATTTCATGCTGCTCCTTGTCAGTTTTGTCTTGAATGTACACAGGAACTAATTTAGCGCCTACTCTGCTTTTTGGAATCTCCAGAATTTTAATGACGTAATCAATTTGATTCTTTCTAATTTTTATAAGATCGCCTTCTTTGACCTCTTTGGAACTTTTTACGGTAGCTGTTCCCACTGAGACACGGTTTTTCTTAATTTCGTCGGTAGCAATGCTTCTGGTTTTATAAAATCGAACACACCATAAAAACTTATCTATTCTCATATTTTATTTATACTTTTGCAGGATTAAAAAATTTTAGCAATTTACAGATATTATTAAATATGAAAAAATCATTTTTCTTCCTTGCTCTTGCTTCTATTGCGTTGTCTTCGTGCAGAACAGACCAACCCGTAGTAGAGCCGGAAGTAAGTATAGAAACCCAAAATAGTTATGATGATCAGGCAGCACTGGACTTTTTGCAAACCCATTATTTAGATGCCAAAGGGAACATCAAAAATTATGTGGCAACAGATACGATTAACAAAAAATTAGCAGATCTTATACCGGCTCCGGTAACTTTACCTTCAGGAGTAATTTATATCGTAAGACAAGGAGCGCAACCTGACCCAGGAAAAACGATTGGCGCAACCGACATCATAAAACTAATGAGTATTACCAACAGTTATGTTGCAACAAATACCGACGGTAAATCTACTTTTGTTGCCGGATATCCATTTAGAAACACCGTTAATGGAAGCGGAGTTCCCGAAGTAGATCCCGCCTATTTCCACGTAAAAGATGAAGTTTTGGCGAATGCTACAACACAAGAGGCGAAACAAAGAAGTTATTACGAAATAGAGGGTTTCGTTGAAGCGCTACAACTTTTTAAATCTTTTGACCTTACTGACGAAAGCAATTACAACCTTCAGGGAGTAATTATTGTTCCTTCCAGAGCGGCATTTGGGAGAGATCCTTATTTTAATTATTCTAATATTTCTTACCGTAACAGAAGTTTTGTCTTTAATTTTCAAGTATATAAAACTACTGCGAGATAATTTGAATTGCAAGCTTACAAAAAATTAAAGTTCCTTTTGAAAGGAACTTTTTTTTGTTTACGTCAGAAACTTTTTCTACTTTTTACTCAAAAATCTGCCTTAGAACTGCTAATGAATTCGGGATGTAGAATCCCGTAAAATGAAGATGATAATAGACCATCAGCGAATCTAAAACATCATTTCTTTGGGTCTTTTTCAAGTGGATTTTCAAGTGTTCATTCTCCAAAAAACTTTTCCAAATATCAGATATCTCATCATTAAAAACAGCATTTGAAATTTCTTCATGGAAGGTGCCTGATTCGGGATCTAAGTATTTTTTTTGATTGTAAAGAGGTGCAATCCCAGAAATTTTTAAAAAGCGAAAAAGCAATTCAATATGAGCATCAAAATTATTTGATTTGATCTCTTCCCGAAAATCATATATCGCACTGAAAGATTGATGGTTTTGATCTTCATTTCTTAAAATTTGATGCAAAAATTCTGCTGTAAAAAATAAAATAGAATTGGTCTTAACATCATTAAAATCATAAAATTCCGCAGCCAATTCTAATTTGGAAATCGTAGAAACCGATTGGCTACTTCCTTTTTTAACAACTGAAATATTTAATAAATTCAGGGGAAAGAGATACGGTTTTTTTTTATTTTTAGAAGAGTAAATACCTTTGACAAAAAAGCTTCGATAACCCTCTTCTGCAGAAAAGCAGTGCAAAAACGCATCATTATCTCCATATTTGTTATAATACAGTAGAAAGCAAGTTTGATTGTGCATCAATTCACTACTGCGATTTTAGCGGTTGCGGTATCAGTTCCGTCTGCATTGGTCATCAAAACAAAATAAATTCCAGATGCAACCCGAACGCCACGATGGTTATTGAGATTCCACTCATAGTATCCTCCTTTGGAAACTGCTTGATGAACAAGATTTCCTGCTGCATCGGTGATGCGGATATTTGTTTTCTCTGCTAAACCGCGAATGCTCACATTGCCTTTAAATTTGGAATATACCACAGGATTTGGGTACACCAAAACATCGCCGAAATTGGAAGTAACATCAAGTACATCACCTTGATAAACCATGATTCCATCAAAGGTTACAAAATAGACCTTACCATTTTTATTATCTACTTTGATATCGGTTACGCTATTGCTTGGCAATGGTGAATTTTCTTTAGTAAAATGTTTAATGGTTTGCTCTCCGTTTGAATTTAAGTAAAAAACACCACCACCATCGATTGAAATCCACTTTTGGTTTCCGGCATCTACTTCGATATGCAAAACACTACTATCGCGGAAGAGTTCTTCACCCAAACCATTTTCTTCAATAATAATGGGTTGAGCTTGCGGATTATCTTCTGTAAGAATAGCAGATGGATTGCTAATTATTCTCAAGCCTACGCGCGTTCCGATCCAGATGTCGTCATTTTTATCAATATTGGCAGAAACTACTCCGTCGGCAGGAAGATTATTTGGTTTCCTTAGTATTTTAAATCGATCATCACCAGTAGAACCTGGAGTATTATTGTAATCATAAACCACCAAACCACCGCCACTAAAATTTAGTGAAGGAATATAGAGAATCCCTGAATTTACAAAGGGTTTTTGAACAGATCCCGCATCTACAACACTTACCAATGAAAAATCATCTGCACCGGGATTGTAATAATAGAAACCTAGTTTGGAATTTGGATTATAACCTACAGACGCGAAAAGCTGATTATTTTTATCAAAAACCAATCCCGTGATTCGGTTAAAATACTGCAAATCTGTAGCATAATTTTTCACAAATTGATTATTCTCCATGCGATAAATTCCTTTGGCTCCTTCTTGAAAAACATAATTTGAAAAGAATATTTCTGAGGGTTTTGAGGGGTTTATTACTGCATCCAGGACGTTGAAGGGTACTGTTGGATTTCTAAATATTTCAGGATACATCCATTGGGATCCATTGAAGTGATAATATCCCAAATTACTTACAACTGGTTCTAAATTTCCGCCTCTACCGCCAGAAGAAACAACGATTTGTTGGCCTACAACATCAATTTTGTAAGAAGTATTATTGTAAGGACCATCTGGCTTTAAAAGTTGACCAGCATCATTCTTAATCCCTGAAATCTTTGTTCCGGCAAAAATTTGTGACCCAGAATAAAAACCCGTGTTAAGCAATTCATCCGCAGCATAAGACTTCACAAAATTACCTGCTTTGGTGAATACCGAAACTGAATTCGTGTCTGTTACCACAATATTTTGATCTGTGACTGTCACATCTTGAATATTTGAGAAACTTTGAGCAATGGTAGAAAACGTGTTACCATCCCCATATTTTACGGTATTGGCATTAGCGTAAACGACCATACTCGTTCCCGCAATTTGATTAAAACTTCCTCCTGCAACACTATTCCAACTGGAATAAATGGGAAAGGTAACATTCATTTGATGAGATTTCAGACCAGTTGCAGTTACCACATAAACAAAATTATCTTTAATCATTGCTTCTTTCGCCGATTCAAAAAGTCCTGCATTAGTGAAAAATGACGTATCACCAAATTCTTTTTTATCCAATCTAAAAATAGAGACTCCATAACCAACAGAAACTACTGCCAAATTTCCATTAATCGAAATATGGTTGATTTTTTTACTTCCAGTGTAGCCGGATGCAATTGGAATATCAACCACATAAGTAATTCCTTCAGGAGTTATAACATCCATGGCGCCACTTTTATAGCCAACTAAACCTATTTTTGTTGTTGCATCATAATCAAAGGCCGAAATTTTCACTTCGTGCAGTCCATTCGCTTTAGAAAGTTTGGTGACTTCACCCGAACTTGGTGTGTAAAAAAACACTCCGTTTTCGGTTGCTGCAATGAGTTTACCATTGTCTTCCCGAACCGCCAAAACGTTGTTATAAGAAAACAAATCAGTCCATTTACTGGAGGAAATCACCTGCGCGAAAATGCCTGCAGAAAACAAAAGAAACAAAAGGGGTATTAGTTTTTTCATCATTTTAAACTAGAATTGTATCATCTATAACTTGATTGTGCCATGAAATATTTTTCACATTTTTGTTTTTATCAAAATAAAAGTCGAGTTTGCCCAAAAGCAATCCAGCCCAACCTACTTGATTGACCAATACATTTTTGCCTTTTCGGTTAGTAAAAGTTTGTGGTTCTGGTAAAAAAGTATGAGTGTGACCTCCCAAAATCAGGTCGATTCCATCAGTTTTTGCCGCCAAAATTTTATCCGAAATTTTATTGGGGTTATCTCGGTAATCATATCCAATATGAGAAAGGCAAATGACCAAATCACATTTCTTCTCATTCCTCAAAAATTCAGAATAATGTTGTGCAACTTCTATCGGATTTTCATAAACCGTTTCGCCGTATTGTTTTTTTCCTACTAAACCTGCCAATTCTATTCCTACTCCAAATATCCCGACTTTAATTCCGTTTTTATTAAAAATTTTATACGGAATCGTTTGTCCATCCAAAATTGTATTTTTAAAATCGTAATTGGAACAGATAAACGGAAATTTTGCATTCGCCTGCACTTTTTTGAAACCTTCTAAACCATTGTCAAAATCATGATTCCCCATTGTAGAAGCATCATAACCCATCATCGACATTAATTTAAATTCAAGTTCACCACCGAAAAAATTAAAGTAAGGCGTTCCCTGAAAAGTATCGCCTGAATCCAATAAAAGAATATTGCTGTTTTCTTTCCGGATTTTTTCGATTAAAGCTGCTCTTCTTGCAAATCCACCTTGATTTGGATTTCTGGTATAGCTTGCTTCAAAAGGCTCAATTCTACTGTGTTGATCATTGGTATGAAGAATTGTCAATTTATATTCTGCCTTTACATCAAAAATGTTAAGATTTTCAGCCAACAGTAAATTGGGAGCTAAAGTCATTGCTAAAGTTCCACCACCAATTGTTTTTAGAAACTGTTTTCTATTCATTGGTTTTATTTTTTTTATTTTTAAAATTTAAACGGATATCGGATGGAGCCACAATCTGCGGATGAGCTTGAAATTTTTCTAAAAACAAATCCCGCAATTTAATTCCCGTCGAAATCATTTTTCCTGTCGCGAAAAAAGCCATATTATCGCCGCCTAAAGCCAAATAATCAGAAGTTGCAATGTAATAATCCCTGTTCGTTTCCACTTCTTTACCGTTGACCAGTTCTTTCACGGTCATTCCGTTTTCGGTTTCGATGTATAAATGGGAAACCGGATTGTTTTTTTGAGTTGTTAAATAATAGTCAAAAAGTCCCTTTAAATCGGAACCTTTCAGCTTCACAATAAGAACTTCATTTTCGAAAGGCATTACTTCGTAGATGCTTTTGGTAAAAATATCCCCTTTACCAATAGTGGTTCGAATTCCGCCAATATTTATCACCGCGCAATCTACGCCACCAGGAATTCCATTTCTTTTTGCCCATTCATCTGCACCCTCGAACGTGTAATCAGCCAGAAGATTTCCTAAATTACTGTTATCGCCAGTTTTGTTTAAATCAACAGATGTATAAGAAATTTTCTTGTTCATTTTCCCTTCTAGTTCTTGCTTATAAGGTTCTATGATGGACTTGAAATCCGGAGCATCCGGTAAATCTTTCGATATAGAAATGTTTTTTTCGGGATGTACTTCAGCAACATTTAGCGGTGTTTTACAAGCCGTAAAAGCTAAAGCCGAGAAACCGAGAAACAGAAATTTAATTTTCATAGAGATAATATCTAGTCTTGCAAATATAAAGATATGAATATAAACTTAGATTATTTTTCATAAATTCTCGCATTAAATTTTGTAATTTTGAAACATTAATTTTATAAAAATGAGCAATTTAAAAGGACTTGGTGTTGCTTTGGTAACGCCTTTTAATGAAGATTTATCAGTAGATTTTGATTCATTGACGAAACTCGTAGATTACAATATCGAAAACGGCACTAATTATTTAGTGGTTTTGGGAACTACTGCAGAAGCTGCAACCCTTTCAAAAGAAGAGAAATCACAAGTGATCAACCATATCATTAAGGTAAATAATGGCCGCGTTCCCTTGGTTTTAGGAATTGGCGGAAATGATACCATGGACGTGAAAAAACAAATTGAAGAAGCGGATCTTTCTGCCTTCGAAGCCATACTTTCAGTATCGCCTTATTACAACAGACCCAATCAAGAAGGGCTTTACCAACATTATAAAGTTTTGGCCGGAACTGCTAAGAAAATCATTATTTACAATGTTCCGTCCCGAACTGGACAAAACTTAGAAGCTTCCACAACTTTAAGATTGGCAAATGAATTTCCGAATTTGATCATGATTAAAGAAGCCGCACCAAATATTTTGCAATATTTTGATATTTTAAGACAAAAACCTGCACACTTTAGTTTGGTTTCTGGGGACGATGAATACACACTTCCCGTAACTTTAGCGGGTGGAGATGGCGTAATTTCGGTGATTGGACAAGGTTATCCGAAAGAATTTTCGACGATGGTTCAATTGGCTTTTGAGGGAAAAGTAAAAGAAGCATACGAAATTCATAACAAATTGGTAGAAATTACTCGATTGATTTTCGCAGAAGGAAATCCGGCCGGAATTAAAACCGTTTTAGCCGAATTGGGAATTGTGAAAAACTTCGTCAGATTGCCTTTAGTTGTAGCCAGCGAAGGATTACAGCATAAAATTAAAGCAGAAATGAATAAAATCTGATTTTAAATTTTAGATTAAAGATAATTGGGACTTTTTTACAAAGTCCTTTTTTTTATAAATGGATTCTAATAAAAAAATTGTATTACAAAATATTGTACTTATATTTGTACAAAATAAAATACAAATTCATGGTAGTTGCAAGTATTTCTGATTTCAGAAAAGACATCAAATCTTATTTGGATCGGGTATCAAAAAATTTTGAAACCTTAATTATTAATCGTGGAAAAGATTCTGGAATTGTAGTAATTTCCTTGCAAGAATACAATTCTTTGATGGCAACAAATCACGAATTAACCTCTAGAAACAATGAACTAAGATTAGATTCGGCGATTCTGAAACTTAAAAATACCGATTCTTTTTCAAAAGATTTAATAGAAGATTAAGATGAAATATATCTTTGTAGATGAATCTTGGGACGATTATTTGTATTGGCAAAAAACTGATAAAAAGAAACTGAAAAGAATTAATGATTTGCTGAAAGATATCGCGAGAAATCCCTTCGATGGAATTGGAAAACCTGAACCTTTAAAACACAAATATTCAGGATTTTGGTCGAGAAGAATTGATGATGAACATCGATTGATTTATAAATATATAGAAGGTGAAATTCAAATTGCAAAATGCAGGTTTCATTACGATTAACATCAAAATAAAGAAAATCTGATTTTAGATTAAAGATAATTGGGACTTTTTTACAAAGTCCTTTTTTTATTGAAAATTTCCGGAAAATAAAGTCTGAAGATACTCAGAACATTTTGCTAGATGCGTTCCGTACCAGGAAAAAGCTTCGCCATCTACTACAATTATTTTTTTGCCTGGAAGTTCATTTTGTAGTTCCTCCGCATGTTTTTGTTGAAAAGGAAAAGGCTCAGTTGACAGAAAAATAAAATCTGCTTCTTGCATTTGATCTAAAGAAATTTCAGGATATCTTTTTTCGTTTTTAAATAAATTTTCAAAGCCTAATTTCTCAATAATTTCATGAATAAAAGTATCGGAACCTACCGTCATATAAGGATTTTTCCAAATTAGATAAGCCACTTTTATTGGATCAGTTGTTTTCTTTAAATTGAATATCGAATTAATTATTTGATTGAAATTTTGAGCAATTTCTTCTTTATTTAAAAGGATTCCGAGTTTGGTGAGAAAATTTTGATTGTCTTCTAAAGTTTCAATATCAGTCACCCAAACTTTAAAATCCTTCATCAATTCTTCCACTTGTGCTTTATCGTTTTCCTCTTTGTTGGCGATGATCAAATCAGGACTGAGCGATTTTATTTTAGAAATATTGAGGTTTTTTGTACCTCCGATAATTTCCACATTTTTCACCAATTCTTTTGGATGAATGCAGAATTTGGTTCTGCCAATAACTTCGTGATCTGTTAAACCAAAACCGAAAAGCGTTTCTGTAATACTGGGAACGAGGGAAATTATATTCATAAAACTTCGATTTTCAAAGAATATTAAGAAAAATGCAATTCAAATTAATTTTAAAGCATCTTTCCACTGAGGAAAAATCCTGCAATCGAGAAATAAATAATCAATCCGGTTACATCGACCAAAGTGGCAACAAATGGTGCGGAAGAAGTTGCAGGATCGAGTTTCAATCTTTTCAGCACAAAGGGAATCATGGAGCCTGAAAGCGTTCCCCAAAGCACGATAAACAGTAAAGAAAAAGAAATACTTAAAGCGACATAAACCCAATATTCTCCATAATTAAACAAGCCTGTTTTTTGCCAGATCATGATTCGGATAAAGCCAATTGCGCCCAAAATTCCACCTAAACATATTCCTGAAACGATTTCTTTTCGCATCACATACCACCAATCTTTCAACGTAATTTCCTGTAAAGCCATCGCACGGATGATTAATGTTGCTGCTTGCGAACCGGAATTCCCACCACTGGAAATGATGAGGGGTACAAATAATGCGAGTACGACTGCTTTTTCGATTTCATGTTCGAAATATCCCATCGCAGAAGCGGTTAACATTTCCGAGAAAAATAAGATAACGAGCCAAGTTGCGCGCTTCTTGATCATTTCTATCCAGGAAGTTTGAATATAGGGCAAATCCAGCGCATCCAAACCACCGAATTTCTGAATATCTTCGGTATTTTGCGCCTCAATCTGATCCAAAATATCATCAATGGTAACGATTCCTACTAAAACACCAGATTCTGTAACAATCGGAATTGCTGTTCGGTCATATTTTTCGAAATACTGCACTGCATCCTCTTTGGAAGTTGTGGTAGTAATTGCGACAAAATGATTGTCGGTGATTTCGGAAATCAGCGTATCCTCTTCCGCTAAAAGCAATGAGCCAAGTGCAATATCATCGATGAGTTTATTTCTTTCATCAACGACATAAAGATGATTCATCGTCTCCATCTTTTTTCCGACTTTCTTAATTTGTTGAAGGCATTTCTTCACCGTCCATTCTTTGCGAATTTGGATGTAGTAAGGCGTCATCAAACGCGCAATCGAATTAGAATTATAGCCCAAAAGCTTCAGCGCAATCCGCCGTTCCTGTGGATTAAGAAGATTGATGGAAGATTTGATGAGTTCATCGGGAAAATCCTCAAACAAAGCAGTTCGATCATCCGGCGTCATTGCATTGAGAATCTCAGCAACATCTTCGCTTGCGATACTTCGGATCGTTTCCTCCTGAAAATCTGGGTCGAGATGCGAAAAAACCTCTGCTTTATACTCTTTGGGAACTTTCAGAAATGCTAAAAGTCGCTCATCTGCGTGGAGTTCACTGAGCGTTTCTGCAATATCTGCGGGATTAAAAACAAGTTCCTTGATGTTCATTGCCTCCATTTAAAGAATTGCAAAATTAGCCCAAAAAGTTTAGAGGAACGAATAAACGCAATGATTTAAAGTAAAAATTATCTGGGTTGAAAATTCTTTACAATGCTTTTTTTATTTTTGGTAAGGTCTTTGGAAATAAAATTCATGACTCCTTCTGTACCTATTTTTATAGAATTTTCTGCGGAACCCAGAATTCTTGCATTTTTTTTATAAGTATCGTAATCTGACTCTGCCAAAAAATTTCCGTCGGCATCATAGAGTTTCATACTTACAATCACTTGGTTTGAAAAAACATATTTTCCAAGACCGACTTTGAAATATTTAACTTTGGGTACAATGGCAAACGGCGCATTATTATTTCGGCAAAATTCTTTAATGGCTTCTACATCTACAGAATCGAAAGAAATATAAGAATCAACGCGCATCATTTTGTAGTGGCGGTAATCATCTATTTTCCCAGAAACGGCAGCGTAAAACGCAGAATAAGTTGGCTCCTTAATTTCTTCGATATCCGGAAAAACTTCGGGATTAAAATATAAAATATTTTGATTTTTTGAATCAATGCTTGCCGTTAAATTAGTACCTTTAACTGATTTACAAGAAGTTAAAGAAATAATAGACAGGACAAAAAAGGGTAAAAAATAAAGTTTCATCATTGTATTGTGTTGTTGCAAAAATACTGCCATTCAATGGATTAACAAAGATAATTTTAAGAAATTTTTAACATTTATTTTTTACCATCTCTTTCAAAAAGCAAATAATGTTTTAATGATTCAGAAAATAGTTGTACTTTTGCACCCATTACATAATAATCATTAAAATAATATTGGAATGTACCTAACAACAGAAACGAAGAAAGAGATCTTCGCAAAACACGGAAAGTCTGACGCAGACACAGGAAGCGCAGAAGGACAAGTAGCCCTTTTTACTTTCAGAATCAACCACCTTTCAGCTCACCTGAAAAAAAACCACAAAGATTACGCAACTGAGAGATCATTGGTACTTTTGGTAGGAAAGAGAAAAGCACTTTTAGATTATCTTAAAAAGAAAGATATTAATCGTTACAGAGCAATTATTGCTGAATTAGGATTAAGAAAATAATATTTCTTCTATAAGCAAAACAAAAAAAGCAACTTCGAAAGAGGTTGCTTTTTTTGTTTTTATCTGATAAAAGTTTCTACACTTTTCCCCGTGTAAACAAGTTAATTATTGCAAGCAAAACTATTGCACCAATTGTTCCTGTTAAGATTTCGCCGACTACTCCATCGCCCAATCTTCCTCCCAACAACCAATACCCAATAAATCCACCGACAATACCAACTACGATATTTCCGATTAATCCAAGACTTCCGCCTTTAAAAATTTGTGATCCTAACCAACCTGCAATTGCACCGATAATTAATGTCCATAAAATTCCCATAATTTTAAATTTTAAATGTTAGTATTATTTTATGTTCAGTTCAATATCTAATTGTATGCCGAAAAATTTAAATCAAAAAAATTCTGTACGAAAAACCGCTTTCACATCATCTTTTTTCAAAGTGCTTTCCAATAAAGGTTTCGGGAATTCTTTTTGTAAAGCACTCTTCTAAAACGACCAAAACAGGTCGTAAACCCAAAAGAATTTTTTAGCAACAAATTACCTTCATTAAGATAAAATCAAATAATGAAAAATTCCGTACATTTGCAGACGAAAATTTAAAGAGATTAAATAATCAATCGCACTCAATACGGAGTGCCAAAACAAACAAAATTTATGAATGCTCCACAAGCAATTATTGAAAAATTTCAATTAAAAGATGGGCGTGAAATCACGCTTGAAACAGGAAAATTAGCGAAACAAGCCGATGGTTCTGTAGTCGTAAGATGTGGCGGAACAATGCTTTTAGCAACCGTTGTAGCCAGTAAAGAAGCCAAAGATGGTGTAGATTTTCTACCTTTAACAGTTGATTACAGAGAAAAATTCTACGCAGGCGGAAAAATCCCAGGAAACTTTTTTAGAAGAGAAGCAAGGCCTTCAGACGAAGAAATCTTGACAATGAGATTGGTTGACCGCGTTTTGCGTCCACTTTTCCCTTCAGATTTCCACGCAGAAGTTCAGGTGATGATTTCCCTTATTTCTTATGATAAAGAAGTAATGCCAGAAACTTTAGCTGGTTTAGCAGCATCTGCAGCCATCGCAATTTCAGATATTCCTTTCAACGGACCAATGTCGGAAGTAAGAGTCGTAAGAATCGACGGACAACTTTCTGTAAATCCAAGCATGGAAAATGCTGCAAAAGCTGATTTGGATATGATGGTTGGAGGAACCAAAGATTCTATCGTAATGGTAGAAGGCGAAATGAAAGAAATTTCTGAGCAGGAAATGATTGAAGCCATCAAATTCGCGCACGAAGAAATTAAAGTTCAGGTAGAAGCACAAGAACGTTTAGCTGCAAGAATCGAAGCCAGCAAAATTAAAAGAGAATATTCCCACGAAAATCACGACGAAGAAATTCGCGCGAAAGTTTGGGAAGAAACTTATGACAAAGTATATAAAGTAGCCACTTCACCTTCTGCAAAAGAAGAAAGAAGCGAAAACTTTAAAGCAGTTTTAGAAGAATTTTTAGCCCAATATTCGGAAGAAGAATTAGCTGTTGTAAAACCATTCGCAAAAGTTTACTACCACGATGTAGAAAAAGAAGCAATGCGTCAAATGGTCCTAAACGAAGGCGTTCGATTAGACGGAAGAACTCCTTCTACAATTCGTCCGATTTGGTCAGAAATTGATTATCTTCCAGGAGCGCACGGTTCTGCAGTCTTTACAAGAGGGGAAACTCAATCTTTGACTGCAGTAACTTTAGGTTCTGTAAAAGATGCAAACATGGTCGATACGGTTGCAATCAACTACGATCAAAAATTCTTCTTGCATTATAACTTCCCACCTTTCTCAACTGGTGAAGCACGACCTTTGAGAGGAACTTCAAGAAGAGAAGTTGGTCACGGAAATCTCGCGCAACGTGCGCTAGCAAACATGATCCCAACAGAAAATCCTTACACCATTCGTATTGTTTCTGATATTTTAGAATCTAATGGTTCATCTTCTATGGCAACGGTTTGCGCCGGAACTTTAGCATTGATGGATGCAGGTGTACAAATTACAAGACCAGTTTCTGGAATTGCAATGGGATTAATTACCGATGCAAAATCTGGGAAATTCACCGTTCTTTCTGATATCTTAGGAGACGAAGATCACTTAGGTGATATGGATTTCAAAGTTACAGGAACTGAAAGAGGAATAACCGCTTGTCAAATGGACATCAAAGTAGAAGGTTTAACTATGGATATCATGGAATCTGCATTACTTCAATCGAAAGAAGGAAGATTGCATATTCTAGGTGAAATGTTGAAAACAATCGATGCACCAAGAAATGACGTGAAACCTCACGCACCGAAAATGGAAGTTTTGGAAATCTCCAAAGACTTCATCGGAGCGATCATCGGACCTGGAGGAAAAATTATTCAGGCGATGCAGAAAGATTTCGAAACGGTTATCGCGATTGAAGAAATTGGCGAAATCGGAAGAATTGAAATCTCAGGTGTTTCTAGAGAAAACATCAACGCAACGATTGCAGCGATCAACGAAATTTGTTTCGTTCCTGTAGTTGGAAGCGTTTACAACGGTAAAGTAGTGAAAGTAATGGATTTCGGAGCATTCGTAGCGATTGCAAAAGGAACAGAAGGTTTACTTCACATCTCAGAAATCGAATGGAAACGTTTGGACAAAGTTCCTTACAACGAAGGCGATATGGTAGAAGTGAAATTCATGGGTTACGATGACCGTAAGAAAATGAAACTTTCCCGTAAAGTTTTGTTGGACCGACCAGCTCGTGAAGAAAGACCACAAGGTGACCGACCTAGAGAAGATCGTCCACAAGGTGATCGTCCACAACGAAGAGATGACCGACCGGAAAATAACGACCATCAAAATTCTTAAAATAACTAAGGATTAAAAATAAAAACCACCTCGAAATGAGGTGGTTTTGTTATTTTATTTAAAAATTTCTTCCTGAATTTAGAATGAATAATTCAAATTCAAAAGGAATGTAGTTCCATTAAATCCGAATTGGTTTACTTCCCAAGGATATTTGAAACGACCTCCAAGATTGGTAGAAACATCACCTTTGGTATCAATTTCATCAGGATAAATATTGAACAGGTTATTTACCACCCCAGAAACTTTTAATTTTTTAGTTACATCGTATGCCAAAATCAAATCAGTAACCACTTTACCTTTGAAGGTTTGGTCGTTTGCTGCATCTGATGCATGTTTCCAAGTCACTTCTCCGAAGTAGGTATTGTTAAAATTAACATTGAATTTTGACCAATCATAACCAAGTCCGATGATCGCTTTTTGCTTCGGTCTTGCAGAAGTAATTCTAGATTGTTCCTTTCTATCAAAGAAGTTATCAGCATAACCATTGTTTCGCAAAATCGTAGGAACTTCAATTTGACCATCGATTTTGGTATCATTATAATTGTATGCCGTCATCAATGTCAGTTTCCCAGTACTGATTGGATGGTTGTAGTTCAAAACCACGTCGATTCCTTGAGTGATGGTATTTACAGCATTGGTAAAGAACTTTAAGCTGGTAATTCCATTGCTGCTAAGAATTTGTTCTACAGGATTGGTAGGACTTGGTGAACCAGGAGTTCCGGTTTTGTAACCAATATCTCCTGAAAACAATACTCTATTGTCTATTTTGATGCTGTAGAAATCTGCGGTAATAGAAAGGTTATTCGTTGGTTTTACGGCAACTCCTACGGTAACGTTAAAAGATTTTTCAGCATCTAATTTAGCAACACCCAGATCATTTCTTATGATCGAAGAAGCATTGTTGAAGGTTCCTTGGTTCGCAACTGTTCCGCCTGTAATTTTTGTTTGAACATTAGAATAAAAAATTTGATGTAATGAAGGTGCTCGGAAACCAGTAGAAACGGAGCCTCTTACTACGAATTTATCATCTAAAAATTTATACCTTCCATCTGTTTTCCAGGAGAAATTATTACCAAAATCGCTAAAGTTTTCATAACGTACAGCGCCTTCTAATAAAAAATCCTTCGTAATATCCCAACCTACTGTGGAGTAAACACCAACATTTTGACGGTTTTCATTTACGGCATTTTGAGGTTGTAGTCCAGGGAAAGAACTCGCGCCGCTTTCAAAATAGGAAGCTTCATCTCCTTCTTTTGCAATAAAATTTTCGTTTCTTGCTTCCGCACCAAAACCTACGAAAACGTTTCCAAAGTCTCTGCTAAGATCAATGTTACCAATGATATTGCTAAACTGATGTCCACCTGCTTTAAACTTGGTAGGAGAATTAGCACCTAAGGAAGTATTGATGGTATTGCCAACTTCATAATTAACGGTACTTGCACCATAAGTAGCACTTCCATCGAGTTTCCATTGCCCCAACTTGCCTTTCCAACCTGAAGTAAAATTATGGTCATACACTTCTGTTAGAAATTCTGGTTGAAAACCGTTATAAGCTTCACCACTTGGGGTAAGTAAGCCATAATCGGTTGGGATCCAATATGGAGTACGATAAAGTGCATAACTGGTCCCTTTTCTAATTGTAGTTCCACCAAAAGTGTAGAATTTTCCTAGTTCGCTGGTTGGTAATTCTAAGTTTAGAAAAATACTTCCGGACGTCATGATGGGTTGTCCTACATTCATTCCCAAGGTTGGGTTGGCTCTGGTCCAGGCATCATCTACCCCAAAAAGCTCGTCTTTTCCTGGAGAACCTGCGCGATTTGTTTTATTTTGATGGCTCAAACCCACGGTGATGTTTAAGCTTCCTTTTTCTGCTATTTTTAAACCAGTATTGAAATCTGCGCCATAGTTAAAACCATCTCCTTTGGAAGTTACGCCTGAAAAAAGATTCAAAGCACCTTTGCTCACGTTATTTTTTAAGATTACATTGATTACTCCGGCAATGGCATCAGATCCATATTGTGCGGAAGCACCATCGCGCAAAACTTCTACATTTTGCATGGCAGCAGAGGGAATACTTTTCATATCAGATCCTACCTCTCCTTTTCCTGGGGTATCGTTTACGTAGATTAATGCACTTTGATTTTTTCTTTTACCATTAATTAATACAAGAGTTCTGGAAGGACCGAGACCTCTTAAATCTGCTGGATCGAAATGTGCAGTTGCATCTGAAACTGTTTGTTGGGTAGAGTTAAAAGAGGGAATGGCAAAAGTAAGCGCTTTGTCAAAACTGGTTTGTCCGGTTGCTTTGAGCTGTGCCGCAGACACGTTGTCTATTGGTACCGGAGAAGAAAGTACGGTTCTCGATTTGCTTCTTCCCGTCGTAATGACCACTTCTTCTACCGTTTTTTCTCTTTCTTTTTCCTGCCCATAGGCGTTTGAACTTAGCGCCAGAATTGCCACGATAGGCAAGCTTTTGCTCATTGTTTTCATTTTCATAAGTTTAATTTTTTTACTGAAATAAATATAAAAAAACTATTTGGATAAATTGCCGAATATCTAAGGCATTTACCAAATAGTTCAATTATTTTCACAGAAACAGCTTATTCTTTAATTTTTTGTATGCCGTAAATACAAGAGCGTTAAAATTTGTATTTTCATTGTATTGAATTTCTAGGAAGCATCTTGCCTCTTGCATCTAGCCTCTCGCCTCCTGCCTAAAGCAAATCCCCTTCTCTTTTCACGACGATGCCCAGTTTTTCCAGAGTTTGATCATCGGGGAAAAGTACCTTCGCAAAGGCGATGAGCTCCGTGTATTTCGGGTAAAGAACATCAATGGCGGCATCTCGGGTATCGGTCGCTTTTTGTGCCTCGCCGGTTTCTTTTTTCTGAGAATTTTTCACGGCAACGATTTCTTGCAGGGAAGTTTGCATGGCAGCAATATCTGCCTCTTTAATATTCACCCCTTCAGCTTTGGTTTTGAAATCCGGATTGGCGAGGATCTGCGCATAAAAATTGCTCACCAGCTGAAACCAGGCGGCGAAAGCCTGTTTTCGTCCAGCGTCAATTCCCAAAGTAGTATTCGCTTGTCGGTCTCCTTTGAAAGCGATTTTCGCCAGATTACGGTGGCGGGCAAAGGTGGTATCGATCGCTGCTTTCTTCTCGTTAAACAGATCGGTCGCGGCAAATTGCTCCCCGTATTCCTGAATCTGTTGCTGGCTCAGCTGTTCCAGGTTGGTAATATCGGCCAGGTGAGCATCCAGCTGGGTTTCAGTAATGCCTACAGTGCCAAGCTCGGCCAATATTTCGGGTTGTTTAGCGTTGGTAAAAGCGACTTTCATTTTCGCAATCAACTGTTCTGCGGAAACATATTGGTTTCTAGGAGAATTACCGCTTTGCGGATTTGTGTTTTCAGGATTTTCCATTATTTTATGTATTTAATTGTAAATATAATAAATAAATAGTGGAATAAACAAATTATCAATTACAGAAATCATTCCGCAATGTTGTTTTACCATTTCCTGCACTTGCGGAACCATTTCTAACACTTGCGGAATGATTTCTAACAGTTGCGGAACCATTTCCTGCAGTTGCGGAATGATTTCTGAAAGTTGCGCAATGATTTCTAACGCTTGCGGAAGGATTTCTGAAGTTTGCGGAATGGTTTGGCAGCGCAAAAAGAAACCTCCGAAGTGTGGGCTGCGGAGGTGATTTTTTATTAGATGGCGCGCGATGGAATCGCGCGGCAGCGGGGGAAGTTTTTTTTTGAGAAGCTTAAACTAAAAAAGATTTAACTTTCGATATCTCTCGTAACCATCCGTTTTCATTAATACAATATAAGCTTTAATATGTATCTATTTCAATGATTTTCGTTGCAGGGTGTGGTTTATCTTCTTTTCCAGATTCTCTATATTTTATCGCAAGTTTATTTCCCTCCTTAATATAACCCCATCTATTCCAGCCTTCATCTAAGAAATTAACGGATAAGTAAAATTGTTTTTTATCATCATTTTCTGCAAACATAAAACTGGACATACCATAACCTCTATCTTCTGGAATATGGTATACCTTAACAACCTCAAAACCTTCATTTTTAAGTTCTTCTATATGTTCTAAATCGTAGCTTATATCCGGCTCTTGCTCATGTTTAAACCATTTAACTCTCCGAATAGGATTATCTGTTATTTCATATACATAAAGATTGTTAATAAATAATTGATTATCATTACTATTAATATTCTCATTTCTCAACTTACTAATTATATTAAAGTAATGATTAGATACGAAGTTTAAGTATTTAAGTTTTATTTCAGAAGAGTAGTTATAGCTATCTTTTAAAAGAAAGTCGGAATCTTTTATTATTTTATTTGATTCAACACATGCCGTATCAAAATACCCATCAGATTTAAATATTGAATCCAAAATTTCTAAAATTTCACTAATCAGTTTTTCGTTAGT
Organism: Kaistella chaponensis; assembly: GCF_900156725.1. Classification (GTDB taxonomy): domain Bacteria; phylum Bacteroidota; class Bacteroidia; order Flavobacteriales; family Weeksellaceae; genus Kaistella; species Kaistella chaponensis. The sequence goes on along the minus strand of NZ_FTOI01000001.1, from coordinate 382,271 downwards.
GTTAACTGAATAATATTTATATTCAATTTTTCTTTTAAGTGCTGTGGCCCTTGAAACACCTACTACACCTGACCAATTTCCTTTCTCTTTCCAATCACTAGTGATTTCTAGAATTTTATCAAATTCTCCTAAGTAAATTAAGCATAAATAATAAAGTTTTGTTATCGAATGACTAAATCTAGTATTTGATTTTAGAGGATTATCGTAGCCCTCATTTATAAACTGCTCAAAATATTCAATTGCATCTAGGTAATCACTATTATAAAAATATCGTAGAGCAATAGCTAGCTTAATTTTAGGGGAGCCAGAATTAAATTCTTGCGCTTTCTGTAGGTAAAGCAGTTCATTAGATGTATCTTTTAGCTCCCTAAATATTCTGGAATAATTAAAAAGTAAAAACCAATCGTTAGTTTTAAATCGCAAATATTCAGCAAATCTTTCTTTTAACTTTATTAGCTCAGATACATTTGTAATAGAAGCTTTTGACAAAGCTTTATTTAAATCAGTTATCAAACTATACGAATTTGGTTCTAAATCTTCCGGAATGTAATCATCATCAAACTCATTTAAACCAAGTTGTTTAATTCTTGACGCTTGCTCTAAAATTTTAGCTTTCCTCTTTTTTATATCTTCGGTAATATTATTTCTAACTTCGATGTTTTTCGGATTAATTAATAATAAATCACGGATGGAATCACTTAGTTTATACGTATCATTGCCATATTCATCAGTCGACCGTATTACTAAACTAGTTTTTGATAACTCGTTTATTGATTCAATGATCTCCTCTCGATTTATATTTAAAAAGTCAATTAAATCATTTTTAGTAGGATTACCAATTGCATAAATTGATTCAAGTATTGTTATAGAGTTTTCTTTTAAGGCTTCAATAAGATTTTTATAACTAAATGATGCAATATCTTTTTGAGATCTGGTAATTGAACTACTAATATCTCCACCCTTCAGATACAAATCAATTGTTAATTTAATTGCCAGTGGGTTGTTATTTGCGGCATCAGCAATTCTTTCTAAATCTTCTTGCTTAAAGTCTACCACACCTCTTTTCTTCAAGTAATTTCTACTTAGATTAACTGCATGTCTTTTTCCTAGAGGATCTAAAGGAACCGTTGTAGCAGAATCAATTGATATTCTACTAGTAACCAATAATTTCCATTTAATTGGAAGACTTTGATTAAAATCAATGAATTCATTTTGAAAATCAACTAATAGTGTTTCAAGGTTGTCTATGCAAATTAGTATGTTCTCTTCTTCTAAAATTTCGACAGCTTCTTCAAAATTCGTAAATGTATACTTGTCAGAATATAATTTTAAAAGATCATGGAAAATTGTTTCTTTTATTTGTTCAATTTCTACTATAGCATCTATAGCTTCAATTCCATCCGCTGTTAATTTTTCATTTTTCAATGTGCAGAAAACTATGGAACTCAATTTATCAGCCCAGCTTGGATTTAGCGATAAATCTTTTAAATATTGTAGAACTAAAGCTGTTTTGCCAATTCCTCCTGGTGCGACAATAGCTATCAGATTGTTCCTCTTTTTTGAAAGGACAGTTTCTAAATCTTTAAATTCCTTATCACGTCCTAAAAGACCAGTTATTTCGTGATCGAATGATTGCGGTAGCGTATTCGGTATAGCCCAATTAACATTGTGAAGCCATTCATCAGGTGGTGTATTAAGATTTTCCTCTATAGCTGAATTTAAAGCATTTCGTACTGAACTTAGATTTAATTTTTCTATTAAAGGATCACTTGCTATAGTTGCGGCTCTAAACCAATAACAATCAGGGAATGGACGATTTGGGTGACTGACTGCATTTCGGATGTCAAATATCCCAAGAATTGAGCAAAGTTGCTTGAGACCAATCATTGACCGATTTAAACTACTTCCCTCTGTTATGTTTATTGCAAAATTAAAGATCTCATCTAAATAACTAGCCTCAATAATTAAATTTAAATTATCTTTTTCTAATTCAAAACCTCTATTTTTTTCTCTTTCAATTATTGAGTCGAGGCTGGAGTCTGATATAGTATGAATTGCTTCATTTTCTATTACATAATTACCTAATGATTTTTCAAGTTCATAAACAATCATAGCGGTTTTTATTCTAAGCTTTTGAATGTAATCCATATAATAACGTGATAATTTGTTTTAAATACTGTTGGTTTCTCTACTTACCTGCTAGTCAGCAATCAAATATAAGAAAGTTTCGGTAATAAATAATCAACTGCTTTTTTTGTGAATGTATTTTTTCTTTGGTAAATTCGTTAATTCTAAACGCATGAAATTTTAATAAAAATACAATGATCTTAAATCAACTCAAAACCTCCCCTACCACCATCAACTTTAAAGAGGTGATTGCCTATATTGATGAACATTACGATTTCGTGCCGACGAAATTCAGGAACGGAACTGCGGTGAATGAAGCGGGAGAAAACAACGGCTCGTGTAAGGTTTTCAGTTTTGCAAAGCTGAAGGGGCTTAACGAAGAGGAAACGCTGGCGCTGTTCGGGGATTTCTACAGAACTGATGTGCTGGAAAATCCTGAAGGCAGTGACCACCAGAACATCCGCAATTTTATGCAATATGGCTGGGAAGGAATTTCTTTTGAAGGGGAAGCTTTGAGGAAAAGAAGTTAGAAAAAAGAAACTTTCTAGGTGACAAGGTTTGAGGTGATCAACCTTGTCAAGGTTCGGAACCTTGACAAGGTTTTTCAATGTAAGTTTGGGTTAGAATCATTTCAGTCCTTCGGATTTTTATTGATCGGGGCTTAGGTGTTATAATTATTTCAGTCCTTCGGACTTTTATGGAATTTGGTTGGGAAGGAATTTCTTTTGAAGGGGAAGCTTTGAGGAAAAGAAGTTAGAAAAAAGAGACTTTCTAGGTGACAAGGTTTGAGGTGATCAACCTTGTCAAGGTTCGGAACCTTGACAAGGTTTTTCAATGTAAGTTTGGGTGAGAATCATTTCAGTCCTTCGGACTTTTTTTGATCGTGGCTTCGGTGTTATAATCATTTCAGTCCTTCGGACTTTATTGGGTGACCGTTTGTTTTAGTGAAACTTTGCCAAGGCTTTCAAGGTTGACAAAGCTTTCAAGGTTGACAAGTTATTTACTCGCATAAAAATACATTCGACGTAGATAAAAAGCGGCTCGATTAAACCCACCATTTTTTGGCAAAATTATTGCAAAGGAAATTCAAATATTAAATTATGAAAAAGGTACTTTTTAGAAGACTCTTGGTTTGGTTAGCTCCACTTGCAATTGGTTTTATTATGAAAAAAATACAATCCAGAAAGCAAACTTCTTTACCAAACAGAAAAGCTTAAAATCGAAAAAACCTCTCTGTAACTGAGAGGTTTTTGCTTTTATACAAAATCATAAAGACCATTTTTCCAACCCAAAATTTTACCAGAATCGGCATTGAGCCAATTTTTTAAAACCGTAGCATAGACTTTCCGGAAATCTTCAGTGTAAATCAGATCGCCATCATTGAGCTTTTCTAAATCGGGTAAAGCATTGAGAATTCCTTTCTTTTTTAAGCTGCCGGAAACAAAAAACATTTGATTCGCCGTACCGTGATCGGTTCCTTTGCTTGCATTTTGTGCAACACGCCGTCCAAATTCTGAGAAGGTCATCAGTAAAGTGTCTTTGTATCTTCCGGAGGTTTTCAAATCTTCAACAAAAGCTTTTACCGCATCGTTTATTTCAGTAAAAAGTTGCGCCTGTTTTTGGTTTTGATTAACATGCGTGTCGAAACTCCCGACCGAGAGATAATAGACTTTTGTATTGACATCTGAATTAATGAGCGCCGCAATATTTTTAAAATCCTTTCCTAGCGCGGTATCCGGATAAATAGTGGTGCTTGCTTTTGCTTTGCTTTTCTCGAAAATATATCCCGCATTATTGATGGTGGAACCCATTGTTTGGTACAGATAATCTACCGTTTCATCTTCGTGATGATGGTTTTCAAAGAGCGATTTGAAATATTTTTCCTGCGAAGTCTGATTCAGTCTTTTGGGATCTTTGAAGGCAAATGCTTTATTATTTTTACCCTTCAAAGCCAAACTCAACATATCATCAATTTCCAAAGCCTGGGTTGGATGATCGCACTTGTAGCAAGCTTCATCGAGATATCTTCCGACCCAACCGGTTTCTAAAAACTCATCGCTTTTACTGGCAGATTGCCAAATATCCATGCTACGGAAATGGGATTTGTCGGGATTCGGATAACCGACATTATTTAATACTGCCAATTCTCCGCGATCAAAGAGTTCTTTAAAATAACTTAAATTCGGATTGATTCCCGCATCGTCTGTTAATTTTAAAGAATCCTTAATTGCAATCAGCTCTCTTTCGCGAAAATAAATATCGTTTTTTGTAGGAATAATGGTATTTAAACCATCATTTCCGCCGCTCAGTTGCAACACGACCAAAATTCGGTTTTCTTGATCTAATGCTTCAGGCAAAGTCATTGATTTCAGGAAATTGGGCATCATCAATGAAGCCGTTGCCAAGGAAGAAACTTTGAGGAAATCGCGTCTTTTGATTAACATAATTTTGGATTTGAGAGGTGTGTGGAAATTTTAGATTTTAGATTCTAGATTTTAGATTCTAGATTTTAAATTCTAAATTTTAGATTTTAGATTTTAGATTAACTTAAAGTAGATTTACAAGTTCATTTTTAAAACGGTCAACCGACAACCGACAACCGACAACCGACAACCGACAACCGACAACTATCAACTAACAAAGCTGAAATTCCGGAGTCGACATCACATTGATGATTTTCAATTTCAGTGAAGAATCCGAAAATTGCTCGATTATTTTTTCGTTAGAAGATTTAGTTTGAAGCAAATAGTCTGAAATGCTTTTATTTTTAAAAGTACTTTCAACCAGATTCCAATCAATGATGATATTTGGATTTTTGAAACCTTTGTTCCTCATCTGATTATTTTTCAACCCCATTTCTACGTCGTCGTCGCTTTTTGCTTCTAATTCCAATGGTCGTAAACCGGACCAAATTTGAGGGATTTGTAATCTTAACATTAAAGTTGAACTGTCGATCCAGGAATTTCCAGACGGCCATCCTGCAACATTTGGCGGATACAACAGCATTTGTCCCAGTAATTTCTGATAGACGATTAAATTTTCTGGTTTTTCCAATTGCATAGGAAGTGTGCGCATGATTCCCGCCATCAATTCTATCGGAGATTTTATTTTTGCACCAATATTTTCTTCATTATAAAACCATTTCGAGGTGAAAATTTCTGTCATTAATTTTTTAATATCATACTTGGAATCGTAGAACTGATCGCTCAAATGCTCGATGATTCCTGGATTGATTTTTTCATTGACGAAGAATTTATAAATTTTGGTAACGATAAATTTCGCGGTTCCTTTCTGTTCCAAAATAATATTTAAAGCATCGTTTCCATCAAAATTGCCTGTTTTTCCCAAGAAAGTTTTCGGACCGAAATCGTGTTGTCTCGGTCTTTCGAAAAAGCTTCCGTCGGGTAAAAAACTCCAACCGGTGAAAGCTCTTGCTCCTTCCTGAACATCTTTTTCGGTGTAGTTTCCGCGTCCGAGCGTGAACAATTCCATCACTTCTCGGGCGAAATTTTCGTTGGGATGCCCTTTTTTGTTTTGTTGATTATTGAGAAACTGCAACATAGCGGGACTTTGAGAAACCGCTTTTAATAAATCCCCGAAATTACCGAGCGATTTCTCCCGGATTGTATTTAAAAGTTGCAAATTAAATCTGGAATTCACCACGCGCGTTGCAAAATGACCATGCCAGAAAAACGCCATTTTTTCCCGCAGCTGATCTTCCGAATGAACCATTTGATTCAGAAATTTCAGATTAATTTCTAGATTGCTTCTCCGATTTTTTTTCTGAATTTCTTTTTTCATCTCCGCATCCATTTTCGATAATTGCTGATAATCGAAATCTGGTCCAGCTTCCTTGAGTTGAATTGGAATTAAGGGATCATTTGTAGCTAATTTTTTCCAAATTTCAGTGAGAGAAACTTGGTCTAAATTTTTTATTTGAGAGAGATTTGCACCGAAACCTGCGCGCAAAAGCAGATGTTTATTTTTTTGAAGGTTGGAAATAGTCATCGCAGCGATTTAGCCTTTGATGAGAAGAATTGAAAGATGTTAAAGTAGAAACAAAAAGTTAGCAGGTTTTTTTTGGAGATTTAGGAGATTGCGCAGATTTTTAAAGATCTACGACAGAAGAAGCTCGAAATTCTCTCAATAAATTTTCAAATACTTTTTCTACCGGAAGAATTTCATGAATTAAAGCAGAAACTTGCCCGATTTCGAGTTCGCCTTCTTCTAAATCGCCTTCGAACATTCCTTTTTTAGCGCGTGCTCTTCCGAGTGTTTCTTTTAAAGCTTCGGCATTTCTACCTGTTTCGTAGAGGTTTTCTAAGTCGTGGAAGAATTTATTTTTGACCATTCTTACGGGAGCCAATTCTTTTAAAGTTAAATGAGTATCGCCTTCATTCAGGTCCACTATTTTATTTTTCCAATTGTTGTGAGCACTCGCTTCGACGGTTGCTGCGAAACGGGACCCGATTTGAACGCCATCTGCACCGAGGATCATGGCAGCTTTCATTTGCGAACCAAGCGCGATTCCACCTGCTGCGATTAAAGGCTTTGAAATATGGTTTTTCACGTTGGGAATCAAGCAAAAAGTGGTCGTTTCGTCTCTCCCATTGTGACCGCCTGCTTCGAAACCTTCTGCGACGATGGCGTCAACTCCGGCTTCTTCGCATTTAATGGCAAATTTGGTAGAGGAAACAACGTGGGCAACTTTGATTCCTTCTTTTTGTAAAGTTTCGGTGTACGCTTTCGGACTTCCGGCGGAAGTGAAAACAATCTTTACTTTTTCTTCTAAAATAATTTGGATAATCTCCTCCAAATTGGGGTAAAGCAAGGCGATATTTACACCGAAAGGTTTGTCGGTTGCTGCTTTACATTTTCGGATGTTTTCGCGCAGAATATCGGGATACATACTTGCGGAACCGATTAAACCTAAACCGCCATTATTTGAAACTGCAGAAGCCAATCTCCAACCGGAATGCCAAATCATTCCCCCTTGAATGATGGGATATTTGAGGTCGAAAAGTTTGGTGATTTTGTTTTGGTTTTCGCTGTACATTTTTTCTGCGATGCCGAAATGGATAAAGTTGCTCATGTGTAAATTTAAAAAAATCGGTGAAAAGGAAAAAATATTTAAACCGCAAAAGTTACAAAAGTTACATTTTTTTTAAGTTTTTCAAAAGATAAAAAAAGGAAAGGGTTATCAATTGTTATCGGAGAAAATTATTCTTTAATAATTTTGTAATCATCTAATTTTCCATTCCACTTTTCACCGTAAGTTGTAAATTCTATGTAGGAAATTTTACCGTCTGTAATATCGATTACGTATCCTAAACCTTGTTTTAAACTTTTGATTTCTATATATTCTTCGCCACTAAATAATGCATTAATAGCTACAAAATTGAGTTCTTCTACCGAATTTAGGTATTCAAAATTCACTTCCATTCCAGTTGCTGTGATTTTTCTTTCCTTCACTTTCAAATAAGGAATATGCGATTTCAGCGTTGGATATTTTTGGATTAAACCGTTTAAAAGTGTTGATTCGAGATTGGTTAATTGTTGCATGTTTTTAAGGAGTTATTTTGTTTCGGGCGAAACTAAAGAAATGAATCTTCTGTTCCAATTATTTCTATTCTTTGATAATCACAACTTGGTCTAATTTCAAAAACATAGTTGACATTTTTGATTTTTGCACATTGTTCATCTCTATTTTTGTATTTACTTAATGGAATTGAATATTTACCTTTATTTTGGACAAAATTTTCAGTTTGATCATTTTTTTTAACATCATTTTGTGCAATAATTTTAATTGAAATTATCAACGTAAAAATTAAAATCAGTTTTTGAGTATTGTTTTTCATAGCATTGCGCCTACAACTCAAATATACGTCATATGAGCTTCAACCATCAATCCAACTTTAATTTTATCCTTCAATTTTCAATATTTATTTGATTTATAAAAATAAACAAAGTCTATTTTCCTTTCGAACAAAAAAACGCCTGAACTTTTAGCCCCGATTGAAGGGAAAATCCTTTTTCTTTTTTTTCAAGAAAAAAGAAAAAGATTGGAATGAAAGCGGGTACGAATCTTCTGAGAAGCTGAACTCTCGTTGCTCCTAAAAAAAAATCTCTGCACATTCGCAGAGATCTTGATTTATTTGGTTTCGGCGCTTTTTCGCCAGTCGGTTTTAAATTTACAGTCTTTGTAGCGGTCGTTGATGGAAATGAATATATTGGGTAGTTTTTCTTTGACCCATTTTTCTACCATTTCGTTTTTCTTTTTGTTGAGCGCCATTTGCTTGATTCGGTCGTAATCTGTGGTGATATCTAATTTATGAGCTGCAATGACGTCATTAATTTTCACGAAGGTTACGACTTTTCGATCTTGTTGTACTTTGTCTTGAAAAACTTCGGTTATATCACCTTTGTTCAATCCCGCGATTTGGTACGCAATGGTTGGAGAAAGGTTGAGTTTTTCTAATTTATCACTGCCGTCTTCTGCGGTTAAAACGCCGCCATTGAACTTGGTTTTTTTATCGTCGGAGAATCTGAAAGCTGCTTCTTTGAAGGTCATTTTACCGTCATTAATTAAAGTTCTAATGCTGTCGAGTTCTTTTTTTGCGGTTGCAATTTCTGCAGCATTGGGTTCAGCTTTTAGCAGGATATGTCTTGCATCGTAGATTTTCCCACTTTTTTTCACGAGTTGAATGAGGTGATACCCAAAATCTGATTCTACAGGATCCGACATTTCGCCTTCTTGTAAATTAAGAGCGGCTGCTTCGAAAGGTTTTACCATTTTTCCTTTGGAAATTGCTTTGTATAATCCTCCATTTGAAGCGGAACCTGGGTCTTCGGAATAAATTCTTGCTTGGCTTTCAAAAGTTTCGCCACCGAGAATTGCCTGTTTTATTTTATTGAGTCTCCCGATCACTTCATCTTTATGCGAATCTGTAAGTTTTGGAAAAATGGAGATTTGCGATAAGGTCACTTCATCTTTTACTTCGGGAAGTTGATATTGAAAGGTTGTAAAGAAATCGGTAACTTCATTGGGAGTTACGTCGGCTTTTTCGGTGATTCTTCCGTATTTCATCTGTCCGTAATAATTATCGGAATCGATTTTTTCGATGGCATTTTTCATTTCAAACGATGTACGGAACTTGTATGTAGCGAGCATGGTTTTCTCATCAGGAAACTGACCCAGAATTTGGGTATATTTTTGATTGGCGTTGTCTTTGATCACCGCGGAACGGTTTTCGATAAGCGTATCTCTTTTTGCTTCATAGATGAGGAGTTTATTGCTGATAATCCCTTCTACAAACTCGCATTTATTGGCTATAGCTGCACCTTGTTGCTTCGAAAAATTCGCCTGATCTTCAATGTCTGATTCTAAGATAATTTCGTTTCCTACTACTACTGCAATACCATCGACCAAATCACCTGATTTCACCTGCGCATTTATTTTACCTCCAAAAAAGGCTAAAAGAAAAGTAAAAACTAAGGCGAACTTTATATTCTTATTCATATCTATTTTTTAACGATTTGCAAAATTATCATTCTCAGTGATATAACCTGCATTTTTTATTATAATTATTTCTTAAAATTCTTCTCTAAATCATTCTTAAATTCGGGCTGCACCACGATTTTGGTTTTGGCTTTTTGCTGCGCGATGATTTCCTGAAGTTTCTGTTCCGTTACAGCATCTTTTAAAAGGTCTGCAGCTTCAGCGATCGTCATTTGTGTGGGAGGTAAAATCTTGTCGATTGCGATGACCAGTGAGCGCTCTTCCATTTTGGTTTGATGAACGCCGGTTTTGAAAGGAACTTTGTATTTTGTGAAAACATCGGCATCTTCTGACATTTCCCCTTTTTCGAAATGAACAAGAATTTGCTTTTTATCGTTGAGTTTACCGTAATATTTTGCTTTCAAACTTTCCCAGTTTTTAGAATCTTTGATGGCCGTTTCGATTTCGGTGTTCAATTTTTCGTCTGCAATGATCGCTACTCTTCCATCGGCTCTATTTCCCCAAAGAAATTTTGCTTTGTTTTTGTTGTAATAATCGGTGGTCCATTCTGGGTGTTTTACGACTTCTTCGGTAAGGTATTTAGAAAAAATATAGTCTGAGTAAAGCCCTTTTTTGAATTCGTTTAATTCTTTTTTAATCGCAGGTTGAGCGGTAAAATCTTGACTGTAAAACCTCAGTAAATCCTGGGTATTTACCCCAGAAATCGCATCGCTCCAAAGCGCTGGACTTAATTTTTCGGCTTCTTCTTTTTTGTCGCCAATTATTTTTTTGAGATCACCAATTGTGGTTTTATGATTTTTGTATTGATAAAGTACGGAGTTTTCCTTGGCTGAATTGAAGTTTTGAAACGATTTTTTAACTTTTGCAAATTCGGGCAATTCTTTATAGGATGGATCCGCTTTTAAATAAGCAATCATTTTATCCTGAAGGATTTCAGTATAAAGGGAACTGTTCATTTCTCGCAAGAAGAACTCCCGATTTTTATCGGTTAAGCTATAAGGTTCTACATTATAAATATTAAACACAAAATAATTTTCACCAAAGAGCAAAGGTTCTGGCGTGAAATAGCCCTCTTTTTTTCCTTTGAATAAATCATAAACATCATTTGGAAGTGTGGGAGAACCCATTACTACTCCACCATTTTGCTTTTCGTGATCATTTGCGCCGTATAGTTTTGCCACTTCCTGAAAACTCTTTCCAGCTTTCAAATCCGTATAAATCTTGGACTTCATTGTTTCGAAATTTGCGTCTTTTGGATAAGAAATGGTTCCAAAAATAACATATCCTAAAGAAGGGCGGGAATTTAAGACCTTTCCAAAAGCCACAAATCCTGAATTATTGACAAACTTGGTATACGAATTATTGGGTAAAACTTTCAGTTCAGAATACAATCCATTGTCTATACTTCCAGGCTTGATGTAAACCGCTTTTGCGCTTCCTTTGGTATATTTGGTAATGACTTCCTCCATGGTTATTTTACCCGATCTCACCGCGTTGTAAATCTGCTGATAATCATTTTTATCATCAGCGGATTTCTGAACCATAAAAATCAGCACCTCCTTTTCGGTTTGATTATCTTTCAAATAATCATTCAAAACAGGATCGATCACGTTGGTCGGATAGAAATATTTGGTACGTAAACCATCTTCTTTTTCGCTCATTTTTTCGCGAAAAGATGCGGTAGTATCTGCTTTTTTTTCCTGTGCAAATTGCTGAAGTAAAACAAAATCCTGCGTGGTATTAATCGTTTTTTCAATGCCCGTGTTCTGCAATCCATATTGATATTCTTTTTTGAAATCGGCAAGAGAAATGCTGTCTTTCCCGATTATCATATATTGTGCAGACAACTTACCGCCCAAAGCAGCAATGAGCATGAGAGGAAATAATTTTTTCATAATTCAGTCTTCTTGAAATGAAGATTAATTTTAAGGTTGTAGAGAATAAGATTGTGGCAACTTAAAAAGTTAAACCTGCACTTCAAAAGTGGTTAAATCTTTGAAGTTTTGAATGCGTGCAACAATTTCAGCTTCGGTAACTTGTTGTAATTTTTCGGTTCCAAATTTTTCTACGGTGAAAGATGCCATAGCTGAACCCACGATCAATGCTGATTTCATAGTCTCGAAACTAAAATCTTCTTTTTTCGCTAAATAGGCTGCAAAACCACCGGCAAAAGTATCACCCGCTCCTGTTGGATCAAATACTTCTTCTAATGGAAGAGCAGGAATTGCAAAAATTTTCCCTTCGTGGAAAAGCAACGCGCCGTGTTCTCCTTTTTTGATGATGACAAATTGAGGACCAAGTTCATGGATTTTTTTAGCTGCTTTTACCAAAGAATATTCTCCTGAAAGCTGTCTTGCTTCTTCGTCATTAATACTAATAACATCAGTTTTTGCGATCATTTGAAGTAAAATATCCATTGCAGAATCCATCCAGAAATTCATGGTATCAAGAATAACCAATTTCGGACGGTTTTTCATTTTTTCTAAGACAGAAAGCTGTACTCCTGGATGAAGATTACCCAGTAATAAAATCTCTGCATCTTGCATCGATTCCGGGATTTTTGGATCGAAATGCTCCAAAACATTTACTTCAGTTACCAAAGTATCTCTGGAATTCAGATCGTTGTGATATTTACCACTCCAAAAAAATGTTTTTCCTTCTTTTATAACTTCTATTCCTTCAATATTCACTCCTCTTCCAGAAAGCATATCTAAATCAGATTGCAAAAAATCGCCACCTACAACGGATACGATTCCAGATTCTACATTAAGCACGGAAGAAGCCAAAGTAATGTAAGTTGCTGCACCACCAAGTATTTTATCTGTTTTTCCGAAAGGCGTTTCTATTGCATCAAAAGCGACTGAACCAACGACTAATAATTTCATTTATAAAGTTTTTTTGTTTTAAATTGTATTTTTTATCTTATTATATATTTTAACCGAGAATCAAAAAGTGTAGCACAATAGTTAAGTCAAAGTTTGCAAAATAAATGTCTTGCATTTTGCTATTTTTTGAAATTCTTTTTTAATTATCATTTCTTTTGTCTCTTTTATGGGGAAAAAGAAGTTTCACTTTCTGTCTTGTTCTAATATTTTATCTAAAATCGATTTTTCTATTTCCAGTTAAAGGTATCTATTAAATGAAGTAAATCTTTTTTAATATAATCGATAGCCGGAGCCAAAGAATCGGGTTTTGGTCTCGTATTGAAATAGAGATTCGCGGTCACATAATGTCTTGTAGAATCAGTGACAAAAAACTGAAGATTAGAAGCTGTTGGTCCTTTTAATTCATAAAAATTACCATAAACATGGCGTTCAGGATAATTAAAGGATTTGGTGTCAATCGAATTGGCTTTAATCGTATGTTCATAAACCATTTTCTCAGATTCTTTTACATGAAGTTCCAAGTCATTTTTGACTGGAAAATACGTAACAAAGACCTTGGCTTTCATTTTCGGGTAGTCTATATAATACCAACACGGGCTTTTTGCATCTACAATCTTGGCAAAAGAAGAATATTCAAAGTCAAAATTACAGGGAGAAGTAAATTTCTCATACTTGGCGACAGGATATTCTAACCGCAGTTCCCCCGATGGTTTTGGCTGTGTTTCTTTCGCGCAGGAAAATAAAGCAAATCCTAAAAAAGCGAATAGGAGTTTTTTAAACATTGCGCAAAAATACGAATTAGTTTTAGATTTCAAATGATTCATTATAAGGAGTTATTCAATGGATTCAATCACCTATTATTCTCCTTCAAATAGTGAAAAAAGATAATTTTCCAGCGGTTTAGGAAACGATTTCTGATGGGAATCTTCGTAAGTAATAGCTGAAAACTGTTCTTGGGTTGCAAAATCATCAAACATTTTTTTTGAATGCAATGTCACTTTATACAAGTGAATGGTCAAGTTCTTATGCGTGAGTTTGTGCGAAATTTTCTTCTGTCCGGAAATCAATTTTTCGAAAACCACCGGGATTTCTGTGGGAAATTCGTAGAGTTTTTTCCATATAAAATCTACTTGTCGCTGCTTGATCAGGAATTGATCCTTATATTCTACAAAATAATAAGTAAGTTCCAAATCGGTGGGTTTTACCTTTTTCGTTTTAACGGGGAAAAGAGGAATTTTACCCAAATTAAATGCGAGACACGCTTCATTTAAAGGACAATAAATGCAAACGGGATTTTTGGGTTTACAAATTTCTGATCCTAAATCCATCATGGCTTCATTGAAATGGCCTGCTTCCTTTTCGGGCATCATTTTTACAGCCAATTCAGAAAAATAGTCAAAAGCCTTCGCATGGGAAACATCGAAATCATCGGCAAAAACCCGTGATAAAACCCGATAGAAATTGCCATCAACTGCTGCAATTTTTTTACCGAAGCAGATACTGGAAATCGCAGCCGCTGTATATTTCCCTACTCCTTTTAATTGCAAAATATCCTGATGCGCAGAAGGAAAAACTCCATTAAAATCGTTGATAATTTGCAAAGCTGCTTTATGCAGATTCAAGGCGCGGGAATAATACCCTAAACCTTTCCAATAAAGTAAAACTTCATCGGTTTCTGCGTGTGCCAGTGTTTGAACATCAGGAAATCTTTGGATGAAATTTCGGTAATGATTTAATCCTTGTTCGATTCGGGTTTGCTGAAAAATAATCTCGCAAATCCATATTTTATAAGGATCATTTGTCTTTCTAAATGGCAAGTCTCTGCCGTGATTTTTGTACCATGCTAACAGTTTTTCACCAACGTGAAGAAAATCAGCATTTTGATTTTTAGTTTTCAAAAATAGTTATTATATTTGCACACCAAAAATATAAATAAATAAAGGAAATGACAAAGGCAGAATTGGTAAATACAATCTCAAACAAATTGGGAACTGAAAAGAATGAAACTCAAAAAGTTGTGGAAGCATTCATGCAGGAAATCAGAACTTCAATGTATAGCGGTGAGAATGTTTATTTAAGAGGCTTCGGTTCATTTATCATCAAGACTAGAGCAGCAAAAACGGGAAGAAATATTTCTAAAAACACAGCAATTGAGATCCCAGCTCACAATATCCCGGCTTTTAAACCTTCAAAAACATTTGTAGAGAAAGTTAAAACCAAAGTTTCAGTAAAATAATTAACTAAAGAACATATACGTTACAAACAAAAAAATTTAAATTATGCCAAGCGGAAAGAAAAGAAAGAGACACAAGGTTGCAACTCACAAAAGAAAGAAAAGAAGAAGAGCGAACAGACACAAGAAAAAATAATCCATTCGCGATTTACAATATAACAATATAGTTGGTGTTTTTATATGATTAAAATCTCACCGACTATATTTTTGTTTTACCCCAAAGTCAGAAAGCGAAAATTTGGTTCTCCATCTCTTCACTCCTGATTTTTTTTAAGTTAAACACTTTTAAAAAAAGAACTCATCAAAATTTATAAATCAAAGTTGAAGCGTTAATCTCTGGATTGCTTCCGATTTATTTTTTTTTGATTCCCTATTATTACAATGAAGAAAGAACTGATCATTTCACATGAAGCTGCGCAGTCTAAAATTGCTTTGCTCGAAGACGGACGTCTTTTTGAACTCCATGAACAGGAGGACAAAAGCGATTTCGTTGTCGGTGATCTATTTATCGGAAGGGTAAAAAAACTGGCACCCAATCTTAATGCTGCTTTTGTAAGCATCGGTTACGAAAAAGATGCATTTCTGCACTATCAGGATTTGGGACCACAATTTCTCACGTACAAAAAATTTCTGCAAGACACCATTTCAAAAAAACAACAAAATTCTTCTCTGAAAAATTTTGAGGTTCAAAAAGAAATCGAAAAAAACGGAAATATCGAAAAAGTAATCGCCAAAGATGACAGTGTTATTCTGCAAATTACGAAAGAACCAATTTCTACTAAAGGACCACGTATTTCTACGCAAATTTCTTTAACAGGAAGGTTTCTGGTACTCATTCCGTTTGACAAAAGCGTTTCCATCTCTAAAAAAATTGGTAATGCGGAAGAACGAGAGCGTTTGCGAACATTGATTGAAAGCATTAAACCAGAAGGTTTCGGCGTTATCATTCGTACTGTTGCCGAAGGAAAGAAAGTAGCTGAACTTCACAACGATATGAATCAACTGATTCAAAAGTGGGAAAACACCTTCAAAAATCTTCAAAAAAATAAAGTTCCGAGCAAAGTTTTAAGCGAACAAGATAAAGCCTCTTCTATTTTACGCGACAATTTCAATGCAGATTTCGTTTCTATTATTTGCGATGATGAGCAGATGGTAGATGAAATGCGCAATTATATTGAAGTTATAGCGCCTGAAAGAAAGAATATCGTACAGTTTTACGACAAACCTATTCCTTTGATGGAATATTACAACGTCGAAAAACAACTGAAACAAAGTTTCGGAAAACATGTAAATATTCCAAGTTCTAAAGGAGCGTATCTTGTCATCGAACATACAGAAGCACTTCACGTGGTTGATGTAAATTCCGGCAACAACATCTCCTCCGGAAATGCGGCCAAAAACGAACATGCTTTAAGCGTGAACAAAATGGCAGCTACGGAAATTGCACGTCAACTGAGACTTCGAGATATGGGCGGAATTATCGTGATCGATTTTATCGACATGATCAATGCTGAACATCGCAGAGAATTATTTGAACATTTGAAAGAAGAAATGTCTCGTGATAAAGCACGGCATAAAATTTTACCTCCAAGCAAATTCGGTCTAATTCAAATGACGAGACAACGAACGCGCCCCGAAAATCAAATAGAAACCAAAGAAGAAAACCCGAATATTGACGGGGAAATTCTCGCACCAATCGTCGTAGTTGAACGAATGGAAGAAGTGATTCGAAATACCATACAAATCGAAAAAGGAAAAATATTTTTACATGTTCATCCTTTCGTAGAAGCATATTTAACCAAAAGTTTGATGAGCATTCAGGTGAAATGGTTTTTGAAATACAAAAAATGGGTAACCATTATTCCAAGAGATTCGTTCAAATACTTAGAGTATAAACTGATCAATTCTAAAAAAGAAGAATTGCAGAGTTACTCGAACTAAAAACCAAGTTAAAAAGAACCCTAAAAAACAAATGGTTTCTTTAATTACAAGTACAGCTCCCAAATTTTGGGAGTTTTTTTTATGGAAAAAATTCCTTCAAATGGAATAATTTTTAATTTAAAATTACCCTCAATTTTAACCTTTTCTTAAAACAAATTCATCAACACTTTCCTTAAATTTGTCTCATGGAAGTTTTCGGAAGAGATTTACTCAAAAAAATACAAAACGCACAGTTAGAAGGTGAAAATGCTCATCAAATTTATTCACCACCTTATAGACCCTTATTTTCTTATGAAGAAATACTGGCAAAAAATCCCAAATTTGCTGCGGTAAACATCCTGCTTTATCTTAAAAATAACGAATGGTATTTTCCGCTCATGGTAAGAAGCACGAACGATCGTGATCGACACAGCGGACAAATTTCACTTCCAGGCGGCAAAAAAGAAGAATACGATATCAATTTTGAAGAAACTGCAAAAAGAGAAACTTCTGAAGAAATGGGAATCGACATCTATTACAACAGAATCATCCGGGAAATGTCACCCATCTATATTCCACCGAGCAATTTTTATGTAAAAGCATTTGTTTCCTATACCAAAAAAAATCCCCAATTTATCTTACAGGAAACCGAAGCAGTAGAACTCATTGAATTTCCTGTGGCCACTCTTTTAAAACTCTCTGAACACCCCGAAATGATGGTTTTACCAAGTTCTCGTGGTGTAGAAGTTCCGGTGATTAATTTCAATAATTATAGTATTTGGGGCGCAACATCAATGATTTTAAGCGAATTTAGCCACTTGCTGAAAAATTTGTAAATTCGCGCCTAATGTAAATTTGATAATGGCGAAGAAAAATATTTTTACCGACGCTTTCGGTAACCTCTATTTCCTGAAAAGACTGATTATTTTTGTGTTAGGAATGGTTTCATACCGACGATTCAACGGTTTTAACAAATTGAAAATATCGGGAACAGAAAATCTGGTGGATTTACCAGACTCTAACGTTTTATTCGTGTCTAATCATCAAACCTATTTTGCAGATGTTGCTGCGATGTATCACGCATTTTGTGCAGTCAATAATGGTTATTTAAATTCTATTAAAAATCCGATTTATTTACTAAATCCTAAAGTAGATTTTTATTATGTAGCGGCCGAAGAAACGATGAAAGCTGGTTTTATGACCAAACTTTTCGCTTTAGCCGGCGCGGTTACGGTGAAAAGAACTTGGCGTGCAGAAGGAAAAGACGTCAATAGAATGGTAGATTTAACCGAGGTCGACAATATCATGAAAGCTCTAGACAATGGCTGGTTGATTACCTTTCCACAAGGAACTACCTCTGCTTTTGCACAGGGAAGAAAAGGAACGGCTAGATTGGTAAAAAACCAAAGACCCATTGTAATTCCCATAAAAATAAATGGATTTAGAAGAGCTTTTGACAAAAAAGGATTACGCGTGAAAGTAACCGGTGTAAAACCAACAATGGAATTTAAAAAACCACTCAACATCGATTATGACAAAGATGACGCCCAAACTATTTTAAATAAAATTATGGTCGGAATCGAGCAGTCTGAAGAATTTAATATTCTGCATGATTATGATCTGGAACTCAAAGCCCAAAAAACAGAAGCTGAGCTCGAAAATGATTCTAAAAAGAAAAATATGTATTAATGAAAAAGTTAACCTTTATATTTCTCCTGCTAATTCTGGCAAGTTGCAAAACGCAAAATAAATACTCTGATTTTGATTACAGTTATTCCAGAAGTGGTGGTTTCGCGCCCATTTACGAAAATCTATTAATCAAAGGCAACAACGTTCACTACTCTTTCGAAGGACAAAATAAAAAATTTGAAAAAGATTTTGAAATTTCAAATGATGAGCTGCAAAAAATCGAAGCTGTACTTACCCAAAATAATTTCCGAAGCATTCAGGAAGATTATAAAAAAATATACGATCATGTTTCAACTGCCATTGCTGTAAAAAATGGTGCAAATTCTGGCAGAAAATCAGATGCAGCCTTCATTATGACGAAAGATAAAAAACGGTGGGAAGAAGTAACGAATGTTTTCAAACAAATCATTTCTGCGAACATGGCAACCGCAGATTTTAAATAATAATTTTCTTTGATGATTTCTTTTTCTGATTTGCTTTCCTCTTCTAAAGAGAAAACCCGTGTCCTGATTTATGCTGTAAATCCGTCCATTTCTAAATTAATTCTGGAGGTTTTGAATTTTTCAGGAAAGGAATTTGACTTTTTTCTTAACTCAGGTTCTACCAAAAACGACAACAATGATTTTGTTATTTTTGAAACTTCAGACCTCGAAAAAGCCTCTCAATTTAAACCCACTATTTTTTTTGCTTCCACTGAAATTGACGGCGAAAACATCGCTTCAACTTTGAAAAACATCACTCCCGGTGGAATTGTTATTTATCCAGATGATGTAAAAAATTGGATTGAAGAAAGTTTGCATCATTTCCGGAAACTTCATTTTGAACCGGCGGTCTTTCAGAAAAATAATGAACAATATGTCGTTGCTTCAGAATTGGGTGCGATTCCGGTGAATTTCCGCGATAAAAATGTACTCCTCAACTTAGAAGGAATTAAGCTCCTTTGCCAGCAATTTGGCGTCATGGAAGAAGAGTTCTATGAAGCTGTGATGAGCTTTGAATAAGATAGATCGGTGAAATACTCTTTCGTTTTCCGCTAAAAAATCAATTTCTGAAAGTCTGAAAATTTCATTAATTTTACAAAACTCCAAAAAGTAAAAAAATGAGATACCATCATTCTGGGAAAATTCCTCAAAAAAGACATACTGTTTTCAAATCAGAAAACGACAAATTCTATTACGAACAACTTTTCGGCACAGAAGGATTTCATGGAATTTCTTCCCTACTTTATCATATTCATCGGCCAACACAAATAAAATCGATCGGCGAACCGAAAGATGTTGCTCCAAAAATTGCTGTTGATAAAAATGTTACGCCTCGAATGTTCAAAGGAATGAACGTCACTGCAGACGACGATTTCCTCGACAGCCGAAAAATTCTAATGGTCAATAATGACTTGAAAATGGGTTTGGCAAAACCTAGAAAATCGACCGAATATTTTTACAAAAATGCAGAATGTGACGAATTGCTTTTCGTGCATGAAGGAAGTGGAACCATGAAGACATTCGTCGGAAATTTAGATTTTTCGGCAGGTGATTATTTGATTGTTCCGCGCGGAACGATTTATCAAATGCAGTTTACCACAGAAGATAATGTGTTTCTAATTGTCGAAAGTCATTCCCCAATTTACACTCCGAAACGCTATAGAAACGAGTTCGGTCAACTCCTCGAACATTCGCCATTTTGCGAAAGAGACATTATCACGCCCACTTTTGTAGAACCGATTGATGAAAAAGGTGATTTCCTCATCAAGGTTAAAAAGGAAAATCAAATCTGGGATTTCATTTATGCAACTCATCCTTTTGATGTTGTTGGTTGGGACGGCTATTTTTATCCTTTTAAATTCAATATCAAAAATTTCGAACCGATTACTGGTCGTGTTCATTTACCGCCGCCAATTCATCAAACTTTTGAAGCACACAATTTCGTGGTTTGTTCATTCGTTGCAAGAATGTATGATTATCATCCGCAAGCAATTCCGGCGCCTTATAACCATTCTAACATTGATTCTGACGAGGTTTTATTTTATACGGAAGGAGATTTTATGAGTAGAAATCATATCGATTTGATGGATTTTACACTTCATCCAGGTGGAGTTGTTCATGGACCACATCCAGGTGCGATGGAACGATCGATTGGCAAAAAATTCACCGAAGAATATGCTGTAATGGTGGATCCTTTCCGACCTTTGAAATTAACAGAAGAAGCAATGAAAGTAGAAGATAAAACCTACTTAACTTCCTGGCTAGAAAGTGAAGATCATAGTATTAATGACCGTTCGCAAGAATAATTTTTAAAAAAGAAACCAGCTGATTCTCATTGAGTCAGCTTTTATTTTGAAGTGAGTTGACAATATATGATCTTTTACCATTAAAACTAAAAAATTAAAAAGCATTTTCATAAAACTGATTTTACTCATTTAAAATCTGATTTGAAATAAGTAAATTTGAACATCAATCAATAGTAAATATAAACGAAAATAAAAAAGCATGAGTGTATATGTAAGTGCCGAAGAAGCGGTATCATTAATCAAAAGCGGTAATCGAATTTTTTCACACGGAAGTGCATGCACACCCAATTTTTTGATTGATGAATTAGCGAGACAATCTTCCAGACTTCGAGATATCGAATTTGTGTCCATCACGCAACAAGGAAATGTGGAAGTCGCAAAACCTCAATACAAAGACCATTTTTATATTAATTCACTTTTCGTTTCAACACCAGTTCGCGAGGCGGTCAATTCTGAACGTGGCGATTTTGTTCCTATTTTTTTAAGTGAAATTCCTTTGCTTTTCAAAAACGGAATTTTACCCATAGATGTTGCAATGGTAACCATCTCACCTCCCGATAGACATGGTTATTGTACCTTAGGAACTTCGGTTGATGTTGCAAGAAGTGCAGTAGATCACGCGAAGATAATCATCGCACAAGTAAACCCCAAAATGCCCAGAACACATGGTGATGGAATGATTCACGTCTCCAAAATTGATAAGATGGTTTGGCATGAAGAGGAATTGTTGACGGTAGATTACGGCGCAAAAGTTACGGATTGCGAACTTTTAATTGGTAAAAATGTAGCCGAACTCATTGATGACCGATCTACTTTGCAGATGGGAATCGGAACCATTCCTGATGCGGTTTTACAATGCCTGCATAACCACAAAGATTTGGGCGTTCATACCGAAATGATCAGCGATGGAATTGTAGATTTAGTCGCAAAAGACATCGTGAATAATAAATACAAAGGAACTCATTTGAATAGAACCATCACGAGTTTTGCTTTTGGAACCCGAAAATTATACGATTATATTGATGATAATCCTTCCTTTGCTTTTATGGATGTTGAACACGTGAATTATCCGATCAACATTATGAAAAATAAGAAAATGGTAGCGATAAATTCCGCCATTGAAATCGATTTAACCGGACAAGTTTGCGCAGATTCGATTGGAACATATCAGTTTAGTGGAATTGGCGGACAAATGGATTTCATGCGTGGAGCTGCACTTTCGGAAGGCGGAAAACCGATTATCGCTATTTCTTCCAGAACTAAAAAAGACGTTCCAAGGATTGTTCCTTTTCTAAAAGCTGGAGCCGGAGTTGTAACAACGAGAGGTCATATTCATTGGGTTGTCACAGAATTTGGCGCCACTAATTTATACGGAAAAAGTTTAAAACAAAGAGCAAAAGCACTCATCGAAATTGCACATCCCGATGATCGCGAAATGTTGGAAAAAGCGACTTTCGAAAGATTCAAATGTCTATAATCAATTTTAATCCCGAAGTTTTTCGGGATTTTTTTTGGAGCAGAACTATTTTTGCTATCTTTCAAAACCGATCCCGCTGTTCGCTGTATCTTTTTTCGCCAAGGCTTTTCCCCACGCAAAAAAAAGGATGCCGCTTCCATCGGGGCTAAAAACCAAAACCGTTTTCCCTTATCAAAAGTCCTAATTCGAGCAAATTACTATTAAACATGCAGAATATTTCAACAATACCAGAATTTGCGGCTTTTCTACGGGAAAATTTTGATCTTACTCAAGAAGAAGAAAATTTAACCCAAAAATATTTTGAAAAACAGGATATCAAAAAAAACGAAATCCTTCTGAACATTGGCGAAAAATGCAATAAACTGTATTTTGTAGCCAAAGGATTGCTGCGCACTTTTCACCTCAATAAAAATGGCAGTGAATTCACTAGATTAATGGTTCCCGAAGGAAAATTCTGTACTATTTTAATCAGTTTTCAGGAAAAAATTTCCAGTCCTGCAACCATTCAGGCGTTAGAAAACGGACTTCTTTTTTCCATTTCCCTCGACAATTTTCAGGAATTTATTTCGCGATCTACCAATGCGAAAAATGTGTACACCAAAATATTAGAGGATTATCAGAATTTTCAGATCAGTCGTTTAGAATTTCTTACTACGCTTACTCCGCAGGAAAAAGTCGAGCAGTTTTTAGCAGAAAATCTTGAATTAGAGAAAAGAATCTCCGATAGAGTTATTTCAACTTACCTTCAAATCACCCCCGAAACTTATTCTCGCTGCAAGAAAAAAATCACCTCTTGATTTCAATCAATGTTTTTTAATTTTTTTCCGGATAATTTTGGTTAAAATTAAAAATATGAAAAATCTCTTCTTAATCTTGGTATTTATTGTACCACTTACAGCAACTGCACAACAGCACAAAAATTCGGAAATAAATTACTATCTGCAAAAGTCCGTTTCAAAAAAGAAGACAGGAAATGCTTTATTATTATCGGGAACTGGTTTGATTTTGACTGGAATTGTGGTAGGAACAACTGCAGGAAAGCAAAATAATGCTTTGTTCTTTTCACAAAATCAAATAGCCGGAGCTGGTATTTTTTCTTTAGGCGTTTTTTCCGCACTCACATCCATTCCATTTTATATTTCGGCAAATCACAACAAAAAAAAGTCTTTAAAAATTTCCCCTACAACCGAAATTATTCAAACAAATTCAATCTCGGAACCGAAAAATTATGCTTTAGCGGGGCTGAAGATTACTTTTTGAAAATTTAATTATTGCTCAAATTTTCGTAAATTGGCTCAACTAAAAAACAATAAAAATGTCAACACTTACATTTGCCGAAAAAATCGCACAGGCAGAGAATTTTTTACCAATTAATGGGACAGATTATATAGAATTTTATGTTGGAAATGCGAAACAAGCTGCGCATTTTTACAAAACCGCATTTGGTTTTCAGTCTTTGGCGTATGCAGGACCTGAAACTGGAGTTCGCGACCGATCTTCTTATGTTCTGCAACAAGGAAAAATCCGTTTGGTATTAACCTCTGGTTTAAATTCTGATTCGCCAATTTGCGAACATCAGAAAAAACATGGTGATGGGGTGAAAGTTTTAGCACTCTGGGTTGATGACGCCTATTCGGCTTTCGAAGAAACGACAAAAAGAGGGGCAAAACCCTACATGGAACCAACAACTTTAACCGATGAAAAGGGAGAAGTTCGCATGTCGGGAATTTATACCTACGGCGAAACAGTTCACATGTTTATCGAAAGAAAAAACTACAAAGGAGATTTCATGCCGGGTTTCCAAAAATGGGAAAGTGTTTACAATCCTGAAGAAGTTGGTTTGCTTTACGTAGATCATTGTGTGGGAAATGTTGATTGGGACCGAATGATTCCTGTGGTAAAATGGTATGAAGATGTGATGGGATTCGTCAATATTTTAAGTTTTGACGACAAACAAATCAATACCGAATATTCTGCATTAATGTCTAAAGTAATGAGCAATGGAAATGGTTTTGCCAAATTTCCGATCAATGAACCTGCGGAAGGAAAGAAAAAATCTCAGGTAGAAGAATATTTAGATTATTATGAAGGAGAAGGTGTTCAACACATTGCAGTTGCAACAAAAGACATCATCAAAACCGTTACAGAATTGAAAGCGAGAGGAATTGAATTTTTGCCCGCTCCACCAAATGCCTATTACGAAATGGTTCCAGAAAGAGTGGGAACCATTGATGAAGACCTCAAAAAACTTTCCGATTTGGGAATTTTAATTGACTGTGATGAAGAAGGTTACCTTTTACAAATTTTCACCAAACCAGTAGAAGATCGCCCTACTCTTTTCTTTGAAATCATCGAAAGACACGGTGCTCAGAGTTTTGGTGCAGGAAATTTCAAAGCTTTATTTGAAGCCTTAGAAAAAGAACAGGAAAAAAGAGGAAATCTTTAAAAATAAACACCATCAGAAATTGAGCATTTAAGTACATGAAAATCAATTATTTAACTAAAAGCATCATTACAAAATGATAAAAATATTTTCTTGTGTCTTACTAATAATTAGTTCACTGGTAGTGAAGGCTCAATACGGCTCTATCAATGCAATCCTGGATCGCCTAGAAGCAAAGAAAGGCATCAATAAAAACCTAAAAGACGTAAATATTGATAATACCAAATTTGTTTTGATCAAAGAATTCAGTGATCATACCGAAAGAAGTTTTATTATCATCAAAGGTAAACTGGCGACATACGTAGAAATTTTTGATGATAAAAAAAGCGGTGAAACTTCTTCGAATGTATTTTCGGGAGATGTAGTGAGGACCAATCACAACATCGTATCGGTAAGAGCTGATAAACTGGAAGGAGCAAAAATTGCAATACCGGTTTCTAAAACCTTTCTCATGACCAAACAAAAAGAGGTTCTTTATCTCATCGATATTAATTCTAAAGACCGCTGGATTGAAGAAAGCGCAATCAATAAAAAATAAAAAATAGTCCATAATAGAAAAGGTTCAAAGTTTAAATCGCATTTACACTTTGAACCTTTATTTTAAATCTAAAAAACGATGAAATCATTTGTAAACTACGATCAAAATTCAGATTTTTCAATTTATAATATTCCTTTTGGTGTGGCAGTTTTTGCCAATGAATATATTGCGTGTTGCACCAGAATCGGTGATATGGTTATCGATTTAGCAACGCTTTACGATTACGGATTTTTCGATAATATCGAAGGTCTCAACGAAAATATTTTCGAAGCGTATACTTTGAATGAATTCATCGAGTTGGGAAAACCGGTGACCAAAGCGGTACGGTTAAAAATTCAGGAACTTTTAGCCGAAAATTCTAAATTGGCTCTTGATGAAAAAACGATCGAAGAATGTTTCTTCAATATCGATCAGATCCGCATGATGATGCCGGTTCACATTCCCAATTACACCGATTTTTACAGCAGTATCGAACATGCCACGAATGTAGGAAAAATGTTCCGTGATCCTGCAAACGCCTTGCTTCCAAACTGGAAACACCTTCCTGTTGGTTATCATGGCCGTGCTTCTTCGATTGTAGTTTCGGGAACCGATATTATTCGTCCTAAAGGTCAAACCAAACCTGCAGATGTTGATTCCCCGATTTTCGGACCCAGCAAACAACTCGATTTTGAATTAGAAATGGCTTTTATTGTGAATAAAAACACGGAAATGGGCGACAGTATTTCTACCGCAGAAGCAGAAGATGCCATTTTTGGAATGGTCATTTTTAATGATTGGTCCGCAAGAGATATTCAGAGCTGGGAATACGTTCCACTCGGACCATTTTTAGGGAAAAATTTCGGAAGTTCTGTTTCTCCTTGGGTGGTAACATTGGAAGCTTTAGAACCCTTCAGAACAGCTTCACCAAAACAAGAACCGGAAGTTTTAGATTATTTAAAATTTGAAGGAAACCAAAATTACGACATCAATCTTACTGTTTTTTTGAAACCAGAAAATGGGGACGAAAATCTTATTTCAGAAAGCAATTATAAATTCATGTACTGGAATATGACGCAGCAATTGGCGCATCATACGATCAATGGTTGCAATGTAGAAGTGGGAGATTTGTATGCATCCGGAACAATTTCGGGAGAACATCCAAATTCTTTTGGATCGATGCTTGAACTCACTTGGAGAGGCACGAATCCTTTGCAACTAAAAGATGGGCAAGAACGAAAATTCATCAATGACAATGACACGGTGATTATGAGAGGTCACGCAGAAAAAGACGGAATTCGCGTTGGATTTGGCGAAGTTTCTGGGAAAATATTGCCTGCAAATTGATTGCTTTTAACCACAAAGTCACAAAGAATGATCTGTAATTAATATTTTTAAAAAGATCATCATGTTTTATAAAATAATTAATTTCTTTAGTAGTGAAAAATTATGATAACACAATCTTACATCGACGAACTAACTTATAAAATCAATGGCGCTTGTATTGAAGTTCATAAAATAATTGGACCGGGACTACTCGAAAGTGTATATTATAAATGCTTAGAAGAGGAATTGAAATTAAGAAATATTAATTTCAAATCTCAACTTAAGATTCCACTTATTTATAAAGGAAAAGAACTTTTTTGTGATTTTTTTTGCGATTTTTTAATTGAAGATTGTATCGTACTGGAATTAAAGTCGGTCTCAGATTTAAATGATATTCACCGCGCGCAAATTCTTAATTACATCAATTTGATGAAAAAACCAAAAGGGATTTTAGTAAATTTTAATGTTAAAAATATTATGAATCAAGGTCAAGAAACCTTTGTTAATGACTACTATAGAATGTTGTTATAGCGATGTATCTTGATGATCTTAAGTAATATTCTCAAGAGTAAATAATTAAAAACTTTGTGACTTTGTGGTTAAAATAATATAAGTAAAAAATGAAAACAATTTCCCCTCAAGATTTAAATAATCTCCAGCTTCAAACCCTTTTGCAAACAGCGATTGCACCGCGACCGATTGCTTTGGCTTCAACAATTGACAAAGAAGGAAACATTAATTTAAGTCCATTCAGTTTTTTTAATCTGTTCAGTTCCAATCCTCCTGTTGTGATTTTTTCGCCTGCAAGAAGAGTTCGCGATAATACCACGAAACATACGTTGGAAAATGTTTTGGAAATTCCCGAAGTAGTCATCGGAATTGTGAATTATAAAATTGTGCAGCAAATTTCTTTGGCTTCGACAGAGTATTCGAAAGCAGAAAATGAGTTCATCAAATCAGGTTTAACGATGAAAGATGCGGATTTAGTTCAGCCAAAACTCATTGATGAATGTCCCGTAAATCTGGAATGTAAAGTTCTCGAAGTGAAACCTTTAGGAACAGAAGGTGGCGCTGGAAATTTGGTGATTTGCGAAATTATTAAAATTCATGTTCAGGAAGAATATCTGAATGAAGAAGGAAATCTCGATCAAATAAAATTAGATTTAGTCGCGAGATTGGGCGGAAACTGGTACTCCAGAAATAATGCAGAAAACCTATTCGAAGTTCCGAAACCATTGGTAACAAAAGGAATTGGCTTCGATTTGTTGCCCGATGAAATTAAATTAAGCACCATTTTCACCGGAAATGATTTGGGAATGTTGGCAAATACTGAAGAATTACCAACCGGTCAATTCTCTTCCGGAGAAGCTCAACATTTGGAGGCTCAAAAACTGCTTCACCAAAATCAAATCACAGAAGCCTGGAAAATTTTGTTAAAATAAAAGAGTGAAAACATTCACTCTTTTTTATTATTCGTTATCTTCTTTGATGCTTAAATCTTCATTCAGATCCGGGTTTATTTTCAGCTGCTTTTTCTGCTGATTATTTCTGAATTTAATGTTCAAAACCTCCACCAACAAACTGAAAGCAAGACAGGAGTAAATAATATTTTTGCTTACATGCTGGTGAATTCCTTCAGCAACCAACATTACGCCAATCACGACCAAGAAGGACAATGCAAGCATTTGCAAGCTCGGATATTTATTGATAATATTAGAAATTGGTCCCGCAAAAGCCATCATCATTCCGATAGAAATTACGACTGCAATAATCATTAAAACTACATTATCCACCAATCCGATTGCAGTAAGAATAGAATCCAGGGAAAATACCATATCGATCAAAATAATCTGAACAATAACCATGGTCATCAAACTGGAAGCTGCAGATTTTGGTTGATGATTTTCCTCGTGTCCTTGCATTTTTCCATGGATTTCGAAAGTACTTTTCAAAATTAGAAACAAACCACCGACGAAAAGAATGAGATCTTTCCAGCTCAAAGCTAAAGGCAAATTACTTCCCGGTTCATCGATAAAAGGAAGGGTGAGAACGGGTTCTTTCAATCCGATAATCCAGTTGATCATTAACAAAAGCGCGACACGGAAAACCATGGCAAAAGTCAATCCTAAATTTCGAGCGAATTTTTGCTTTTCTTTCGGTAATTTGTCGGAAATAATGGAGATGAAAATAATATTGTCAACACCCAGAATAATTTCCAGAAATGTAAGTGTCAATAAACTGATCCAAATTTGCGGCTGTGCAAAATCTGGAAATTCGAGGACCGATAAAAGCATCATTGATTAAATTTTGGCCGATAAAAATACAATAATTCGTGAGAAATAAATATTAAATTTTATTCATATTAAACTTAGAGGTGCGCTTTCAGAAAATCAGTCGCAAGAGAAGTTGCTTTATTTAATTGATCAGGAAGTCCATTTTCTGTCCACGGTTCTTTCGCACCAAAAGTATGATTTGCATTTTCCATTATAACCAATTCCGACGTTTTGCACCATTCATTCAGCAAAAAAGCTTCCTTATCTTTCACCGCATCATCGTTCGTCCCCTGAATAATCAAAAAAGGTTTTGCTAAGTGTTGCGCTGCATACTGAATCGTAAAACGCTCTTCATTCTCTTCAAAATCTTCAAAAAACTGAAAATAATGCGGCATGTGTTGGTGTGTTCTTTTGTTTTCCGAATACATCACACCAGAATTTTTCCATTCTTCGAAACGATCTTTAGTAGGGAAACGGTACTTGAAATTGCTGACTCCCGCTAAAGAAATGAGCAGTTTCACCCGATCATCTTCAAAAGCTTTGATGGCGGAAATTCCACCACCACGACTGTGACCGATAACGGCGATTTTTTCTGAATCAACTTTGTCATGATTACAAAAATAATTTAAAACCTCATCATAATCAGACATTTCCTTGGAAAAATTATTCTGTCCGAAAGCTTCTAAATCTGCAAAATCGGTCGGTTTTTTGATGGTCGTTCCGTTATGTGAAAAATTAAATTTCACAAAGAAAAAACCGGCTTCTGCAAATTTTTGTGCCATCAAATTCCATGCGCCCCAATCTTTGTACCCTTTGTAACCATGCGCAAAAATAACCAACGGCAATTGATTTTCACTTTCTGGATAAAAAGCATCTGCTAAAAAATCTCTTGTTTTTGGATTTTTAATGATGGTATTTCTTTCGATATTTAGTTTCATAGGTAGATTTTATTATTTTAATGGTCATATGTTATCGCTTTCTCCATTGGTGTTTGTTTGCAAGAAAATCTGCTAAAGGCGATTTCATATTTTTAAGGTTGGGTTCATTCAAAATTAAGAATTTCAAAGTTCTAATTGTATTTTATTTCAACAAAAAACCCTTTCAGCCTTTAAAAGGCTGAAAGGGTTATCAACTAATTTGGTTTTTAATTTACCAAATTTTAATTCTCGCTTCCGGTGCTTTATACAGTTGATCACCAGGTTTGATATCGAATGCTTTATAGAATGAATCCTGATTCACCAAAGGCGCAAACGCTCGGAAATATCCTGGAGAATGCGGATCGGTTTTCACCTGATTGACCATATATTTCTCTGTAGATTTGGTACGCCAAACGGTTGCCCAACTCATGAAAAATCTTTGATCCTGCGTCATTCCGCTGATTTTGCCGGGATTTCCTTTATCCTTCAAATACATTTGCAATGCGGTATACGCAACTGCAACTCCGCCTAAATCTCCGATATTTTCTCCACTCGTAAATTTACCGTTGATGAAACTTCCTTTTACCGGTTCGTATTTATCATATTGAGCCGCAAGTTGTCCTACTTTTGCGTCGAAATTTTTTCGGTCTGCATCACTCCACCAATTATTCAAATTTCCATCGCCATCGAATCTTGAACCAGAATCATCGAAACCGTGCCCAATTTCATGACCGATTACGGCACCAATTCCACCAAAATTTACTGCGGGATCAGCTTTGAAGTTAAAAAACGGCGGCTGTAAAATTGCAGCTGGAAAAACGATTTCATTGTTAGAACCGCTGTAATAAGCATTTACAGTTTGCGGAGCCATTCCCCACTCGGTTTTATCCACGGGTTTTCCAACCTTTGCCAAATTTTTCGCATATTGCCAAGCTGAAATATTCTGCAGATTTTTGTAATAAGACCCACCTTCTCTTGCACTTTCCAATTGTAATCTCGAATAATCCTTCCAAGTATCTGGATAAGCGATTTTTACAGAAAATTTCGCTAATTTTTCCTGAGCTTTTACTTTGGTTTCTGGCGACATCCAATCGTTATCTGCGATATGTTCTTTGAATGATTTTTTGAGGTAACCAATGTACGTTTCCATTTGCTTTTTGGCTCCTGCCGGAAAATATTTCTCTACGTACAGTTTCCCGAATGCTTCTCCCAAAGCACCATTAATAACACTTAAACCTCTTTTGTTCATTGGTCGCTGCTCTTTTTGACCTTGCAAATATTTAGAATAAAAATCAAAATTAATATCGTCTAATTTTTGATTTAAATTTCCGGCGTTCGATGAAACCATTCTCGCTTTCATATATTCTTTGATAAGCGGAAGCGTTCTTTCGTTAATCCACGAATCCATATTTTGGTAATATTTCAGTTCGCTTACGATTACTTTATCGGTTTTCACACCTGCATCGTTCAAATAATTGGGCAAGTTAATGTGAGTTACCAACTTCGAAAGTTCCGCTACCGTTTTCGGGTTGTATCGAAGATTGGCGTCGCGATTTTGTTCATTGGTCAAGAAATCCTGCGCCAATTGTTTTTCAAAAGCCACGACACGCTGTGCTGTTTGATCTGCATTGTTGTATCCGAGAATTGTGAAAAGCTGAGCCAAATAATTTTTATATTCTGCTAAAGTTTTAGTGTTTGCATCGTTTTCTTTTTGATAATAATCACGACCTAAACCCAAGGAAGCACCACCTAAATAAACCGCATTCATGACAGAGTTTTTCATGTCTGCACCCACTCTCCATGCGTAGAAAGGATTGTCGCCAGTTTTGGTCGCTTCGGTTAAATATTTTTGTAGATCTGCAACAGATTTAAGCGCATCGATTTTATTTAAATCATTCATGATGGGATTGATTCCATCTGCATTTCTTTTATTCCAATCCATATAAGTACCGTACAGATTTTGAATTTTCTCGCCTTCGGAATTGGCAGAGAATTTATCGGTAAGGATTTTATTAAGGATTTCTAAAGAAGAATTATCAACATCTTCTCTTAAAGCATTGAAACTTCCCCAACTTGTTTTATCGGCAGGAATTTCAACCGTTTTCATCCAGTTTCCATTCACATAATTAAAGAAGTCATCTTGTGGCCGAACCGAAGTATCCATATAAGAAAGATTGAGACCTTCTTCGGAAATTACTTTTGTCTCTCCTGGAACTTGTAGAGGTTCAGCTGTGGTGGTTTTGGTAGTTGAACACGAATTCAGAGCTATCATCCCTGAAAAAGCAAGTATAGTAATGGTGATTTTTTTCATATGATCGTAAATGATTTTTTGATATATTTCAAAGATAGTAAATATTTTAACTTTTGAAATTCCTTTTGTTAAAGGATTCTTTCTTGCTTATATAGTTGCAACGGCGTTCATTTTTGTATCGGTTGGAAAAGCGGCACAAAAATGAAATAGCGAAAAACTACCCGAGATTGAGAATTGCATTTCCAAGGATTACACCCAAAAAAATCACCCCAAATTAATGGAGTGATCTTATTATTTACTATTTCAAAAAATTTTACCAGATCTTAATTCTTGCTTCTGGTTTTTTATAAAGTTTGTCACCTTCTTTTACATCGAAAGATTTGTAGAAAGAATCCGTATTTACCAGTGGACCAAAAGCACGGTATAATCCTGGAGAATGCTCATTGGTTTTGATTTGATTCAATAGTGAAGCTTCACTTTGAAGGGTTCTCCACACGGTTGCCCAACTCATAAAAAATCGCTGATCTTGGGAATATCCGCTGATCATTCCTGGATTTCCATGGTCTTTAATATACATTTGAAGCGCATCATAAGAAATATTTACACCACCCAAATCTGCGATATTTTCACCATTCGTAAATTCACCATTCACAAAAGTTCCTTTCACTGGTTCGTAAGTACTGTACTGCGCTGCGAGAGCTTTTGTAGCTTTTTCGAAGTTGGCTTTATCCTCTGCAGTCCACCAATCTACCAAATTTCCGTCGGCATCAAACTGTGCTCCTGAATCGTCGAAACCGTGCGTGATTTCGTGACCGATTACTGCTCCAATTCCACCAAAATTAATGGCGGCATCAGCATTTGGATTAAAGAATGGCGGCTGTAAAATTGCAGCTGGAAACACGATTTCGTTGTTCAAAGGATTGTAATACGCATTTACAGTTTGTGGCGACATTCCCCATTCTGTGCGGTCAACTGGTTTACCAATTTTTTCTAAATCTTTTTGGTATTGCCACTCGGAAACATTTTGTAAATTATTATATAATGTTCCCCCATTTTTTTCAGCATTAATGGTCAATTTAGAATAATCTTTCCATTGATCCGGGTACGCAACTTTTACCGCAAATTTGTTGAGTTTGGTTAAGGCTTTTTCCTTTGTAACAGGAGACATCCAAGCTAAATTATTGATGTGGGAAGCGAAACTTTTTTTCAAATAACCAATCAATTCAACCATTTGAGTTTTCGCTGCAGCCGGGAAATATTTCTCTACATACAATTTACCGAAAGCTTCACCCAAAACACCATTGATTACTTCGAATCCTCTTTTGTTTTGCGCTCTTTGCTCTTGTTGTCCTCTCAAATATTTACCATAAAAACCAAATCTCTTCTGATCCAGATCTGCAGAAAGATAACTTGCA
The DNA here is from genome assembly GCF_900156725.1 of Kaistella chaponensis. Classification (GTDB taxonomy): domain Bacteria; phylum Bacteroidota; class Bacteroidia; order Flavobacteriales; family Weeksellaceae; genus Kaistella; species Kaistella chaponensis. Next base: position 348,992 of record NZ_FTOI01000001.1, on the reverse strand, counting down.
TTGCCAGAAATCAAATGAAACTTCATGTAATCTTTAATCAAAGGAATATTTTTAGCATTGATGAACTGGTCTAAATTTTTGTAATATTTCAGTTCACCCACAATTACTTTATCGGTACTCACTCCCACAGAAGTTAAATATTTCGGCAGATTTACATTTTTTACCAGCGCCGAAAGTTGAGCCATCGTTTCTGGATTGTACTGCAAAGTTGCATCGCGAATCTGCTCATTGGTCAGATAAGTTTGCGCAATGCTTTTCTCGAAATTCACAATGTTTTTTGCAGTTACCGAAGAATTTTTATATTCTAAAACATCAAGCATTGAAGCGATATATTTGGAATATTCAGCTAAAGCTTCTGTATTTTTCGGATTTACTTTTTGGTAATAATCGCGTCCCATTCCAAGAGCAGCATTCCCTAAATAAACCGCATTCATTTTAGAATCTTTCAGGTCTGCATCAATTCCCCAGGAATAAAAAGGGTTTTCACCGTTTTTGGTCGCTTCAATTAAATATTTTTGAAGATCAGAAAGATTGTTGATGGCGTCAATTTTTGCTAAATCTGATTTGATCGGCGCAATTCCGTCGGCGTTGCGTTTCTCCATATTCATGTAGGTTGCGTACAAATCTTGTATTTTTTTGCCTTCGCTTCCTTCTGCAAATTGATCTTTCAAGAGGGAATTCAGAATCGTCATGGAATTGTTATCCGTATCTTCAGCAAGTTTGTTGAAGCTTCCCCAAGTTGACTTATCAGCAGGAATTTTAGCCGTTTTCATCCAAGTTCCATTTACAAAATTGTAAAAATCATCTTGTGGACGAACTGTTTTGTCAAACGTGGTGAAATCTAATCCTTTTTCAGAAATTTCTGTAACCGATTCTTTGGGTGTTTCCAGTGGTTTAGAAGGAGTTTCTGGTGGATTGGGTGTGGTGATTTTTGTTGCACATGAATTAAGCGCGATCATTCCAACGAATGCCAAAACACTTATGTTTACATTTTTCATTAAAAAGCTATTTATTGCTTAGTCTAAGCATTTTTTTATTTGTTACAGCCTGCCAAATAAAAAAGCCATTCTTTTGAAATGACTTTTAAAAATTTATTTAAAATTAATTTTTCCACCGATTACATTTTTTACTTTCCGATCGTTGGGATCACCGTAAATATCGATAACTCCACCTGCTCTGGTTGTTGCATTTACCGAATCTGTTACATTAACCTCGGCAAATCCACCTGCGTTTGTAGTTACAGATGCACTTTCAGATTCAATATTTTTTCCTAAGAATTTCGCACCCGAATTCACCAAGATTTCCTGATGTCCTGCATTTCCGGTAACGGTAATTTCACCACCAGAATTCAATTTTGTACTGAGTGTTTTTGAATTGACTGCTATATTTATTGATGAACCTTCATTGGAAGTAAGTGAAAGCATTTTACTTTCAACTTCGCCTTCCGCAGAAATTACAGATCCTTGACTTGCTTGAATGTCATTTAAATTTTTGTAGAAAACTTTCACAGAAACCTGATTTCCTTGCAAAATTTTCGCGGGTGCCATTCGAATTTTCAGCTCCCCATTTTTATTCACGGTTTCCAAATCTGCATTTTCGCGGTCTGTTTCTACTTTGTTTTCGGTAGAATGAATGAGAACAACCGAGATTTTATCATATACCTTCAACGAAGAAAAATCACCTACATTTCGAGTAGATTGCGCAAAGAAAAATTGAGAAAAGATGAAGAGAAAACCTCCGAATAATTTGTTCATAATTAAATTGATTTATGGTTAGAAACGTTTTGTACGCGCAATTATTTTACATTTTGTCAAAAATTAGTGTTCCTCCTGAATGATCATTTCGATCAGATCCTGCAAAACCCTTTGAGACACAAAATTAGCAAAATCATTTCTTTCTAAATGTGGAAGAAAAAGACGGTTTGTCTTTTCGAAATTTTTCACCCGAATGGAATAGAAAACCGTTCCGATTTCATTATTAAACTCATCCGAATTTGGTCCAGAAACACCAGTTGTAGCAATTGAAATATCTGTTTTGAATAATTTTTGACCACCCAAACTCATTTCCTGCGCGACTTCCGCGGAAACGACCGTTTTTTCTGAAATTGTTTTTTCCGAAACTCCTAAAATTGAAATCTTTTGATGATAATCATACGGAATAATTCCACCCAAAAAATATTTTGAACTTCCGGAAACAGAGGTAATTAATCTCGCTAATTCACCACCAGTACAACTTTCTGCCGATGAAAGCGTGAGTTTTTTTTGAATTAAAATTTCTTTTAAAATTTCCTGAATTTCGTTGCCATTCCAAGAAATTACTTTTTCTCCTATTAATGGTTTCAGTTTTTCTGCCTCGATTTTCAGTTGACTTTTTAACTCGTCTAAATGATTTCCGGTTGCGGTTAAGCGCAATTTCACACGATTTCCGATGGGTAAATAAGACAGTGAAATATTTTTTGGTAAAGCCAATTCCCAATCTTCAATCTTTAACGCCAATAAACTTTCAGGGAAATTTACGACAGAAATAATCTGAGATTCTATATAATGCAAAGAAAGTTGATGCTTTAAAAAGGGAATTATTTTATCTTTTATCAAAGGTTTTACTTCATACGGAACTCCGGGAAGACAAATCGTGATTTTGCCGTTTTCTTGGATCATTTGACATGGTGCAGAACCATTTTCGTTCTGAAAAATGGTGGCTTTGGATAAAACGACGGCTTGATTTCTATTGATTTCTAATAAATGTTCCCGATTTCGTTTGATGAAAATTTTTCTTAAATGTTCGAAAGTGGGATCATCCAAAACAAGTTTATCGTTAAAAAATTCGGCAAAAGCGGTTTTGGTTTTATCATCTTTCGTCGGTCCCAATCCACCCGTTGTAATGATGATATCGCCCAATTGATGCGCAGTTTCTAAAGTTTTTCTAATGGAATCGAGTGTATCGGCGACGGTAAAAATTTGTACGACAGGAATGCCGATTTCTTTGAGCTGACTGGCAATAAAATTCGAGTTGGTATCGATGGTATTTCCTGATAAGATTTCGTCGCCAATGGTGATAAGAACTGCTTTCATAAAAATTTTTGAGAGTATAAAATTACAAAATTTCGGCTCGGAAATTTCTTGATTTCACGTTTATTTTAAATTGTTGATGATAGATTTTATAAATCTGAGTTTTATTAGGCTGCCTGATTTGAAGATGGTTCAATTCTTGTTTAGAACTGATAGAAAATCTCTCGGAAAAAGAAACGCAAGTTGTTTTAGCCCCGATTGCAACGGCATCCTTTTTCTTTTTTTCAAGAAAAAGAAAAAGATAGAGTGGAAAGCGGGTCTTCCCGTCGGAAAAAAAACCACTCTTAATGCTCCAAAAACATTAAAAACCACTGTTATGATTACAATTATTCCTGATGTACCCGAAAATGTTGCTGCTTTTAAAGCAACCGGACAAGTGTCGGCTGAAGATTTTGAAAATTGGGTTTTCCCGCACGTAGAAGCGAAAGTAAGTGTTTTTGAGGAGCTTAATTATCTGTTTTATTTGGATACCGATTTGGATCAGTTTACAGCTGGAGCGTGGTTTCAAGATTTTCTTTTGGGACTGCAAAATATTACAAAGTGGAATCGTGCCGCCATTCTAACTGATGAAGAATCTGTGCAAAATTTCACGGCAATTTTCAGTGTGATTATGCCGGGAGAATTTAGGTTTTTTCCGACCGAAGATTTAGAAAATGCTCTATTTTGGTGCGCAAATGGTGATGAAGTTAATGATTAAAAAATAAATACAAAACCTATAAATACTAACATTAAATAATAAATAATATGAAACCAAACTTAGGAATTACCGCAAAAAATTTAAATTCGGTCAACGATGTTTTGAACAATGTTTTAGCAGATGGAAATATCTTATATATTAAATTGAGAAAATTTCATTGGAACCTTTCTGGAGATAATTTCATGGAACTTCACTTGCTCTTTGAAGATCAATATACCGCAGTTGCTGAAGCAATAGACGAAGTTGCGGAAAGAATCAGCACATTGGGCGGCGTTGCAGTTGGAACAACCGCAGAATTCTCCAAATTGTCTCAATTGAAAGAAACTCCAGGGAAAATCCCAACCGTTCAGGAAATGTTGCGCGAATTGGTGGGAGATCACGAAACGATTGTAAAATCGCTGCGTAAAAACCTGGATGTGGTGGAAGAAAAGTACGGCGACGCTGGAACCTCTGACTTTTTAAACGGTTTGATGCAGGAACACGAAAAAATGGCGTGGAAACTGAGAAAATATTTCAAGGAAGCCTAGTTTTCTAAAAATAAAAATCCCTTTTGATAAGGGATTTTTTTATGAGTTTTGGTGAAATTTTAGTGAATATGTTTTTCGGCGTGATAAGAACTTCTTACCAGAGGCGAACTTTCAACATGTCGGAAACCTAATTCTTTTGCGAATAAGCGGTATTCCTCAAATTCTTCTAAGTCAACGAAACGTTTTACTGGCAAATGTTTTTTGGTCGGCTGTAAATATTGTCCGATTGTAATCACATCGACATTTGCATTTCGAATATCTTCAATCGTTTGCATCACTTCTGATTTTTCTTCGCCCAAACCGAGCATTAATCCGGTTTTTGTGCGATTTTGTCCGGCTTCTTTCATGTAGCGCAAAACTTCAAGACTTCTTTCGTATTTCGCCTGAATACGAACTTCTCTGGTTAAACGTTTTACGGTTTCCATGTTGTGAGAAATAACTTCGGGCGCAACTGAAATAATTCGATCGATATGTTTTGTAATTCCCTGAAAATCTGGAATCAGAGTTTCCATGGTTGTTCCGGGAGAAATTCTGCGAACTGCGTTTACGGTTTCGGTCCATAAAATAGAACCCATATCTTTCAAATCATCGCGATCAACAGAAGTGAGAACCGCGTGTTTGATTTTCATTAATTTGATAGAACGCGCCACCTTTTCTGGTTCATCCCAATTTACATCTAAAGGTTTACCGGTTTTTACCCCACAAAAGCCGCAACTTCTGGTGCAGATATTTCCGAGGATCATAAAAGTTGCTGTTCCTTCACCCCAACATTCGCCCATATTCGGACAACTTCCGCTTTGGCAAATGGTGTTGAGTTTATATTTATCCACCAAGTTTCGAAGTTCGCGATAGTTTTTTCCTGTTGGAAGTTTTACACGAATCCATTTTGGTTTTTGAAGAGGAGTTTCGAGAAGCGTTTCGTTCATCTTTAATAATAAGCTACAAATTTAGGGAATTTGGAATTGGTTTCATCAATCATCAAACTCATTTGTTTTCAATAATTCCGAAAGTACTTTTTTCGCACGCATGATTCTCACTTTGGTATTGGCGACGGTAATATTCAATTCTTCGGCAATTTCTTTGATGCTTTTTTCCTCAAAAAACCGCAGTCGAATGATATCTTGGTATTTGGAATCTAAACTTTCGATGATTGTTACAATTTTCTTTTGATCTTCAGCGGAAATTAAAAGTTCTTCTGGTGATAAAGCGAAATGGTTTTTGAAATCATCAAAATTGTCGGTGGAATCTTCGTTTTCACGAGATTTTTTTCGCCAATAATCGATGACAGAATTTTGCGCAATGGTGAGAATCCAGGTTTTAAATTGAAAATTAGGATCGTACAGATCGAGTTTTGCCAAAACTTTCGAAAATACAGAAACCGTAATTTCATCTGCAACATTCTCATTCTGCACTTTTTTCATCACAAAACTGAAAACATCTACCCAAAAAAGATTGATGAGTTGCGTTTGCGCTTTTTGATTCTTATTTTTAGCGAGAGAAATAAGCGTGATGAGATCTGTATTTTTCATTGTGAAAACAAAGATAATCAAATTTAAAAATGAACATTAAAAAGAGCACAGTATGATAAAATGGCGCTGTTATTTTTTTTAAAACCAATTAAAATTCCTTACTATTGCATAGTATTAAAAATTTATAAAATGAATCCAAAGAAAAAATATAAAAAGCAGATCCTGAAATCGTTGAAAGAGCTTGCTATTGCTGAAAATACGTTGTTGGAAACGATGACGAATTTAATGTTATTAAAGGAGTTGAAGGAAAACAATATTACTTTTAAAAAAGGCGACACGTTCTCTTTTGAAGATAACATTTTCGATTACAGTGAAGATAAAAATATCCGAAGAATTTCGAAATTTCGCAAGAAAATGTTGAAAACCATGCTGAAACTGGTTGATAACAACAAGTTGAAAGATAAAGAGATTGAATTTTTAGCGTAAAATTCGTGCCACAAATTCACGAACTTTTCTTCTTAAAAAAAAACCGCAGAAAATTTTTCTGCGGTTTCTTTATTAATTGGATTATTCTTTGTTTTTAAGCTTCACAACTCGAACAACTCACAAAATTCACCATCATTTCTTTAGAAACCGACGAACTTCTTTGATAATACAAAGTTTTCACGCCTTTTTTCCATGCTTCGATGTAAAGATAATTCACGTCTTTCACCGGCATCGTCGATGGAATTTGTAAATTCAAACTTTGCGCCTGATCGATATATTGTTGTCTTTGTGCAGCCTGAGAAATAATTTCCATCGGAGAAATCTCCCGGAAGGTTTTGAAAACTGCTTTTTCCTCATCACTCAGTTCTTTAATATTTTGAACAGAACCGTGGTTCAACATAATTGTTCTCCAAGTATCTTCGTTATCCAACCCTTTTTCCTGAAGCAATGTTGCGAGGTATTTATTTTTGCGCATAAAGTTTCCTTTCGCCAAACCTGCTTTGTAATAATTCGACGCAAAAGGTTCAATTCCTGGAGAAGTTTGCCCCAAAATCGCAGAACTAGATGTAGTTGGAGCAATCGCCATTGTAGTCGTGTTGCGCATTCCATATCCTTTCAAAATTTCTGGTTCACCGTAAATATTCGCCAATTCTTGAGAAGCAACAATGGATTGTTCCTTAATCTGTCGGAAAGCTCTTGCATTGAATTGCGTTGCTTCAAAACTTTCAAACGGAATCATATTTTTCTGCAAATAAGAATGATAACCCAAAACGCCCAAACCTAAAGCTCTGTGACGCATTGCAAAAGTTCTAGCGCCGGTCAAATAATAATTTCCTTCAGTTTTTTCGATAAATTCAGATAAAACTGCATCTAAGAAATAGATGGCTAATTTCACGGCATCGGTATCTTTCCACTCATCATAAAGTTCTAAATTCATAGAAGACAAACAGCAAATGAAAGATTCATCTGCACTCGATGGCAACATAATTTCTGAACACAAATTACTTGCATTAATCGGCATTCCAAGATCTTTGTAAACTTGTGGCTTATTTCTGTTCACATTATCGGTGAATAAAATATACGGCAAACCTTTCTGTTGACGACTTTCTAAAACTCTCGCCCAAATTTTCCGCTTGTCCATATCACCATCAATCATATCCTGCATCCAGTAATCTGGAACGCAAATTCCGGTAAACAAGTTCTGGATCGGACTTCCAATATCTTTAATCGATAAAAATTCTTCAATATCACCGTGATCCACATCCAGATACGCCGCAAAAGCTCCACGACGAACGCCGCCTTGCGAAACCACATCCATCGCAGTATCATAGAGTTTCATAAAAGAAACCGCACCCGACGATTTTCCGTTGTCGGTTACAGCAGTTCCGCGATTTCTGAGTTCACCAAAATACCCTGAAGTTCCGCCACCAATTTTCGTTTGCATGATCACTTCACCCAATTTGTGGGTAATTCCTTCGATGTTATCTGGAACATGAACATTGAAACAAGAAATCGGCAAACCTCTTTCCGTTCCCATATTTGCCCAAACTGGAGAAGAAAAACTGATCCAACCTTTGCGAATCATCTCTTCAAAAGCCGGTTGCAATTCAGGTTTATATAATCTTTTCGCCGCAGCCGAGGTAATTCTCAGGATTGCGCCATCTACGGTTTCTCCTTTCAACAAATATCCGCGGTTGAGCATTTGCTCCGATTCTTCGTTCAGCCACCAGATTTTCGATTGTTCTTCCATAATTTGTCAGTGCGAGATTTGCGAAGCAATCCCGTCTTATTATTTTTATATTTTTTTTCGTAGGGACAAATCGCAATTTGCCCACTTTCATCACGATTCTTACTTTTTTTTAGGAGCATAAAGATTTTCGCTTCTTAGAAAATCCCGTCCCGCTTTCCATTACAATTCCTCGCTCCTCCTTTCGTCGTCACTGCGGGATTTCCATTGCAATCGGGGCTAAAAGTTCTTTCCGTTTGTCTTTCGAAGGTTCGTCATTGCGAGGAACGAAACAATCCGTCTAAAATGATTTCGCACCTTCGGCGCTTCTTTCGATCGCATTTTCATAATTGTCATCGGGCTTTACCCGATGCTATTGATTTCGCCACTTCGTGGCTTCGCCGAAAATTCGACTTTTCAAAATCTTGATTCTTGGTTCTTGACTCTTCATTAGAACAAATCGTTCAAAATCTTGATTCTTGTTTCTCGAATCTTGACTCTTCATTAAAACAAATCGTTCTCCGTAATACTCTTATCGTGTTTCGTATAATCTACGGGTCTTTTTGCAAAGAAATCATCCATGGAATTGGCAAAAACTTCTTCTTCAAACCAAACCATTGGTCGATACTGTTCCGGGGAAATATTGTAACGCGTTTTCATGCCGATTTTCTTCAAACTATCATCAACACGGTAATTCATGAAGTTCAATAAATCATCTTTTCCGATATTGTCGATTTCTCCCATTTCGAAAATCCAGTCTAGAATTTCTTTTTCCAGTTCGATAGAATGATCCACCAAAGTGTAAATATCTTCAATGTCAGAATCGGTTAATAATTCGGGTTGCTCTTCGCGGATTTTATTGATCAAATACATTCCTGCATTGGCGTGAATCTGCTCATCTACGGAAGTCCATGCAATAATATTGGACACATTTTTCATGTACCCTTTGAATCGTGTAAACGATAAAATAATCGCAAATTGTGAAAACAAAGACACGTTTTCTATCAAAATACTGAACAATAAAAGCGAAGAAACATATTCTTTCGGAGTAGAAGAATTGGCGTGTTTCAATACATTGGATAAGAAATCAATTCTTTTTTTAATCGCCGGAATTTCTACGACTTGATTAAAGGAATCATTGTAACCCAAAACTTCCAATAATCTGGAATACGCTTCCGAATGACGAAATTCACATTCCGCGAAAGTAGAGCCTAAACCATTCAATTCCGGTTTTGGCATGTGATTGTAGAGATTCCCCCAAAAAGTTTTTACAGAAACTTCGATTTGAGCAATGGCTAAAAGAGCGTTTTTGATGGCATTTTTTTCGTGTGGCTCCAACTGAGATTGAAAATCTTGTACATCTGCAGTAAAATCAACTTCCGAATGCACCCAAAATGATTTGTTGATGGCTTCTACGAATTGTAGAATTTCTGGATATTCAAATGGTTTATAGCTTACTCTTTTGTCAAAAATTCCCATGGGTTATTTAGTTTGTTTACTTATTTCAAGCATTGAGTTAAAAAAAATATTTTTTCACCTAAATGACTGATTTTATGGTGATTGAATAATATAATTATTTAAATATAATTACAAAAAATTCTAGAAGCGTGAGTCACAAAAATAGAAAATTGAAGGATACAATGAAAGGTCTTAATAGTAAAAGACTGACTTTTAAGTCTAAAAGTTTTCCACAAAGACACAGACCTTGCTCTGTTAGTGCTTTTGCAGACTATTCCGCAACAAACAGTCAGGTTAAAGCAGGTCGTTATTAAACAACTGATAAGAAACACCGCATATGTGGAGAAGTACAACTAAACAAAGACATTTTCGAAAAAGAAAAAAGATCTTTGTAACAAACCACTTCCTTTTGATACTTATATTTTAAATCAATCTCAACACTTCATGTTAGTAATTAAAGACTTACATAAATCATACGATACCGGAAAAAGCAAGCTTCACGTTCTGAAGGGAATAAACCTTAACATCGGTGAAGGAGAATTTGTTTCGATTATGGGAAGTTCAGGTTCCGGAAAATCTACACTCCTTAATATCATTGGGATTTTAGATGAAAAAGATTCTGGAATATATGAACTCGATGGAATCGCGATCGAACATCTATCGGAGATTAGAGCCGCCGAATACCGCAGTAAATTTTTAGGATTTATTTTCCAGTCCTTCAATTTGATTGGGTATAAAAATGCCTTAGAAAATGTAGCACTTCCACTCTATTACCAAGACGTTCCCAGAAAAGAACGAAATAAAAGAGCCATGGATTATTTAGAAAAAGTGGGACTTGCAGATTGGGCAACACACATGCCGAATGAACTTTCGGGTGGACAAAAACAAAGAGTTGCGATTGCAAGAGCTCTAATTACTGATCCCAAAGTAATTCTTGCTGATGAACCAACCGGAGCTTTAGATTCTAAAACCACTTACGATATTATGAAATTGTTGCAAGAAATCAACAATAACGGAAAAACAATTATCGTCGTAACACACGAACCAGACGTGGCTGCAGAAACCAAAAGAAACGTCGTTTTAAGAGATGGGATTATCGAAAGTGATACCTTTATTACACAAAGAGTTTTGGCATAAACCATCAATTAATAGAAAATAACAATCAACTAGAAAAATATGTTTGATCTTGATCGTTGGAGAGAAATTTTTGAGTCCATTCGCAGTAATATATTGCGAACGGTACTTTCTGGTTTCACAGTGGCTTTAGGTCTGTATATTTTCATTGTATTATTCGGATTCGGAAATGGTTTAAAAAACGCTTTTACAGAAGGCTTTGCAAGAGACGCTTCGAATTTGATTTCTATTTCCACGGGGAAAACTACCATCGCGTTTGAAGGTTTACAATCGGATCGAAAAGTGACTTTGCAAAATAAAGATTTGGATCATATTATCAATGAGGATCCTGAAAAAATAGAATACACTTCCGCGAGATATACTTCGAATATGCTTGTGAAATATGGCAAAGAGAGTGGAGCTTATCAGGTAAATGGTACCGATCCCGAAGAAACGTACATTGAAAACAGAACCATATTAGAAGGACGATATATCAACAACGCAGACATTGAAAAAAAACAAAATGTTGCCGTAATTGGAAGAATGGTTCAGCGCGATCTCATCAAAAACGGAAATGCGGTGGGAAAAGACATAGACCTTAATGGAACGGTGTTTAAAGTGATCGGTGTTTTTTCTGATGATGGCGGAGATCAAGATGAAAGAATGATCAGCGTGCCAATTTCTACTTTGCAGCAATTAAAAAAAAGTTCGGATACACTCTCGACTATTTTTGTTACTTATAATCAAAATTTGTCACCCGCAGAAGCAATTACATACAGTGATAACTTAGAAAAAAGTCTCAAAAAAAACCTTCAGGTTTCTCCTGATGATGAAAATGCAGTTCGGGTTAATAATAACGCTAAAAACATGGAAAAAACCTTTCAGTTTTTGCTCATTATTACCTTAATCGTTGGTTTCATTGGTCTCGGTACTTTACTTGCGGGAATTATAGGAATCAGCAATATCATGGTCTATATTGTTAAAGAACGTACCAGAGAAATCGGGGTCAGAAAAGCGATTGGTGCAAAACCCAACGCAATTGTGGCCTTAATTATTCAGGAAAGTGTGGTAATCACCGTTATCTCCGGAATTATAGGTGTTGCATTGGGCGTTTTAACTTTAACTTTAATAGGAGATCGGCTAGAAAAATATTTTATCATGGCACCTTCCGTCGGATGGGGTTTAATTGCGGTCGCTTTTGTATGTTTGGTCATTGCAGGATTAATTTCTGGTTTTGTTCCCGCTTACAGAGCAAGTAAAATAAAACCGATTGAAGCCTTGAGAAGCGACTAGTTAAAAGGTGAAACGATGAGATTTAAGACACATGATTTACCATGAAACTTTACTTCTTTTTTCTTCTTTCTTTTCTCTAAAAAAATAAATATGAACATTATTTTTAAAATCGATACTTGGCAAGAAATTTATCATTCCCTACAGAATAATAAACTTCGAACTTTTCTCACCATGATTGGTGTTGGATGGGGTATGTTTCTATTTGTAGCACTTTTGGGTGCAGCAAAAGGAATGGAAAATGGTTTCGATAAAGCATTTGCAGGTTTTGCCACGAATTCAATTTTTCTTTGGGCACAAAACACCACCATTCCTTACGACGGTTTTCCGAAAGGAAGAAAGATGGATTTACATTTACCAGACATTCAGGTTTTGGAGAAAAAAATCCCTGAAATAGACTACATCTCTCCGCAATCTACCCGCGGAAATTTCGGAAGTCCAGGAGAAATGTTTTCAAAAGACGCCAAAAAAGAATCGTATACTTTAAATGGAGATTACCCTGTAGGAAATAAAATTTCAGAAAAAAAATTAATTTTCGGAAGGTATATTAATGATGCAGACATCAGCGGAAACAAAAATGTGATCGTGATTGGTGAAGAAATTTACAAGAATTTCTTCGATGCGAAAAAGAATGAAAATCCTTTGGGAAAAACGGTAACGGTGAAAGGTTTATTTTTCAATGTTATCGGTGTTTTTCGCGTGCAGAAACAAGGTGGAAATATGGGAAGCGATAACTCCGCTTACATTCCGTTCAGTACGTTTACCAAAATGTACAATGATGGCGATAAGGTTGGTTTTTTTGCGATTGTCGGAAAAAATGACACCGATTTAAATGTCCTGGAAAACACAATAAAGACAGAACTTAAAGCCAAATATAATGTATCACCAGATGATACCAATGCTTTCGGAAGTTTCAACTTGGGAAAACTTTTCGGGAAACTCACGGGATTTTTAACCGGAATGCAACTATTAACCATCGTTGTAGGAACATTGACGATTTTAGCGGGCGTTATCGCAATTTCAAATATTCTACTGATCACTGTAAAAGAACGGACGAACGAAATCGGAATTCGGCGTGCTTTAGGCGCAAAACCTGCAGAAGTGCGGAATCAGATTTTATTGGAAAGTGTCGTCATCACGATCACCTCAGGACTTTTGGGATTTATTTTTGGGATTTTTCTGCTGATGATCTTGAATGCCTTAACGGAAGGTCAAGACGATTTTCCATTTTATAACCCGACCGTCGATTACGGCGAAGTATTTGCTGCGATGGGCGTGATGGTTTTCTTGGGACTTTTAATAGGAATGATTCCCGCCCAAAGAGCCGTCAGTATTCGACCAATCGAAGCTTTAAGAACAGAATAAATTCAGAAAAAAAACTATAGAAATCATTATATGGAAAAGAAATTCACTGCAAAAAAAGTTATTTATACCATCTTAGGTCTCATCTTTTTAGTAGGATTGGTGATGGGAATTAGATATCTCATCAATTCAAATTCAGAGAAAAGCCAACTGTTTCTTACGAAAAAAGGCGTCGTTCAAAATATGGATGATAAAGTTTTGGCAACCGGAAAAATTGTTCCGCGCGAAGAAATTGAAATCAAACCCAATATTTCTGGAATTATCGATAAGATTTTAGTGAAAGAAGGCGATCAAGTTGTTGCAGGACAACTGGTAGCAACGATTAGAATTGTACCTACGATCCAAAATATTAACGCGGCACAGCAAGAAATCAACAATGCAAATTTGCAGATCAGCAATTCAAAAATGAATGTAGAGACGCAACAGAAACAATTTGCGATGCAACAAAGGCTTTATTCTCAAGGAGTGATCTCTAAACAGGAATATATTTCTGCGCAACAATCGCTGCTTTCCTTGCAACAAACGCTGAAAAATGCACAGCAACAATTGCAAACTGCCCAAAAAAATCTTCAGATTGCAAGAACAGGAACAACCCCAGAATTGGCAAGTTTAGCAACTACACAAATCAGATCAAAAGCAAACGGAACCGTTTTAGAAGTGCCCGTAAAAGTTGGAAGTCAGGTGATTGAAGCCAACTCTTTCAACGCTGGAACTACAATATGTTCCATTGCAGATCTTAATTCTTTAATTTTCGAAGGCACCATTGATGAAGCTCAAGCTGGAAAATTAAAAGAAGGAATGAATATGAATGTTGTGATTGGAGCACTTCAAAACAAAAGTTTTCACGGTCGAGTAACCATGATTGCGCCGAAAGGAAAAGATGAAAGTGGAACAATCAAATTCCCGATTGAAGGAGACGTTTTCAACGAAACGCATGAATATATTAGAGCCGGATTTTCTGCAAATGGGGAAATTATTTTGAGTTCGCAGAAAAATGCACTGCTTTTAGATGAAGCTTTAATCCAATATGAAAAAGTAAATGGCGTAGATAAACCTTTTGTCGAAGTAAAACAAGCCGATGGAAGTTTCAAAAAAACCAACGTCAAACTAGGTGCTTCCGATGGAATTAATGTTCAGATTCTCTCTGGAATCACAAAAGATTCTGAGATTAAGGTTTGGAATCCTTCTGATAAAGATAAAGAAACTTTAAAGGAAAAGAAAAATAAATAAGAACGCGAAACCTTTCTCAACAATAATGAATCCCGAAGTATTTTCGGGATTTTTATTTAGATCTCCTCAAAAGCAAGGTGGTATTCAAAAAAAGCAACAACAGATCTAAAGTGATCCAAATCGCTGTTTTCATGTTTTCTAATTTCAAATCTCCAATCAATGTTTTCGAAATTCCTGAGAGTTTTTCACTCTGATTGATGTAATTATGAACCTCGATGATTTGGTCTTCATTCTTATTGGGAATGGAATGTTGGGAAAAATAAACCATATTCTTCTTACCCATAAAACCCGCAATCCAAAATTCATCGGAATGTTGCATATCTAAATGCTCAATTCGAAAGAAATTGGTTCGAATCGTTCCAACGTGGCGTGTTTCGTAGGAAACACCGTCTTCTTTGTCGGAATTCAATTTAATGAGATAAAAATCCAAAGGAAGCGGTAACGTATTAATAAGCTGCACTGTTAAAGAATCTGCACGAAATTGCACCAGACTTTTTGTTACAAAATAATAGGTAAAAAGGGTCACTCCAAAAACGACTATTGCAATACGAATGATTCTTACCCAAGTTTTTAGCTTCCCGCTTTTGAATACAGAAATAAATAAACCAAAGCACAGCAAAAAAAACAGCAGAAAAAACAGGTAAAACATGGTGCAAAGATAAAATAATATTAGAAAGAACGGGATTGTTGCGCAAGATTCAGAACAGGGCAAAAAAGTTCTACAAGACGTTCCATTCTTTATCAAATTCCTCTAAAAACCGAAGCATAAAATCGTGTCGTTCCAACGCGATTTCCTTTGCAGTTTCCGTATTCATCAAATCTTTTAGAAGCAAAAGTTTTTCGTAAAAATGATTGATCGTGGTTCCTTGGCTTTTTTTGTATTCCTCTTTCGTCATATTCAATTTAGGCTGAATTTCAGGGTGATACATTAAATTATTTTTGAAACCTCCGAAATTAAAAGTTCTTGCAATTCCAATGGCACCAATTGCATCGAGCCGATCTGCATCTTGCACAATCTGAAGTTCAATGGATAGATTTTCAGGAACTTCTCCCCTATTTTTAAAGGAAATATTTTTAATCACGAATAAAACCTGCTCGATGATTTCCGAAGAAACACTTTGACCTTCCAAAAATTCTTTCGATATTTTCAGCGCTAAAGTCTCATCGCCATCATGAAATTTAGGATCTGCAATATCATGCAACAATGCGCCAAGTTCTACGACTTCTGTATTACAATTTTCAAATGCAGCGATTTTTTTCGAAAGTTTCCAGACTCTTTCGATATGAAACCAATCATGTCCTGCTTCTGCACCTTCTAGTTTTTCTTTTACGAAATCAACCGTATTATGAATTATATTTTCGCTCATAAAAAAATCATTTGCAAATCCTGTACAACAACATCCATCATCAAACACCGAAGCATTTATTTTTTAACTTCTACAAACTGATACACCATTTCATTTTTCGGATTATAGATGATCGTACTTGCATTTGGGAACCGTTTTACTTTATAGTATTCGATATTTTTATCGTTTTTAATGTCATCTAAAAAACTCAAATCGATGGCATTTGCTGGAAGAAATTTCTGAAAAAACGTAATTTTTTCAATGATTGCGGAACCGTCAACTTTCTCAAATTCCTTTTTTGATTGCGCTTCATCAGTCGTTGGTTGGCTCACCAAAGTACTGATCAACAAATCTTTATCGGCAACTTTATATTTGAAAACATAAAAAGGAGTTCCGTTTGGAAAAGCGACTTTTTTCCCCACTGCATTTTCGAGAACTAAATTATTTTCATGCGGAAATACCTCTTTAAATTGAATGTTTTCAGATTGAACTATTTTGCCAATTTGCTCGGTTACCGATTCTTCGATCGTTTCTTGGGCTTTTTGTTGCGCTTTTTCCGTAGTTTCGGTAACAACAGAAGAAATGGTCTCTTCAATTTTCTGACACGAGGTACATGCAAAAGCAATGAAGGAAAGTGCGATGAGTTTTTTCATATTGTGGAGCTGTTTTAAGCGGGATTGATTGATTTTTACTGATGATTTTAAATACTGCAAAACCCTGTTATTTTTTACCCTTTGATTTTCGAGTAACCAATTTTCAGCTGTTAAAGAAGATGAAAATACTTGAAATTATTCTTAAAGGGTTTCGCTTTATTTTATAGAGGGTTCAAAATTGAAAACCTGACAAAGCTCCAATTAAATGGAACCTTCGAAAGGATAAGTCGTCAAATAATGAAGTTCCGAACTGCTGAGATTATTTGCAGCAGTTACCGCGGAATCTTTGCTGTAATATTCGCCGATTTCTTGCTTTTGAAAAAGGAAAGAATTGTTGGCATTTTTATCGACTACTTCTTTAAAAATATGTTCAATTTCAGAATTTGATAACGACGCAAAACTGATGTCTTCAAAACCGTAAAAGAGTTTTAAATTTTCTTCGCCATCGAAATTTCGATCGACATACTCCTGAAACTGCGTTTTGGAATCAAAATTTCCGGCCCAAATATTATAGACCAGCGATTTCTTTTTCGGTTTGTTTAAAATATCCTGATAAACGAAATTTTCGCCCAAATAAGCATCACGAACTTGCGGATCGTTTGCCAAATCATGTGGAAGTCCTTCTTTTAGAATTCTTCCTTCAAACATAATATACGTTTTGTGAGTAATTGCAAGCGTTTGCTGAACATTGTGATCGGTGATTAAAATCCCAATATTTTTATCGACTAAACTTCTTACAATTTTCTGAATGTCTTCTACTGCGATGGGATCAACTCCAGCAAAAGGCTCATCTAATAAAATAAAATTCGGACTTGTAGCGAGACAACGCGCGATTTCGGTTCTTCTGCGTTCGCCACCAGAAAGCAAATCACCCCGGTTTTTTCGAACATGTTCCAGAGAAAATTCTTCAATCAATTCATCGCGCTTCATGTACTGCTCTCTTTTTGAAAGTTTGGTTAATTGTAAAACTCCCAAAATATTATCTTCTACCGAAAGCTTACGAAAAACCGAAGCTTCCTGCGCCAAATAACCGATTCCTTTTTGCGCACGACGATACATAGCATCGTTCGTAATCTCTTTATCATCAAGAAAAATTTTACCTGAAGTTGGTTTTACCAAACCAACAATCATATAGAAAGAAGTGGTTTTTCCGGCACCGTTTGGACCGAGGAGTCCTACGATTTCACCTTGTCGAACTTCGACGGTGACGCCTTTTACTACTTTTTTCGGGCCGTACTCTTTAATTAAATTTTCTCCGCGTAGAATCATGTGGCAAATATATCATTTTTGTTCGAAATTTCGATGGATCGATATGGTCATATCCAAAGGTGTTCCATTCTTTAGAGTGGGTATTTTCGGCAAAAAATGTTATCTTCGCTTTTGCAAAATTCTACGTGTTTTGAGCATTAAAGAAAAAGTTTTTTCGCAACTTATCAAAGATAATCAAGGTCTGATTATCAAGGTTTCCCGACTTTATACCAATTCGCTGGAAGATGAACAGGATTTATTTCAGGAAATCGTGTTACAACTTTGGCGTTCGTACGACACATTTAAAGGAAACTCGAAAATCTCTACGTGGATGTACAGAGTTGCCTTAAATACAGCCATTACTCTTTTCCGAAAAAAAACCAAATCACCGCAAACTGATGAATTGATGGATTTTCATTATCCGGATTTTATCGAAGATGACGATGAAAAGCAACAGCAGATTTCGTTGCTTTATAAAGTTGTAAAAATGCTGCCCAATGTAGAAAGAGCAATTGTAATGATGTATCTGGATGATCTCCCTTATCGTGATATTTCGGAAAACCTGGGTATTACAGAAGTAAATGCACGGGTAAAAATGAATCGGCTCAAGAAAACACTTAAAGAACTAATGGAAAAACATGCCTGAATTTAATATAGATCAATTCAAAAAAACTTGGCAAGAACAAGCGATTCAGCCAAAATACAACAGCGATGAAATTCGATTGATGTTGAATAAATCCTCGCGGAATTATGTAAAATACATTTTGGGAATCAGTATTGCCGAATTTTTGGTCATTTTGGGGATGAATTTTTATTATATCTTTCTGGGCGATGATACGAACAGTTACCTGAATATTTTAGAAAAACTAGGTGTAAAAAACAATGCAGATTTGATTGCTGATTTGTCTCATCTTTATTTTGTGCTGAAAGTTATCAGTTTGATATTGACCGGATTTTTTGTTTTTAAATTTTATAAAAATTATAAACACATCAAAATTGAATCTAACCTAACGAAGCTTATTCTGCAAATTATTAAATTTAAAAATACAGTCAATTATTTTATTCTTGCCAATGTATTTTTGATTATTTTGTACACGATTGCACTTGGAATTTTCGCCTCTTGGGCTTTATCCAACCAAAACATTACGCTTACTCATCCAACTTTGGTTGGTTTTTATATGGGTCTTCTTCTAATGATGATTTTGAGTGTCGTTTTGATCTGGGTATATTATAGAATTGTGTACGGAATTATTCTTAAAAAGTTAGGTAAAAACCTAGAAGAATTACAAAAAATAGAACTCGGACAATCATAAAAAAAGACCACTTTTCAGTGGTCTTTCTCTTAAAGTTCTTTTCGTAATCTTGCAACAGGAATACTGAGCTGTTCTCTATATTTTGCGATGGTTCTTCTCGCAATATTATAGCCTTTTTCTTTCAGCAGCACTACTAATGCATCATCTGTTAAAGGTTTTCTCTTGTTTTCTGAATTGATGATATCCATCAAATGATTTTTAATTTCTTTTGTAGAAACTTCTTCGCCATCATCATTGGTCAGTGAATCGGAAAAGAGATTTTTTAGGTACACAATTCCATTCGGCGTATCTGCGTATTTGCTTTTTACAACGCGGGAAATCGTAGAAATATCAAAACCTGTAATATCAGCAACATCCTTTAAAATCATGGGTTTTAAGGATTTATCATCACCTGTGATAAAATAGTTTTTCTGTAGTTTTACAATCGCAGAAATCGTCTGCAACAAAGTATTTTGCCGTTGATTGATCGCATCGATATACCATTTTGCGGCATCTAACTTTTGCTTAATAAAAAGCGCGGCCTGCTTGTGTTCCGCAGATTTTTTATCGTGGGAATACGTGGTTAAAATATCTTTATACTCATCTGAAACTCTTAGAGAAGGTGCATTTTTGCTATTTAAAGTGGGGTGCACATCTATCCCTTTTTCCCCATTGTCTTTCACATGAATTACAAAATCCGGAATAATTTCTTGGTTGATGGTAATTGTTTGGGTATCGAAATTACCACCAATTTTTGGTGAAAGTTTCGAGATTACTTCCAGCGCATCTTTCAAATCTTCTTCTTCGATATCGTACTTCTGGATAATTTTGTTGTAATGCTTATTGGTCAACGCATCAAACTGGTGTTTAAGAATATTGGCTGCCAAAATAACCGCTTTATCAGCACTGATTTTTTTCTCAATCTGCAACAGAAGACATTCTTGCAAACCTCTGGCTCCAACTCCTGAAGGATCTAATTTCTGCACATAATTTTCTAAAATATCTTCGGCTTTCTCTATCGTGGTATAAACTCCGACAGAAAAGGCCAAATCATCAACAATCTGTTTCAGTTCTCTTCTTAAATATCCGTCGTTATCTAGGTTTCCGATGATGTATTCTGCGATTTTCAAATCATCACCATCAATATTTGCCAAATGAATCTGCTCCAAAAGATAATCATAAAGCGATTGACCTTCTGTTAACAGGGATTGGTTATCGAATTCTTCATCGTCTGCTGAATAATTGTTAGAACTGGTTTTATAAGCCGGTTCATCATCGAAAATGTATTCATTGACGTCGAAATCGGTATTGATGCTGTCTGTGCCTTCATCTTCATACGTTTCATCGAGAGAGGAATATTCTTCTTCTTTCGATTCTTCGGCTTTTTCCAAGGCCGGATTTTCTTCCAATTCGCGTTCTAATTCTTCCTCAAATTCTAGGGTATGAAGCTGTATCAACTTCATTAATTGAATTTGTTGCGGTGCCAATTTCTGGCCGAGGCGCATCTGAAGGTTTTGTTTTAACATATTTTGATGTTCTCTCTATTTTTTATTTGAATGAAATATCATTCGATGGTATAAAAATACTTACTATTAATTAAAATTCAGCTGTATGAGGCGTTCTCGGGAACGGAATTACATCTCGAATATTCGTCATTCCTGTTACGAAAAGCACCAATCTTTCTAAACCAAGACCGAAACCAGCATGAGGAACAGAACCGAATTTTCGGGTATCTAAATACCACCAAAGTTCGTGTTCATCTACATTCATGGCTTTCATTTTGGCAGTCAAAACGTCGAATTTATCTTCTCTTTGAGAGCCGCCGATAATTTCACCAATACCTGGGAATAAAACATCCATTGCAGCAACTGTTTTTCCGTCGTCGTTCAGCTTCATGTAGAAGGCTTTGATTTCTTTTGGATAATCAAAAAGAACAACCGGACATTCAAAATGTTTTTCAACTAAGAATCGCTCATGCTCACTCTGCAAATCTGCACCCCATTCATCAATTGGAAATTGGAATTTTCCTTTTTTATTTTCTTTGGAATTTCTCAAAATATCGATCGCTTCCGAGTAAGAAACTCTTTTGAATCTTTTCGCAATTACATTTTGAAGTTTCTCTATCAAACCTTCGGAAGCTCTGTCTTTTTCTGGTTTTTGCTTTTGCTCTTCCGCAAATCTTTTGTCTAAAAAGTCTAAATCATCTTTGCAGTTTTCTAAAACATAATTGATGACATATTTTAAGAAATCTTCGGCAAGATCGATGTTGTCTTCCAAATTATTAAAGGCAACTTCAGGTTCCACCATCCAGAATTCTGCGAGGTGACGAGTGGTGTTCGAGTTTTCTGCGCGGAAAGTTGGGCCAAAAGTATACACTCGTCCCAATCCCATCATTGCAGTTTCTACGTTGAGCTGCCCGGAAACAGTTAAATTGGTTTTCTTTCCGAAAAAATCTTGTGCAAAATCGATATCACCGTTCTCATCTCGTGGAATTTCGTTCAGATCAAAATTGGTAACTCCAAACATTTCACCTGCTCCTTCTGCATCTGCACCGGTAATAATCGGTGTGTTCATATAGAAGAATTGGTTTTGATTGAAGAACTGATGAATTGCAAAACTTACCGAACTTCGAACTCTGAAAACAGCACTGAATAAATTCGTACGAAATCTCAAATGCGCCTGTTCGCGGAGCAGTTCTAAGGAATGTTTTTTTGGTTGGAGGATTGTTTTGTCTCTTTCCTCTGTAAAGTTATCTCCTAAAATGGTTATTTTCTTCGCAATGATTTCGATGGTTTGTCCGGCTCCCTGACTTTCTACAACTTCCCCAACTATTTTTAAAGAGGCCGCGTTGCTAATGTTTTTTAGGATATTTTCATCAAACTTTTCAAAATCAACCACGATCTGTACATTGTTGATGGTCGAACCATCATTCAGAGCGATAAAACGGTTAGAGCGAAATGCCCGAACCCAGCCTTGAACAGTGATGTCGTGATGAAGTATTTTTTTGTAATCGCCTAATAATTCTTTAATCGTTGTTCTCATTTCCTGGAAATCCTTTTTTTAATATAAAATGTAGCATTATGGTCATTCTTCTTCCATAATCAATCTATGCAAACTTACTAAAAAATTGGCGTAATTTTTGATTAAATACTGAAATTAAAATAAAAAAAACGCCTTTTTAAGCGTTTTCGTTCTCGTTCAATCGATTAATATTTGCCATATTTGTTTCCATCGGATTACTGTGTTTTCGGTGAAATTTTCCGTGATTATCGGTGATTTTTCGTGCATTTATTTCGGTATTGTCGTCTTGTTCATCTTCGAAAATCAATACACCTTTTCCAAAATCTTTCTATGGATTTATTGAAGGATCTAAATAGATTTTAATCCATTTTTTTCGCAGCTATTCATTGGTTCAATTTTATTAATAGATTCTAGAAGAAGAAAAGTGTGATGCTTCGTTTTCAAATTTATTTTGCTTTGAATTGTAAAAAGTGGAATTTGAACAATAAAATTTAGAAATACTTCGTCATTTTTAATAACTCCAAAATTTAATTATGAATGAGCATTTTCTTCATTTTTACTTTTATCGATTGTAACATTCAATCACTGACCGACCTTGTAAAAATAGAATGATTCTTGTCAAAATCCAAAACAGCCATTATTTTGATTTACTTTATTTGTAAAGAATCATTTTTAAAATAGCGCTGAAAAAATACCGAAAACTTTGGGAGCAAACAAGAGTGCTTCGATTGATGCAGAAATAAAACGAAATGGAAAGATTCCAATTTAACAGGAAATGTTAATCAAAAAACTAATGAAAACCTTACTCGTCTTTCTTTGAAGGAATCAAGAAAACATCCATCAAACCTTCTGGCAAGGACATTCTAAGGAATTTTTCCTCTCGGTTAAGTTCGAGAATCCAATCTTTGATAATGGGAATTACAATTTGCTTATCTGCCAAATTGAGAAGGAAATAATGTTGACCGGTTTGATCGTTGATAGACTCGATAATTCCACAAGATTTACCATCTTCTTCGCGGATCTCGAAGCCGACCACTTCGTGGTAATAAAATTTGTTTCCAGTAAGAACAGGCAGGGTTGAAAGCGGAAGATATACGTCTTTTCCGACCACCTGATTTACAAGCGCTTCGGAAGAATTTTTGAAGGAGACTATTAGTGTTTCGCCTTTGCTCCAAGACTGTTTAGCGATAAAAAAAGGAACCAGCAACCCATTGATATCAACAAATATAGCGCCTAATTTACTATACATTTCAGGTTGATCGGTATCGAGTTTCAAAAATACATTTCCGTGTAATCCGTGGGTACGAGTGATTTTACCTAAAAAATAGCAATCTTCTTTTTTCATGTGTCAAATATAAGTAGTTTTAAAATAATAGAGACGCCAAAAATGACGCCTCTATAATTCTTAAAAATAAGAAATTTTATTAAGCTTGTGCTTCTTCAGTTCCTTCTGCATCAGCAGCTGGTGCTTCAGTAGCTTCTGCTACAACTTCTGGTGCTGCTTCTTCTGCAACTGGTGCGTTTGCAGCTTCTTCAGCAGCTTTAGCTTCCGCTTTTTTAGCTTCTTCTTCAGCTTTTGCATCAGCTTCTAATTTTGCAGCAGCATCGACTCTAGCTTGGTTTACTTTTACTTCAGCTTCTAAAGCAGCTTTTTTAGCTTCTTGTTTAGATTTAGCCAAACCGTCTTTTTTACCTAGAACTTGTTGCTCTTTAGTTTCTAACCAAGTTGCGAATTTGCTATCAGCAGTCGCTTGATCGAAAGCTCCTTTAGCAACTCCACCTTGTAAGTGTTTTTTGTAAAGAACTCCTTTGTAAGAAAGGATTGCACGAGCGGTGTCGGTTGGTTGCGCTCCGTTGTCTAACCATTTTACAGCAGCATCTACGTTTAGTTCGATAATTGCTGGGTTAACTACAGGATTGTAAGTACCTAATTTTTCGATGAATTTTCCATCTCTACGTGCTCTTGCATCGGCAACTACGATGTGGAAGAAAGGTTTCCCTTTTTTACCATGTCTTTGTAATCTAATTTTTACTGACATAATTGATTGATTTTGTGGGAACTCGTCCCGATTAATTATAAGAGTGCAAAGATAACTAAATTTTCTGATCTAGCAATGCCAAGAATCCTCACCTCTTTAAATATTAAGTAAAAAAAACAAAAATTTAAGGTTTATAAAAATCAGTTGATTTAAATAAATACAAGGATGATTGCTAAAATCAAACCTGCTGCTGCATAATACATTCCCTCCCGAAACGCTTTTGATTTCACATTAAACATCCAAAAACTAGAGATTACAAAGAAAAATAAAGAGATTCCAAAAAATGCATTCAGTGGCGATAAGGTATCTTTTGATTGTGATTTGTGCAGCTGCGTCATTTTGTTGAGTACAAATGGCAGTTCTTTTTTTGAGTATTTTGCTTCTCCGTTTGCCGAATTATAAGTTCCTCCTTTGAAATACAAAATACCATTTTCTGTCTTTTCAACTTCAAAGCCTTTCATTTTAATTTCTTTGCCGAGTGATTTTTCGTCTAGATTTTTATCGAAGACTTTTTCATATTTTTTTTCTTGTTTCAGAAAGTCGGTATCGCGATAGATCAACAGTACTCCGCTGATTGCGTAAACTGCCATAATTCCTGCCATAAAAAATCCTAAATACCGATGCACGATTCTCATAAAAGTGCGGGTGTCTTTAATTTTTGCCATAATTTTCTTAATTTTTTTAGTTTTTAAAATAAATAGTGGAAACCGAAATTCCCACTATTTATCTTCATGAATTTTACAAAGCTCTTTCTAGAGTTTATAGGTTACGGTTACATAGTAATTTCTTGGTGTAATCGGGTTTACAGAATAGTTTTCATGTATATTGTAATTTTCGGTATCGAATAAATTCCCTACTTTTCCTTGGATTGAGAACTTGTCCCATTCGTATCCAACTGAAGCATTTACAGTGACATAGTCTTTAACTGCAAAGGCTCTGGAAACTCCATTTCTTGAGATATCGGTTGATTTTGAATCATTCCAGCCTCCTAATCTGTTGCCCATATAATAAGCACCCGCACCGATTTTCAAACCTTTAACATGGTTCGTAAATTTATAAAAAACGGAAGCATTTGCTGTGGTTTCAGGAGTTCTCACCAATCTCTGTTTTTCCACATATCCATTTTCTGGCGTATCGAAATAAACGGAATTGTTATAAGAAACCCCACCAATTATTGAAAGATTAGCTGTTGGGTTTCCTGTAATATCCAACTCAACGCCACGACTTCTCACTTTTCCGGCATATTCCTTTAAATTGGAATCTGGAGTTACAATTGCTCCAGCTGCATTTTGGTACCAATAACTTTGATAAGTGTTATTGTTTTCAATCTGATAAACTGATAAATTTACCGCCAATGTATTATTCCAAAGATTTTTCTTTACCCCAATTTCATATTGATCCACTGTAGTTGGTTTAATACCTTCTTTAGAGAGATTCTGTGTGCGTGCTAAAACTTCTGCGGGTGTTCCTGTGGTATTCAATGTGCCTAATTGCGACGAAGTTTCTCCTGCATTAGGAACAAAGGAATTGGTATATGTTGCAAAGACCGATAAATTGTCATTTGCCATATACACGATCCCTAATTTTGGTGACAAAGCTTGGTCCGAAGTCGCTGAATTATTGGTAATACTTTTAACATTGGTGATGAAATTGGTATTGATTGTTGCCATATTTTCAATATAAGACCAACGCAAACCGGCAATTACTTTAATTTCTTTGGTAAGACTAATGAAATCCTGCGCATAAACCCCAATTCTTCTGGTGTTGATTCTATTTCTGTTATTAAGTGTTGAAGTTGGCATTGCAACATTTCCCCAAGTAGAAGGATCATCTAAATAAAGCACATTATTTGTTGATCCAAGCTTATACGCATAAGAATCTGCCTGGTTGTAATCGGCATCAGCACCAAATAACAATTTATGATTTATTCTTCCGGTATTGATTTCGCCATTGATATTAATTTGGCCAGAACCAAAATTTTGCTCGTTGTACGTTTTGTTAAATGGTCTTTTCCACGATAAGCGGGTTGCTGTAGGAGTTGCAAATTCCCATTGTATTCTTTCAGCAGAAAAATAATCTTTTGTGTAATTTTGGTAAGAAGCAACTGCATTAAAAGTCCAGTTGGTATTAAACTGATGATTGAAAGTTATATTGGTCGAAGCCTGTTGTACATCTTGATATTGCCAATCTGTACCGAAAAAAACATTTCTTCCCACACTGTCATTAAGCGAGTAACTTAAATCTTTGTTCGTTATAGAACCAAGCCCAAAATCTGGTGTGAAATCATTTTTCAAATAATCTGCTTCAACAATCAACTGTGATTTTTCACCTAAATTCACTAAAAATGAAGGATTAAAGTAATATTTTGAAGAGGTCACTACATCCCGAAAACTATCTGCATATTCATAAGCACCATTCAAACGGAAAGCTATTTTATCTGAAAGCGGACCGTAAAAATCTACCGTTGGTTTGTAAGAATTCCAGCTTCCACCGTTCAATCCGATGCTTCCACCAAAATCAAAACGGGGTTTTTTCGTGATCATATTGACAATTCCACCTGCAGCGGTATTTCCGTAAAGCATTGCATTGGCTCCTTTCAAAACCTCTACTCTTTCTAGACCCGAAACTTCTGGAAAAACTCCACTGTTTACTCTTGTTCCATTTTTAAAGATATTATCATTGCCAAGAATAAAACCTCTCCCACCAAAACTGTCCTGAGAATTTCCGCGTGAAGATGTAATATAGAGTCCATTCACATTTTGAAGAACATCACTCAATTGTTTGGCTTGTTGTTGCTCGATGATTTCATGAGTAACGATGGAAATCGGTTGCGGATTTTCCATAATCGATAAATTCGATTTGGAAGAAATTGGACGTGCAGTATTGGGATTTCCGGTTTTATGCATATTGATATCTTCTATTTGCTGCACCCGAAGAGTATCGCTAATCGGTTCGAAATTCATCTGCGCATGGACTGCAACTGCAAAAAGGAGCGCTCCGAGAGAAATTATCTGTTTTTTCATTGAACGTTTTTATTTAGACTGAATTAAAATAACACTGCAAAAGTAAAAAACATTCTACAAGCAGACAAGTCTATTTTGAATTATTCTAAATAGAGCTAAGAATTACCCGTTAAATCCCTGAAAATGAATAGAATTTCAATGTACTGATATTTATCAGTTTTTTCTCATCAAAAGGAATCCGCCCAAAATAAAGAGCAAATTCACCCCAAAATAGGCAATCCCATTAGGAGCAGAGGCTGTTCCGAAAAGTACAATGATGTTTCCTAAAACCGCTATCACGGCCATCGCAGATTTAAAAAACCGGTTTCCGGGGAAAACATTTTTTTTAAACAGTTGAAATAAACCTACAAACAAACCACCATTTACCAAATAAATAAAAACAATTGGAATTGCAGAAATATCAAAATTGCGTTCGGTAAAATAAGGATAAGTGTTGGTAAGATAGTATAGAATGATATAAAAGACAATCGCCGCAGTTCCAAAAACAGCACTATTTAGAGGCATTTTGGTTTTTTCATCTACCTTATTTAAGTTCAGAAATTTCTTCGACTTTTCTAAATTAGCGAATTGATAAGGTACCCGAATCGTGGCCAAAAGCAAACCGTTGGAAGTTCCTAAAACTGAAATAATAATGAACAATTGCATCAATAATGCGCCAGAATTCGAAGCGAACTTTCTCGCAAACTCAGTGATATAAGTATCCTTTAAATTAATAATTTCTGAGCCACTCATCCGGAAAACGATTCCTAAATAATAGGCGATATAAATGAACATCACCGAAATAGTTCCTATTATTAAAGCTTTCGGAAGGTTTTTACGTGAATTTTTAATCTCACTTGAAATTTGTGTCGCAATATACCAACCATCAAATGCAAAGGAAATCGGGATAAAACTCGCCGCAACCAGCAAAATAAATGATTTGCTTTGTAAGCCATTCCCAACCTGAGAAAAGCTGTTGATCTGATTAACATCGCCTTTGAACAAACTTAGAATCCCTAGAGAAGCGATCAATATTAAAGGCAAAACTTTCAGCACCGTAGTCATTTGTTGAAAAATACCACTACTTCTGGGGCGAAAAATATTGATTACAAAGAAAATGAGCAAATTAACAAAACCTATTAAAGTAAAATGCAGAAACGTAGGTTCGAAATTCATGAATTCTGCCAAGAGATGCGCAATATAAATCCCAGAAACCGTGAAGAGAACTGCGGTAAGAACAGGATAAAACAAACTCATGTACATCCATCCTACAAAAAAACTTGCAGTTTCACCAAATCTATAATTCACATAACTGAGAATTCCACCATCTTTGGGCAATAATTCGGCATAATTTGCCATCGAAATCCCGGCAAAAACAACGCTGATTCCCACAATTACAAACCCCAAAAATCCGGCAAGAATATTTCCTTCTGTGGCTAACAAAACATCGTCAACTTTAAAGAAAATTCCGGAACCAATTACTTGTCCGATTACCATAGAAATGGCGGTAAACAATCCGTACTTGGCTTCTAATTTTTGATTTCGATCCATTGCTATTTTTATTCCTGAAGTTCTAACCAACGCATTTCCAACTCCTGAAGTTTATCAGCAATGGTTTCTAATTTTTTAGAAAAATCTGCAATCTTACCATAATCAGTTTCATTGTTTAATTTTTCTAGAATTTCCGCGCTTTCTTTTTCTAATTTCGGTATTTCCTTGTCGATATCATTTAATTCCTGCTGTTCCTTGAAAGTCAACTTTTTCGTCGCCGCTGCTGTTGCAACGGGAACATTTTCTACTTTCTTTGGAGTTTCAACAACTGTACTAGCAACTTTTTCGGTTTTTTCCTGCGATTTCTTTTCCCGATACTCCGAGAAATTTCCAATAAAATCTTTGATTATTCCCTCACCTTCAAATGCTAAAACGTGATCCACAATACGATCCATAAAATAGCGATCGTGGGAAACAATGATTAAACTCCCTTGAAACTGAAGAAGGAAATTTTCTAAAACCGTCAAAGTTGGTAAATCCAAATCATTTGTAGGTTCATCGAAAATCAAGAAATTCGGATTCTGGTACAAAACATACATCAAATGCAAACGACGTTTTTCGCCTCCCGATAATTTCGAAATCGGGGAATATTGGGTTTGATCATCAAATAAAAACAACCTCAAAAATTGAGAAGCAGAAATCGTTCTTCCGTTTGCTAAAGGGAAATTTTCGGAAATATCTTTGATAAAATCGATCACTCTTTGATCTTCTTTATAGAGCAAACCTTTCTGCGCAAAATACCCAAATTTAATGGTTTCGCCAGTTTCAATGGAACCTGAATCATAAGGTTCGAAACCTTGAATAATATTGAGAAGCGTAGATTTTCCGGCACCGTTTTTACCGACAATTCCTACTTTTTCTCCCCGCTGAAACTGATAAGAAAAATCTTTAAGCAATTGTTTATCACCAAAACTTTTATCAATATTCTTTAATTCTAAAATTTTATTTCCGAGGCGTTTCATCTCAAAATCCAATTCCAGCTTTTCTTTTCTGGTATCGGTTTTGGCTACTTTTTCGGTTTCATAGAAATCTGATTGACGCGATTTCGATTTTGTCGTTCGTGCTTTCGGTTGTCTTCGCATCCATTCAAGCTCTTTTCTGTAAAGGTTTTGCGCTTTATCAATGGTAGAATTCAAATTATCTTCCCGGATGATTTTATTTTCCAAGTAGGTTCCGTAACTTCCGTTGTGAACATAGAGATTGAAATCTTCAATTTCCCAAATAATATCACAAACTGCATCCAGAAAATACCGGTCGTGTGTTACTAAAAGTAAAGTAACCATCGCTTTCGACAAATAATTTTCCAGCCATTCCACCATATCCACATCCAGGTGATTGGTTGGCTCATCCATAATTAATAGCGTATGCCGATGTTGAGCGCGTGTTTCTACCAATAATTTTGCAAGCGCAACTCTTTTAATTTGACCTCCGGAAAGCGTTTTCATTTTCGAAGTCAGATCTGTAATTTTCAGTTGACTCAAAATCTGGCTCATTTCATTTTCCAAATCCCAAGCTTCGTGAATCTCCATTTCATTTAGCGCTTTATCCATGTCATCCGGATTTTCGGAAATCAAGGCATGGTGATAATTTTTTAGCGCCATAATTGGTGCAGAATCCAAGGTCATCATAAATTCTTCCACATTCAGTTCGCCCTCAAAGTCAATTTCTTGGTCAAACAAAACCACCTGAATATCTTTATTAATAACCGCTGTTCCCGAATCGGCGATTTCTTTGCCCATCAAAATTTTGAGCAATGTCGATTTTCCGGAGCCATTTTTGGCAACGATGGCAATTTTATCACCTTCGTTAATATGGAAAGTAATGTCTTTAAAAAGGGTTTTCACCCCATAAGATTTCGTAAGGTTTTCGGCTGAAATGTAATTCATAATTGATTTTAAAGGAGGAATTTTGAAAGGTGCAAAAGTACGGAAATAAAATGGGGTGAGAAGTTGGATGTTGGATGTTGGATGCTAGAAGTTGGATGTCAGATGAAAGTCTCTCTCTGAATCCTGTATCTTAAATCCTGTATGTGGAATTTAATCTAAAGTCAATCTTTTCAGAGACCATCGATTTCCATTAAAAACATTCAAATCCACTTTGGAATTTATGCCGTAAACAATACCATTTTCGGTGAACTGCCAAATTTTCCAATCCTGATTTGGTGAAGGTTCTGGAACATCATTATAATTGGCGAGCCAAACCGGATATCCATCAAATTCACCCTTCAAAAAATCTTTGTAGTAGTGATAATACGTGTAAATAATAGGTTTTTCGCCGTAAGTTTCTTCCACAATTCGGCACCATATTTTAAGATCTTCAATGAGTTTTTTGGTAGATTTTCTTCTCGGAATTTTTTCTATATCTAAAATTGGCGGCAGATCACCGGATTCTAATTTTACGTTTTCCAGAAAATTATTTGCCTGTAAAACAGGATCTTCGTCGGCTCTATAAAAATGATAAGCACCACGAATGAGCTCATGTTTTTTGGCTAATTTCCAGAATTCATCAAAATGTTTATCTGCAGATCGGTTTCCCATCGTTGCGCGAAAAACCACAAATTCTATAGGAATTGCACGATTTCCGATGCTTAAACTATCCCATTTAATATCTTCTTTTCTTTGATAATGAGAAACATCCATGCCGAAAGTTTTATCTGCATAATCGCCAATAATCCGGTTGATTCTGTTTTCCTCCGATTCTGAGTTTGATAATTTTTTGTGATGAAATTGGTTAAAATACATCGCATAGTAAAAGGAAATTTTCTGTTTTAAATAAAATCCGGTTCCTAATAAAGCGATCGCCAAAAAAATCAACAGAATTTCCCGCCGAAGAAGAAAATGTCTTTTGCGTTTTTTATGAATTTTTCGGGTGGTTTTTCTTTTGAGTTTTCTTGTAGGCATGAGTTTGCAAAAATATCAATTTTAAAGAACAAGCGTTAATTTATAGTTAAAATATTTTAGAACTGTTCATTGGCTTAATTTGTGAAACACCAAATCAAAATAATTTAAAATCTAAAAAAATATGAAAACGAAAGTATTATCATTAGCGGCAGTGGTGTTTTTTGCTGTAGCAATCAATGCACAAGAAACGAAACCAACCGTAAAAGAGGAAATTAAAAAAGATGCAAAAGCAGTTGGAACCGCGGTAGAAGAAGGCGCAGAATGGACCGAAAAAACAGCAGTAAAAGGTTACGAAGCGACAAAAGAAGGAGTAAAAGATGGAGCCGAATGGACTGATAAAACGGTTAAAAAAGGTGCAAAATCCACGAAGAAAGGCGTAAAAAAAGCCGCAAAATGGACCGAAAAAACCGCAAAAAAAGGTGGAGAAGCAGTGAAAGAAGGCTATGAAGACACGAAAGATTACGTGAAAAAAGAAACGAAATAATTCTTTAATCA
Source organism: Kaistella chaponensis (assembly GCF_900156725.1). Classification (GTDB taxonomy): domain Bacteria; phylum Bacteroidota; class Bacteroidia; order Flavobacteriales; family Weeksellaceae; genus Kaistella; species Kaistella chaponensis. The sequence goes on along the minus strand of NZ_FTOI01000001.1, from coordinate 317,019 downwards.
CCCTCAAATATAAAACCATGCAACATTGCATGGTTTTATATTTTCAGAACATCCGAAGTTCCTATAATAACATAAGAGTCATTTGAAATGATAAATCTTCTTGCTTATTGCTTATTGCTTGTAGCTTAAAGCTTTTAGCTCCAATCTTTAATTAATCTAAGCTCCGTAAGGAATCCAAATGTTTTTAATTTCTGTTGCATGACGAAGAAATTCCTGACCTTCACCGTGGGAAACATTCAGCCAATTTCTGTATTTCCCGAAATTCACCCACGATCTTTTCATAGAATCGGTGGATAATAATTCGATGTTTTTGCTTCCTTCCTGCGATCCGAAATACCAGATTCCATCGACATCATAATGTTTCGCAAGTTCATTCGCCAATTCCTCTTTTGGTCCGGTAACAATATTCACCGTTCCAGCTGGAACATCAGAAGTTTCTAAAATCTGATAGAAATCAGTTGCAGAAAAAGGATGTTTCTCAGAAGGAACGACCACTACTCGATTTCCCATCGCAATAGCAGGAATAACGGTAGAAATAAATCCTAACAAAGGATTTTCATCCGGACAAACAATCGCCATTACTCCGATCGCTTCAGGCATTGCCAAAGTCACCATTCTTTGAACGGTAGAATGTGCAGCTCCATCGTATTTATCGGCATAAGCGGCGTAAGTATAAATTCTTTCGATGGATTTCTCCACCTCATCGTTCGCAGATTCTAAAGACTGATTGGTCATTTCTACAATTCTTTCTGCAAATTCTTCCGCACGAATGGCTAAATTTTCTGCGATATAGTACAAAACTTGCGCTCTTGCGTGACCGGTCATTCCGCCCCAAGATTTTTCAGCGTGTGCTGCTTCTACGGCATTTCGTAAATCTTTTCTGTTTCCCTCAGAAACTTCACCGATATATTCGCCGAAAGCATTTTTGATTTCTGTACTGTAACCTCCATCTGGACGAGCTTGTTTTCCACCGATGTACATTTTTGTGGTACGATCGATCCCTTTTGCTTCTAGCTTTTGGCTTTTAGCTTTTGGTGTTTTTTCAGCTTTCGGAAGAATTGGTTTTGATGTAAATTCTGCTTCCACTTTTGGTTTCATGTATTCGTACAAACCTTCTTTTCCGCCTTCTCTTCCAAAACCGGATTCTCTGTAACCACCGAAACCTGCAGCAGCATCAAACTGATTCGTACAGTTGATCCAAACACTTCCAGCTTTAATTTTGGGTGCAACATCCAAAGCTAAATTGATATTTTCTGTCCAAACCGAGGAAGCCAACCCGTATCTTGTATTATTCGCCAAAGCAATCGCTTCCGAATGTGAACGGAACGTCATCGCCACCAAAACCGGTCCGAAGATTTCTTCCTGTGCAATTACCGCACTTGTCGGAACATCGGTGAATAAAGTGGGTGGATAAAACCAACCATTTTTTGGAACTGCATTTTTAGATTGATACATCGTGCATCCTTCTTCAACCCCAATTTTCACCATATCGTCAATGGTTTTCAACTGCACTTTATCAACAATTGAACCCATATCGACTGTTTTGTCCATTGGATCACCGATGCGCAAAGTTTCCATTCTTGCGCGAAGTTTTTTATAGAACTTTTCAGAAACGGATTCCTGAATTAATAATCGGGAACCGGCACAACAAACCTGACCTTGGTTGAACCAAATTGCATCTACAATTCCTTCCACCGCAGAATCTAAATCGGCATCTTCGAATACGATGAATGGTGATTTTCCGCCTAATTCTAATGATATTTTTTTACCACTTCCGGCAATATTTGTTCTAAGGATTTTTCCAACTTTAGTTGAACCAGTGAAAGCTACTTTCTGAATATCCGGATGATTCACCAAAGCAGTTCCAGCAACCGTTCCTTTTCCTGTTACCACATTGACTACTCCTTTTGGAAGTCCCACTTTTTCACAGATTTCTGCAAAAAGCAAAGCGGTTAAAGAAGTATATTCTGCAGGTTTCAAAACGATGGTATTTCCCATGGCTAAAGCTGGAGCGACTTTCCAAGAAAGCATCATTAAAGGGAAATTCCAAGGAATAATTTGTCCGATCACCCCAACTTCCTGATAATCTCTGAACTCCGTATCCATTAATTTTGCCCAACCTGCGTGATGATAAAAATGTCTTGCAACGATTGGAATATCGATATCACGGGTTTCGCGGATTGGTTTTCCGTTGTCTAAAGTTTCTAAAACCGCAAACAACCGGGAATGTTTTTGAATTTGGCGCGCGATGGCGTACAAATATTTGGCGCGCTCGAATCCACCGATTGCAACCCATTCTGGTAAAGCTTTGTTGGCTGCTTTTACGGCTTTGTCAACATCGGTTTCATCGGCTTCTGCGATCTTTGCGAGAAATTCTTTGTTGGACGGATTGTTGGAATCGATGTGTTTTTTTGAGTTGGGTTTTACCCATTCTCCACCGATAAAAAGTTCAAACTGTCGGTTGTGATTTTCTAAAAATTCTACAGCAGCTGCTGCGCTTTCCGGAGCGGGACCGTAAATCATGGTGTCGTATATTTCTTTGATTTCCATTCTATTTAATAATTGATGAATGTTTTCTTTTTAAAAATTAAAATCTCTGGGTTCTCCATTCTTTTCTCTGCCTTTAAGAATAAAGTTTTTCCCAGGCTTTCCTAAATCTGTGAAGGATTTGAACTGTTCTTTTTCTACCTCTGTGCCTAGTTGGAATCCCATATACCGCATTTGCTTATATTTTCGGAACGCTGAATAGAAATGCTCTGCTATTTTTCGGCATTTATAGTTTTCTACGGCTCTGCTTAATGCTTGCCGATAATCATAATGCGATTCTATCGGAACCAATTCGTCTTTTATTTCGGAGAGATAGCGAAAATCTTCCTGTGCACGCTCATATTCATAGGATTGGTGATGTTCTGTTGCTGTTACATATTCCTGCATTAATCTGAAAGTATGCTTATCTTCGATCTGTTTTGCTAATTCTAGATGAAGATTGGTTTCCATGAAATTCATCCAGGGTTTATCTAATTCCGGATCTCGGGGAGGAGGTGGCGGATTTTCTCTGCGCATTGCTTCCCGCGCTAAATTTGCATAAAATTTTTCTCTTTGTCCACGTAGATCAGGTAAAATGAGCAAGATTCCATTGCCAGTTTTGCCGTTATGAAAATCATACCATTCCGGTACATTTCGGTTTCCATTGTCTGTTGCATAGGCTTCTTTTATATTTTCATAGTCTTGCCAATTACTCAACCAGCCCTGTTTCAAATCTACATTGTTTTGCGATAAATACTGGCAGTACCAATCTACTTCTTGTTCTGTAATATCTTCTATAAAAGGGCAGTTCAGCACGTCCTTTTCCCACACCAGAAAATCAAAACAGACCTCTATTTCCTTGATGTCTAATTGGTCTGCACGCCAAAGACATTGCGCATCAAATAATTTTTTTTGCTGAATAATGCAAAGATGCGTATATCCTGCATCAATCCATTCATTTTGTTTTTTTTCATTAAGTCTCTGGTACATTTCTCCCCATTGCAAACCGTAGGACTTTGTTCTTGCATACGCTTCACAAAAATACTTGAATGAAAATGCACTGTATGGGTTACAATATTCTTGTGCTGCAGAATTCTCCATGAGTTCCTTCGCCCACTGCTTATTTAACGCTGCGTAATCTGGTTTTTGATCTTCGCTCATAAGGCTCAGTTTATAATGTTCAGATTTTGATGATTTACTTTGTCAACTGCTTTCACTTGGTTTCTTTCCTTATGATAAAGGAGGTATTTCTTCAGAAGGGTTTGGTGAGGATAATAATCTATCATACTGCTCAATCAAAGAATTTAACTGATTAATCACCGCACTGTAAGGCGATGGCGGCGTTTCTACCAACAAATCCAAAGCATTGATGCGGTCTCTTAAAGCATAATAAACGGTATTGGTTTCTTCTCTTTTTAATTTCATATTTTCAGGGGAGGCATTGCCGTAATCCTGTGTTCTATCGAGGTATTTCGTGCTGAATTCTTCATTCACCGTTTTTAATTCGTCTCTCCATGAACTTAAATTAAGCGTAGTTAGCGCCTGTATAAGCTCTGGCTTATTTTCCCAATCATTAATGATGTTACTAATGGTAGCGGTTTCTGCCTGATAATTGAGCTTTGCAATTCCAGACCCGTACAGTTTAAAATTCGCCAAGAGTGCATCTGCAGCCTGCTTAGTGGGTGCATCGAAATGATAAGAATAGGATAATGCACCGTAGTAAATCCCATTGATGGCGTCATCTCTCCTACCATCCAAAATGATCAACTCCTGAGAAATGGGATTCGCCAATACTTTTTTAAAGAGATTTTCAAGTTCTACGCTTTTAGCGGTAAGCTCATTATACTTAGATTCTATCTGCAATGAAGCAGGATCATTTCGGAAAATAATGGCCAGAAAGTCTTTTTGAAACTGAAGATAAGTGGCGTTTCGCAAATTCCAAAGGTCAATTGAAATAATCATAATAATATTTGTGTTTATAAAATAAAGATAATCAATATTTTTAAAGAAAATCAATCGCCCGGCAGCAAGGATCTTCCCGATGAAGCGGAAAGATTGTCGCTGGGCAGAAACCTACTTTCCGATGAAGCGGAAAGCTTGCCGCTGGGTAGAAACATACTTTCCGGAAGAGCGGAAAACATGCAGCGAGGGTGTATTGTATTTTCCGTAATTTTTTTCATTTCTAAAACATTGCTCAACCTTGTTACGGTTAAAATTGATTCCGCCCTTTCAGGGCTTACTTACTTTGACCTTTTTTTCATTGGGCTTCACCCAATGTTATTGATTGAGCCCTTTCAGGGCTTTTCAACTCTCATATACCTGAACCTCAAACATTCAAAAAGATTGGGCTTCACCCAATGCTTTTGATTAAGCCCTTTCAGGGTTTTTCAACGCTCAAATACTTGAACCTCGATCATTCAAAATACTCAAATACTCAATAGCTCAACCTCTCAAAAACCCAAAACTCAATAACTCAATAACTCAAATTACGCCATCGGATGACGGAAATTGGCGCTGTATCTTCCGGTGACGAAGTGTTCTAACTGTCGCTCGATGTCGCCTAACAAAGAACTCGCACCGAATCGGAACAAATCTGGAGTGAGCCAATCGTTGCCTAATTCTTCTTTCAATAAAATTAAATAATCGAGTGCCTGTTTTGCTTTTTGAATTCCGCCGGCTGGTTTGTAGCCGACTTTCACGCCGGTTAATTCGTAATAATCGCGGATACAACGGATCATGACCAAACTCACGGCTAAAGTTGCGTTGACCGACTCTTTACCGGTGGATGTTTTGATGAAATCTGATCCTGCCATCATTGCAACCCAAGAAGCTTTTGCGACTTTCGTGTAAGTGGGGATTTCTCCGGTGGCGAGAATGGTTTTCATGTGTGCATCTCCGCAAGCTTCTCTGCAAAGCTTTATTTCATCGTAGAGTTCTTTCCATTTTGATTCCAGAACCAGATCGCGGGAAATAACGATGTCGATTTCTTTTGCTCCGGCTGCAACGGATTTTTTTATTTCGGTGATTTTATCTTCTAAGGAAATATTTCCGGCGGGAAATCCGGTAGAAACTGCCGCGATTGGGATTGAAGTTCCCTTTAAAGCTTCTTTCGCGAAGGGAATTAAAGTATGATACACGCAAACTGCGCCTGTTGTAAGGCTTGCATTTTCCATTCCTAATGCCTGCAAAAGATCGGCACGAACAGGATTTTTCGCTTTTTCACATAAACGCATCACGTTTCCGCGCGTATCGTCTCCTGCTAAAGTAGTGAGGTCGATCATGGAAATTGCTTTGAGCAACCACGCTGCCTGGAATTCTTTTTTCACGCTTCTTCTTCCTGATAAAGTAGAAACTCTGCGGTCAATAGCACTTCTGTTGATATTGATGGCATCGAAATATTTGGTATTGAAGGGAAGACCTTCATTGCGGATTTCGGCGTGAATATCGACTGCTTTTACATGATTTTTTTCCATTGTTTTCGTCATTATTCAGAAAATAGTTATAAAATTAGGATGGTAAATTTAACCAATTGAAATCAATTTATTGCAATGGAAAATGAAAATCATTCCTTCACGTCAATAAAAAAAAACATTGATTTTGAACAAAGGATGAAAGCGCCCGTTCGATTGATTGTAAAAACCCGTAAAAATCCTAAAAGTTTGAATCCTTTTTAGGTCTATTAAAAGAGAAAAAAAATGCTTCCAAAGAGAGCATTTTTTTTCTTTTCTACAGCTGTTCTCTATAGATTTTTCGGGATTAAAGAATTCAGAACAATTGTAAACAGGCTCTTTATTCAGAAAAAAGTACAAAGAACTTATACTTTTAATTGTCGGTTAATGCTTTGTTCCAACGAAATAAAAGTTTCTGTACGTGTAACTCCTTTCATTTTCTGAAGTTTGTTCAAAATCTCCATTAAATGGTCGTTGTCTCGGCAAAGTACTTTCAAGAAAATGGTGTAATTTCCTGTGGTATAATGCGCTTCAACCACTTCTTTGACATCGTTCAAAGCTTTAATGGTATCTTGATAATGGCTGGGTTGCTCCAAAAACATTCCTATATAGGAAACTACTTTAAAGCCAATTTTTCTTGGATTAAGAAAGGAAATCGAATTTTCTATTACTCCAGCTTGCTCCAATTTTTTAATTCTTTGATGAACTGCAGTGGTAGAAATACCGATGTTTTTGGAGATATGCGCCAAAGAAGTTTTGGCGTTATCCATCAGCATATAAATGATCTGTTTGTCGACCGTATCTAAATGGTAATCGGTGTTAGTTGCGTTTTTCACTTATTATATAAATTTTAACTTGTTTTACAAAAACTGGGTTAAGACGGGAAAGTGATCACTATATCCGCCCAAATATCTTGTGCCTGCAAAAGTCCGGAAAGGTTTACCTTTAAAATTACCTACCCAGTTTGCTAATTTTGGATGATTAAAAACTTTAGCTTCAGCAAATTTTAACCCAGAGTTTTCCTTAAAAAAATTATTTGACAAGAGAATTTGGTCAAAAAGTAAGCCATCCTTGTAATAAAAGGTAGAAAAATTTTTATTTTTATACAATTCCAGAGAAGGATTAACCAACATTTTGTTTAAATCGCTATCATAAAGGAGATTTGTAATATTTTCATCATCGGGATTTTCATTAAAATCTCCACAAATCAGTACTGCTTCTGTAGTTTTCGAAACAATGTTTATTATTTTTTTGTGAATATCATTTAAGATAAACTCGCGTTTGGGTTTATTGACATCTTTTTCCCTTTTTGAAGGGAGATGCAAGACAAATACATTGATAATCTCTGTTTCATATTTAATTCTACAATGTAAAATATCTCTCGTTGTATCGTAATTCGCAGGATGATCATCTTCAATTTCGAAAAAGTAGGTGATGGGTTCTGAGGATAAAATTTCGATCTTACTTTTGTCATATAACAAAGCAACATCAACTCCTCTTTCATCCATAGAATCGTAATGAATAACACCATATTCAGAATTAAATGGCGGCATTGTAACCAACTCATCCAACGGAGCTTGTCCTTGAATTTCCGCCAAACCAATGAGCATTGGAAGCACTTCTTCCGTTTCCCGGATTAACTCGAAAACGTGTGCAATTTTAAATAACTTGTTTTTATACTTTCTTTCGTCCCAATTTCTCAGTCCTGAAATTGTAGGATCTAATCGGTGAATCGGTGTAGGATCGGGAGAAAATAAATTTTCTACATTATAAAAAGCAAAAAGCTCTTTCCTTTCATTATTTTCCATTAAGCGTTGAACACGTGTTTGTCAAATATAGAAAAAAAATAATTTATTATGATTGAATTATCTTAAAATATCTGGTCTTTTTTCCTCTGTGATTTTCATGGCTTGTTCATGCAGCCAATCTTCAATTTTACGGGAATTTCCGCTCAATAAAATTTCGGGAACTTTCAAACCTTTGTATTCGGAAGGTCTTGTATAAATTGGTGGAGAAAGTAGATTATCTTGAAAACTGTCGGTCAAAGCACTTTGTTCGTCGTTTAGAACACCCGGAACCAGCCGAATAATGGTGTCTGCTAAAACACAAGCGGCCAATTCACCGCCTGTTAATACATAGTCGCCAATCGAGATTTCTTTGGTAATATGGAGATCGCGAAGTCTTTGATCGATTCCTTTATAATGCCCACAGAGAAAGATTAAATTATTTTTCAGAGAAAGCGTATTTGCAATTTTTTGATTTAGCGTTTCTCCATCGGGCGTTAAATAGATGATTTCATCGTAATCGCGTTGAGATTTCAGGTCAGAAATGCACAGATCTAGAGGCTCAATCATCATGACCATTCCAGCTGAACCGCCATAAGGTTCATCGTCGATTTGGCGATGTTTTCCTAAGCCATAATTTCGAAGCTGATGAAAATGAACTTCTACAATCCCTTTTTCTGCAGCTCTTTTTAAAATAGACGCTTTGAAAGGACTTTCCATTAATTCAGGTAAGACACTTATTATATCGATTCTCATTGTTCAGTATTATTTTTTCTGTTTGGAATAATGATCAGACGCAAAGAGGAATCTCTGTTGATATAACTCCACATCCAGTTAAAGAAAATGGCAAGTTTATTTCTTACGGATAGAATAAGCATTAAGTGGAGAAACATCCAAAAATACCAAGCTAGAAAACCTTGAAATTTAAATTGAGGTAAATCAACAACCGCTCTATGCTTTCCGATGGTTGCCATACTTCCTTGATCTTTATATTCGTATTCTTCCCAATTATTTTCAGAATTTTTAAGAAGATTTGATGCTAAATTAGTTCCCTGATTAATGGCCACATTTGCCACCTGTGGATGCGCTTCAGGATATTTTGGAGTTTCCATGTAAGCAATGTCCCCAATTGCAAAAATATTTTTGTATCCTTGAACTCGATTAAAACGATCGGTTTTGTAGCGATTTCTTACGATGATTTCAGGATTTAAGCCCTCAATGACATTACCGGTAACTCCAGCTGCCCAAATCACATTATTAGATTTAATGGTATTACCGCTTTTCATCGTCACCTGATCACCATCATAATCGGTAACAAATTCGCCACTCCTAAAATGGACTCCGAGTTCTTTCAAATACAGCTCCGATTTTTCCTGCGCTTCTTTGCTCATTACGTTAAGCGGCTTTTCGGTAGAACTGATCAGGATAATTTGCAGATCATTAAAATTCATGTTCGGATAATCTCGAGGAAGAATATCCTTTTTCATTTCCGCAAATGCTCCGGCTAATTCCACACCAGTTGGTCCGCTTCCTACGATAACGATATTCCAGTTTCCGTCATCTGATCGACGTTTTTCAATAATTAATTTCTCGAAGGTCAAGAGAATATTGTTCCGAATCGCAATCGCTTCCTGCGTATTTTTCATTCCATAGGTAAGACCTTGCATTTTCGAATTTCCAAAGAAATTGGTTTTGCATCCAGTCGCGATGACGAGTTTATCATAGGTGAATTCTGCATCTTCGGTAATAATTTTATTTTGTTCAGGAAGAATTTTCTGAACTTCCACCATGCGGAATTGTATATTTCTGGAACGCTGAAAGATTTTCCGAAAAGGAAAGGAAATATTACTCGGCTCAATCCTTCCACATGCAACCTGATAAAAAAGCGGTTGAAACATATGATGGTTTACCTTATCGATCACAATTACTTTCTTACGCTTTTTGTTAAGAGCCTTCGCTAACTGAAGTCCTGCGAAGCCTCCACCAATAATCACAATTTTTTCCCTCGTTTCCATGATACAAAATTAGGGATTTTTTTACAGTTCAAAAAGGTGGTAAAGAAGTGGTATAAATAAAAAAAAATCCTTCGTTAAAAGGATTTTATAATTTATTGTTTAATAATTTGGGTAACTTTCTGTGTATTATCACTCAAAGTATATTTCATGAGATATTTTCCAGGTCTTAATTTGTCTAACCTAATTTCTCCGGAATTCATATTTACGATATATTCAGCAACCTGCATTCCTAAAATAGAATAAAAGGTAACCGATTTAACTTTTAAATCACTGTCTTTTGATTTTACGATTATAAAATCTTTCGCAGGATTTGGGAAAGCCACCAAAACTCCATCATCAGATTTCTGTGAAGAAGTAACAGACTCTCTTGCAACAGATTGCGCAGAAATATTTTCTGAAAAAACTGTCATGCTGCCGATAAATATCAAAGAAAATAATAATTTTTTCACCTTATAAGACTTTAAATTTTATAATATCCTTACAAATGTAAGAATTTAGTCGAAATGCACAATAGTTTTTAAAAAAAACTATGATTAAATTTGCAAGTGTTAAATCAAATACTATTCCACTAATGATTATCTATTCAAGAAACCGAAGATTACGTACAAATGCCGCTATTAGAGCTTTAGTACAGGAAACAATTCTTACAACAAATGATTTTGTAATGCCCATATTTGTGATGGAAGGCGAAAATAAGCAAGAAGCCATCGCCTCAATGCCGGGAATTTATCGCAGAAGTTTGGATTTAACGGTGAAGGAATGTAAAGAGTTATTTTCTCTTGGCGTAAAAGCGGTTAATCTTTATATGAAAGTTTCAGAAAATTTAAAAGATAATCGCGGAACAGAGTCTTGGAACAAAAACGGACTCATGCAAAATACCATTAAAGCCATAAAAGATGCAGTTCCAGAAATGATCATCATGCCCGATGTTGCGTTGGATCCCTATTCTATATATGGACACGACGGTATTATTACCAATGGAAAAGTTGATAATGATGCCACGAATGATGCTTTGGTAAAAATGTCGGTTTCTCATGCAGAAGCAGGAGCAGATATTGTCGCACCAAGTGATATGATGGATGGAAGAGTTGCAGCAATCAGAACCGGTTTAGAAGAAAGTGGTTTTACGGATGTAGGAATAGTAAGTTACGCCGCGAAATATGCAAGTTCTTTCTACGGACCGTTCAGAAGTGCTTTAGATTCTGCTCCCGTCGATAATCAGGAAATTCCAAAGGATAAAAAAACCTATCAAATGGATTTTCATAATTCAAGAGAAGCGATTGATGAAGTTTTGAAAGATGTTGCGGAAGGTGCAGATATTATTATGATTAAACCTGGAATGCCTTATTTGGATATCGTGGCAAAAGTTCGCGATGTGATCGACTTGCCGATTGCAGTTTACAATGTAAGTGGCGAATATGCCATGTTAAAAGCTGCAGCACAAAATGGCTGGTTAGATAATGACAAAGCCATCATCGAAAGTTTAACCTGCATAAAAAGAGCGGGTGCAGATATGATTTTCACCTACGCTGCGAAAGAAGCTGCGATTTTATTGAACGGCTGAACCTAAAATCTACATAAAAAAACGAGCTTCTAAAATTAGAAGCTCGTTTTGCTTTTAAAACCATCCTTTTTTATTCTGAATATAAGTCTGGTCGAATTGTTCATCGCTCATGGTGAGATAAATAATCCCTTCTATCAAAGGAATGACAGAAGCTGCTCCACAAGTGCAAACGTTTAAAACAATTTGAATTAATCCCTGATTAATGTATCCCAAATAAAATTTGTTTGCGCCGAAAATTCCGGCAAGAATTCCTAAAAGACCTGCTGCCAATTTCTTTTCAGACCGATAATTTCTGTTACTGAAGTTTTGATTTTGAGAAGGACCGTTGCTGTAACCGTAAGTTTCCATGTTTTACTTTTTAAATTATTAGTTCTTAAAGTAGTCGGTTGCAATGGTAAAAAGTTACAGGTATTGAAGATTTCCCAAGTAGAATAAACCATAACATCTTTGGTTTTCTTCCAAACCGAGAAATTCTCCCAAATGATTCATCATTCCCGGTGTACTCCAATAGCAACCAATATTATTTGCGGTCGAAGTAAGATACATATTCTGAACCGCCATTGCAGTAGCCGCAATCTCTTCCCATTCCGGAACCAAACCGCTGAAATTTACAGAGATTGTAACAATTGTATCGGTCTTCGAAATTTTATCGGAGATATCCTGATATTTTTTTTCCAGAAAATTTTGTGGTGCAACCGTCGATTTATAGATTTCCGCGAGTTTTTTTCCTAGCTGATCTTTCTCTTCTTTCCGAAAAACCTTCAATCTCCAAGGTTTTGTCTTTTTATGATTGGGAGCAAAAATGGCGGAGTTTAAGATTTCCTGTAAAACATCTTCCTCAATTTCTTCATCAGTATAACTTTTCGGGAATATACTTCTTATGCTTTCTACGATCTCTTTGAGAATTTTTGATTTTTCCATTTTTTATTTTATATGACTATCCCGAACTTGTATCAACCAATTTACTGAATGATAATTTTTTAAACCACAAAAGTTACAAAAGTTTTTATTTCAAAAAGTTTAATAAATCTTGTATTAAAGTGAAAATAATGTTAGAACCGCCTTATTTTCACTTTAAAAAATAAAAAAATTTCGCTAAAATTTTGTTGCTTTTGTGGTTTATTTTATTGCATTATTTTTTCCAAAAAAAACCAACTTTACGGAAAACAGATGATGATTTATAATTTTGGTATAAGTTACGAACAGTCATTCTATTTTAAACTTTTTGGATGGTGAATTACATCACACTTTCGATGGTTTGACTGATATTATTGAGAAGAAAAGTATCGCCCGGTTTTTTACCAAACATTATTTTCGCCATTGGACTTTCCTCAGAAATCGCATAAAAACGATCTCCTTCAAAGAAAAATTCGCCCAAAGAAACCGAAATATAAAATCGTGCTTTGTTCGTAAAAACTAGCGATCCGATATTTACCCGTTCGGAAGGAGCATTCAGAACTTTATTTAATTTTTGTTTCAAATCGTGAAGCGCGGCCAATTGTTTTTGCATTTGGTAAATTTCCTCCTGCATTTCTTCGCGCATCGAATCGTATTTCGGCGTCTTTTTAATTTCTCGGCTGGCTTCGAGCGTAAAATCTAAGAAGTTTTTGAGTTTCTCAATCTTTGCAAGTATCGTTTCTTTTACATAATTTCTTACCTCAGATTTCGAAATGGTCTTATTCAGCATTAATTTCAATTTTTTAATAAATGTAAAAAATCTTTTTTAAAACTGGTATTTACTTTTTATATGATGGTGATAAGAAATAAAAATCACAAAACCTCTCTTATTTTCTGACGCATGGCTTCGTAGAGAATTGCACCACACGCAACAGAAACATTTAAAGATTCGGTTTTACCTTCGATTGGCAATTTTATTTTTTCGTCTGAATGATGCAGAACTTCCTTTGAGATTCCCGTTTCTTCATTACCCATCACAATTGCGCAAGGTTGTGTGTAATCAACATCATAATATAATTTCTGAGCTTTTTCTGTAGCAGCAAAAACCTGCACTCCAGATTGCTGAAGAAAATCAACGGCGTGTGCAAGATTTTTTTCTTTACAAATCTTCAAATTATAAATCGCGCCGGCTGAAGTTTTTATGGCATCAGAATTAATTGGTGCGGCTCCTTTTTCAGGAAGAATTACAGCATGAACTCCCACACATTCTGCCGTACGACAAATGGCACCAAAATTCCTAACATCGGTTAAACGGTCCAAAATCAAGAGAAAAGGCGTTTTTCCTTCTTCGAAAAGTTGCGGCAAAACATCCTCAATTTTTTCAAAAGGAACATCGGAAATAAATGCGACTACTCCTTGATGATTTTTTCGGGTGAAACGGTTCAGTTTTTCGATTGGAACGTAATTCGCACGAATTTTGTGTTTCGCCAGAAGATTTTTTAACTCATGGTAAATATCCCCTTGAAGTGCATTTTGCAAAAATATCTTGTCGATGGTTTTCCCTGCTTCCAAGGCTTCCATTACGGGTCTTAAACCAAATATAAAGTCGTCTTTATCTTTCAATGTTTTAATTTTTATTTTTTTTCAGCAACGAAAATTGCTGTTTTAATTTTTTTTTAGAATCCTTCTCCTAAAATTGCTCTTTTCTGAGCCATCACATACCCGAAATGCAAACTTTCGTGCATATTATTAAAAATAATGGCATCTTGAATATTTTTCAGATCAAGACCAAAACTTGTGGTGTAAGAAGTATAATCTGCGAAGAAGTCTGCATCATAATCTTTCATCAAAATCTTTGAAGTTTCGGTGAGCAAGAAAGCCAAATCATCAACTTCCGATTGCTGCACATTAAGATTAGGAAGGGTTCCCTTCTTATAAGTTTCAATCCAATATTTATCGATTCTAAAAGGATTTCCGCTTAGATAATAACACAAAAGCTGCTGTGTTGCAACGGTATGTGCGATATTCCAATAGATATTATTGTTGAAACCATCGGGAATCAACATGAGATCTTTTTGAGAAGTATTTTGCAAAATTTCAAGAAGATTTCGTCGAACTTGGCGGTGCGCCTGAAAATGATAATTCATTTTACAATTTTTAATGCCCCAAAAATAGGTTAATTAACTGAAAAAGACAAAAGTACAGCACTTCATTTTTTTGGAGGAGAAAGAATAATAATCTTTGTTGATCATGCAAAACCATTTTCATAAAAAAAGAGCTTTATAACCCTAATTGCAGAAGTTGTCCCGCAAAAGACCTCATAAAAAACAGGGATGTTCCGTGAATATGCAGTAAATTTGTTTCTGACTTCTTAAACAAATTTTAAAGCTGAATTTCTTCGAAAACACGGTATTTTTTTTAACAAACTTTAACTTTAAATTGGCATCAATTGTGTTGATTGGTGTGGGTATTTGTTAGAAATTTACACTTTAAATTTTAAAAACACTATGTCAGAATTACATCAGGCGGAAGATATCAGACAACTCACAGAAAAAGTTCGGGAACAGAATTATTTTTTCACCCTTCTCAAACAAGAAATCAACAAAGCAATTATCGGACAAGAATACATGGTAGATCGTTTACTCATCGGTCTTCTGGGGAATGGTCACGTTTTGTTGGAAGGCGTTCCTGGTTTGGCGAAAACTTTGGCGATTAAAACTTTAGCAGATGCGGTTGAAGGTGCATTTTCCAGAATTCAGTTTACGCCCGATTTATTACCTGCAGATGTAGTGGGAACAATGATTTACAATATTAAAGAAAATGATTTCTCCATAAAAAGAGGTCCGATTTTCGCGAATTTTGTTTTGGCAGATGAAATCAACCGAGCTCCCTCCAAAGTACAATCAGCACTTTTGGAAGCGATGCAGGAAAAACAAGTGACGATCGGTGATGAAACCATGGCTTTACCGAAACCGTTTTTGGTTTTAGCCACGCAAAATCCAATCGATCAAGAAGGAACTTATCTTTTACCGGAAGCACAAAGTGACCGTTTTATGATGAAATGTACGATCAGTTATCCGGATTTTGAGGACGAAAGAAAGATTATGAAAATGGTCGCAACTTCGCATCTACCGGAGATTAAACCTGTAATTTCATTGCAAAATATTGTCGAAGCGAAAGAACTCGTCAATCAAATATATTTGGATGAAAAAATAGAAAAATATATTCTCGATATGGTTTTTGCGACGCGTTTCCCAGAGAAATACGGATTATCAGAACTGAAAAGCCTGATCAGTTTCGGAGCTTCACCAAGAGCTTCAATCAATTTAGCAATCGCCGGAAGAGTAATGGCATTTTTGAAAAACCGCGCTTTTGTAATTCCCGAAGATATCAAGAATATTGCAAAAGATATTTTACGCCACAGAATCGGTTTGAGTTTTGAAGCAGAAGCAGAGGAAATTACAGCAGACATCATCATCGATAAAATTTTAGGAAAAGTTCAAGCTCCTTAATCATTTTAAATTGAAGATTTTAAATTTTAAACGAACCATTTATTACATTTAAAATCTAAAATTCAAAATCTAAAATAAAGAATCCGCAGTGGAAATAAAAGACATCATCAAAAAAGTAAAGCAAATTGAAATTCGGACCAAGAAAAAGTCCGAAGCTACTTTGATGGGTCAATATCACAGTGCTTTTAAAGGTCAAGGTATGACTTTTTCCGAAGTTCGTCCTTACCAATTTGGCGATGAAATCCGCAGAATCGATTGGAATAAAACCGCACGTTTCCGCGAACCTTTCGTTAAAGTAATGGAAGAAGAACGCGAATTGACCATGATGCTTTTGGTGGACATTTCTGCTTCGATGGATTATGGCACAAAAACGCAGTTGAAAAGAGAATTCGTGGCCGAAATTGCTGCAAGTTTAGGATTTTCAGCCGCGGGAAATAATGATAAAGTTGGTTTGATTCTATTTGCTGATAAAGTTTACAAAGTTATTCCTCCAAAAAAAGGAAGGAAACATATCTTAGCAATCATTAGTACCATTTTATCGGCAGATTATGTTCCGGCGGAATCACATATCGATAAAGCTTTAGAATATATGATGAATATATTCAAAAAACGGTCGATGTTATTTATGTTTTCAGATTTTGAAGATGAATACGATGTGAAAATGTTGAGAGTAGCTTCTAGAAAACACCAATTATTAGGAATGCGAATTTTCGATGATAAAGATGTTCAAATTCCAGACGTCGGTTATGCTCTTTTTCAGGATGCAGAAACAGGGAAACAAATCTGGGCAAATACGTCGAGTGCAAGATGGCGCTATGAATTTGCAGAAAAACAAAAACAAAAAGTAAAAAACTTAGAAGAAGATTTCGAAAACTCCTCTGCAACACTGATGAATATTAACACAGGTGAAGATTATTCGAAATTTCTGTATCAGTATTTTCGGAAGCGGTAAATCGTACAAAACCCTTCCCTATTATTAATGCCATTTGCATTTACAAAAAGAATTAAACTTTGAAAAAAATATTTTTTATCATATTCTCAGTTCTCAGTATTTCTGTTTTAGCGCAGACTTTGGGCTCCAAACTCGACAAATCAACTTTGGCTTTAGGTGAAGTCGGCGTTTTTCGGGTGACGATTTCTAATCTTCAGGGAAAAGATGTGGTTTCTGCTCCAAAAAACGAACTGCTTCCTTTTCACTTCGAGGAAATAAAAGACAGCATCAGTAAACAAGCGGATCATTACGACCGGTTGATCGAATTCGCGGTTTTTGAAGAAGGAAAATATACGATACCAGCTTTAGATTTTAAAATCGACGGGAAAATTTTACAGACCATCCCGTACGAAGTTGAAGTCATCAATACAGCTCAGAAAGGTGATCAGATCAATGACATCATGAAAAACAAAGAGGTCAAACTTGAGGTCAACGATTATTGGCAATTGTACAAATTCTACATTTTGGGAGTTTTTATTGTTTTGGCGCTCATTTTTGCGATCTACCAATTCATCAGATACGGAAAACGCAGAAAAAGTTCACCCATCATGATGACCAATCAAACCCTAAAAGATCTGGAGAATTTAAGAAAGAAAAAATTCATGGAAAATGGCGACTATCGCTCATTCTATATAGAATTAATCGACATCTCCCGAACTTTTATTACCAAACAATACCAAATCCCGGCAGATGTTTTATTAACCGATGATCTTATCGATGTGATGAAGCTCAACAACACTATTTCCCCTCAAAATGAAACCATCGTAGAAAATATTTTCCTGCGCGGTGATCTGGTAAAATTCGCCAAAACATTTCCCGATCAACCAATGATGGAAAAAGATTTTGAGGATATTAAATCCTTTGTGAGAAGCTCTTCCAAGGATTTAGAAATGGACCAATTACGAACCGGAGTTTAACCAATGCGCATGCCATTTAATTTTTCAAATTTTCAATTTTACAGTCCGTGGTTTTTGCTGCTCTTTTTGGCATTCATTCCGCTTTTTATTTTGGATGTTCGCAAGAAACAACGAACCGGAATAAAAGTACCTACCACGAAAAATATGCAGGAAAACAAAGGAATTTTATTGGTCCTATTTCTGCTGAAAATCTCCAAATACCTCCTTCTCACCTGTTTGATTATTGCAATGGCGAGACCACGATCATTCACCATTTCTCAAAATCAAGACGACAGCAAAGGAATCGACATCATGCTCTCCGTCGATGTTTCACTGAGTATGTTGGCAAAAGATCTAGAACCCGACCGATTGACTGCGCTGAAAAATATCGCCAAAAGATTTGTTGACAAAAGACCAGGTGATCGCATCGGTTTGGTCACGTATTCCGGCGAGGCGTTTACCAAAGTTCCCGTAACTTCCGATCACGCCGTGGTAATCGACGAATTAGAACAACTGAATCCGCTAGAATTACAACCCGGAACAGCAATTGGCGAAGGACTTTCGGTCGCTGTAAGTCATTTAAAAAACAGCAAAGCCAAGTCGAAAATCATTATTTTGATGACCGATGGCGTCAATACCATCGAAAATGCGATGCCCACACAAGTCGGCGCACAACTCGCGAAAACCAACGGAATCAAGGTATATTCCATAGGAATTGGGACCAATGGTTATGCGTTGATGCCCACTTCCACAGATATTTTCGGAGATTTGGTCTTCTCGGAAGCCGAAGTGAAAATCGACGAACCCATCTTGCGAGAAATTGCCCAAACTACGGGTGGAAAATATTTTAGAGCCACTTCCAATGAAAGTTTAGAAAAGGTTTACGACGAAATAAATCAACTCGAAAAATCCGAACTCAAGACTACAAAACTCTACAATTACGAAGAATATTTCCGGATTTTCCTTTGGATTGCATTAGGTGTTTTGCTTTTCGATGCGCTCTTTCGCTGGGTTTTTTATAAATTTTTGAGCTAAAAAAATGACAATCATTAGGAGCAACAATATTTTCGTTTTTCCGGAGAGCAGTCCCGCTTTTCATTCCAATCTTTTTCTTTTTTCTCGAAAAAAAGAAAAAGGATTTTCCCTTCAATCGGGGCTAAAAGTCGGGGCATTTTGTCTTCCGACGGATTTCAAAAAACTGAGAATAAAAAATGGAGCAGCTTTGACTGAAATAAAGAATTAAAAAATGAATTTGAGTTTAGGAAATTACTGGTATTTACTTTTGCTGCTGCTTTTGCCGTTGCTTGGGATCATTATGACTGCCTATTTCAAATGGAAAAGCCACAAAAAAGACCAGTTTGCCGAAGCGCGTTTTCAGCCTGAACTTTTTGAGAAAAAAACCAGATTTTCCAAAATTTTGCCACTGCTCTATTTGCTCGCAACCTTATTTCTCATCCTTTCTATTGTTGATGTTCTCAGCGGAACTGAAGAAGTAAAAACCAAACAAAAAATAAATAATGTCATTTTCCTGCTCGATGTTTCCAGTTCTATGAATGCGCAGGATGTGGAACCCAACCGCCTCGATCAAGCAAAAAATATCATCATCAACACGATGAGTAAAATGCAGAACGACAAAGTTGGGATTGTAGTTTTCGCCGGAGAAGCGACTTCTATCATGCCTTTAACCACAGATTTCTCCGCAGTTGAAACTTATATTGGCGGGATAGAAACGAATATTGTAAAAAAACAAGGAACCGATTTTCTGATCGGAATGGAAACGGTTGCAGAAAAATTTAAAGATCTCCCAAAAGGATCCCGAAAAGTAGTGATTCTGAGCGATGGAGAAGACAATGAAGGCAACGAAAAATCAGCCATTAAACTTTCGAAAAAAGAAGGAATTACTGCAATAACAGTCGGAATTGGCTCAGAAGAAGGCGCACCCATTCCCGAATACGTTTTCGGACAGTTAATGGGTTACAAAACAGATCTGAATGGTCAAACTGTTATTTCAAAACGCCAAGATCAAGCACTTCAAAACATTGCATCTGAAACAGGAGGAAGCTACGTGGACGGAAATAATTTAGAAAATGCAACGACACAGATTGTTGATGCCCTTCAGAAAACTTCTACCTCTTCAGAAAGTGTAGTGAAATCTCAGAATGCAGTACATTATTATCAATATTTTTTAGCGGTTTCAATTCTCTTATTTTTATTAATTTTTCTCTTCAATCCCAAAAAAGAATTCAATATTTAGTTCATAATCAACGAATTCTAAAGACTTTAACCGAAATTTAACAATTTGGAGGAAGAATCTTAACAATTAAAGGGATAATTTTGCAGTAATGAACATACGACAACTTTTTTCATTTTTATCGGCAATCTTTTGTATCAGTTTTTTTTCAGCACAGGGAAATTATAATACGCTTGTGTATAAAGGTAATCAGGAATTTAATAAAAAAAACTACGAATCCTCTTCCTCTAAATATATGGAAGCGGTGAAAATAAAGGAAAATGATTTTACAGCTCATTATAATTTAGGAAATTCCCTGTACAAAAGGAAAATGTACGATGAAGCAAAAGCGGAGTACGAAAAAGCAGAATTACATGCAAATTCCTTATCCGATAAAGCTGCAGCACTGTATAACCTCGGAAATAGCCACATTGAAAAAAATGATTCCAAAAAAGCAGCAGAATATTACAAACGCGCTTTGAAGCAGGATCCATACAACGAAGCTATTCGGAAAAATTACGAGATTGCCATGCTGAAAGAAAAGGAAAAAGAAAACCAAAAGAAACAGCAAGGAAAATCTGACGGCGGAGGAAAAGACCAGTCAAAAGATCAGAACAAAGGCGAAGATAAAGGAAACACCCCACAAAACCAAGCCGGAAATGGGATAAAAAACAAAGGGGAAAGTGACGGTGATGATCCTAATAAAACCAAAGGTGACAAAGAGGGCAAAATGCCAAAAGATTTAGAAAACTCCATTCTTAACCAGGTGGAAAATAAAGAACGAGAAACCGCGAAACGAATTCTCAATAAAAACTCCTACTCTACGCCGCAAAGCAACGAGAAGGATTGGTAATGAAACATAAAATTCCATATATCCTATTTTTATTCTCTGCCATTTTCACTTATGGTCAGGTTACTTTGGCTGTTTCAGATGTAAAAAACCCGCGGGTAAATCAACGTTTTAACTTGACGGTCATCTTGGAAATCAGCGGGGAAAATATGGAACAGGAAACGCCACTCAGAATGCCCGATCTTTCGAAATTTGATATTATTGGGTCTGCTTCCGAACAAAACACGGTTGTTTTAGATGCGAAAAAAGGCGACGTTCTCAATCAAATGGTTTACCAATGGGTTCTCACACCAAAAGAGGCTGGAAAAATCAGATTTGGATCTGTATTAGTTACCGTAAATGGTAAAATTTACAAAACCGAACCTTTTGAAATCAACGTAAAAGACAACGAAAAAAAATCAGCAGTCGCTGAACATACCAATCACAGTAACGAGGTTTATTTGAATTTGGAGCTTAAAAAGAACGTGGTCTATAAAAATGAACCTGCAGTTGCCGTTCTTCGAGCGTACAGCAAGGATTACGACAATTTTAGAAAAGTGAGCAACCTGCAGTTTTCTCCGCAAAAAAATGCGAGCATTAAACCGATCAATTATACCAAATCTGAAATTGAAACAAGTTCCGGCATGGCTTCGCAAGTGATCGGAACCTTTATGATTTTCCCCAATGAAAGTGGTCCTATTGCAATAAATGCTTTCTCGGCAGTCGTAGGAAATGCTACTAAACCGACGAAAGTCTCTTCTAACCGGGTTCGATTAAATGTAAAAAAACTTCCCGATGGAATGCCTTCAAATTTTAAAAATGCAGTGGGAAATTTTGAGGTAGCAGTTTCTCAAACAAACACCGACGAAATCCCTGAAGTAGATAAACCTCTTAACATCAGTGTTCGACTTTCCGGTGCGGGAAATTTCGGAAGTCTTGATCTGCCCAAAATTATTGATTCTCCTGATTACGTATTTTATACACCGCAAATTACGACGAAAACCGTTCCGCAAAAGGACGGACTCAGCGGTGATGTGATTGCAGAATATGTGGTGATTCCCAAAAAAGCAGGTTCGATCTCTATTAATTTTGAAAATTTCAGTTTCTTTAATCCTAAAGAGGTACAGTATACCGATCTTGGACCGAAGTCGCTTCTTTTAAATGTGAAAACTCCAGGAGAAATTGCAGATGCAAAAAGCACCATCGAAAAAGTAAATGATTACACCAACATTGTTTTAGAAACGGTAAACACGCCGGTTTTGCAAACACACAATTTAAAAATCAAAAATAAAGACAAGATCAATTGGAAAATTGTGGCTGGAAATCTTGGTTTAATGGTGGCCGTTCTCTCGCTTTTTGTGGTATTGAAAAAGCGACAAGAAAAAAAGAAAGTAAAGCCTCAACAACTGCGAAGTTCAATTTCCATCGCTGAAACCGAAGAAATCATTAGGAAAAAAATCGGTCATCAGTTTGATGAAAATATCGAATATCTAAAAATATTAAAAGAAAATAAAGATTTCGAAACTTTCTTCACCGCATACCAGGAATTAAATAACGAAACAAAGAATTTCTTCTCGGTCACTAATGAATCTGAATTCCGGAACTATCTGGAACAAAACAAAGGAGCACACGTCGCTGAACAATATAGAATTCTTTCAGAGAAAATTCAAATAGAAAAATATGCGCCATTTCATACCGCAGAACACATTGATTTGATTTTAGAAGCCATCATTTCTTTTTATAACGAAATTATAAAATAACCAAATAATTTTTATAATTTTGCGAAATTAATAATTTTATTTTATGTTTGAAGCTTTTTCTTTAAAAGAAACTCTTACTGCAACAATGGTTCTGTTCGCTGTAATCGACATTGTAGGATCCATTCCCATTATTGTGGGTTTAAAGAAAAAATTTGGTAAAATCGAAGCCGAACGTGCCTCCATCGTTGCGGGAGTTTTGATGATTGCCTTTCTTTTTATTGGAAACAAAATTCTAAAATTAATTGGTGTTGATGTAAACTCATTTGCGATTGCAGGTGCTTTTGTAATTTTCATTATCGCGTTGGAAATGATTTTAGGAATTGAAATCCATAAAAACACGGAGGCGAAATCTGCATCGATTGTACCGATCGCTTTTCCCCTAATTGCAGGAGCTGGAACATTGACCACGACGCTTTCTTTGCGTGCGGAATATCATGATATCAATATTATTTGCGGCATTATTCTCAATACAATTTTCGTATATTTGGTGCTTCGATCCTCCAACTGGCTCGAAAATAAATTAGGCGATGGAACGCTTCAGGTTTTACAGAAAGTTTTCGGAATTGTACTTCTCGCGATTTCCATCAAATTATTTACGGCAAATTTTGCGCAACTTTTTTCAACCTACGTTAAATTTTAAAATTTAAATAAATGCAACTGTTTTATAAAATATTCTTAGCTCTTTTTATCATTTTCATCGGTTTTAATCTTTATGTAATCGACTGGAATTTAGGATTTTGGCATGAAGAAAACGCAAAATTTATCTTTTCAGGTTCTGCTGCAGTGTTAGGAATTATTGTTCTTTTGGTTTTGAATACGATGAGTAAACTTTCTGTAAAGAAATAAGTCTCTTACTTCTCTATTTTTTTGAAAATAAATTGATTTCTGTATTTCTTTTGAAATGCTTTAATGATAGGAGAGATTGTCACATAATCATAAATTGAAAATTCCGTTAATTTTTCTTTTACAATTTTACCATTCATTAAGTGTATTTCTAAATGGAAACAATGGCTATTCCAATTTGTTCTAATTTTTTTAATGTTTTTCCAAGGAATATTTATTGGACGAAGTTCGATACCCATTTTATTTAATTTCAAAAGAGGAATTCTAAAGACTTTATAAAATTGATAAAAATTAAAAAATAAAGCAAAAATTCCTATTTTAACTACAAAATCTTTGTGATTAGAAAAAGTAAAAAATACCGTAAGTAAAATAATCGAAATTAAAAAAAGGATTATTGCTTTTCTAATTGATTCAAAATATTTTTTCTCATCTGGAATTTGAACAGTTCCAAAACGACAAAATCTTCGAATTTTTATCTGATTTTTCTTAAAATATTTGTTTTCAACTTTCACTTTAAAACCTCATCACATCTTTTACAACCCCATTATTTTGAGTGTGTTGCACCAATTCTTTGATGATGAATGATTGAATTTGATCTTCTTCTTTATTGCTTGGGAAAAGCAAATGAACATTTGCACCTGCATCAAGAGTGAAGAATAACGGTAAATTTGTTTCTTTCCTGAATTCCCAGATTTTATTGATCACGGCTAAAGTTCCGGTTTTCATTAAAATAAAAGCGGGTTCGCTCATCATCATCATCGCGTGAAGCGTCAAAGCTTCGTGTTCCACAAGTTGAATGAAGCTTTTCATATCGCCGGATTTCAGAATATTTTTTAGCAAAGCAAAATTTTCATGAGCTTCCTGAAATCTTCTTTCAGCATAAGGATTCGTATTCATCAAACCGTGACCAACCGTAGAACTCACCGATTTTTCACCTTCGTGAATCAACAAAACCCAATCATTAAAATTTTTGAAAATTGAATGAATTTCGTTGTTTGGAAAAGGAACCGCAAAAAGATCAGAACTGTTCGCAACTTCTTTCGTTTCGCCCCAAACAACCAAGCCATCGTATAAACTTCTACACGCGCTTCCACTCCCTAATCTGGCGAGAAAACTTGCTTTTTTGCGTTTATACTCCTCGTCTGATTTTCCGGTAAATTGATCATCCAAATCCATCAAACATTTGGCAATTGCACCAAATCCGGAGGCTGAACTTGCAATACCGGAACTGTGAGGAAAAGTGTTTTCCGTTTTTATGATGTATTTTCCTTTTAGAATCCACGGTAAATATTGTTCGATGTTTTTGAAATATTTTTCAATCTTTTCGGCGAATTTTTTCTCTTCTTTTCCGGCTAAAAAAGTTTGAACCGAGAATGTTTTTTCCGCTAAAAACTCAATTTCAGTATTGGTTTTGCATTGACTCAGCGTATAACTAATGCTCGGATTTGCAGGGATTTGGTTCTCGTATTTCCCCCAATATTTAATCAAAGCAATATTCGAAGGGCAGGATTCTGAAACCTTCCCGTTTGCAATGATATAATGATCTGATCCAAAAAACTCTTCCATATTCAATTTTTTGCGAATTATCCGCTGTTAAAAATACATTTATATTTAGTCCAATAACTTCCTTAGAAATTGATTTAATGGGAATACATTTTATCAATTAAATCTGCATATTTATTCAAGACTACATTTCTTTTCACTTTCAAGGTTGGTGTAATTTCCCCGTTGTTGACTTCAAATTCTGCAGGCATCAAAATAAATTTTTTCACTTTTTCAAATCCAGAAAGTCCTTTTTGAATTTCATCGATTTTCTCCCGATAAAATTCTTTTACTCGATCTGAATTTACAATTTCTTCCCAAGTGGTAAAAGGAATACTCATCTTCTGTAACTGATCAGTCAACGCTTCAAAATTTGGAATAATAACCGCAGTAACAAAAGGTTTTCCTTCAGCAACAATCATCGCTTGATTGATAAAATTATTGTTAGAGAGCATATTTTCGATGGGTTGTGGTGTCACATATTTTCCGTTCGAAGTCTTCATAAGATCTTTGATTCTATCGGTGATAAAAAGATTTCCTTGCGCATCAAATTTTCCTGCATCACCCGTTTTGAACCAACCATCGGTTGTAAAAACTTCAGCGGTTTCTTGTGGTTTTTTATAATACCCCTTCATAATTCCGCTTCCTTTCGCCAGAATTTCATCGTTTTCACCGATTTTAATTTGCGTATCTCCTATGGGAATTCCCGCGGAACCATGTATAAAATGGTGAAATGGAAAACAAGTTAAGGTTGCCGTAGTTTCCGTCAATCCATAACCAACCGTAATATGAATTCCCAAAGCTTCAAAAAACTGGGTCACTTCCGCAGAAACAGATGCACCTCCACACGGCATGAACCAAAGTCTGCCCCCCATTTTTTTCTTGATTTTATTAAAAACCAAAAGATTTGCCATGGTATTTTTCAGGGCTAAAGAAATTGGTATCGGATGATCTAAACGCCTTAAATCTGCAACTTGATTTCCGGTTTTCATTGCCCAATTGAAAATCTTTTTTTTGTTTTCTGCGCTGTTTTGCGCCATTTCGTTCACCCCTGCATAAATTTTCTGGTAAAATCTTGGAACGGCGCACATCATGGTTGGTTTCACTTCTACCAAAGCATTTGCGATGAGTTTGGTGTTCTCCAGGAAATACACTTTTGCGCCACCATGTAATGCAAGTAAGGTCCAGCTGCGTTCGAAAATATGGGTTAAAGGTAAAAAAGCGAGCGACGTTTCATTCTCGAAATTTTTAAATTTAAAAAATTCAAAATGTGCTTCCACTGATTTGTGGAAATTTCCGTGTGTTAACATGACCCCTTTTGGAACACCTGTCGTTCCAGAGGTGTAAATAATGGTCGCCAAATCATCGTCATCTTTCGCTACAATATCGAAATTTTCGGCAGCGGTTTTAATAAAATTTTGGTAATGTTGACTGCGATCTTTCTGCAGTTTGATCAACTTTTTAGCAGCGATAATTTCCGTTAAAAAGAGACTTTCCTCTAGAATTCTGTATGAAGCATCGTATTGATCCTGATTTCCTACGAGAATTATTTTGCATTCAGATTCATTTAAAATATAAGCAGCTTGTTCCTGATTATTGGTTGAATAAATAGGCACTGTTACAGCTCCCAAAGATAAAATAGCCAAATCAAAAACGATCCATTCAGCAGAATTGTCAGAATATATGGCGACTTTATCATTTTCAGAAATCCCTGCTTTTCGTAAAGCATTGGCTGTTTTGAAAACCATTCTTCGGAAATCTCCCCAATGAATTTCTTTCCAGCTTTCTCTTTTCTTAAAACCTATTGCGGCTTTCCGTGGAAATTTATCAGCATTTGTATTTAAAAATTCTGCAGTATTCATATTATTTGGAGGACTTTTGGTGGTCTTTTATGTAATTTTTTAAATGAAAGTCGATGCTTTCTGTAATCGGGATAAATTGATAATCGAGCCTTTCTTTAATTTTATTATTCGAAAGAAGATGATGGGAAGTTACAGCCTGAATATTAATTCTGTTCAACAATCTTAAAGGCGGAATAAGCCAACCCAATAACAAGTTTAAAAAGTAACCAACATTCAATATCCATTTTGGGAGTACTTTCGCTTGGCTTTTACCTAATTGCTGACGAATCAGATTTGCCACCTCTACAAGCTTTTTGTTTTCAGAGATGATCAAAAATCTTTCGCCAAATATATTTCTTTCCATCAACGCAATCGCAATATTTGCAACATCCCGAACATCCACACAATTTGAACTTCCGCTCATTGCGTAAGGAAACTTCTCGAAGGTGCCAAAAATCTCTCCACTACTCGATTGCCAATTTCCGCTGCCGATAATTACGCCGGGATTGATAATTACCGTTTTTAAACCTTCTGCTGAAGCGCGCCATACTTCCATTTCCGAAAAATGCTTAGATTTTGCATATTTCGAATGATGAAGTTTGGGATTAAAATTAGAATCTTCAGTAACTTTTCCGTTTTCATCAGTACCATCTAAAACCGCAACTGAGCTGACAAAACAGAATTTTTTAACACTCGAATTTTCACAGGCGAAAAGGAGATTTCGAGTTCCAACGATATTCGAATGATACATTTCTTTGCGATCATCCGGATGAAAACTTACTTTTGCGGCACAATGATACACTTCTTCAACATTAATGAGTGCGGTTTTCAGGGAGTCGATATCATCAAAATCTACGTCGATCCATTCTATTTTATTAAAGAATTCTTCAGGATTTTCGGTGTAAAACTGAAAGGAATGTTTTACATCATTGATATTGCTTGATTTTCTTTTTGTTGCGCGCACCTTTTTTCCTTGTTTCAGCAGTTCTAAAACAATTAATCTTCCGAGAATTCCTGTTGCGCCCGTTACTAAAATCATATTTTTACTAATGGTGATTAATGCATGATGAGCGGTGAATTTTTCACCTTAGGTTACTCAACCTGCGTTAATCAAATGTTTTGTTGAGAAAGAAAATCTTTTACGAGTTCATTGAAGTCTTTCGGATTTTCTGCTTGAACCCAATGTCCCGCATTTTTTATGGTAACAACCGAAGAATTGGGAAATTGCTGCTTGATTTGGAATTCATCTTGAGGCAAAATATAATTTGATTTTTCCCCAGAAATAAATAAAGTTTTACCCGAGAATACGCCGTATTTTATTGCATTTGACACAAATTCGGCATATTTTTCGGAAAGCGTTTTGAGATTAAAGCGCCACGCAAGTTTTTTATCATCCGTCCAATAAAGGTTTTTGGTGAGAAACTGAATGACAGATTTCTCCGGAATGTATTGGTGCAAAATTTCTTCAGCTTCCTGTCTCGTGGAAATTTGATTAAAATCAACACTTTCCAACGCTTTTAAAATTCCTTGATGATGCGGTGGATAAGCTTTAGGAGAAATATCAACCACGATTAGTTGATCCACTTTTAAAGGATATTTAATCGCAAATTGCATCACGGCTTTTCCGCCAAGAGAATGTCCCAACAAATTGCATTGATCAATTTTATGAAATTCCATGTAATGCAAAATATCGTGCGCTAAATCATCATGGCTCATTTCAAAAGAATGAAAACTTTTACCATGGTTTCTTAAATCTATTAAATGCACCGGAAAAAGTTCGCCCATTTCTTTGCCAAAACTGCCCCAATTATCAAGCATTCCAAATAATCCGTGAAAAACCAAAAGTGGCGTTCCAGATTTATCTGAGCCGTAGATTTTTGAGTGTATGATGTTGTTGTTTTCCAAGTTATAATTTTAAAAAATCATTATTAATCAAAGATAAAGATTTACTTTACCATTTCGCTAATCGCTTCAAATACGCTTGAACGGTATTTTCTAAACCCATATACAAAGCCTCGGAAATTAAAGCGTGACCGATTGAAACCTCCAATAAATTCGGAATATGATCAGCAAAATATTTTAAATTTTCTAGACTTAAATCGTGACCAGCATTGATACCAAGACCATATTTCTGAGCTTCCAAAGCAGTTTCGATGTAAGGTTTGATGGCTTCTTCTTTGTTTTTTAAATAGTGGGTTGCGTAGGCTTCGGTGTACAATTCAATTCTATCAGCACCGGTTTCTTTTGCAAACTTTACCATTTCAGGCTTCGGATCCAAGAAAATTGATGTCCGGATTCCAGCGTTTTTAAATTCTGCAATCACATTTTTTAGAAATCCTAAATTTTTCTCGCAATCCCAACCAGCATTTGAAGTGATCGCATCTTCACCATCGGGAACGAAAGTTACCTGCTCTGGTTTTACTTCTAAAACCATATCGATAAACGGACGGTGCGGATTTCCTTCAATATTAAATTCGGTATGAACCAAAGGTTTCAAATCGTAAACATCTTTTCGGGTAATATGCCTTTGATCCGGTCTTGGATGAATGGTAATTCCCTGCGCACCGAATTCCTGCAATTTGACCGCAGCTTCTGTAACGCTTGGCAATTCAGCACCTCTCGCATTTCGAATGGTTGCAATTTTATTTATATTTACGCTGAGTTTTGTCATTTTATTAAATTTTATTGAACTGCATTATTTGTAAATCAAACTCTTTTGAAGCAACCAAAAGATGATCAAAAATATCTGCCAAAATTATTTCATAATGGTCCCATGCGGAATCATTTGTAAAGCAATAAATCTCTAAAGGCATTCCTTGCGGTGTATTTTCCAGTTGTCGTACCATTACTGTTTCGTTTTGATCGATATGCTCACTTTTTTTCAGATAATTAAAGGCATATTCCCGGAAAACACCAATATTTGTTAGTTGTCGACCGTTGATTACCAATTCGGAATTCTCAATCGTCGCTCGTTCTGCAATGATTTCTTCTTTCTTTTCGTTCAAATAATTTTTAATCAAATTAATTTTCGCGAGCCGATTGACTTCTTCAAGGTTTAAAAATTTAAAGGAATTGATATTAAAAATAATGGATCTTTTGATTCGTCTTGTATTACTTTCCGACATCACCTGAAGGTTTTTGATTTCTGTGGTGAGCAAATCATAAGTCGGAATCGTAGAAATGGTTTTATCGAAATTTTGAATTTTCGTGGTGAGAAGATTCAAATCTTCAATCGTTCCTTCTAAATTATATTTTGGAATTCCGATCCAGTCACCCACTTTTAAATTTTTTGACGTGGCGACATGAATTCCCGTTACAAAACCGAGAATAGTGTCGCGAAATACCAAAACCAAAACAGCAGTAATTGCTCCCAAACTTCCTACAATTGCAGAACCACTGATACCGAATATAACGCAAACTGCAATGACCGAAGCGACAAAAATCCCGAAAATTTTCACCGTTTGCGATACCGCATTTAAAGCGATGATTTTATAGTAGTCTTGCTTGATGATAAAATAATTCCTAAAAGCACTTAAACCACGGTAAAGCATTCCTGCAACAACGAAAACAATGACCAAATAAATCAGTCTTTCCAAATAAGTAAAACTTTTGGGATGTCGGTAAAAAATTGATTCTAATGCATAACTGCCAAATGACAGTGCCATTAAATGGGAAAAAGAATTCGTAATTCTCGATTGATAAATAGATTTCAGCACCGGATATTTGTCCTTCGCATAAAAAAGTTTGAAGGTAGTATTGATCAATAACTTAAGTAAAAAATCGATCAAATAAATAATGCCTACAAGAAAAGCAAACTTCAGGAGAATCTGGAACAACAAAACCCCACTATCAGGAATACTATCTCGCACAAAAAAGTGAATATAATCACTTATGTTCTGCAAAAAATCTTTGGTGTCTTTCAGTTCGTTATTCATTAACGCAAAAATAAGGATTCTGTTTGTCTTTCCCAGATTTATACTTACTTTTAACAAAATTTATAACGAATGGATCAAACCTTGATTGCTTTAGTAAGTATCGTTTTACTCGTTTTGGGAATTATCGGAACATTTCTACCAGTTCTTCCGGGACTTTTATTAAGTCTTTGCGGATTATTAATTTACAAATTCGGTACAGACACGCCACTCTCAATGGTTTATATCTGGATCTTTATCGCTTTAACAGGACTTTCTGTTGTTCTCAATTATGTAATTCCCGCAAGAACCACCAGAAAATATGGTGGAACACGTTGGGGAAGTGTAGGTTCTGTGATCGGAACTTTGGTCGGAATGTTTTTTATTCCCATTCCTTTTGGCTTTTTAATAGGAATGTTTTTGGGTGTTTTTTTAGGTGAGCTCCTGCATGATGCAAGTGACAAGAAAAAAGCATGGAATTCAACAAAAGGTGCTCTAATTGGGTTTTTGTACGGCACTGGATTCAACTTCATTGTCGGTTTGGCAATGTTTTTGGTTGTTTTATTAGATATGTTTAAAAATTAAATTATGATACATCGTGTAATGCTCTCAACTTTTGGATTTTTAGCTTTGGTAACGTGTAAAAATCAAGCGATTTCCCAAAATTCAAATCCATCTGAAAAAACTGAGGTCGCAACAAAACCGCCAATTTCTACGCCAAAATCTACTCCTGTGAAATCGACAAACACTAGTGAGCCAGAAATGTCTACCGGAATGCCACCGGATAAAGCGGCAATAAAACAGGCAGAAGCAGAAAGCAATCAACAAGCATCGCAAACTGGTATGGTTTATTTAAAGGAAGGAGAAAAAAAATTCTTGAAAGAATATGAAATGAATATCACTTTCAAAAAAATGGCGGAAGACAGTCGTTGCCCAGAAGGAGTTAACTGTATTTGGGCAGGAGTTGCCACTGCTGAAATCGAAGTAATGGGTTTAGCGACGCGACCAAATATTTTGAAAATCAGTACGATGCAGGATGGAAATAGAGGATACGCTAAATCGCAAGATTTTAACGGATATCAAATTAGTTTAGAGCAAGTCACTCCAAACACTACTTCTGATCGAGGTTTTAAAGCATTGCAAGGAACCTACAAAATCGGAATTAAAATTAAAAAGCAAGAACCCGGAAAAACGTCTCCAAATAATACTACCACGAAATAGATTCTATTTCTTTAGCGTGTAAAAAGCCGTTGATCTGAGAAAATGGTTTACTGCCATAAAACCCACGGTACACCGAAAAAGGTGATGGATGCGCAGATTTAATGATAAAATGTTTAGAGGAATCAATGAGTTCCTCTTTTTTTTGTGCAAATGCGCCCCACAAAACAAACACCACATTCTCTTTTCTATCTGAAATTTCTTTGATGATAAAATCGGTGAATTGCTCCCAACCTAAATTTTTGTGAGAGTTCGGCGAATGTGCTTTTACGGTTAAAGTTGCATTTAAAAGTAAAACTCCTTGTTCTGCCCAATCATCGAGTTCCTTTTTGGTGCGCTCGACTCCAAGATTATTTCGCAATTCGGTAAAAATATTTGTTAGTGAAGGTGGCGTTGCAACATTTTCAGAAACCGAGAAACATAATCCATTCGCTTGATTATCATTATGATAAGGATCTTGACCAATAATCACAACTTTTATGTCTTCAAAACGAGTCAATTCCAAAGCGCGAAAAATCTGCTTTTTCGGTGGAAAACATTTTCCTTCCCGGTATTCTTCCTCAATTTTTTGCGAAAGATTTTTAAAATATTCAGTTTTTTTGATTGGTGAAAGAATTTCGGTCCAGGTCATATTTTGATGGGATGATTTTTTGATGTATTGATGTGTTGATGTGATGATGTTATTATTTTATTGATGTGATGATTGTTGGGAAAAATAAAATCTAACTTCTAGCTAATTCAAAAATAAGATTTTCGGGATATTTTTCATCTTTGCGATTTACATTTAAAGCAAAATTAAATTTCTGCAGCAATTGAATAGAGTTCAAATTATTTTTATTCGTGAATGCTTCTATTTTTGATACATTTAAATCCTCGAAACCAAAATTTAAAATAAAGGTGACCGCTTCCGACATGATTCCTTTCCGGTGATATTCCGGTAATAACTCATAACCCAACTCTGCTGTTTTGCGGTCGCCAGAAAAATTCCATAAACAGATGGTTCCGATCAATTCAGGTTTATTTTGAAGAGCAATTCCCAGAAAAAAAATTTCACCGTTTGCGGATTTACGTTGTATATTTAAAATAAAGTCTAAAGCTTCGAAAGTGTTTTTCGGTGAATCCCGATGAAGGAATTGGTTAATTACAGGATGGCTTCTAATGCCTAAAACTTCATACGAATCGAATTCAGTTAAGGTTCTCAAAATTAATCTATCTGTCAGAAATCTCATTCTTCAAAGATATAATTTTTGAGAATTTAATGATTTTTTTTGCGGAAACACTTTCCAGTTTTTGCCAAGAGGTGAATAAAAATTAAAACGATAGATAAAGTTTGCCAAATATTTGAACTTTCGCAAAGTAAAATAATTAAATTTGCAGCGTGCATATACAAAAAGATGATTTAAACGAACTTGAATTTCCAGAATTACTTGCGGAAATTTCCCCTTTTGCCTACTCCAAGAAGACGGCGGAAAAAATCTCACAAATTCGACCAATCGCAATTGAAGAAGCTGAACTTTCTTTGAAAAAAGCTGCCGAATTTCTTTCCAGTTTTGAAAGCGACAATGCAATACCTTTCAATGAATACGAGGATATTGAGGAAGAGCTGAAACTAATGGTAATTGAAAATTTCCGGTTAGATAACAGTTCGTTTCTAAAAATAAAAAGTTTAACAGAGCAGATTTCCAAACTTCAAAAGTTTTATCCGGTTTATGAAGATTTATTTCTCCATCTGAATAACGATGTGAAAGATCTGGAATACCGAAAAGAAATCGTCGACCGCATCGACAAAGTTCTAAATCGTTTTGGTGAAGTAAAAAGTGAAGCTTCACCGATTCTGAAATCCTTGAGAAGCGATATTTCTCACGCCAGAAAAGCCATTCAGGAAAATTTTAATCGCAGTTTAATCGGACTTACCAACACCGATTATTTAGATGATATTCGAGAAAGTATTATCGATGATCAAAGGGTTTTGGCCGTGAAATCAGCGTACAAGAAACGAGTTCCGGGTCGCGTTTTAGGACTTTCAAAAACAGGATCGATTACCTATATTCAGCCAGAATCGGTGGTGAAACATCAGTTCAAACTTCGTGAAGATATTGAAGAAGAAAAAAAGGAAGTCGATAAAATTTTGCGAAAACTGACCACAGAAATTGCAGAATTTCAACCACAACTTTCAGACTACCAAGCTTATATTTTCGATTTAGATTTAACCAGAGCGAAAGCGAAATTTGCGCATCGAATCCACGGGGTTTTACCAAAAATCAACAGACACAAAACAATGCGTTTGGTACAGGCATTTCACCCTTTGCTGTGGTTAAGAAATCAGGCAGAAAAAAAGAAAATCTTTTCTCAAACCTTAACTTTTACGGAACACAACAGAATTATCTGTATTTCTGGACCGAATGCTGGTGGAAAATCGATTACACTAAAAACTGTAGGACTATTGCAGCTCATGATACAGTCTGGAATTTTGGTTCCTGTTCATCCGAAATCGGAGATGTTCTTCTTCGATCATTTGATGACGGATATTGGTGATAATCAGTCGATCGAAAATCAACTTTCTACCTATTCTTCGCGGTTGAAAAAAATGTCGAAAATCATTAAAGAAGCCGATGCAAATACGCTTTTGTTAATCGACGAATTTGGAACCGGATCTGATCCCGAATTAGGCGGTGCTTTAGCCGAAGCTTTTCTGGAATATTTCTACGACAAGAGGAGTTTTGCGATCATTACAACGCATTACACGAACATCAAACTGGTGATCGAACAGCTACCGAATGCCCAAAATGCAGCGATGCTTTTTGATGAAAATTCACTGGAACCTCTTTATAAATTAGAGATCGGACAAGCTGGAAGTTCTTTTACATTTGAAGTTGCTGAGAAAAATAAAATCCCCTCTTTCATCATTAAAAATGCTAAAAAGAAAGTAGAACACGACATTCTGAACCTCGACAAAACGATAGTAAAACTGCAACAGGAAAAATTTGAAGTCGAAAAAATAAGAACCGATTTAGCGGAAAAAAGAGATTCTACACAAAACAAGAAAGAAAATCTAGAAAAACTGAATGAGCAACTGCAGCAAAAACTCTTTAATTTTCAGAAACTTTATGAAGATGAGCACCGAAAATTACAATTTGGAAATAAAGTAGAAACCTTTATTGATGCCTATGCGAAAGGAAAATCTAGAAAATTGGTCGTAGGAGATTTTGTAAAAATTCTGGAACAGGAAAAATTCAGAAGAATTGGCGCCGATAAAGACGAAAACAAAAAACTTCAAATTGTAAAGCGCAAAATTACGCAACAACTTAGAAAAGTTGATGTTCAGGAAAAAATCGTAGAAACCCACGAAAAATTAGAAGACAAACGCCAAAAAGAGCGCGCGATCTGGATGAAAATTGGTCAACGTGTAAGAATTCCGGGCTCCACAAGCGTAGGAACCATCGAAAAAATCGAGAAGAACGGCAAAATTTCGGTGAATTACGGAACTTTTAAAACAATGATTAGCGGCGATGATTTGGAGCGGATCTAAATCATTTAAAATCACCGCAAAAACGGGTTAGAATAATTGTTAGAAGGCTTTAACTTGGCTTCTTAAAACAAGATAATTCAAAGACCGATTTTATTTTAATAAAAGTTTTAGAAATTACCGAATAATCCAAAACCGTCATTAAATCTGCTTCATCAAAACATTTAATGTCTTTTGATAAAAAAGTATGATCAATGTGGTAATAATTATCTCTGATAATAATTTTAGAATTCAAAGTAAAAATCTGATTTCCCATTTTTGAATAATGATTTCCTATTGTTGGAGTTTCTAAATTAAATGCTTTTATTTTGGTATAATTTTGAGGCTTTCGAGCTGAATCTTCTACAATTCTAACATTTTTCAAAACAGCACATTCTTTCGCCAGATTTTCTATGACATATTGCTCAATATCTTTTTTATCTATTGTAGTCCAATATCTTTTAGGATTGTAAAAAAAATGCAATTGAGTCGTATCGTCCAAACAAAAAAAATGGTCGCTAATGTATAAGGTATTGCTGTTGGTATATTTTTCTATGAATTGCTGTAAATTAATTGGCTGCACTTTTTTCTAATTTTCTCAAAGTTATGATATCTTATTTTCTTCCGCTTACGGATATCCGTAAAAATTAAAAAAACAGGTACGCTCCACTTCTATGTTTTGATCAGTATAAAAAAGATCTACTACTCTTTGCGCTTATCACGCGTTTTGATACTGATCCAACTTTATTCGGTGATTTATATCTAGAGTAAAGCCATAAAAAAACCACCTTAAAAAAGGTGGTTTGTGGTTTCTCCAGGAATCGAACCAGGGACACATGGATTTTCAATCCATTGCTCTACCAACTGAGCTAAGAAACCGTTTGGTAATTGAGTGGTGCAAAAATAGTAACTTTATCCTTATCTCACAAATCATTTGTAAAAGTTTTCCCTATAAATCCCTAAAATTATTGATTATCAATGGTATTATTTTCATCTTTTTGAATTTGCTCGCTCATTTCCTCTAAAACTGGCTTGATTGTACTCTCTGGAAGTTCACTAATTCTTATGTACATTAACCCATCGATTGCATCATTGAAATTCGGATCTACATTAAAGGAGATTACTTTTGCATTTTGTTTGATGTATTTTTTAATCAATACCGGAAGTCGCATTTGAGGTTCCAAATCATCAATAATTTTATCGAGCTTGTTGAGATCAGATTCTACCCCATCAAAAAACAGATGCTTGTCGCGTTCTTTCAACATCACCTTAAACTCTTTTTTGGGATGAATATATTGTGCAACCGCGGAATCATAATAATTGGAACGCATAAATTCAATCATTAAAGATTTTGAAAACTCGGAAAATTTATCTGAAATACTAACTCCGCCCATGAGAAATTTGTGCTCCGGATTTCGCAAGCAAACATGTACAATCCCACGCCAAAGTAGAAATAATGGCAAAGGTTTTTGTTGATATTCGGTCGCAATATAAGCTCTTCCCATCTCAATCACTTTTCGGAAAAACGGTTGAAGCTCTGGATCAAATTCAAAAAGTGAACTCGTGTAAAACCCATCGATACCGTAATTTTTCATGACTTCACTTCCTAACGCCATGCGATATGCGCCTGCTAATTTTTGGGCTTTGTTGTCCCAAAGAAAAAGATGGTGGTAATATTCGTCGTATTGATCGAGATCAAAAGGGAGATTGCTGCCTTCTCCAATTTTCCGGAAGGTGAGTTCCCGTTGTCGCCCAATTTCGCGCATAATAGACGGGATTTCAGAATAGGTTGCAAAAAATACTTCATAATTACCATTTCTGAAAAGCATTTTGTCCTTTTTATAAAGATCCTCAATATCGTTAATCAGATCTTGCTGTGGTGTTTCGTCGATAATATTGTGGACCACGTTTTCCTCTTTCGTCAGTGGAAAATTGAGTTTCAAATTAGGCAGTTTCAGCTGATCAGCAATCGATCTTCTTTTTTCATAATACGATTTGAGCATGTAAATTTTCTTCTGCAAAAAATCGCCCATTTCTTTGATGGTATCGTAATCTTCCAGCACTTTTAAGGACACTGGTTTTCCGATTCTGATGCGAATTGGCTTTTCTCGATCGCGCATCATTTCGGTAGGCAACATCAAAGTTTGCAAATCGGGATGAATCTTGGCAAGCTGGTAAAAAATCCGGCTATTCTTGGCATGAAAATACATGGGAACCACCGGAACTTTCGCCATTTTAATTAATTTTAAAGCGGTCTTTTCCCAAGGTTTATCTAGAATTTCATTGAATGTATTATTTCGGTTTGAAACTTCACCTGCAGGGAAAATACCGACACAGCCACCATTTTCAAGATGCTTCAAGGTTTCCCGCATTCCTGTTGAACTGTTTCTGACCTCTTTTCGATTTTCGAAAGGATTTACAGGAATTACAAAAGGCTTCATGGGTTCGATCTTTTCTAAAAGAAAATTTCCCATAATTTTGAAATCTGGTCGAATTTCGGTTAGAATTTTCGCCATCAAAATACCATCAATTGCTCCCAAAGGATGATTTGAAACCAAAATAAACGGACCTGTTTTTGGGATTTTTGCCAAATCCTCTGTAAACACAATATATTTTAGATTCCTCTCGCGCACGAAGGAATCAAAAAAATCTTTACCTTCTTTATCCTTTAGGGAATCGTAAAGTTTATTGACTTCATTAATTTTGGTTAAACGCATCATCGCCGCCGCCACAGGATTTTTCAAAAAACCTATTTTGTCTAAACCAGACGCTTTTATCAGATCACTTTTAGAAATAAGACTCATTGGTTATTAGTTAGTTACAACTTGTATTGTTTTTTTAGAAATCTGCTCTAATAAAATATTTTTATTTTCATAGAACTTATTTAAGTCTTCTAATTTAGCATTTCTTACGGTAAAGAGCGAAACATTTTTCACCACCTCCGAATTAAAGTTGATTTGCAGCTCTCTATTGAGTTCATCGATATGATTATATTTGTCTTCCACGCACAAAACGAAGGAAATCGCCGAAGTCTGCATGAGGGAAATCGTAATTTTATGTTTTGCCAAAAGACCAAAAATCTGACTCAAATGTTCCTCTGCAATAAAGGCAAAATCACGGGTCGAAATGCGCATCAAATTTTGATTTTCCTTTAAAATATAGGTTTCTTGATTTTCGTTTTTTTCAGAAGCTCCAACTTTGGTTCCTGGTTCATTTGGCTCCAAAAAGGATTTCACATAGAAAGGAATGTTTTTTTGTTTTAATGGTTGCAAAGTTTTCGGGTGAATCACCGAAGCACCGTAGTACGCCATTTCGATTGCTTCTTCATACGAAATATTGGATAATAGATGTACATCTTTAAATTTTCTGGGATCTCCTGTCATCACTCCGGGAACATCTTTCCAGATGGTCATTGCTTCCGCATCTAAACAATACGCAAATATTGCCGCGGAATAATCGGATCCTTCACGTCCTAAAGTTACGGTGAAATTATTCGCTTCTGAACCAATAAATCCTTGTGTAACAAAGCATATATTGCGATCCAATTCTGAAATTTTTCGTTGTGTTTCTTCCCAGTTGATATTTCCTTCCCGGTAATTGCTGTCGGTTTTTACGTAATCTCTCGCATCGAGCCAAACGTTTCTAAACTGAATATCATTCAGGTATTCACTCAAAATTTTAGAAGAAATCATTTCGCCACAGCTGACTACCTGATCGTAAACAAAATTATAGTTTGGTGATTTATTTCGACGCAAAAAAGATTCGATATCATCAAAGAACAAAGAAATCTCTGCAAAAACCGGATGGTTTTCTTGAAACAAACCGCGCGAAATTTCGAGGTGATTCTGCTTTACTTTTTCAATTTCAGATTGATAGTCGGTTTTATCAAAATAGTTCTGAACTGCCTTTTCCAAAGCATTCGTTGTTTTGCCCATCGCGGAAACAACCAGAAGAACTCTTTCAAAACCGGTCGATTCTAAAACAAGTGCTACATTTTTCACTCCTTGCGCATCTTTTACGGAGGCGCCACCAAACTTAAAAATTTTCATTTAAATATTTAATTATCAACGTATTAACCTTTGTAATCTTTTTTTAACAAAAAGTTATAAAATTCAAAATTATCATTTTAACATGAAATAAAAAAATAGCTTTCATTTATAAAAAAAAATGAGATTACAAAAAGAATGAAGAGAAAGGTACAAATTGCGGCTTGTTAACCGAAAATAAACCTCTTTTTCGCCATTTTAATGAAAAGAAAAGCAGAAAAATTCAAAGAAATTTCCGAAATTTGTAATATCCAAAAAGCAAAAAAATGTCAGAACAAAATTTCCAGACCCTCGGTGAATTTATTATTGATAAACAGGAAGACTTCCTGTATTCAACAGGTGAACTTTCGCGATTATTAAGTGCAATTCGACTTGCTTCGAAAATGGTTAACCGCCAAGTGAACAAAGCAGGAATCGCCAATATCATTGGAAATGTGGGAATGGACAACATTCAAGGTGAAGAGCAACAAAAATTAGATGTTCTGGCCAATGAGATTTTTATCGAAGCGTTGTCTCAACGAGAAGTGGTTTGTGGGATTGCTTCTGAGGAAAACGACAACTATATCGAAGTTAAAGCAGGACCCAATGCACATTTGAGCAAATATGTGGTTTTAATTGATCCGTTAGATGGCTCTTCAAATATTGATGTGAATGTTTCTGTAGGAACAATTTTTTCTATTTACAGACGTGTTTCAGAACCTGGAACTCCGGTTGTATTGGAAGATTTTTTACAAAAAGGTATTAATCAGGCTGCAGCAGGTTATGTAGTTTACGGATCTTCTACCATGATTGTTTATACCACTGGAAATGGAGTTAATGGTTTTACTTTGGATCCAAGTTTAGGAACCTATTACCTTTCTCATCCGAGCATGCAATTTTCTAAAACGGGAAAAATTTATTCCATCAATGAAGGAAATTATGCGAAATTTCCACAAGGTGTGAAAGATTATATCAAATATTGCCAGTTAGAAGAAGGCGATCGTCCTTATACATCACGATATATCGGAAGTTTAGTGTCGGATTTTCACCGAAATATGATCAAAGGCGGAATTTATATTTATCCCTCAACTTCGCAGTCACCCAACGGAAAGTTGAGATTATTGTACGAATGTAATCCAATGGCGCTTTTGGCAGAACAAGCCGGTGGAAAATGTACCGATGGATTTAAAAGAATACTGGAAATAGAACCGACTGAACTTCACCAAAGAGTTCCTTTTTTCTGCGGAAGCAGTGATATGGTAGAAAAAGCGGAGGAATTTATGCGAAACGCCGAGTAATTTTTTTCCTTTGGAGATAGTTAAAATTGTAAAAGCCACACCGGATCTTCATTTAATTTTATCTGAAATTACGTTTGATGGTAAAGCTTTTTGGGGATTTTCTGAAGCAATTCTTAATATCTGGAGAGAGGAATTAACCATTACCGAGAAATACATTCTGGAAAATGAAACCTATACTTTATTGATTAATGATCAAATTGTGGGTTATTATTCTTTTCTGAAATTAAGCGAAACGCTTTGGAAACTCGACAATCTTTTTTTGTTTCAAAAATTTATTGGCAAAGGTTACGGGAAATTTTTAATGGAAGATTTCCTGAAAAGAAGCAAAATTTCAGGCATAAAAAGTCTCATTCTAGATGCTGAACCAAACGCAGAAAAATTTTATCTCAAATTCGGATTCAAAGTCTATGAGTTAAAAGAATCCAAAATAATCGGACGGTTTTTACCCAAAATGCGACTCGATTTTTAAAACGATCAGTATCTTTTCCCCATGAAAACGGCAACCTTTAAACAATATCTCCTTCAATTCAAAAATCCCAGCGGAACTTCTCGCGGGGTTCTCCATACGAAAGAAACATTTTTCCTGGAAATCTTGGAGGGCGACAAAAAAGGAATCGGAGAATGTGCACTTTTCCGGGGTTTAAGTTTTGATGATGTTCCTGACTACGAGGAAAAACTAACCTGGCTTTGTGAAAACATTAATCAAGATTCCGCTTATTTAAAAAAGGAACTCTTGCATTTTCCCTCCATCTGGTTTGGGTACGAACAGGCGATTTTGAATGTAAAGAACGGTGAAAATCTGTATTTCCCGAGTGATTTTACGGAGGGGAAATCTTCTATTAAAATTAATGGATTGATCTGGATGGGAAACGTAGATTTCATGCAAACTCAAATCGAAGAAAAGTTAGAACTAGGATTTGATTGTATTAAATTAAAAATCGGTGTTGACTGGAATTCAGAAAAAGAAATCCTAAGAAAACTACGCGAAAAATTCCCGAAAGAACAATTGGAATTGCGCGTTGATGCGAATGGTGGATTTACTTTTGAAGAGGCGAAAATTGTTTTGAAAGAACTTTATGAGTTGGGAATTCATTCGATTGAACAGCCGATCAAAGCTGGATTTATTTCTGAAATGGAAAAACTTTGCTCAGAAACAAAAACTCCCATTGCTTTAGACGAAGAATTAATTGGCGTTGTAGATTTCGAGCAGAAAAGAAAACTTTTAGAAAAAATAAAACCGCAATATATTATTCTAAAGCCGGCTTTAATTGGTGGATTTTCCGGAACTGATGAGTGGATTTCACTCGCTGAAAACCTTGGAATTGGTTGGTGGATTACTTCTGCTTTGGAAAGCAATATTGGTTTGAACGCCATCGCGCAATATACTTTTAGCAAAGGAAATAAAATGCCGCAAGGTTTAGGAACAGGTGGATTATTTACGAATAATTTTGAGTCCAATTTACAACTTGAAGGCGATTTACTTTCTATGAAAATTCAGGAAATTCAAGCCTAAAATTACCGCAGCGAAACTCAAAAAGAGGGCTAGTTTTATAACGTGCAAACGATGAAAATTTAAATTCCCAAGAGATTTTTATTGAAGATCAATATTCGTTTGAACAAGTGCAATTGATGCAGCAAATAGATGAAAAGTACCCTTTTCATTTTTTCATTGTTCCCTAAATTTTTCTTCAAAGATTGTATTTTTAAAAAGAGAACAATCATCAAAAAGAAGGTTATTCTTTACTGGCAAATTTTCTTGACCAACAATTGAATTCATTCTTTTTAAAGTTTAAAAATCATAAAAAAGCGGTGATTTTTCGAAAAAAATACCGCTTCCTGAAAAATCTATGAAAAAACTAAAATTCATAAAATAGGCGAGCTGTTGCAGCGTTATAAATAATATCGCCTTCAATTTCACTTTCTTTTGTATAGATTTTGGATAATCCATAATAGTAATTAAGATCGATACCGATATTTTCAGTAAAATTAAATCCTAAACCACCAGTAAGTCCAAAATCTGTTTTTTGCATCATATCATTTATATCATCATTATCGAAGGTGGAACTTACCAAAACATTTACTTGTGGTCCTATATTAAAATAGAAACTATCTGTAAAATAGGTCTTTAAAGTTAGAGGGAACGAAATATAAGTTTGCTTTTCTTTGTAGGTCAAACTTCCCGAAGTAAAATCTGTTCCATATTGATTATAAAGAGCAGCAAGTTGTAATTTCAATTTA
Source organism: Kaistella chaponensis (assembly GCF_900156725.1). Taxonomy (GTDB): domain Bacteria; phylum Bacteroidota; class Bacteroidia; order Flavobacteriales; family Weeksellaceae; genus Kaistella; species Kaistella chaponensis. The sequence continues at coordinate 274,145 of NZ_FTOI01000001.1, read as the reverse complement.
TCACTAAATGCATAATTTGCGAATGCACCAGCTGAAACTCCCACTACTCCTTTTACATTTTCACTGTATTCATATCCCGATTGGAAAGAATACACCGCTCCTGCCGTAATTCCAAATTTTAATTCTGGGCCCGTCTTTTTCTTGTATTTGCTTGTTTTTTGTGCAGATGCAAATCCACTGAACAAGGAAAAACCAATAATTGTTGCGATTTTGAGGTAACGTGTTTTCATAATGTTATAATTTTATTTTAGTGTTTTGTATAATTTGTTTGGGTTGTCCTGCTCCGTAAGCTTTTCCAATTTCTTTGATTGCTTGGATTCGATCTTCTTCTAAACCGACTTCTTTTTTGTAATAGACATTCCATTCTCTACCGTCAAGTTCTTTTATTCGCTTGCTCACATTATCTGTAAAAACGGTTACTTCTTTGTAGCAAGATGATTGCGGATCAATCCCCGCCAATAATTCTTCAATCTGCGCAGTGGATTCTACATTTTGATTGGTGCTCCAAATAATTTTAGCTTGAGACAGTTTAGATTTGCAATCGTAGTTGATTCTTTTCTGAAAAACCAATTGTGCTTTTGACATTGAAGTTTGATAGCATTTTGTTGCAACTGGAGGAATTGAAGTGAGCTTATACAAAGCGAAATCAAATTGGTTGGTTTTTTCTAACATGGAAGCTTCGTTCAAAATCCTACCGCAGTTTTTCGTGTAGTAATCGGCTATTTTTATTTTTGCTTGAGCGAGAAAAGTTTTAAAACCTTCTGTATTGTAATTAATTTTACGCAGTGCACTATTGATTGCTTTTATTCTATTATCTCCCATCCCTTTTACAATTTGAGAGTTTTGTGCAAAAACATTTTGATCTGCATTATTTAAAAGCTTTGTAGTCACAGAAAGTTCGTACATCAAAAGATTTCCGGAAGCACCACCTGCATTTTGAGATTGTATGAGATCTAAATTCCCTATCAAAACAAATTGAGAATTAATCCCTTTTACGATTCCGTTTTGAGTAAGAAAATTTTCTAATTTACTATTCAAAACGTTTGCATTTGCATCTGAAATTTCTTGACTTCCACCAACTGCAGTTGTGATCTCTATTCCCTCCAAATCCTGGCTGAAAACTTCTGTGGAAATTGCAAAGAGAAACAAAATAAATATTAATTTTTTCATGTTCTATTTTTTTGAAAATTTGATTCTAGAATATCCTAAACCACTTCTTTGAATGGTTATTTTGAAATTATAGGGTGCTGCTTCAAAATGTTTTTTGATTTTTTTTGCAAAATAATCTGCTGACATTGCGCGACCATTCTCATCCATCACAGGAACTCTTACTTCTGTAAATTTAAGTTCCTGATCTGAGCTGCTTTCTAATCGGAAAGCTCCCCGAACTGCATTTACCGTAAACCAATCTTCAATTATTGTTGTTAGTTCATCCCCATTAAATTCGGTTTCGAAATTTTGATCAGATTTTTCCATCATGGAGAAATCATAAGATACTTTTAACCCATTGGTTTGTACCTCTTCAAAATACTGATCAAGCCGAGCGAAAAAATTATCCATGTTATTGTTTAATTCTTCCTCAATTAATCTTGCATAATCATTATCATAAGTAGAAATACCTCCCATTTTACTAATGCTTGCAACGGGTTCTTGGGAATAATTATCAATAGCATCCAATTTAAATTTCAGACTATTTTTGGGACCTTCTTTTACAAACCAATACGAAAGTTCTAATTTCACATCGGTATCTATTTGATTTTTAATAAAATCGGTATCTTCATTCGATTTTGATAGTTCACCAGAAGAATTGCTGAGTCCTGCTCTCACATTTCTGGATTCTTGTGTTTTTTTTCCGCCAGTATAAGATTTTATCAAAAATTTTCCATTAAATCGATCTTGAAAAAAGCTAGAAATTCTAGAGAGTAATAATTCCATATTGGGATTTTCTTGAAAAGCTCTTTTGTAGTCGCAATTGGATCCACCGCTTTCATCAGTGAGGACCAATTTATTATCATAGCACCAACTTTCTGAGGGTAAAAGCATGAAAGATGGCTTTCTTAAGGCTTGTTGTCCTTGCAAGGAAAAACAAATCAGACCCAAGATGAATAAGAATATTTTAGTTTTCATATAATACAGAGGTTTTAATTAAATGTTTCAGATCTTCATATTTTACAAGTACTTCAAAACCAAAAGGTTGATTTTGGGTGTACTTTAAATCTCTTTTTTGTTCCCAAGTCGCCAATTCTGTAGTTATGGTTGCATATTTTTCTAAAACATCTTTGTTTTCAAAAAAGTTTTGAACAAAATATTTAGTTTTGGGATCATTTTGTCGGTTGAGAAACAAAGGATCTTTTTTACAATCCGAACATCCGTTGGTAATTCCTTTTAACATGACATCGAGAAGCGTTTTCCGAAGTGCATTTTTCTTCACTTCTTCGTAATTTTTTCCGGTTGCCATTGTTTTTACCAGTAGAGTTCCGTTTTGATCATTTCTAACACCAGTTGTGGAATAAGTATAGTTTCCAAAATCGTAATTTGGGGTGTTTGCATTTTTGCAGTTCAGGATGAACAATGCAAATAAAACCAAGGTATATTGTATTTTCATTTTCTAAATTTTAGTAGCGATCTGCTATATTTTTTATAATTCCTGCGGCTTCCAAATCTTTTCGCAGCGCATCTTTTGCAATGGTTACAATCATTCCCAATTTGTATTCTTTGCCTACTTTCACAATATCGTTTGGATCTATATTTCCATCTGTAGAGAGGGTGACATATTTTTCAAATTTTCCTCCATCTTGAAAAAAAACATTAAAAAAATCTCTATTTTCTGTTTCTGCGGTAGGGTTTTTAACTAAAGGTTTTTGAGAGGCACATTTTCCATTACCGATGAATCCTTTAAAAAGAATTCCGTGTACTGCACTTTTTTTTGCTTCTTCTAAAGCTATTTTTCTGGTTTTTGCATAAGTAAAAACTTTCACAAGTGCTCCTCCTTCTTTGGCAATATCAACACATTGTATTTCATATCTCCAATTCATCGTATTTTCTTGAGCATGGCAAACAAAAGCTATTACTGTCGTAAGAAAAATGATTACTAATTTTTTCATCGTTTATCGTTTTAGATTGATTATTTAGTTTGCATTACTAACATTCCGGGAACAATTTCACCCTTCATGCTTTGCACTTTCAGAACAGTACAGTCTACATTTTTGTCTGAATTTTCCTCATCTGCACCGAATTCATTGTTCCATATCGGGTATTCTTTATCTACTTTCATTTTCCCAACCTGTACCAGTTCTAAAGCACCATTTTTTCCCTGCTGCATTTCAAAAACTCCAAATTTGGATTTTTCTGAAATTCCTTCTTTGCTTCCGGCTTTAATAGTGATAATTGGTTCTGCAGAATAGATGGGGATTTTTAGGGAAAACACCTCATATTCTTGTTGAAGATTGGATATGGATTTATCAAAAGATTTTATGGTGGCTCTTTCAATCAATTGCGCTTCTGATTTTTGGGAAAATGTGGATGATTGTATATCTGCTCCGGTGGAAGTTTCGCCAACATATTCTAGTTTAAAAAAATCTGCGGTGTCAAAAGCTGCTTTTTTTTCTGGAGTTATTTTTTCGTCATCATCCCAAAGTTCATTATAGAACCTGTGTTTTGTCTCCTCATCCCAAACCAATTTGAAAAGGTATGATTTGGTTCCTACCCAATATCCTTTTCCAACGGTAGTAATGGTTGATTTTGCCAATTCCATCCCTAATCCACCTTGCAAAAGTCCAGAATTTTGCAAAAAGCTGAGTCCTATATTCAGATTACTCGCAACGTTTGCTTTGTTGGTGTAATTAGAAGCCATCACGACTACAAATGTATTATTGATGAGGTCTTCCCCTTTATCTGAGATTCCACTTAATCCAGAAATGGTATTTTTTGCGATTTGTTTATCTAATTCCTGTGCATTGTACAAACCTCTTTTCATGACAAGATCAACATCAAAGCCTCCTTTCTCACTTCGGTTAAACCATTTTGCAACCAGATTTTTGGCAATTTGATTGGTTTGAAAATAATTCTCTAAATAATTAATCAAGTCATCGTTTTTTACAGCAGAAGGATTTGGGATAATTCTATTTTCTAGTTCATGAGCATTATATTTATCTGGTGCGAATTTGTCTAAGAAAGCTGATTTCACGATGCCATCTTGTTCTAATTTTCCATTATCTACGAAGAAAGTTGCCAAACTGCTCCGCATATAATTAAGGTTTACAGAATCTTTTTTTGCCGAGACATTTGAGCAAAAAACAATAATCATTAAAAAGGTGAGTTTTTTCATAGCAGTTTATTTTTAATTATTTGCCAAAATTAGGTCTCTAAAGAATCGGAGTCAATTACACAAAAGGGTAATATTTGAGCAAAAAAAACCTGAAAACGGAAATTTTCAGGTTTTCATGGGAATTAATTACAAGAATTTAGATTTGCAAATAAAATTTTAGATGCAACCCTTTTTCACTCGGTAAAATTTCAAATTTCCCGCAGGACTCCTCCATTCTATGGATGATGTTTTTAAAACCGTTTCCAGAATTTTGAGTGTTTTGTAAGCCAATTCCGTCATCTTTTATTTCTAGAATAAATTGCTTATCCATTTGTTCAAATTTTAAAGTGACCGAACTTGCTTTGCTGTGTTTGTAAATGTTATTAAGGGATTCCTTTATGCAAAGAAAAATATGCCATCTAATTTGGGAGGGAATAGGAACATCAATTGAAGATAGATTGTTTTCTATGAATAATTTGATCCTGGTTTTGCTAAAAAAATTTTCTGCATACGAAGAAATATATTGGACTAACCGTTGCAAAGTATCGTTGGTTTTGTTGAGATTCCAAAGCATTTCTCTCATGGAAAGATTCATATCTGCTGAAGTTTTTAAGAGATCATCTAAATCTTTTTGCAAATTTTTATCATGTTTTAGTTTTTCTTTTAGAAATTCGGTTTGTAGTTTCAGGGCAGAAATTCCGGCGCCCAAATCATCGTGCATATCGTGGGAAATACGCTCTCTTTCTAATTGTATCGATTGTTGTCGTTCTAATTCTTTTTGGAGAATTTCATTTTGATGTTCTGCTTGTTTTAGCTGTTTTTCTTTCAAAAAGTGGAATTGCTTTCGATTATAAAAATAGACCAACAAAACAATGAATCCCACAAAAACAATCATGATCATGACTGCAATAATGTAAGTGAGTTTTATTTCAAAGGGAAGTTTATTCATCTGCTTTCGAAAATAATAGACCTACTAAAAAAATCACATAAGAGAATATGGTGAAAGATTGATAAATCTGGGTGATTACCAAGAGAAATTCCTTGTCTTTGATATTAAAAAACTGCATCGGAATGATTCTGAAAATAAATGCAACCGCCCAAAGCAATAATGAAAAACTGATCCAAAAACCCATTTTTTGCTGAATTTTCCGGTCTGTTTTATTAAAATGGGTAAAAAACCACTGCAGTGAAAGCAGAATATAAAAAATACTTAAACTGATTCCTGCATTAATGTTATAATTTTCAAAATGATTTGATAAAAAAACAAAATAGAAACTTACTGCAAAACTAATTGCTGAAATAGCGATCAATAATTTTTTATTGACTTTCTTAAAGTAATAAAAAGAAAAATAGAAAATGTAAACCAAGATGGAGTAATTATAGATTTGGTCATTTACAGAATAGAAATTAACCAGAATCTCCACACAAATTATATAGAAGAAATACAACCACAGAAAGTTTTTTAGGAACATTGGTCTGAATGATCCTAAAAAACATAATAGCAGCAATATTAAATAGATGTTGAGCATCGATAAAATATTTATGGATGAGGAGTAAAGGTGTCGTAATTAGAATATTTTTTACCGTCATAAATTCTATTACCATTTGCATCTTCGAAGTGCATTACGAAAGTAACTCTCCCTTCATGTTTATCATTCCCCAATGCTGGAATTAAAACGATACTATTTGGGAAAACGCCTTTAAACTGATCAAAATTGGTAGCAAAGGGAATCGTGACATATTCAGTGTATCCTTTTGTTAAATTTGCCTGAATAATACCTTTCAAATCTGCATTAAAATCGGCGATACAATCCTGTTTAATTTGATCATCAATTTTGTAAAAAGATGTTTCGTCAATCATATAGTTGGCTGTACCATTTTTTATTAGTATGCAAAGATGCCCATTCTTGTTTTGCGCAAAATACACCTTTAATTCACTTTCATTTTGTAAAAAATCTGAAATAATCTTTGATTTAAATTTGAAAATCTTTGAAGTTAGTTTTCCATATGAAGAAAATGTCTCAGAATATTTTGCCTTTCCTACTTTTGCTTCTTCGTCTGTTATTACGCCTGGATCTAAGTTCCATTGATGGTTTAGCGTTTTATTTGTAAAAACAAATTCCATAGACTCTACTTTCAATATTCCAGAGGTGAAAAATATAATCTCATTCAAATCATTCTTATCGATAGTTTTAGCTTCAAAATTTTCTTGAATTAATTTTAGAATTTTCTCTAATTGTTCATTTTGTGTCTCCATAATTTTAGTTTTTCTATTTTTGGTTAAACTTGTTCACTGCTTCCACTTTATTATTGACTTGTAATTTCCTGTAAATATTACTGATGTGTTTTTTCACCGTTTCAATACTGATGCATTTTTTGTCGGCAATTTCTTTATATAATAGTCCTTTTGCCAGAAACTCTAAAATCTCCAACTCCGATTTTGTAAGCTGGTTTAAAACATCATCTTCTTTTTTTACTTTTTGAAAATGCTGTAAGACTCTTTTTGCAATTGAAAAACTCATCGGTGCACCGCCATTTTTTATTTCTCGTATAGCATTTAAGATTCTTTCCATACTTTCACCCTTTATCAAATAACCGGTTGCTCCGGCTTGCAAAGACAAAAATAATTTTTCGTCATCTTCAAAGCTTGTACACATGATAAAATGAGAATTCGGCATTTCTTCTTTTAAATCTTCAATAATGTTGATGCCCAACATATCCTGCAACTGTATATCCATCAAAACAACATCTGGCGACAAATTCTGAAGTTTTTTTCTCGCTTCTTTCCCATTAAAAAATTGGGCAGCACAAAACATATCTTCTTGAAAATTGATGATTTTTCTCAAAGTATTATTATAATTTTCGTCGTCTTCTACAATGGCTACAGAGATTTTCATTTCTAAATATTTATACAAACAAAGTTGCGAGAGGGTCTTCACAAAAACAATTACCATTTTGGGTGATATTGTAATTGATTATGAAATGCACTTGATTTTGCTTACCTCAAGATTAAATGCACTATTTTTTTAAAAAATTTAAATGATTTCTTTTATCATTATTTAATCTAATTTTTATCAAAATTCATAAATATACCCCAATGAAAGAGCAAATGAACCTGCTAATTTGGAAACGGTGATATTGGTTGGAGCAACACTATAATCTGTATTTAAATCATAAGCAGTGCTTTTTTTATCGATATAACCTGCCATATAAAGAGCATTGAGGGTAATCATATTTTTTCTACCATAACTCAAACCACCTCCTACTGCAACTCTTGGTCGTACATTTTTTGTAAGCGCCAAAGCAGGTCCTATCACAATATTTAATGCCAAATCCTTTAGATTTGTGGCGTTGTTTATCCAAGGTTTACAACCGAAATGCAATAAAGAAACAACTCCCGTTTCTCCTTTTGAATTATTTTCATTTACCAATCGATAATTGGTATTAGTGCCGGTTGTTATTGCTGTTGTGCTATATATTTCATCATTAAATCCGGCATAATAAAAAGACATACTCATACCGGTAAAGAATTTTTGCTTTTGGGTAAATTTTAAAACGGTACTATAACTTGGTAAATTACTATCAGTAGCTGCTGGAATTATTTGTATTTTTATTTGCGTTTCATTCCCATTGAGTTGCTGCGGAAGTGACACAAATCTTTCATTTGAATTATTATCTAAAAGAATAATAGATTTTAGTAAAGTTGTAACCTTTTCTGCATTAATAGTCTGATAAACCAAACCCACATCTGTAACGGTTTTCGTGTAAGCATCTGTAATATATTGATCTGCATCTTTTAATTTTGGGTTTTTTGCTATTATTTCTACTTTTCCGCTTTCTGTCCGAAATTGTAAATATTCAAATTTCTCTTTTTCTATTTCTGCTTTAAGATTTTTGATATTGTTTCGAATAGCAGTACTTTCATTTAAAATCTTGTCGATGGTAAATCCACTGTTTAATTGACTAAAGGTAGAATTTGTGCGATCTAGAACAGAATAACTTAACAGATGATTTTGTATTTTTAAGTTTAATTCATCTATTTCATCATTGTACTTGTTTATCTTGGAATAATATTTTTCCAATTCCATTTTTTCTTTTCTAATTCTTTTTTCGACAACTATTTCTAAATTATCATAAGTAATGTTATTTTTTATTTTTATATCTGTCCTAATTTTTGAACTATCTTCTCTTTTAGTCGATAATGAGTTCAAGTTTATTTTAGACAATAAATCGCCAATTCCCCCTAAATTGACGAGTTCAAACGTTGGGAATTTAACAGCAGATTTATAAATGGTATCTTTTTTATTGAGAACAACATTATAAAGATTCAAATTAACATGATCAATTTCTATTTTATATAACTCACCAAGTTTCAAATTTTCAATCTCATTTAATGAATCGATGGTTTTATCTTTAAAATCTACTTTGATAATTTTTTGTGCGAAAGTTGTTGTAAAAGTTGTTAACAGGAAAAAAGCAAATAGTAATTTTTTCATGGTTTTTTTAGTTTAGATAAATATAATAATAAAAACTGACACTTTAACTAACGATTTTAGGTCTTTTATTCGAATGTATTACCAATTAATAACAAAGAATGCTAAATTGTTTTTAATTCTATAAATTTAAAAGGAACAATTAATAACCACCATAACCCATTTTCGTCATATTGAATCACTCATAAATGACTTGCAATCTCACCTAAAGCTATTAATATTTTCTTCTATCAAATACCTTTTTATAAAAAAACCTATTTCCCTTATTGAAGAACCAATTCGTGTTTTAGAATATTTCAATGCCTCAAATCCTTTTTTACTACCAAACAATTTCTAAACGAATCCGATTTATTTTTTGGCCATTTTTTACATAAATTCGAACTTCCTCAATTTTATCGAGCAAATTTTAGAAGAAGATTAGTAAACGTTTTAACCAAAGATCTGTAAGGTTCCGATTGTATCAAACTCAAAATTGGTGTTAATGGGAATTCAGAGAAAAAAAAGCAGAGAAATGCACACTCAAAACTAAGAAGATCATTTAAGATATTCTTCTTCCAAATCAACTAACATTTGGAGGTGAAGTCCTTTTTCAGAAGGCAAAATACTGAATGACCCGTCTAAAGCAACCATTCTGGCTTCCATATTTTTCAGTCCATTTCCTTTAGCTTCCGCATTGATCAAACCTACTCCATCATCGATCACATCAATGAGTAAAATGTTTTCTAGTTGAGAATACTTAACTTCCACATTTTTGCATTTGCTGTGTCTGTACACATTGTTGAGCGCTTCTTTCAGGCATAAAAAAAGGCTTCTTCTGGTGTTTGCAGAAATTCGATCATGTCCGATCTGTGATTTGGAGATGTGAACTTCGATATTGGTTTTCGCAAAAAAACTTTTGGTATACTGAATAGTACGCTGCACTACATTTTCTAATTCATCATCACCTACTTTGAGATTCCACAGAATTTGGCGCATCGAAACATTTAGTTCGTCACAAGTTTGGAGCAATTCCTCAATATTTTGACTGATATTTAAGTCGGTTGTTTTTTGTTTGATAAATTGTGTTTGAAGTTTCAGCGCGGTGATTCCTGATCCCAAGTCATCATGTAAATCATGAGAGACGCGATCGTGCTCATTTTGCATTTTCTTTCGGTAATCTATTTCCTGCTGCAATAATTGAGTACGATGCTCCATTTCTTTCAACCTTTCCTCTTTGGTGAAAATCATTTGACGCCGATAATAAAGTACAATGATAAAAATTAAAAACACCACAATAACTACCATCAAGAGAATAGCAATAATTATGGAAAATTTAATTTCGATGGGTAGAACTTCCATTCAATTTAGAATTTACGGGTAATCGCAATAAGAAAAAAAACATATGTGATAAGTACTGAAACTTTAAAAATTTTATCTAAAATAATTAAAAAAGCATAGTCATTTGCTTCAAGCCAATACATCAGCGTAATTTTGAATAGAAAAATAATACTCCAAAATAGAAGTCCGGAACTCAACCAGAACGCCTGTTTCTTTAAAATAAAAATATCTTGTACGTTTGTAATCTGTTCGAAGAGCCAATAAAGCGCAAGAATAATGTAAAAGAAGGCGACTGCAACACCGAGACCAATAGCAAATGAATAATTTGAATTTACCATAAAAACAGAACCGATGACAGCAATAAATAAGCCCAAAGGACAGATAAAATACTTTTTGTTCTGCATTTCTTTTGCATAATAGTACGTAAAATACGCAATGTAGAAAAAGGAAGCGATACTGTAAATTCGATTCAATTCTAAGGTGACAATTAGCGGTAAGGTTTCGACTACCGCGACGATGAGAAAATATATAAAAATGTGATGCCGATCTGATTTTCTGCGCAAGAAAGAAATGATCAAACAGAGATAAATCATTATCAAATAGATCATTGGGATGTACTTAAAAAGCATAAATTTATAATTTCACAGGTGTATTTTTAAAAAGAGTTTCATTTAGAGCCTCATTCATCGTTATAATGATCTTCAATTGTTTTTATTGCTTTGTCGATAATCGTTTTAGATGATAAATGAGATCTTAATGCTTAAAATTAATACTATTTTTACTATTTGTAACAATATTTCGTAAAAAAACAGGATTAAAAAATTGTAGACCATCGTTTAATAATGCAGAAATCTATTCTTTAAAAATAACATACTACATCCTTGTTACTATAAAAATGATAGAGTTCTACTTTTGGCAAATTTTTTCCATAAATTTGTGGCCTACAAGAACTACTATGGAAGAACTAAAAAAATCCCTCAATTTTATTGAGCATATAATAGAAGAAGATATCGCGGCAGGTTTCCCGAAAGAAAAATTGCGTTTTCGTTTTCCGCCAGAACCTAATGGTTATTTACACATTGGTCACACCAAAGCGATCTGCATTAATTTTGGTTTTGGTGAAAAATATGGAGCACCCGTAAATTTACGTTTTGATGACACCAATCCTGCTAAAGAAGAGCAAGAATTCGTAGATTCCATCAAAGCAGATATCGATTGGTTAGGATTTAAATATGATCAGGAATTATATACTTCCGACTATTTTGATCAATTATACGATTGGGCAGTTCAAATGGTTAAAGATGGAATAGCTTATGTAGACGAACAACCTTCAGAAAAAATCACCGAACAAAGAAAAAATCCTTTTGAAGAAGGGGTAGATTCTCCCTATAGAAACAGACCGACCGAGGAAAGTTTAGCCCTTTTTGAAAAAATGAAAAATGGGGAATTCGAAGAAGGTTCCATGTCGCTTCGGGCAAAAATTGATATGAAATCTCCGAACATGAATATGCGTGATCCGGTGATGTACAGAATTTTGAAAAAACCTCATCACAGAACGGGTGAAAAATGGAAAATTTATCCGATGTACGATTGGGCACATGGAGAATCCGATTATATCGAACAGATTTCTCACTCCTTATGTTCCTTGGAATTTGAGAATCACAGACCACTTTATGATTGGTATTTGGATCAGGTTTATGAGGAAAATACGGTGAGAAACAAACAGCGGGAATTTGCAAGAATGAACGTTTCTTACATGATCACTTCTAAAAGAAAATTACAAAGGTTAGTTGCCGAAAAAGCAGTTTCAGGTTGGGATGATCCCAGAATGCCTACAATTTCCGGGATGCGGAGATTAGGTTTTACGCCGGCTTCCATCATTAATTTTATCGAACGCGTTGGTGTTGCAAAAAGAGAAAATTTAATTGATATACAGTTGCTGGAATTTTTCGTTCGCGAAGATCTAAATAAAGTCGCAACCAGAGTAATGACCGTTATTGATCCTGTGAAACTCGTGATTACCAATTATCCAGAAAATGAAGAAGAATGGCTGGAAACTGAAAATAATCCGGAAGATGAAAATGCAGGAACAAGAACAGTTCCTTTCAGCAAAGAAATTTATATCGAAAGAGAAGATTTCAAAGAAGAAGGAAATAAGAAGTTTTTCCGCTTAAAATTAGGCGGAGAAGTTCGTTTGAAATCCGCTTACATCATTAAAGCTGAAAGCGTAGATAAAGACGAAAACGGAGAAATTACCACCATTTATGCTACTTATGACGAAAAAAGCAAATCCGGAAGTGGATCCGAGGAAAGCTTAAGAAAAGTAAAAGGTACGTTACATTGGGTTTCCGCACAACATGCCATTCCCGTGGAAGTTAGAATTTATGACCGTTTATTTACGACGCCGCAACCGGATGCAGAGAAAGAAACCGACTTCATGGAATTCATCAATCCAGAGAGTTTAAAAACAGTTCAGGGATTTGCAGAACCCGGATTGCAAAATGCAGAAATTGGGCATCCTTATCAATTCCAAAGAATTGGCTATTTCACCAAAGATCGGGATTCATCGGACGACAAAATTGTTTTTAACAGAACAGTAACATTAAAAGATTCCTTTAAATTGGAATAACCTATTTTTAGTCAACAAAAAAGCTCCGGAGTTTTCCCGGAGTTTTTTTTTGCTACAAATGCAACCTGGTCTTGAAATTTAATTCCTCTTCAAATAAACATTGAAAACATTCACAAAAAAAACCGCCTCAAAAATGAGGCGGCAATCAATATTTCTATTAAATATTAGTTTTTAACCGCTTTGAAAGATTTCACTGTTCCATCTTCCATTTGAAGTGTTACAATGTAAAGACCAGTTTTCAAGGCTGATAAATCTAGTTCAGTAGAAGGAGCCATGTTTTTCACTTGTCTTCCTGAAACATCACTTACAACCACTGATTTTACTCCTTTCACATCAGATATTTTCAACACATTCTGGAATGGATTAGGATATATTGATAATCCTTCTTTTGTACCGTTAGATACTGCCAAAACCTTTTCTTTGTAATCAATTGCATAATCTTCAACCTGACCATTAGTCATGTCTGTACACGCTGTAGTAAGCGTACCGTTAATTGTAGTTCCAGAGAAATTGTATTTCACTCTCACTCTTTTCACTCCAAAAGCAGTTCCAGCTGGAATTGCTAAAGTACCAGTCAAAGTAACTTTGTTTGCAGCACTAACAGTAGTCGATCTCTTGATGCTTGCTGTAGTGTTAAAATAAGATTCTCCTGCATCTAAGAAATCACCATCATTATTCCAGTCAACAAAAATTGAAGTTGCCCAACCATTTCCTGTAATTCCAATACCCGTTAAACTAAAAGGAATTGTAGTTAAATCGCTCAATACAGTAATATTTGAACTTAAAAAAGTTTCATTTACTGCAAAAGCTCCTACACTGGTTGCTGCAGCATCCGTATCATTTGTAATTGTATTAAGAGTAAATAATGTAATCGGCGCAAGTTGCGTAGGTGTGGAAGAAATGTGCGGACCACAATACGGCGCATAAGCATTTGCACCGGTAGTAAATGTTGTTTCTGTACAACCTGTCGCATCACCAACAGCATTATAAGCAACAACTTTAGCATAATATTTTGTATTTGCTGCCAAAACTGCACTTGAAAGCGGAAGATCATATTTTAAAGCATTGACAGGTACTGCATTTAAAACATCTGTTCCACCAGAAGTTGTTCCTACACTTAATTTATACCCTAGTTCAGCTCCTGTCGCTGCGTTCCACGCAAAACCTGGTCTTACTGTTGTACCAGTAGCTGCGTCTGCAGGAGCAGAAAGAACAGTACAAGAAGGTACAGTTGTTGGAGCACTATCATTCACTACATCATCAAAATACAAGTAAAACTGATCCGTATCAACCGCATGTAAACCTACATAAACCGTAGTTCCAATATAAGGAGTTAAATCAATTACTTCTTTCTTCCAAGTATTTGGCGCTTTCGTAGTTCCTTTTAAGGTAACTGTAAAATCAGCAGGTACTGTAGGTGCGACAGGTCCTGTAGACAACATTACATTATAGTTTTCTAAAAAAGAAGCGCTATAACTTGCTACCCAAAAGGAAAGTCGGTCATTTACTCCTGCCGTAACCGTTATTGCAGGTGTTACCAAAAAATCGTTATGCGCAGCAGTATCAAATTTAATGCTTGCAACGTTTGCTCCACTGTGAGCTCCTGGTACACCTGCACTTACTGCAGGTGGAACCCCAAAAATAAATCCGTTCCCACCGTCATTTATTACAGACCATCCTGCAGGAGCAGTGGTTCCTGCATCAAAATTTTGTGAAAATTGCGCATTCGCAAAAATCCCCAGTGCTAAAGTGCACGTTAGTATAAGTTTTTTCATGAAAAAATGTTTGTATTAATCGTTGCCAAAACTAATAAATATAATTCAATTAAATGAATTTATCCCTACACTATTTCCAATAATATTACCTGTCTTTTTTTAATAATTTAATTTAAAAATTTCTAATTAATGGCCAGTATAAAAGTTTTTGAAAAAATAGTTTGATTATTTTTTTATAATTAACTTCGCATCAAATTTTTAATAAAAAATGAACAAGTTACTGTCTCTTTTTCTGATAGGGTTTTCTACGCTCTTATTTTCCCAGGATGGAATCAACTTTCAACAAATAACCTTTAAAGAAATTCTTGCCAAAGCAAAAGCTGAAAAAAAACTCATTTTTATCGATGCATTTGCGGTTTGGTGTGGCCCTTGTAAATTGATGGAAAAAAACATTTTCCCTCTACCATCGGTTAAAGAATATTATAACGCCAATTTTATCAATGCAAGATTTGATATGGAAAAAGGCGAAGGCCGCGAATTAGCCCTCAAATACGGGATTCGTTCCTATCCTACTTTTCTTTTCCTAAATGGAGACGGAGAAGTGGTAACGAAAAACTATGGTTATATGAGCGAGAAAGATTTTTTAACCATCGCGAAAGAAGCTAACAATCCTAAATTTGCAACTTTTTCTAATAAAGAGCTTTTTGAAAAAGGAGAAAAAGATCCAGAATTTTTATTGAATATGATGAGACTATACGCTGAAAGTGATTATGATTTGGCTAAAAAAGTTTCCGAACGATTTTTTGAAGTTAAAAAAAATGACCCTCTTACTAAGGATGAATTAGGAATGTTGCTTTATTTTCTAAAATCTCCAAACGATGCTAATTACAAAATTTTTGTAAATAAAAAAGCAGAAATAATCAGTTTAATGTCGGAGGATATTTATAAACAGTTTGATGCCAATATCAAAATTTCGAAGATTCTAGAAAATTCTTTGGACCAAAAAACAGGAATTATAAATGATGAGTATTTCTATAAAAATGCGACACCACTCATTGGCAAAGCCGACGCAGAAACTGCTTTGAACAGAATGAAAGTCATGTTCTATCCTAGTGTTTCTAATTATGAAGGCTACGAAAAAGCAGCTTTAGAATATTACAAAAATTCCGATAATTTCGATACCGAAGAATTAATCAAAGCCGCCTGGATTTTCAGTGAGCATATTTCTAATCCGATGGCTCTTAGAAAAGCCGAAGAATGGGCTGAAAAATCAGTCATGAAAAGCGAAAATGCCGAAAACACTTATATTCTTGCAAAACTATATTTTAAATCTGGGAATAAAGAAAATGCAAAAATGTATGCCGAAATTGCGAAGAATCTTGCTACAACTCAAGGAAAAGATGCAACGATGGCCACCAAACTTTTAGAAACATTAAAATAACAATTCTATTTTGAAAAAATTAATTTTGGCCTTATCGATTTCCCTTGCCTCTTTTGCAAGCGGTCAAATTCAGGATACTATTGCGATCGCTCCGAAAAAATTATATATCAAAGCAAATGCACTCTTTCTTCCTGTTGGAATCCTGAATGCAGGACTAGAATATCAACTCAATAAAAAAATGACTATTCAAGGCGATGTATTTATTTCTCCCTGGAAATCATTTGCCGGAAAGTATGCGCAAGTCTATATGATCGGTCTCGACGGAAGATATTATTTTGATGAAGCTTTCAAACACTTTTATGTGGGCGCAAATATTTCTGCAGCTCGGTACATTATTCAAAAATGGAATTATTGGAGTGATGGCCCTTATAAATATACTCCAGATTCGCCAACCTACATCACTTCAGATCTATACCAGAATGGATATTCTTTTATACTGGGCGCAACAGTGGGTTATCAATTCAAACTTTCTGAAAATTGGAACATGGATCTGTTTGCAAGTGCTGGAACCATGCAAAGTTATTACAAAGGATATCATAAAACTCTCGGCGTGCGCTATGATGATGATGGCCGAAACTGGGATCAAAGCGGCGAGTTTTTGCCTTATAGAGGAGGAATCATGATTTCATATAAATTAAGATAATGAATATAAAAAGTACTAAATATGCAGTAATTGCAGTTCTCACTTTCATCATTTTATTCCTGTTTAATTATATCGGAAACACTGAACCCGACAAAATGGAACGGGCTTTAATGACGGCGGTTGCAGGAGTTGTCGGTTTAACAATCGGAATGTGGTTTGTATATAGAAACTCAAAAGATGATACCCACCACGATTTCGACTGATAAAATGTACTTTTCAACATCAAACAGATTTCATTGGAGTCTGTTTTTTTGTAACTCGTCGAAAACGTTCTCTAAAATTCTCTTTTCTTCATTCCACCCAAAAAAATTACCTTTGCATCATGATAAAAATCGGTAATATCGAACTGCCAGAATTTCCTTTGTTGCTCGCTCCTATGGAAGATGTCTCTGATCCACCATTTCGCAGATTATGCAAAATGCACGGTGCAGACATGATGTATTCTGAATTTATTTCTTCGGAAGGACTAATTCGCGATGCCATGAAAAGCATGAAAAAACTGGATATTTTCGATTATGAAAGACCCGTCGGAATTCAAATTTTTGGTGGCGATGAAGAAGCAATGGCACTTTCCGCAAAAATTGTAGCCGCCGTAAATCCAGACATCGTTGATATCAATTTCGGGTGCCCCGTAAAAAAAGTAGTTTGCAAAGGAGCCGGAGCTGGAGTTTTAAAAGATATTGACCTCATGATTCGCCTCACCAAAGCCGTGGTAAATTCTACCGATTTACCTGTAACCGTGAAAACACGTTTAGGTTGGGACACCGAAACCATTAATATCATGGAAGTTGCCGAAAGACTGCAAGATGTCGGTGTAAAAGCTTTAACCATTCACGCCCGAACTCGCGCTCAAATGTACAAAGGTGAAGCGGACTGGAATTATATTTCAAAAGTGAAAAACAATCCCCGAATCAATATTCCAATTTTTGGAAACGGCGATGTAGATTCTCCCCAAAAAGCGCTGGAATACAAAAACAAATACGACTGTGACGGCATTATGATCGGTCGCGGTGCGATTGGTTATCCTTGGATTTTCAATGAAGTAAAACACTATTTCAAAACCGGAGAAATTCTTCCCGAACCTACGATTGAACAAAGATTAGAAGCAGTTCGCCAACATGCAGAATGGAGCATGGAATGGAAAGGCGAAAGATTAGGACTCATCGAAATGCGTCAACATTACAGCAATTATTTCCGTGGAATACCTCATTTTAAAGATTTCCGGCGTAAATTCTTAGAAGTTTTCACTTTAGAAGAAATGGATCAGGTGATCGCCGAAGCTGCGGATTTCTATAGCACAAATTCTTTTGTAAACTAATGAAAACGCGTCTTGCAATACTGGTTTTCAGCTTGGTAATTTCCTGCACAAATTCACGCAAGAAAGATCGCTACGAAATATACAATACAGTACTGAGAGAAAAAGTTTCAACTTATGGAATTTTACATCAATACATTTCTTTTCGAAATAATCAATCTGAAAAAGAAATGACTTTAGAAGCTGAAAGAATAAGTGATAGTTTGAAAAATTCTAAATCTTTAACTTATTTTTTGGATCAGCGATTGACTATTTTAGATACAACAAATTTATCCGATGAATTTTATGAAGGAAAAGGTGACAATTTGGTCATTCAATTTAAACCCCAATATTCCAAGGAGAATATTGATTTTTCGAAAATTCAAGGAGTAGAATTTGCAAAAAGAATAGATGATTCGAAAGCAATTGATGAAAATGGGAAACAAACCTTTCTGGGAAATTATGAATTATCGGAACCCTTTTTTATTTCAGAAAACAAAGCATTAATCAGATACCAACACCATTGCGGCTCAAAATGCGGACTGGGAATTTTGATTTATATGGAAAAGGTAAACGATAAATGGAATATTACGGATGAAAAAATGATTTGGATTTCTTAAAATTTTCATGCTGTTGTTTCCTTAATTTTAATTTCCTGCATTTAGAACGGAAACCAAATCCTAGCCCTGATCGCAGCGGCTACCCCACAGCAAGCGGTGGACAATGTATTGGCGCGAGGAGTAATAGCGAAGAGCAGGTTCCCGGCTCCTAAAAAATCATTATAAATTCCGTAACTTTCCGAAGTATTTTTATACTAATTCTTTCAAATAATCATCTTCATGCTGAAAGCAGAAAACGTCACCAAAACCTATAATGCCGGTAAAAAACTGGCACTCGATAACTTCTCAATCGATGTTCCCGAAGCCAGCATTTATGGACTTTTAGGTCCAAATGGTGCGGGAAAAACCACCTTCATCCGAATCATCAATCAAATTACTCAAGCCGATTCTGGCAGTGTTTTCATCAATGGTAAAAAATTAAATCCCGAACACATCAAACAAATTGGTTACATGCCCGAAGAACGCGGGTTGTACAAAAACATGTCGGTTGGCGATCAGATTCTTTATTTCGGTGAATTAAAAGGAATGAGCAAAAACGACGCTCTTTCCCAAGCCAAATATTGGTTCGAGCAATTGCAAATCGATCAATGGTGGAAGAAAAAACTCAGCGAACTTTCCAAAGGAATGGCACAGAAAATTCAGTTTGTAGTCACCGTTTTGCACCGACCAAAATTGCTGATTCTCGACGAACCTTTTTCAGGTTTCGATCCCGTGAATGCCAATTTAATCAAAGACCAAATTCTGAAATTAAAAAACAACGGAACCACCATCATTCTCTCTACCCATCGCATGGAAAGCGTAGAAGAAATGTGTGATTATGTAGCATTAATCAATCATGCAAAGAAAGTTTTAGACGGAAAAGTTTTTGATGTGCGCGAAAAATTCAAGAAGAATATTTTTGGTGTTACACTCGCTGAAGTCAATGAAGAGATGTTCGAAAGCTTCAAAAATCGGTTTCAAATTAGTGATTATTCCACCCTAAATCATTTGGTCTCTTTTGATCTAAAAAATGATAACGACCAAAATCTTCTGCTCAATGAACTCATGAAAATCGGAAAAATAAGATCGTTCGATGAGAAAATCCCGAGCATGAACGAAGTATTTATCAATGCTGTTGCAACCAATAATTAATCCCATTCATGAAAAATATATTCCTCATCACCAAAAGAGAATATCTTACCCAGGTTAAGAAAAAATCTTTTGTCATCCTTACGCTTTTGGCTCCCATTCTGATGATTGGTTTTGGTCTATTGATCGCCTTCATGTTCAAAGCCAACGAAAGTTCGAGCACCTTCAACGTGGTTGATAAAAGCGGACTTTTTGTAGGAAATTTACAGAATAGCAAAGCCATTAAATACGTTTTTGTACCCGCAGAAAACGAACGTGCTTTAACTTCTACCTTGAAAGAAATGACCGGAATTGAAGGATTGCTCATCATTCCTCAACTGAAAAATAATAATTTCGATGATCTTGAAAAAAATTCCCAGCTCCTCATCAACAAAAAAATTGGTTTCGATACGCAGTCAAGCGTAGCAAGTGATTTGTCTAAAATCATTAAGAAAGAAAAAATAAAAACCCTGGGTATTTCGCAAGATCAGCTGAATAATTTAGACCAAAATTTCAAACTCAATACCCAAAATGTTGTTGACAATAACAAAGGAGATTCCGACCTCGATTTCGGCGTGAAATCTGGTTTAAGCATGGTTCTCATGTACGCGGTTTTCATGTTCATCATCATTTACGGCGTTCGCGTGATGCGCAGCGTTTTAGAAGAAAAAAACAACCGCGTCGTAGAAATCATCATCTCTTCCGTGAAACCATTTGAATTAATGATGGGCAAAATTTTGGGCGTAACCTTAGTTGCAGTCACCCAATTCAGCATTTGGATCACCATGTCTGTAATTGGCGCACTCTTTCTAAACACCGGTTTTTCGGCAATGCAACAACAAATTCCCGGTGGCGAAAAATCAGCAGAAATGATGCAGAAATTCGACCTTCAACAAACCGCCACAGAAATTTCTCACATCCTTTTAGACCTCAATTTCCCGCTTATTATTTTCGTATTCATCGTTTTCTTTTTGCTTGGCTATATTTTTTACAGTTCCATGTATGCCGCGATCGGTTCGGCGGTAGATAACGAAACAGAAACACAACAGTTCACTTTATTTGCCATTATTCCCTTAATGGTAGGAATGTACGGCAGTTTCACCATCATGAATAATCCCGAAGGTCCGCTTGGATTTTGGCTCTCGATTATTCCGTTCACTTCGCCAGTTGCTATGATTGCGCGGATTCCGTTTGGCGTTCCTGCGTGGCAAATTGCACTTTCGATGTTTTTACTTTTAGGATCAAGCTTACTGATGATTTATGTAGCCGGAAAAATCTATCGTGTTGGAATTTTAATGTACGGCAATAAAGCTACCGCAAAAGAACTTTGGAAATGGATCAGATCGTAGATTGATTTTCAAGTCAGAAAAAACGCATTGAAATTCCCTTTAATTTGAAGGGAATTTTTGTTATCTTAGCGTTCAATAGAAGAGTACTTTAATGATACCAATACTAACTAAATTGGGTGGTTAAGTATCATTTGATGATATGTATAAATAAATTACCTGCTATCTTACAAAAAGATCATAAATTGAAAATTAATTAAATGAAAAAAATATTTGCCATCTTAACTTTAATAAGTAGTATTTTAATTTATAGCCAAAATAGTTATAAAGAAATTAAAACTGATCAATTAAACAGTGGAAAATCTCAAACTGCTGAAAATTTCATTAGAACGTTTTTAGACAAATGTGAAGATAAAGACTATTCAGCGTTTAAAAACTTTAATCTTTCAAATGGCTTCAAAAATTTCATGAATGAAAAACTTGAAGAAATCTGTCTTAGTAACGCTGCAAAATTTGGAAAAATAAGAATTGAAAACCTAAATTCTGCTTACAAAGAGAAAATTTCTCTAATTGGCGGAAATGAACTTTATATTTTCAATTCTAATACTGAAAAAGTTAAAGACACTAAGTATTTAAGTGTTTGGATTTCAAAAAACAATCAAATAGATGGAATGGTAATAACTGCGGAAAAACCATTTAAGAAAAAGTAAAAAGTAGGTAAGATCATATTTCTACGAGCAGGTATGAAGTTTTCATCATAGATTTCAGCAATTAATTAAGTTTTTTTTACAAACAGCAAGTTTTCGTGTTTTAAGCCCACCAACAGAAACACCCAACCTTTACCTGCAATTTTACAAGCGCAGTTTCCAAAAGAAAATTTGTATAATTTCAATAAAAGTAATTACTTTGTAATAACGAAAACATTGCGCTATGGAATTATCTGTCGTAAATATTGGAAACTCTAAAGGAATTAGACTTTCTAAAACAATTCTTGAAAAGTATAACATTCAGGACAAAATTGAAATTATCCTTGAAACTGATTATATCATTTTGAAACCGCAAGCAGAACCAAGAAAAAATTGGGAAAAAGCATTCAAAAAAATGCACGAAAACGGGGACGACCAACTTTTAATTGATGATGTTTTTGAAGACGAAAATTTTGACGAATGGAATTAAAACAATATGAAATAGTATTGGTTAATCTTAACCCAACCATTGGAAGCGAAGTCAAGAAGACAAGACCATTCGTTATTTTCTCGCCAAACGAGATGAATAAACATTTGCAAACGATAGTGATCGCGCCAATTACAAGCAGTTCCAAAAATTATCCAACTCGAGTTGAAATTAACGGAAATAAAACCAAAGGTTGGATGATGATCGACCAAATAAGAACTGTAGACCGGCGAAGAATTTCGAAAATTTTGGGAGAATTATCTAAAAAAGAAATTCAAAATGTAAAAAATGTAATCAAAGAAACATTCGTGGATTAAAAAAACCACAGATAATAACGAAGCTTTCGTTTTATCTCACCTTGACAAGGTTGAATGAAGTGCTTTTTGGTTATTCTTTTTACATAGAATGCGCTCCATTGCACTCAGAATGGTTTACTTTTCAATTAGAATGCGCTCCATTCCCCTTAGAATAAATCTCCTTTTACTTAGAATGCATTTCCTTTCACTTAGAATGCATTTCCTTTCACTTAGAATGAATTTTCAAGCCTTTTTTGCGCATTTTGATTCATTATTACCTCGATTTAACCGTTTTTTTTTGTGTGCTATAACCTCGGTCTATTATGGAAAAAGATTTCCCTAAGGAAACAGGAGGTCTAGAATTTACTGTTTCTCCCTCTGAAGTTCTCCGTTGACACAGTGATTTGGTTCGTTGATCTCTTGTTTGAGTCCGAAGACTCCCTGTTTCATTACGAAGAGGTTTTGATCCACTGCGAAGACTCTTTGTATTACTGCGATGGGGTTTTGTATCATTACGAACGAGCTATGTTTCATTACGAATGGATTTTGTATCATTACGAAGAGGTTTTGTTTCATTACGAATGAGTTTTGTTGGCCAATTTGAGATCTCTCCTATCGTCGCACCGTGTTTGAACCTCCGCTGCACAAAATTTCCTGACTTTGAGCCATTTTTTTCAAAGCTCGTCACGGTTTGGAAGCTTAACAGGGTTGAACAGCCTACAAACATTACCTTGCTCCTTACAAACATCATCGCACCAAAAATATATTCCGAACCCCGAAACTTCTTATTGGTATCATGTAAGCTAAAAGTCGCAATCCGCCACCGAAAACCAATAATAAAAAATCCTCTCAACAATGGTCGAGAGGATTCCTATTTATAATGAAATAAAATATTTTAATCAAAAACATAACTCAGACCCACGCTAAAAACCTGTTCTGATTTCTTTTTTTGAATACTTGCATCAAGTCCTTTTTCGTTCATTAATCCTGGATAGGTATTGCTTAAACCCAAATCATACCGTAAAGTAGCTTCTAGTTTTCTCTTGTAAGAAAAACCTACACCAAGACCTATAGCGAAATTAAAAGTGGCTGCTTTACCATTCACTCCATTTGCATCGCCTTCTACGGTATATCTTACCGGAGCACCACTTACATTTTGATTAATTAGGAAATTAAATCTCGGTCCTGCCATTGCAAAAAATTCCGATTCAGCTTCAGAAAAATAGCCTTTAAAATAAATGGGAACACTAATGTAATTATTAGCATAAACCGCATCATAGAACTCAGATCCTTTAGCATCTTTATCTTTCCCCGATTCCCCGGCTCCAAAATATTCAACTTCGGGCTGAATAAAAAACTGGTTGTTATCGTCAACAGGAATCATCGCTAAGAATCCGCCATAAAAAGAATACAACGGACCCGATGGATTATGAGCATTACTTACCCGAGAGTAAGTTCCACCAGCGGTAATACCATATCGGGTACTGCTGAAATCAATTTGAGCAGATAAAAATGTAACTGCGCAAAGGGCTGTACTGATTAAAATCTTTTTCATATCGTGTGTGTTTTTTTATCCCAATACTTTGGCAACTGTAGCACCGATTTCTGCTGGAGAATCCACTACGTTGATGCCATTTTCTCTCATAATCGCCATTTTAGCTTGAGCAGTATCTTCATCACCACCCACAATTGCTCCGGCGTGACCCATTGTTCTTCCTTTTGGAGCGGTTTGTCCGGCAATAAATCCAACGACTGGTTTTTTAGAACCACTAGCTTTGTACCATCTTGCAGCTTCAGCTTCTAGGTTACCACCAATCTCACCGATCATTACTACTGCATCAGTTTCATCATCATTAATGAATAATTCCAAAGCCTCTTTTGTAGTTGTTCCGATGATTGGATCACCTCCGATTCCGATTGCTGTAGAAACACCAAAACCAGCTTTTACCACTTGATCTGCTGCTTCGTAAGTTAAAGTTCCTGATTTAGAAACAATCCCAACTCTTCCTTTTTTGAAAACAAAACCTGGCATAATACCGATTTTTGCTTCATCAGAAGTAATAATTCCCGGGCAGTTTGGCCCGATTAATCTTGTATCTCTGTCAGCGATATAAGCTTTCACTTTTACCATATCTTCAACAGGAATTCCTTCGGTAATACAAACAATTACTTTAATTCCTGCTTCCGCAGCTTCCATGATTGCGTCTGCAGCAAATGCCGGCGGAACAAAAATAATAGAAACGTTCGCACCTGCTTTTTCTACAGATTCGGCAACGGTGTTGAAAACGGGTTTTCCTAAATGCTCAGAACCTCCTTTTCCTGGAGTTACGCCTCCTACAACGTTGGTTCCGTATTCAATCATTTGCCCTGCGTGGAAAGTTCCTTCTGTTCCGGTAAATCCTTGTACGATTACTTTAGAATCTTTGTTTACTAATACTGACATCTTTTATTTTTTAAATTTATTATAAACTACTATTTCCTGTAAAATTACTTAATAATAATTGTTTTATCGTTGAAAAACACGCTATTTCAAGTTTTTTACCTTAATTTCTTTTCTTAGAAATTGCTTGAACTCTTCGGCGATTAAACCAAAGTAAGTTCCTTTTTTTAAATCTCTGTTAACTCCACATTTGGCTAAAAGAACCGTTCCGCTTTCTACGCGAACGCCAGAAGCCATTCCGACTTGTCCCCAAATGGTAACTTCATCTTCAATAATGCAGCATCCTGCAATACCGGTTTGTGAGGCTATTAAACATTTTTTTCCGATGATGGTATCGTGCCCGATCTGAATTTGATTATCGAGAATCGAACCTTCGCCGATGATGGTAGAATCGGTCACTCCACGGTCAATCGTGCAGTTGTTTCCTATTTCTACATTATTTTCGATGATTACATTTCCCACAGAAATCAAGCGGTCAAAATTGCCATCAACTTTTCTGTAATAAAAAGCGTCGCCACCTAAAACAGTTCCGCTTTGAATGATGACGTTATCGCCAATAATTGTTCGATCACCAATCACCACATTCGGGAAAATATGACAATTTTTACCAATTTTGATGTCGTTTCCTAAAACCGCTGAAGAATGAATTTTTGTACCCTCACCTACTTCTACTTCATGCAGTTCGTCGGTGAAATTATAAATCTTGGTAAAATGCGTATTTATTTTATTGAAATCCCGAAAAGGATCATCGGAAACCAAAAGCGCTTTTCCTGGGGGACAATCAACTTCTTTATCAATTAAAATAATCGTGGCCTCAGAATTCAAGGCTTTATCATAATATTTCGGATGATTTACAAATACAATTTCCCCGCTTTTTACCCGATGAATTTCATTGGTTCCCAAAACAGGAAAATGATCGTCGCCAATCATTTGTGCGCCGATTATTTCTGCAATGGTTTTAAGAGTTTGTGGTTGGTTGAAGGTCATAATTGGTTTTTGCTTGTTGGTTGTAAGTTGTTGGTTGGTCGTAAAACAATCAACCGACAACTAAAAACCGATCACTATTTTACTCTTTCTAAGTAACTTCCGTCTTCGGTATTGACTTTAATTTTGTCTCCAGCTTCGATGAATAATGGAACCATCACTCTCGCTCCAGTTTCTACGATTGAATTTTTTAGCGCGTTGGTTGCGGTATTTCCTTTCACTCCTGGATCAGCTTCGATCACTTCTAAATAAACTGTTGGTGGAATTTCCGCAGAAAGTGGAGATTCATCGCTGTCTTTCAAAATGATGGTTACTTCTTCGCCCGCTTTCATAAATTGCGAATTTTCAATCATTGCTTTGTCAAGATAGATTTGGGAAAAATCATCATTATTCATGAAATGAAATCCGTTGTCATCTTCATACAAGTACTGAAATTTTCTTGTGATTACTTTTACTTCATCAATTTTATGACCTGCAGAAAAAGTATTATCAAGTACTTTTCCATTGGTTACTGATTTCATTTTGGTTCTAACGAAAGCTGGACCTTTTCCTGGTTTCACATGCATGAATTCAATAATTTTGAAAATATCATTGCTGAATTCAATACACATTCCTTTTTTTATATCGTTGCTTGTTGCCATTTATTTTAATAGTTGTTTTTTGATAGATGCTAGATGTTAGATGTTAGATGAAAATTATTATGATTTCATTTTCACCCTGTTTTATTAATTAGTCTTTTCCGGTTCCGTACCCTTTCACAATACCACTTGGAGAGTTTTTGATGAATTCTAAAATTTCATCTCTTTCAGCAGTAGGAAGCATTTCTTTTTCGATAAAACTGGATGCTTGGGAAACATTCATTTTCATCTGGAAAATAGCGCGGTAAATTTTTTGAATTTCGAAAATTTTATCGTTTGTAAATCCTCTTCTCCTTAAACCAACGGAATTGATTCCGGCGTAAGAAATAGGATCTCTTCCTACTTTCACATAAGGAGGAACGTCTTTTCTGATGAGTGATCCGCCAGAAATCATGGCGTGTTTTCCTATTTTTCCGAATTGTTGTATCGCAGAAAGTCCGCCCATTACCACATAATCACCAATTTCTACATGACCGGCAATTCCGCAGCCATTTGCAATAATTACATTATGACCAAGAATACAATCATGAGCAATATGAGAAGTGGCCATAATTAAACAATCTTTGCCAATTTTGGTAAAACCGAGTGCTTTTGTACCGCGATTCACCGTAACGCACTCTCGTAGCGTAGTTCCGTCACCGATAATTACTTGGGTATCTTCGCCATCAAATTTTAAATCCTGCGGCACTGCAGAAATAACGGTTCCGGGAAAAATACGGCAATTTCTACCGATTCTTGCTCCATCCATTATGGTTACATTTGATCCGATCCAAGTACCTTCTCCAATTTCTACATCACCTGCAATGGTTGTAAAAGGTTCTACGATTACATTTTTCTTGATTTTTGCACGTTTATCAACGGCAGCTAACTGATGTACCATTTAATCGGGTTTATTTTTTGCAACCTGTGCCATCAATTCTGCTTCAACAACAACGCTGTCGCCGACGTAGCCATAACCTTGCATGTGAACAATTCCTCTTCTGATAGGCGAAATAAGCTCTATCTTGAAAATCATAGTATCACCTGGAACTACTTTTTTCTTGAAT
The DNA here is from genome assembly GCF_900156725.1 of Kaistella chaponensis. Taxonomy (GTDB): domain Bacteria; phylum Bacteroidota; class Bacteroidia; order Flavobacteriales; family Weeksellaceae; genus Kaistella; species Kaistella chaponensis. The sequence continues at coordinate 246,717 of NZ_FTOI01000001.1, read as the reverse complement.
TTGACTTTATCAATTTTGATGAAATAGGTTGAATAATTTTCAGGATCCGGCACGCTTGCCAAAACTAAGATTCCACCTGTTTGTGCTAAAGCTTCTACCTGCAAAACGCCGGGCATCACTGGTTCTTTCGGGAAATGGCCTACAAAAAACGGCTCATTCATCGTCACGTTTTTCAAACCAACAACATGAGAATCTGAAAGTTCTAAAATTTTATCAATTAATAAGAAAGGAGGACGATGCGGCATTAATTTCATAATTCCGTTAATATCGAAAACCGGATCTTTATAGATATCAATATCGGGAACGTTTTTCTTTTTCTGCAATTTCCACTGTCTGTTCAATTTTTTTGCAAACTGGGTGTTCACAAAATGTCCAGGTTTATTGGCGATCACTTTTCCTTTAATTTTCACTCCAACCAGTGCTAAATCACCGATTACGTCGAGCAATTTGTGGCGTGCTGCTTCGTTTGGATAATTCAAAGTAAGATTATCTAAAATTCCGTTTGGTCGAATCGCAATATCATCTTTACCAAAGGCTTTTTTTAATTTATCTGCAGTTTCGGGAGTTAAATCTTTATCTACATATACAATCGCATTTGAAATATCACCACCTTTTATAAGACCTGCATCTAAAAGCATTTCCAATTCATGGAGGAAACTGAAGGTTCTAGCGGAAGATATTTCAGTTTTGAATTCTGAGATATCCTTTAAAGTTGCATTTTGCGTTCCCAACACTTTCGTGCCAAAATCGACCATCGTTGTTACCTCATAATTATCTGAAGGAATGATGGTAAGTTCTGAACCTGTTGCAGTATCTACATAGGAAAGAACTTCTTTTACCACCAAATATTCTCTTGTAGCAGATTGTTCTTTGATGCCCGCTTTTTCAATTGCTTCGACAAAAAACTTTGAGGATCCGTCTAGAATAGGTGGTTCTGCACTATCCATTTCTAAAATTGCATTGTCGATATCGCAACCTACCAATGCAGCGAGAAGGTGTTCACAAGTATGAATTCTTACACCGAGTTTTTCGAGTGTTGTTCCGCGTTCTGTTGTGGTCACATAATTCACGTCGGCTTCGATATGAGGATGACCTTCCAAATCAGTTCTTACAAATATAAAACCAGCGTTTTCTTTTCCGGGTTTAATGGTAAGTTTTACATCCTTTCCTGTATGAAGGCCAATTCCTGAGAGAGAAATCTCTTCGGATAGCGTTTTTTGCTTATCACCCATTAGTTTTATCTTTTGAGTTATTTTCTAGATCAATGATTCTTTTCACGATTTGGCTAAAATTTCTAAAATGAACATAATTCCTTCGGTATTCACTGGCATTGATCGCTGGAGAACCGTACAGAATTTCGTTGTCTTTCGCACTTGAATTCACACCGCTTTGTGCCTGAATTTTCACTTGATTTCCTATGGTGATATGACCTACGATTCCTACTTGACCTCCAATTTGATTCCAATCACCAATAACGGTAGAACCGGCAATTCCAGCTTGTGCAGCGATTACATTATTCCGACCTATTTTTACATTGTGAGCAATTTGGATCAAATTATCAATTTTGGTTCCTTTACCAATCACCGTGGAACCGATTGTTCCTCGATCAATAGTACAGTTTGCGCCAATTTCTACATCATCTTCCAACACCACGTTTCCGAGTTGCGGAATTTTTTGATAACCGTCTTTGGTGGGTTGAAAACCAAAACCATCAGAACCAATTACGGTATTTGAATGAACGATGCAATGATCGCCAATCACACAGTAATCGTAAATTCTTACGCCACTATAAATGACACAGTTTTTTCCAATTTTTACATTTTTTCCAATAAAAACTTGGGGATAAATTTGACTATCATCGCCAATTTTCACTTTTTCGGAAACACAGGTAAAAGCTCCTACATATACATTTTCACCCACTTTTGCGGTTTCGTGAAATACTGCACCCTCTTCAATTCCCGATTTTCTGCCTTTCATTTCATTATACAAATTCATTAGAACTTGAAAAGAAAGATAGGCGTCTTCTACGGCAATAACGGTTGTAGGATAAGAGTCTTTTGTTAATAGTTTTTCTGAAACAATGAGAACTGAGCATGCTGAAGTCTCGATATGATCTGCAAATCTTTCTTGTGCAACGAAAGAAAGGTGGCCTTTTTCGCCACTTTCAATAGGTGAAACCCCACTGATGGTGGCTGTTTCATCGCCTATAATTTTTCCGTTAATAAAACTTGCAATCTGAGCTGCTGTAAATTCCATATCCTGCAAATATAAGAAATTCCCAAATATCTCAATTCCTTTTCGATGAAAATTATTTGGCTAAATTTCCCTTGGAAAGGATAAAATATACTTGGTATTCAGCTGATTGATATAAGAGGAAAGGATTTGGTTTTCGGAGTTCTCGAGGGTGATCTTTTCGCCGTTTTTCTGAAGTAAATAGATGGGTTGGATCTCCCTATTATAAGGTAGCAAACTTCGGGAAATCTCATCGACCAATTTTGCACCATTTGTAATGTTAAACTTTCGGTTCGTATGCTCTATTTTTTCTTTAATGAATTCAGGATCAAATGGTCGGGAAGAGATAATTGTCTTCGGAAATTCGCGCCGTATCACACAAGTACAGAGGTAAGAAAGGATTAAATCCTCATTTTTTGTCCAAAACTTCATTGCCTGAATAAGATCATTATCATCAAGCTCCGTAAACCTTTGGATGTCTTCTTGGGTTGCACTTTCGAAATGATTTTTGTGAAGGAAGTATTGCAAATTCTCGGATGCGGGTAAATCTTTACCCTCGGAAATTAAGAATTTTGCACGATCCAGAATTTTAATGAGTAGATGTTCCGCTAAAACAGAAGTTTTATGATAATAAACCTGCCAATACATAAACATTCTCGCCGTAAGAAAATTTTCGATGGAATAAATTCCTTTTGCATCGATGACGAGTTCGTCTTCAGAAACATTCATCATCGAAATAATTCTTTGGGTATTTACATTTCCTTCGGAAACACCCGTGTAAAAACTATCTCGTTTCAAATAATCCAACCGATCTACATCTAATTGTGAAGAAATTAATTGGTTGAAAAATTTTCGGTGGTATTTTCCTTGAAACATCTCTATCGCCATAGAAAGTTCCCCACTAAATTCGGCGTTCATCTTATTCATTAATAATAAAGATAATTTCTCGTGATGCCAATCATCCATCAACATATTTTCTAAAGCATGCGAAAAAGGACCGTGACCGATATCGTGTAATAAAATAGCAAGTAAAGCCGATTTTTCTTCGTCTTTTGAAATTTCAATTCCTTTTAATTTTAAAGTTTCTAAAGCCGTAAACATCAAATGCATTGCGCCCAAAGCATGATGAAATCTCGTATGCGTCGCACCCGGAAAAATTAAATTCAACAATCCTGTTTGTGAAATTCTGCGCAATCTTTGAAAATATGAATGTTCGATGACATCAAAAATAATTTCGAAAGGTATTTTAATAAATCCGTGAACTGGGTCGTTGATGATTTTGAGTTTGTTGGTATTTGACATTGAAGAAAAGGTAATAATTGATGGGTACAAATTTACAGAATTTTTAAGTTTAACTTTTATTTACCGTTTTCTTGGGAAAATTTTAGCCTTTGAAAAGATATTTTTGATTGTATTAAAAAAAATGATTATGATTAAAAAAGGAATCTACTTTCTGCTGATAGTTTTCATGGGATCTCAAAATTTTTTAGCTCAGGAAAAATTAACACAAAACGAAAAATTAGAAACGCTTTGCAAAGTTTGGGGTTTTTTAAAGTATTATCACCCAAATGTTGCTAAAGGCACTTATAATTGGGACAATCAACTTATTGAAAAAATAAAAGAAGCTGAAAAAACAGAGACCAAAAAACAATTCAATAAGATGATTTTTGAATGGATCGATGGATTGGGAAAAGTGGAAATTTGCAAAACCTGCAACGAGAAAAATGACAAGAAAAATTTCCTTAAAAATTTCGATTTGAATTGGACCGATGACGAGAATATTTTTACTAAAAATGTTATAGAAAAGTTAAATTTTATTGAAGAAAATAGACAAACAGGCACTCAATATTATGTAAATAGCATCCCAAATACCAATCAAATCAACTTGAAAAATGAAATTATTTATAATGAAAATTTCCCTGAAATTAATATTCGTTTGACAGAACTTTTCAGATATTGGAATTTGGTAGAATATTTTTTTCCTTATAAATATCAAACAGATCTAAAATGGAATGATGTTTTAAAGGAAATGATTCCGAGATTTCAAAATATAAAAAACGAAACAGAATACCAATTTGCTTTACTGGAGCTGGTTACGAAAGTTGACGATAGCCATGCTTCATATTATTCGAAAAAAATAGAAGAAAGTTTTGGACTTCAATATTTACCCACGAAAGTGAAATTTGCTGATAATAAATTGGTGATCACTCATTTATACGAAAATAAATTAAATTTAAAATACGATCTTGAAATTGGCGATATTATTACAAAAATCGACAACAAAACCATCTCTGAAATTATAGAATTTTACAAAAAATATGTACCTGCTTCTAATTATAATGTGAAAATTAGAAATATGATTTATCAAAATTATTTTTTTCGTACCAATAATGAATTTTTAAATCTAGAAATTGAACGAAAAGGAAAGGTAATAACTGTAAAAGTTCCCACTCTCAATAACAAAAATCTTGTTTTTCAATCCACAAAAAATGAGGATTCAAAATGGAAAATATTGGATAATAATATTGGATTTGTAAATATGAAAATTTTAGAAAAAGAAGATGTAAACAAGATGTATGAGGAGCTAAAAAATACAAAAACCATCATTTTCGATATTAGAAATTATCCGAAAGGAACCGCAAAAAGTATTATGAATTTACTATCAAACAAACCCAACCAATTTTGTGACATCATAAAACCAGATTTGTCTTATCCAGGAAAATTTCAATATGAAGATTCTAAAAATTTTATCCTCGGAAATAAAGAAAATAATTCCCCATATCAAGGAAAAATAATTATTCTCGTCAATGAAACCACCCAATCTCATGCAGAATTTTCTACTATGATTTTACAAACTTTTCCAAACAGCAAAGTCATCGGAAGCCAAACTTCGGGAGCAGACGGAAATGTGAGCAAATTTAATTTAGCCGGAAAACCAACAGTTTTTACTGGTCTCGGCGTTTTTTATCCAGACGGAAAAGAAACCCAAAGAATCGGAATTGTTCCCGATATTGAGGTAAAACCAACCGTAAAAGGACTGCAAGAAAATCGCGATGAAGTTTTGGAAAGAGCATTAGAATATATAAAGTATGGGAAATAATTAACGCAACTTTAACTCGAATTTAGAATAACATTGGCAACAATTGGTTGTATTTTTGATGAGTTAACGCGACGTTCAAATACCTTGAACTCAAATATTAAAAATTATAATTTTTATATGGCAAAATTGATTTGGATTGATGATGAAGTAGATTTACTAAAACCTCATATTGTGTTTTTAGAAAATAAAGGTTACCAAGTTTCTCCCGTGAATAACGTGAATGAAGCCTTAGAAATGATAGAAAAGGAAAATTTCGTTTTGGCTTTGCTTGATGAGAATATGCCTGGAATTTCTGGTCTGGAAGCAATTCCTTTGATCAAAAATATAGATTCTGCCATAAAAATCGTGATGGTTACCAAGAACGAAGAAGAACTGATTATGGAGCAAGCCATCGGTTCGCAAATCGCAGATTATATTTTAAAACCTGTAAATCCGAATCAGATTTTACTCTCGCTGAAGAAAAATCTTCAAGAAGAAACTTTGGTAGAGCAGAAAACGATTTTGGAATATCAACAGGAATTTCGGAATCTTTCGATTGAACTTTCTTACCTGAGAAGCTTCCAAGATTGGGCAGAATATTATAAAAAAATCCTGAATTGGGAGATCAAATTTGATAAAGTGTTCGACAGCGAATTTTCAGAATTGTTGCAATCTCAAAAAGAAGAAGCCAACATTCAATTCTCTAAATTCATTGAAAACAATTATGAAGATTGGTTGAACAGTTCGGATAAACCGATGATGAGCCACACTTTGTTTAAAGATAAAGTAAAGCCAGAAGTTGAAAAAGAAAAAGTTTTGCTTTTGATGATTGATAATCTTCGGTACGATCAATGGAAAGTGATCGAGCCTCTTTTTACTAAATTTTACAATAAAACCTCTGAAGATTATTATTACAGCATTTTACCTACAGCAACGCAATATGCTAGAAATGCTTTTTTTGCAGGTTTAATGCCTTCGGAAATCGAAAAAAGATTCCCGGATCATTGGTTTAATGATAACGAAGAAGGAAATAAAAACGAGCACGAACGCGATTTTTTAGAAGATCAAATGAAACGACTCGGTTTGTCGGGAAAAAGCATGAAATACCTGAAAGTTCTGAATTCAGATTTTGAGCGTAAAATTTTAGAGGATTTCAACCAACACAAAAACAACGATTTACTGGTGATTGTTTACAATTTCATCGATATTTTGTCTCATGCGAAAACCGACAATGTGATTGTAAACCAATTGATTAGAGACGATAAAACGTTCAGATCATTAACATACAATTGGTTTGAAAATTCTTCTTTATTAAAAATCATTAAACAAGCTGCGGAAAATGGTTTTAAGCTCGTTTTGACGACCGATCATGGAACAATTTACGTGAAAAAACCAAGTAAGGTTGTAGGAGATCGAGAAACCTCAACGAATATTCGCTATAAAACCGGACGAAGTTTAACCTACGAAAAAAGCGATGTTTGGGCCGTTTCAAACCCAGAAAAATTGTTTTTGCCAAAAGGAAATTTAAGTTCAAAATATATTTTCGCGAAGAATAACATTTTCTTGGCTTATCCGAAAAATTACAATCATTTTGTAAATTATTACAAAGAAACCTACCAACATGGCGGGATTTCTTTAGAAGAAGTCATCATACCCATTTGTGTTTTAGAACCCAAATAGTTTTTTCATAGTTTATTTTATTTGGGTTCATTTTGGGCGGTAAAAATTTAAGATTTTTACCGCCTTTTTTATTTTCAAAATATGCTGCTTGATTAAATTGAATCATTCACCAACAATTTCATCTCGAAAAATCTATTCCTTATGAGCTTCAATAAAAAAAATATTTTCATTAGATAAAAAATAAGTTTTTGATATAAATCCATTCTTAGTTTCATTGATTTAGTATTTTTGAGGAAATTTAATTTAATGAGAATTATAAGTTATAATGTCAATGGAATTCGAGCTGCCTTTACGAAAGACTTCTTGGGTTGGCTGAAAGTTGCCGATCCTGATATGATCTGTATTCAGGAAAGCAAAGCCGGGAACGATCAGATCGACATCGAAAGTCTGGAAAAAAGCGGCTATCACAGTTTTTGGCATTCCGCGCAGAAAAAAGGATATTCTGGCGTTGGAATCGCATCTAAAATAAAACCTCATCATATTGAGTACGGTTGCGGAATTGAACATTACGACAGTGAAGGACGAATTATGCGCGCAGATTTCGAGGATTTCTCGGTAATTTCAGTGTATGTTCCGTCTGCTTCCAATATTGATAGGCTCGATTTTAAAATGAAATTCTGCTATGATTTCCTGGACTACATTAAAGAACTCAAAAAAACCATTCCTAATCTGGTTATTTGCGGTGATTTCAATATTTGCCATGAAGCGATAGACATTCACAATCCGAAAGGTTTAGCCAACACTTCTGGCTTTCTACCGATGGAAAGAGAATGGATGACCAAATTTATGGAAGAATGCGAATTGATTGACAGTTTCAGACATTTTAACTCAGAACCAAATCATTACTCGTGGTGGAGTTACCGACAAAATGCAAGAGCCAATAACAAAGGTTGGAGATTGGATTACAACTTCGTTTCTGATTCGTTAAAAGAAAAGCTTTCGAGAGCGGTCATCTTGAAAGAAGCGGTGCATTCAGATCATTGTCCAGTTTTGGTGGAGCTTTTTTAGATGTTTGGTGTTTGATGTTTGGTGTTTGGTGTTTGAAAATAAATCTTCAATTTAAATCTTGCAATTTTTGCAAATAAGTAGCGCACAAAAAAAGCCGACTCTCTTTTAGAATCGGCTTTTTTGTTTTTTAAAACGTAACGTTAATCGTTATCGATAATTTCATATTCAACGGGCATTGTTCCTATTCTGGTATCCCCGATAGACTTGTACGCTGCCTTAGAAAGATCGAGTGCTCTGGACGAGTGAAAAGGACCGCGGTCATTAACTTCTACTATTACACTTTTTCCTGATCTCAAATTGGTTACCTTTAGCATCGTGCCGAAAGGAAGCGTTCTGTTCGCTGCGGTTAATTTCTCGTTACTGAAAATTTCTCCGCTTGCTGTTTTTCTACCATTAAACTTATCGTGGTAGAACGATGCAAAACTAGTTTTAGCATCTTCGGCATTATACTTGTTAAACGAATATAAACCGAGTGTTGAAATCATCATTATGATTAGGAGTATTCCACTTTTCATCATTTTGAATTATTTTAATTGGTTTTGACTCTGCAAATTTATTCCATAATCGTCACTTGCAACATTCACTTCGTTAAACTGTCTTAATGAATTGTTAATATTTTGTTAAGACTCTTTGTACATTCCGTTATCATAGGACTTCACAAAGGTTCTTAAATTGTGTTAAAATTATAGATCAGATGTTAATTAAATTAACAAATCATTGCATAATACCGTCACAATTTAAAGCAAAACATACTGATAATCAATCATTAGAGCAATAAAAAAACCTCCAATACCATTGGAAGTTTTTGTTCTTAAATTCTATTGATCAGCAATCAAATATGAGCCTTTATTTAAATTTTTCAGTCAGCAAGTTCGCCGTATAGATCAAATTCTTCAGCGGAAGTAATTTTAATATCTGCGAATTCGCCAATCGATAAGTAAACGTTCTCGGCTGAAACTAAAACCGTATTGTCAACATCAGGTGAATCAAATTCAGTTCTTCCAACGAAGTAATTTCCTTCTTTTCGATCGAAAATACAACGAAAGACTTTTCCTATTTTTTCCTGATTCTTTTCCCAGGAAATCTGAGATTGCAATTCCATGATTTCTTCAACTCTCGCCTCTTTCACTTCTTGAGGCACATCATCTTCTAAAACATAAGCGGTCGTATTTTCTTCGTGAGAATAGGTAAAGCAACCTAAACGATCGAATCTTTGTTCACGCACCCATTCTTTCATTTCCTGAAATCTTTCTTCGGTTTCGCCCGGAAAACCAACAATTAATGTCGTTCGGATCGCCATATCTGGAACTTTCTCGCGGAATTTCGCTAAAAGAGCATCCGTTTTTTCATGAGTAGTTCCTCGTTTCATAGCTTTCAACAAATCAGAATTGATGTGCTGTAAAGGAATATCGATATAGTTGCAAACTTTGGGTTCGTTTTTGATGATTTCTAAAACATCTTCTGGAAAACCTGTCGGGAAAGCGTAATGCAAGCGAATCCATTCAATTCCTTCAACTTCTACCAAACGCAAAAGCAAATCACCTAAAGCGCGTCTTTTATAAAGATCTAAACCATAATAAGTAAGATCCTGTGCAATTAAAATGAGTTCTTTCACTCCATTTTTCGCTAATTTCTGTGCTTCAATGACAAGATTTTCGATGGGTGTAGAAATATTTCCACCTCTCATTAAAGGAATTGCACAGAAGGAACACGGTCGATCGCACCCTTCTGCAATTTTCAAATATGCGTAATGTTTTGGCGTTGTAAGCAGTCTTTCACCCACCAATTCGTGCTTATAATCTGCACCTAAATGTTTCAATAATAAAGGAAGATCGCGCGTTCCGAAATACTGATCAACATCTGGAATTTCACGCAACAAATCCGGTTTATATCTTTCAGAAAGACAACCAGTTACAAAAACTTTTTCTACTTCACCGCGATTTTTAGCCTCAACAAAATCCAAAATAGTATTGATGCTTTCTTCTTTCGCATTATCGATAAATCCGCAAGTATTGATGACCACAATATCTCCACGGTCTTCGTGTACCACTTCTTTTCCGTTGGCTTTTAGCTGTCCCATTAAGACTTCAGAATCGTACACATTTTTGGAACACCCTAAAGTGACGATATTGATTTTCTTTTTTCCTACGGATTTGGTTCTCATAAATTAGTATTGATAGTTGGTGAATGATAAATTTCAGGTTGCAAATTTACTAATAAAAACTTTGATAAGAATCATTGGAGAAAAACTGCATTAACAAAAGCAAAAACCCTTGTCGCGACCGGATCGCTGCAAGGGTTTTGTAATATATAAAAGGATATTTTTTTTAAATCAATAGTTAAACAAGTCTTTTCAGATAATCGCCGTAACCACTTTTTCCATATTTTTTTGCAGATTCCAGAAGTTCTTCTTTATTAATAAACCCTTTGACATAGGCTATTTCTTCAATACAAGAAATTTTGAAGCCTTGTCTTTTTTCCAAAACTTTTACGAATTCTGATGCATCGTGCAAAGAATCGAAAGTTCCGGTATCGAGCCAAGCTGTTCCGCGCGACATTACACCCACTTCTAATTCGCCTTTTTCCAGATAAATTTTATTGATATCGGTAATTTCTAACTCTCCTCGAGGTGAAGGTTTCAGATTTTTAGCATATTCAACGACCGAATTATCATAAAAATACAAACCTGGAACAGCAAAATTAGATTTTGGCTCGTCTGGTTTTTCTTCAATGGAAACGGCTTTTTGGTTCTCATCAAATTCTACTACTCCATATCTTTCGGGATCGGAAACTTGATAAGCAAAGACGCAACCTCCTTTCACATTGGTTTTGCTGGATAAAAGTTCTGGTAATCCTGCACCATAAAAAATATTATCACCCAAAACCAAAGCCACTGAATCGTCTCCAATAAATTCTTCACCCAAAATAAAAGCCTGCGCTAAACCATCCGGACTTGGTTGAATTTTATATTCGATTTTACACCCGATAGATGAACCATCACCTAATAATTTTTCGAAACCACCAATATCATGAGGAGTGGAAATGATCAAAATCTCTTTAATCCCGGCTAAAAGCAAGGTAGAAAGCGGATAATAAATCATCGGCTTGTCATAAACCGGCATCAATTGCTTGCTCACGGCAATGGTAAGTGGATAAAGTCTGGTTCCGGAACCGCCTGCTAAAATTATTCCCTTCATTTTAATTCTATTTACACGAATTTTTTCGAATTATACGAATTTTCGTTTGGTTATAAATTGATAATGCGTTTATATCTTAAAGATTTTTCACCAAAATTGATGAGTAATCCTAATTTTTTGTTGGTTGCTTTTAAGTAGTTTAATGTTTGTCTCGTAAAACTCTCATGCAAAAAAGAGACGGATTTTATTTCTAATATAATATGGCCGAAACAAACAAAATCTGCTTTATACTTCTTATCTAATTTCTCCCCATTGAAAAATAAATCTAACCTTACTTCTCTTTGATACGGGATATTATTTTTAATGAATTCCTTTTCTAAAACTTCTGCATAAACCGCTTCCAAAAAACCGTGTCCCATAATTGAATGAATGTTCATACAAATTCCGATAATCTTGAAACTTTCGTCCTTGTATATGATTTTCTCTTCCATCAATTAGTGAAATTCGGGTTTAATTCGAGGCATTCGTATATTGCGAAGCATAATATTTCTGATAGTCTCCGCTCGTTACATGATCCAGCCATTCTTTATTCTCCAAAAACCAGTCGATTGTTTTTCCTAGACCTTGTTCGAAAGTTACGGAAGGCTTCCAACCCAGTTCTTTATTTAATTTTGTGGCATCAATAGCATAACGAAGATCGTGTCCTGGTCGGTCTTTCACGTAGGTAATCAATTTTTCTGAGTGACCTTCTGGATTTCCCAATTTTTGATCCATTTGCTTAATGAGTTCTTTCACCAAATCAATGTTTTGCCATTCGTTGAAACCACCAATATTGTAGGTTTCACCGGTTTTTGCTTCGTGAAAAATTTGATGAATAGCTTTTGCATGATCGATTACATACAACCAATCTCTTGTATATTTTCCATCGCCATAAATAGGAAGCGGTTTTCCATTTAAAATATTTGAAATACAAAGCGGAATTAATTTCTCCGGGAAATGATTAGGACCGTAATTATTGGAACAATTGCTAATGATAAAAGGCATTCCGTAGGTATTTCCGTACGCACGAACCAAGTGATCGGAAGCAGCTTTGCTCGCAGAATATGGAGATTTTGGATCGTAAGAAGTTTCCTCGGTAAAAAGTCCGGTTTCTCCTAAACTTCCGTAAACCTCATCCGTAGAAACGTGGTAGAATAAGTTTTTTCTGGTTTCATTCGGGAAGTTTCCGTGTTGATGATCGGGATTTAAGGTCCAGAATTCTTTGGCTAAATTTAAAAGATTTGCGGTTCCATTTACATTCGTATTGATGAAGGCATTTGGATCGGTGATGCTTCTATCGACATGACTTTCTGCGGCTAAATGGATAATAGCATCGGGATGATATTTTTCGAAAACTTTTCGAAGTTCCTCCACTTTTGTAATATCTGCTTTTTCGAAAACGTAATTAGGTTCGTTTTCGATGTCTTTCAAATTTTCGAGATTTCCGGCGTAGGTTAAAGCATCAAGATTGATTATTTTACTATTTGGATTATTTTTCACAAATTCACGTACAACGTGAGAACCAATAAAACCAGCTCCACCGGTAATGATGATGTTTTTCATAATTGCTTTTTAAAAATTGTTCTCTTTGAACAGGGGTAAATGTTGGTCTTTATCTGAAAGCTGAATGACCTCTTTGGGAAGTTTCCAGTCGATATTCAGTTCTTCGTCATTCCAAATAACGCTTCCTTCAGCATCTTTTTCATAGAAATTATCACATTTATAGGCAAAAATCGCAGTATCGCTTAAGACTGAAAATCCGTGACCGAATCCGCGAGGAACATACAATTGCAATTTATTTTCAGGGGTTAATTCTACACCAAACCATTTTCCAAAGGTGGGTGAATCTTTGCGCAAATCTACCGCAACATCCCAAACTTTGCCTTCAAGACAGGAAACTAATTTCGCTTGCGCATGTTCTCCTTTCTGTAAATGAACGCCGCGCAAAACACCATAAGAAGATTTTGAAATATTGTCTTGTACGAAATGACCGTTCAAACCAGTTAGTTCTTCAAATTTTTTCTCATTAAATTTTTCATAAAAATAACCGCGATCGTCTTCAAACACGGTTGGTTCGATGATGTAACAGTCTTTCAGGGGTGTTTCTTTAATTTTCATCAGATTAATTTATTTAGAAATTTGTGTTTTTATTTGTGTTTTTAAGAATATATAGCATAAAATTCCTGGCAGCAAAATCACCACAAAGCATACCCAATCCGGCCAGTCGACGGAGATTAGGATCACATTGATCAATAACTGAATAGCGGCATAGGATGAACTCACCAGAAGATGCGAAACTTTTTTCTCATTTGCGAACAATTGATATAAATGACGGCGATGCGCATCAAAGATATTTTCTTTCAGTTTCAAACGCTCGATGATGGTTAAAATTGTTTCTATACCATAAACGGCAAGAAATAAAAACCATTTGAATTGTTCGGTTTTAATGATGAGGAGGGCGGAAAGTGCAATAATCCAAAAAGCAATTCCCATGCTTCCGATATCACCCAGAAAGCATTTTGCCTTTTTCCGGAAATTAAAAAAGAGGAAGACGAAACATGCAATTACCGGATAGATAATGAAATCATGATCAACAAACTGAATTATAAATTGATTGACATACCACAGTGAACCTAAAACTACCAAACTGTAAATTCCAGACATTCCATTGATACCATCCATAAAATTGTAAGCGTTGAGAATTCCTATGATTAAGATGTAGCAAATTGGAATCGCCCAAAAAGGGAGTAACTGAAAAGCATTGATGAAATACAGAAGCAGCGTTACGGCTACAAAATGAAAAATCAAGCGTATTTTACTTGATAAATCTATAATATCATCGATGAAACTGATGCCACAAATCAACAACAATCCCAAACCAAAAATCAAGTAATTAGGAGCTGATGAAGTTTTGAAAATATCGCCATTAAAGAAAAATTGAAACACTATGAAAAAGAGATACGCAACCGGAAAAATAATTCCACCACCACGAAGAGTTATTTCGGTGTGTGCGCTTCTGTGATTGGGTTTATCAATAATATTGTACTTATCGGCAATTTTGAAATAGACCAACATCAAAATAAAAAAGGCGATGGTAATGATGATATACTCCATTATTTTTGAAAGCTTTTGATGGTTTTTTTCAGACCTTCTTCCGCAGAAACAGGAAGCGAAGAAATCTTTAATGCGTTTTTTACTTTTGTGTTTGATACTACGTAACTTTCCGTCAATTTCTTTAATCTTTCGGAATTGAGTGGCAATTTTGTAAAATCACCAATTTTTGCAATACCAGAAATTAATTGAGCGTTCAATTTCCACAATTTTTCTTTTTTACCCGATACATTTGCAATAATCCTAACCAATTCATTGGTTGACAGCGCTTGGTCATCTGCAAAATTATAAACTCCGGTCGCTATTTCTTTATTCAAAAGCATTTTTAAAATTAAAAAATTCAAATTATCAATACTTAGAAAAGAACGATGATTTTGAAAAGAAGCTAATGGCCACGGAATTCCTTTCTCAACAACTTTGTATAATAAATTGAGATTTCCTTTATTTCCTGGACCGTGAATCATGCAAGGTCGGATTATAAAAAGTCTTTTTCCAGCCGGTAAATTTTGTTGGAACAAATAATTTTCTGCTTCAAATTTTGATTGACCATAAGGAGTTTGAGGATTTCCCGCAAAATTCTCCTCTAAGATTCCATCGATCGTATCTGCAACAGCTTTTACTGAACTGAAATAGAAAAAATCTTTGATATCTGAGTTCAGAAACTGATCAAAAAGACTGATCGTCAAATCTCTATTTACCTTAAAATAAGATTCTGAATCCGAAGTATTACTGGTATCATGAGCTTTTCCTGCTAAATGAATGATCGCTTCTGAACTTTTATCTAAACTCCAATTTTCATTTCGAAGCGATAAACCATTCAGAAAATGACCTTGATCCCTCAAATATTTTGAAAGATTTTGACCTACGAAACCCGAAATTCCTGTGATGGTGATTATCATATGTGTTTGGTTTAATCGTTTTTAAATGAAATCAAAACGATATATTTTTTTTAAAAAAAATTTTCTAAATTTTACTTATGCGATTTTAGATTTAAAATTCTTTCCAGATTATCAATGCAGGTAGAAAGTTGATAATTGGCCTGAAAGAAATTTCTACTATTTTCGCCCATTTGCAACAATTCTTCTTTTGGTAGGCTTGCCATTTTCAGAATTGTTTCTGCTAATTTATTTGAATCTCCAGCAGGAGCGGCAAGTCCACATTTAGCTTCTTCTATAATTTCTGCACCTTCCCCATTAAGCATTGCAACGATGGGTTTCGAAGCACTCATATATGCCTGAACTTTGGCAGGAACCGTCAAATTAAAAATTTTATCATCTTTTAAACTCACCAACATGACATCGGCTTTTGCAAAAAAACTTGCCATTGCTTCTACCGGAAATCGCCCAACGGTAAAGACTGTTTTTTGCAAATTATTTTTCTCAATAAAATCCTGAACGAAAGGCATTTTGCGACCATCACCCACAATAATGAATTTAATTTCTGAATGATCTTTTAGCGCTAAAGCCGAATTCATAATGGATTCCATATCTTGGGCTTTACCTACATTTCCGGCAAACATTACTTTGAAACCTACTGGTAAATCTGGTACGGGGAAATTTTGATCACCTTCTGAAATTGAATCTTCTGCCCAATTTGGAAAATATTCCAATTTATTTTCGAAATCACCTTTTTCTACAATTGAATTTTTAAATCCTTTGGACGTGATCAAGATTTTTTCTGAATTTTTATAGAAAGTGATGACCATTTTCTTAAAGAAATTCAAAATAAATTTATTTTTAACGCCACCCGCAATTTCTAAACTTTCAGGCCACAGATCCATCACCCAAAAATATACGGGAGCATTTTGCAATTTTTTCAGGAGAAGTGCGGGATAAAACTGCGTGATTGGCGAAGGTTCGTGAACAATTACTGCATCATATTTATTGCCAAAATTCAAGAAAAAAGCTTTGATAGATGCAAAAAAAGCGAAACTGAAATAATTGAGAAACAACCGAATTCCGCCGCCTTTTCCACGTAAAAGAAGGAGTGAGCGAATTACTTTAACCCCATTAATTTCTTGCTTTCTATTTTTGAAAACTCCGTAACCATCATACATTTTCCCTTCCGGGTAATTAGGCAGACCGGTAAGAACAGTTACCTCATGACCTCTCTTTTGTAATTCAAAAGAGAGATCATTACTCTTAAAACTTTCGGGAAAATAATATTGAGTGACAATTAAAATTTTCATTATTTACTCCAAACTACTCTGTTTACGTAATCGGTGTAGCTCAAAATAATTCTCACTACTTTTTGGGAAACATTCGGCATGGAATAATCTGCAACGCGCCGAAAATTTCTCTCGGTGCTTATTTCCTGTTGTTGCAATTGCACTAAACCTTGCATAATTCTTTCGGGGTTCATTCCCACCATCATTACACTTGCTTCTTCCATTGCTTCAGGTCTTTCGTGGGCATCTCTAATATTTAAAGCACGGAAATTTAAGATTGATGATTCTTCAGAAATTGTACCTGAATCGGATAAAACCGCATAACTTCTCATTTGAAGCGCATTGTAATCATGAAATCCTAGAGGTTTCAAAAACTGAACTTCGGGGCGAACCACCACTTTCATTTTATCGATCATATTTCGAGTTCGCGGATGCGTAGAAACGATTATTGGATAACCAAATTTTTCTGCGATTAGATTTAAACTTTCGATTAAACCTTTGAAATTTCTCTCAGAATTAATGTTTTCTTCGCGGTGTGAACTTACCACGAAATATTTCCCTTCTTCTAAATTAAGTCTCGATAAAACATCGGATTTTTCGATTTCTGGAAGATAATGAGTTAAAACTTCGAACATGGGAGAACCTGTTTTAATGATTCTGTCCGCAGGAAGTCCTTCTCTCAAAAGATATTCTCTTGCAATATCGCTATAAGTTAAATTGACATCGGAAGTATGATCTACAATTTTTCGGTTGGTTTCTTCGGGAACTCTTTGGTCGAAACAACGGTTTCCGGCTTCCATGTGGAAAATCGGGATTTGTCTTTTTTTCGCAGGAATGGCGCAAAGACAAGAATTGGTATCTCCTAAAACCAAAAATGCTTCGGGTTGCAATTCTTCTAAAAGTGGATCGATCTTTATTAAAATATTGCCAACAGTTTCTGTTGCAGTTTTTCCGGCTGCTTCTAAAAAATAGTCGGGTTTTCTTAATCCGAGATCCTCGAAAAATATTTGATTGAGTTCGTAATCGTAATTTTGCCCGGTATGAACGATGATATGTTCAATGGCTTCAGATTGATCTAATGCATTTAAAACACGGGATAATCTAATAATTTCTGGACGGGTTCCTACTACCGTCATTACTTTCATTTTCTTCATTTGAGTTGCTTATACTAATACCTATTATGATGTTGCTAAAGTACAAAAATTCTGGCACGGAATAAAGCGTAAATGATGTGATTACTAAAACAAAATATTGCAAAAAAAGTGTAAAAAATAAAATATGGTAAGCATTTTTATTTTTAAACAAAAAATATCTAAAGTTTTTGAAAACAGGTATAAATTTTAGAAAGTATAAAATTAATCCTAAAATACCTGTAGCCATCAAAAGTTCTAAAAATATATTGTGAGGGTACATTCCATCTTCGAAATGAGTTCTACCACCAATAATAGGGTTTGCTTTAAAAATTTCTATCCCTTTATTAAAAAGCGGTGTTCTTAAACTATTATCACCTTCAAAAAGCCAAAGATATGTTCTATCAATAAACATCAAATGATAATCATCACTCTTACCAAATATATAAATCACAACAACAGAAAGCAGCAAAAGCACTAAAAACAAAGCGATCAGTTTGTAATTTTTTTTAAGAATTAATAAATATGGAATGACTACCATTATGGCTAGAAAAGGACTTCTAGCGCCACCAATCAAAATGGTAACGATGCCTAAAATAAGCCCAAAATACAAGAAGTAAGATGAAATTTCCTTGGGCTTGAAAAGCAGGAAAAATATTGAAAGTAAAGCCAAAGTAGTTCCTAAATGTCCATAAGAAATATAATACATGCTAAATATATACCTTATCTGTATTCCATAAGGCATCACAGCGGCATAGATTAGATTGAATATGAGCATCACCATTAACACATAGAAAAAAGCTTTTGCAACCAAAGCAAAATTTATTTTTTTATAATTAATGAATAGTAAAGCAAGGGAAGGAACCATTGCAATTATTATGATTCTGCTATAAATTTCTGAAAATTGAAGCTTAAAAATTTCACTATAAACATCATTTGTAAAACTGAGGTAGCTTTTGAAAAAATAAAATAGCCAAAAAGTGATAAGAGATAAAACAGCAATATTTTTAAATTTTGCAGAAGAAAAATTTTTATAAATAATAAAAACAGATAATCCAAAAATTAAAATTCTAAATGGAACAGAAAAAATTCTGCTGTTTTCTATTTGAAAAGGAATTGCAAAAGCACTGAAAACGGTATAGCCTACAACAATTAATAGGATGAACCATTCTTCAATATTCAATTTTTTCAATATTTCCATCATTAAACTTCTTCAAAATAAGTATCCGCATCTTCGGGATCATAAGGTTCATTGATCCAAAAAATCGTATAAAGCTCCTCTTCACCTATATTTTTGATGTTATGCGTATACCAAATTGGCATATCTACAAAAGCGGGTTCTTCGCCATCCAAATAAAAATCTAATACTTCATCGGTATCAATCTTTCTTAGTTGAATTAAGGCTTTTCCTTTAATGACCGCAAATCTTTCGATTTTTCGCGTATGGTAATGATTTCCTCTCGTAATCCCAGGAACAGTGGTCGAAAAAGAACATTGTCCGCCGATTCCTAAACGAATAATTTCTACAAAAGCGCCACGAGGATCAGTATTTTTCGTGAATTTTATAGGATAATGATTTTGTATGTCAAAATAGCATCGGAATGTATTGAACAAATGATAATCGAAATCGGTTTTCAATTCCGGGATTTCGTTGCCATGAAAATACAAATTTTTATAATTTTCGAGTTTTGCTAAAACTTCCGAAACTTTATTGGTTGAAGTGTAAGGAACTTCATAAACTGCTTTGCTTTCACCAAGATTAATTTGCCCAATAATTTCCTGAACCAGTTCTCCTACATAAATTAAATGAACTACGCCGTCGTTATCGATTTTTGGGGTTTCGCCATGGGTTAATTGATGACAAAAAGTAGCGATAAATGAGTTGTAATTAGGTTTTCCAAACGGTCCGAAAACGTTGGGAATAATTAGTCCCGTAAAATTACCACCCGATTTTTCTGCCCATTTGATGAACATTTCCCGTCCTTCTTTCTTCGATTTTCCATAAAGATTATCTCTTTCTTCCTGAGAAGAGGACGAAAATAAAACGTGCGCTTTAGAACCCGTTTCCTCCAAAGCGGAAATAATTTTATCCACCAAAGCAATATTGGTATCATAAATTACTTGCGGATCGTCATGACGGTTCATCGCAGCGAGATGAACAATGACATCGCAATTTTGAACAAAATTTTTCATTTTTTCATCATCGCTGAAAAAAGAAATATCATACGGAACCAATTCAAAAGCTTCCGGCGTGAGTTTCAAAGTATTATATAAATGTTTTCCTACAAACCCTTCCTGGCCAGTAATTCCTATTTTTTTCATGTTTTAATTCGTAAAAAAATTATATGGGAAACGATATTCATCATCAATTTCTCCTAAAGCATAATTGGCCATCACCATCAATTTTGAAACTTCTTCTTTGCTTTGAATGGAAGAAATATAACCTGCCGGAATGTGTAAAATCTTAAAATTTTCATCATTTAAGTCATAAGTAATAACTTCTGAATCTTTATCCGGAGAATTCCAATCATTAATTTCTATTAATTTTATTTCAAAAGATCCTTTCACAACTGAAAACCAACGTTCTTCAACTTTATGACCTTGCCACGCTCTAATATACTGATTATCAATATTTTCTATAAAATATATTCTTTTGATTTCTGTGGTATCAAAATCATTATTGAACGTAAGTTTACCTCTTTCGTCCTGATGAGTTTTGCCCGTAAAAATCGTTGGTTTTTTCAAAATTAATCTGGATATTGAGTAATATCTTCGCCTAAAACTTCTTTTCTAATTAAAGGCAATTTCAGCAAAAGTTCTTTCATCCCTTCCACCCCTTGCTGTTGGGTATTGTGGGAATGATAATCTTCAATTTTAGAAATATCTTCTGCTCCTTCTGAAAAATATTGAGCATAATTCAAATCTCTATTATCGGCAGGAATTCTGTAAAAATCTCCCATATCTTCGGCTTTTTGCATTTCTTCTCTGGTACAGAGCGTTTCATACAATTTCTCGCCGTGTCGAGTGCCTATAATTTTAATTTCTGTATCGGTTTTAAACATTTCTTTTAATGCTTGCGCCAAATCGCCAATAGTTCCTGCAGGTGCTTTATTCACAAATAAATCCCCTGGATTCCCGTGTTCAAAAGCGAATAGCACCAAATCTACCGCTTCTTCCAAAGACATTAAAAACCTCGTCATATTGGGATCTGTGATGGTAATGGGTTCTCCATTTTTAATTTGCTTTACAAATAATGGAATCACAGAACCCCTGGAAGCCATCACATTTCCATAACGGGTGAGACAAACTACGGTTTCATCGAGGTTTCTGGATGCAGCGACGGCAACTTTTTCCATCATTGCTTTGGAAATTCCCATGGCGTTGATTGGATAAGCGGCTTTATCGGTGCTTAAACAAATTACTTTTTTCACGTTGTTTTTTCCTGCGGCATCAATTACATTCTGAGTACCTTCTACATTGGTTTTTACAGCTTGCATCGGGAAAAATTCGCAAGATGGCACTTGTTTCAGAGCGGCTGCGTGAAAAACATAGTCAACACCTTTCATCGCTTTATCAACACTGCTAAAATCTCTTACATCACCGATATAAAATTTCAGTTTATCATTTTTAAACTGGTTTCGCATGTCATCTTGTTTTTTTTCATCGCGAGAAAAAATACGGATTTCTTTGAAATGATCGGTATGGATGAATTTTCTAAGAACAGCAGTTCCGAAAGAGCCGGTTCCACCAGTGATTAGAAGTATTTTGTTATTTATTTGCATATCTTTTTATTAAATTGAGATTAAAATATTATTCTGGTGAGATCTTCATGTCATATAATTTTTCCCAAATGGCTATATTATATAATTTCCATTCAAAATCGCGGTCATTAATATAATTAAATTTATCCTTAAAGAGTTCTTTGATAATTTGAGAGTTATTAATGGTATTGGTGATTTCTTCGGATCGAGGCCACCATTCTTCTATAGGCGGATTAAACCCAATTTTTTTTCTATTCCAAGCTATTTCATCAGGAATATGTTTTTGCAGATTTTTTCTTAAAATATATTTGGACCAGCCTGTAAAAATCTTAAAATTATTATTGATAGAGAGGCAAGTTTCTACGAATTTATAATCTAAATAAGGCAAACGTGTTTCAATACCATAAGCCATTGAATTCATATCTTCCCATCTTAATAATTGAGGAATTTGAGCCCAAAATATTTCATTTTTTTGAAGTTCGAATATGTTTTTATAAGAATTATTCAATGTTCGGATATGGTTATACTCTATTAATTTTTTATATTTTGATTTTAGACCTAATCCACGAAGTTTAAGATACGTTTTTCTTACATTGAAATTGGAATAATAGAGATAGATTAGCAATCCTTTAAATATAGAAATGTCGTAATGACTACGAAGATTCAACAAAAATTTCACATTATCTTTTAGTCCATGGTTTTTAAGGAAAGCAGCTGTATAATTACTGTATCCTAAAAGGACTTCATCGGCACCTTGCCCATCTAACAAAACTTTTATTCCTAATTTTTGAGCCTGTTTCATCAAAAAGGTTTGCATATAAACAGATAATCCTCCAAATGGTTCTTCTAATGAGTATATCACCTGTGGTATTAATTTTTCAAACTCATTTTTATCAGGATAGATGATACTATTTTCTATTCCTAAGCAATCTGAAATAATTCTTGCTCTATCACCTTCATCTTCTTCTTTATGAAGTGAACCAACGGTTACTGCATTAAAATCTTTTTTAACCTTAAATTGTTTTGCAGAAATGGCAACGATATAAGAACTGTCTAATCCTCCGCTTAATGCAGAACCAATTTTCACATCGGATCGTAACCTCAGTTTTATCGATTCTTGAAATTTTTCTTCAAAAAGGTTAATGGAATCTTGTAAATTCAGTTTAGAAACCTCTGCATTAAATTCTAATTCATAATATTTATAAATCTGAAATACATTTGTTTTTAAATCATAAACTAAACTATGTGAGCCGGGAAGTTTAAAAATTCCTTCGAAAAATGTTTCGTTATTGTGTTCCGTAAAATTAGTTTCAATAAACTGAAGGATAATTTGGGTATTTACCGTAGTTACTTTTTTTATTTCCAGAACGGCTTTTATTTCTGAGGCAAAAACAAACTTTTCTTCATCTGCGTAATAATAAAATGGCTTCACTCCAAAGCGATCTTTGGAACAAAAAATTATATTTTTTTCTTCATCAAAAATCGCAAACGACCACATACCATTGAATTTTTGGACGCAATCTTGACCCCAATAATGATACGCGGCTAGTAAAACTTCGGTATCTGAAGTAGTGGTGAATTGATAACCAACCGTTTCTAACTCAATTTTAATTTCTAAATAATTGTAGATGGCGCCATTGAAAGTAAGTACATTAGTTTTATAATGAAAAGGCTGGTTGGAAGCATCACTTACATCTAAAATGGATAATCTTCTATGGCCAAAACCAACATTGTTTTTAATGAAAAAACCTTCTGCATCTGGACCTCTGTGCGATATTTTATCCGTCATTTTTTTCAGAGATTCTAGCTGAACTTCTGTCTGATTTTTTAAAATAATGCCTGCAATCCCACACATATTCTACTTTTGTATAAGACTTTCTTTCTCCAATTTCGTAGGATAATTAATGAGAACTGCTTTGTAAACGCCTTTAAAAACGAACAAACTACCAGCTGCAACACCAATAATTTCATGCTTGTCTATTACTTTTTTTACATCATCTAAAGATCCTGCTCCGCCTAGAACCGTTAAAGGCAATGAAATTTTTTCTCTTATTTTATCTATTAAATTCATGTCGTAACCTTTCATTACACCATCTTGATCTATAGAATTAATAATTATTTCTCCTGCCCCAAGTTTTTGTGCTTTTTCAGCAAAATCAAAAGGATTGATTCCTGTTCCTTTCTTTCCGTTGTGTGTATAAACTTCATACCCACCAAATAATTTTTTCTTTACATCTAATACAACTATAACACTTTGACCTCCTACTCTATTTGCTATTTGGGTAATCAAGTCTGGATTTTGCAATACTGCAGAACTTAAAGCAATTTTTTCTATACCAAGACCAAATATTTTTTGGGCTTGTTCTACAGTTTTCACGCCACCACCATAACAAAGTGGCATTCTAGATTGGTTGGCTATTCTTTCTATTAAACTATAATTTGGCTCCAAGCCAAGTGTTGTAGCATCTATATCGAAAATGCTAAGTTCATCTACTTCTTTTTCATTAAAAATTTTTACTGCATTTATAGGATCTCCAACATATTTTGGATTTTTAAATTGTATAGTTTTTACCAGACCTTTATCTTGTATAAGTAGACTGGGGATTATTCTTGGTCTTAACATAATTAAATTTTAGCAAAATTATGGAGTAAAATTTCACCATAATGATGGCTTTTTTCTGGATGAAATTGGATGCCATATTTATTTTCGTGATGTGCGGCAGAAGCAAATTTTATCCCATAATCTGAAACTGCCATTATGTCTTCAGAATTATTGCATTCAAAATAGTATGTATGAAGAAAATAGAAAATAGCTTCTTGTTCTAAACCTGCAAAAAGAGATAAATCTTTTACTGGTTTCACATCATTCCATCCCATATGTGGAAGTCTTGTGATTTGATTAATTTTCGATTCATCAAATTTTTTCACTGAAGCATCTATCCACTTTAATCCTTCCAATTTGCCTTCATCGCTATGATTTGCCATCATTTGCATACCTACACAAATGCCAATAACTGGAATATTTTTTTCTAAAACAAGTTCGTCTAGTTTTTCTCGCATTCCAGAATCGTTAAGTTGTTTCATTGCATGATCGAAATGACCTACACCTGGTAGAATCAATTTTTGTACATCTTCTAAATCGTATATGGTTTTGGCGATTTTTACTGGTACATCTACTCTTTTATATACATTAATAAAAGCATTGATATTTCCTACGCCATAATCTATAATGGTTATCATCTAAACAATCTTTTTTCTAATCCTAGTTTTTGCATTGCTTGAGCTCCTAGTTTTATTATTCCCATTTTATTTTTGTAATCTTTGTATGTTTTATTTTCACCCTCAAAAATTTGTTGTAATTCGTCTTTTGTTAAATCCAATTTATTAGCTACATATTCAAATTCTTTTTGTAAAAATTCTTCAGAAAGTTCTGGTTTTGATACTCTTTCTAATGCTTCTTCTCGAGTCATTTGTCCTGTAAGTATTAATGAAGAAAAATGTGCTTTTCTTTTTTGATATCCAAATTTTCTGGGCAACCAGTAATCTTCATAAAATCTCGTGAATCTAGATTCGTGATGCTTATGTTGAAATGCTTCCCAACCAAATTTGTCCATCAATAGTTTTTCTGCATCAGCTTTTATGTAAGGTACAAGATTTAATGGTTTGAAAACTTCCATTCCGTAAACATATTTGTACACTAATTTGTAAGATAGGATATCAACCAATGGAAAAGTTTTCAAAGGTTTTTTACCAAATTTTTTGTGAATATCATTAACCAAAGTAACATCTATACCTGGAAAACCGCCCCATTCTTCTGGTTCTCTGCAACATTCTGTAGAATAATTCCCTCCTGTTAAAACATAATTTATTTTGTTTTTTTTAGCAAATTTATAAAGCCCTGAAAAGAAAGCATAGTCTTGTGGTAGATCTTGGTCTGCAATTTGAGATTTTAGAAAAGCTACTTGCAAATCTTTCATTTCTTCCCAATTGATAACTTCAGTATAGAGATCAAGATTTAATCCATTTACTAGTTTTTCTATGTTTCCTACTGCTTTGTCTGTGTTCCAACCAGCATCTACATGAAAAATAAGAGGACGAATACCCATAATCTCCTTGGCAATGTAGGCTGCATAAGAACTATCTAAACCTCCACTTAACCCTATTATACAATCAAAATCTTTATTTTTTGATGTTTTTTTAATTTTTTCAGCAATTTTCATTAACTCATCGTATCCAGTTTCTTTTGTATTCCAATTGGGCAAGATGTTTTCTTTGTAATTAATGTAATAATCGCTTTCTCCTTTTTCATTGAAAACTATTCCTGGATCCGTGGTATCCATGATGGTTTTTGTACAGATTTTGTATTCTGATTGATTCATATTATATTTTTATAATATTTAGTTGTTCTCTTATTTCACTCATATTTTTTATTCCAAATTCTTCAAAATAGTATAATTGCTTTTTATTCTTTTGAAGAATTTTATCTAAAATTAAATTAAAAAAATATGATTTTTCGATTCTCATGCTTCCTACAGAATTAGATGATAATCTTAAATTATGCCAACCAAATGTATTTTTTATTGTTATATTAGAGAAATATTTATCGGTTTCATCGGTTTCGGTACAATAAATAAGTGTAGTATTTCCTAATGATTTTATATTAAAAGCATCTACAAAAACACTAGTTTTATTTTGTTGAAAATTAGAATTTTTTACTGTAAGTAATCCAAACATTTCTGAATTTTTATTTTCTGAGTTTACAAAGATATTACCTTTAAATATAATATTATTAAAAGTTGTATAATTTTTTACAATTTCTGATTGATAAACTAAAAATATTTTCGAAGCGTTTGTATTAATTACTGGTGAAATTATTTCTAATGTATCAGGTAGTTTTATTGTAGGATAGTGATGATTTTTAAAATTAGTATTTGGTGTTGTAAAACTAAATATATATATATCAGAATTTATAGTGGTTGTAAATTTGGGTTCTATGATTTCTACTTTGCCTCCAAGATAAGGTGTATCTTCTCTAACTCCTAAAAAAATTCTTGCTTTTCCTAAAACTTTTGGTTTATTTATTTTTATATTATTTCCTGAAAATTGAAAAGCTGCGGCTCCTTCTGGAGCATTTATTGTAACACCGTCTACTAGAAAATTATCTGTCCAATGATCATCTATTCCATCAGAAAAAAAGCCATTTTTAATTGTAACATCAATTGTATTTCTTCCTGTATAAGAATGTCTACAGTTTGTTATTTCCCCATTATTAATGGTAAATTTTTTTGAAGAATAATTTGCAACTCCATACCCACTTCCTTCTTTTTTGAATCCGTCTATAATAGGGGATTCTAGAATGGTATTATAATTTATCAGGTTTTCAAAAGCTACAGATAAATTAGATGTTGTATTGTTTTTTATTTTTAGATTAGAAAAAATTATATTATCTCTATAGTTTCTGATATATGCTATATTGTTTTCATTTTCTTTTTGATTGCCTATAATAACAACATTGAGATTTTGTATTTTCTTAGGGTTACTTAATTGGTATTCTATAATATTCGTTTTATTAATATCATATTCATAAAGTGAATTTCCAATATTTTCTTCTTTTTCTAGTAAAAATTCATTTTTATAATACGGTGAATTGTTTTTTCTATTTAAAAGTATTTCAGAAGAATTTAGAAAATAAGCATGGTTTTTTTTTAGAAATGGTAGTTTCTTTACTTTACTAATGTTTTTATGATAATTAATTTTTTCACCACTTTTGTTTCTTACAAAATCTATTCCTGCATCTTTGTGATTTGAGTGAATAATTACTTTAGCAATACACAATATATTTACTTTGCAATATATTCTATTTTTAATATATATATCTTTATCAATTATTAAGTCTACATCGTTTTCATTACAATAGTTAAACAATGCTTCGACACTTTCCCAATTTGAAGATTTTACTGTTTTTTTGTTTATCGTTTCTCTATTTTGTGAATATGAGTATTGTGAATAAAAACAAATAAATAAGATAATAATTAATCTATTA
Source organism: Kaistella chaponensis (assembly GCF_900156725.1). GTDB lineage: Bacteria > Bacteroidota > Bacteroidia > Flavobacteriales > Weeksellaceae > Kaistella > Kaistella chaponensis. The sequence goes on along the minus strand of NZ_FTOI01000001.1, from coordinate 219,330 downwards.
TACATATTATAGAAATTTAGAATAAGCTTTTCTTAGTTTAGTTTTATGTATATTATAATCATACTTTTTCAAGAAAAATGATCTTAATTCTTCTTTTTTTATTATATTTTTATTATTTATATAGTTATTAATAATGTTTGTTAAAGATTTTGTATCCTTATAATCTATTGCCCAACCGAATTGATTTAATATTATTTCTTGTGCAACATCTTTCTGACCTAAGCTTACAACAATAGGAGTTCCAACCATTAGACAATCGTAATATTTTGTTGGTAATGCATAGACATTATTTTTAAGCTCCGGATCATACAATTGTGGTACCAATAATGATTCTTTCATTATGGTTAATGCATCAAGGTAGGGTATTTTTTTTAAATAAACTACATTTTCGTTTTCTTTAAAAAAACGTAAATGATTTTCATCCCTAATATCACCAGCAAAAACAAACAATAATCTTGGATCTTTTTGTTTTATCAATTCGAATAGAATTTTCTCACCTCTGGTTTCAGAAAAATAACCAATAATAGGTATAATGTGTTTGTCTTTTGGTAAATTATATTTTTTGTAAACATCATTTTTCAATACTTCTTCTAATATATCTTCAGTAGAATTTGGTAGTATTAAAAATTTATCATCTTTTAATCCAAATAAACCATAATAAATAAAATATTGTCTATCTGGAAAAACCACAAAGTCAGAAGCCCAAATAAAAAGATTATCAATGAGTTTTATTATAAAATTCACTATTTTATTTACCCTGTAACTGTCTGCTGCATAATCTCTTGGATCATAAAGAACTTTACATCTCCAATTAATAAAATATTTGTAGACAAGCGCTGGAAATACGGTATAAAAAGTAAATGCTACAACAAAATTAGATTTATTATCTATTATTTTTTTTAATAACCACCATTGAAATTTCACAAAAAGCAAAAAAGCAGATAAACTTCTTGGGCTTGCTGTTTGTGTAAAGCCATCGAACTTGAGACCTTTATACAATTCGTCATTTGGTGGGTTTCTTTCTTGTCCTAAACGAGCCCAATACAAGAAATTAATTTCCTCGAATAAGTCTTTAGATGCTCTCAAAACTCGTATAATCGTCGTAGTGGAATCGAAATAATCCGCAAATAAAAATAATCCTTTTTTCTTCATTTTTTTAATATACTATTTTAAATCTTTTTGAAGAAAGCCTACTATAAAGTCCAATACAAAATCCTATTAATGGATAAGTATATTGTTTAGAAAAAACAGATATTATAAATATTGCTATTGCAAATCCTAAAAAAAGAATTTCAAATTTAGTGCTTTTTTCTTTGAAAATTATTTTAAAAGAATCTATTAGAACATATACTAAAGATAGTATTAAAACTAGGAAACCAAAAAAACCTAAATCTACCCAAGAAGAAAGTATATTGTGAATATATGCACCATCTTTATAACTTCCGTATTTTCCGAATATAATATTTTCTCTTATTGTTTTTAATCCATCATTAAGAAATTCGTTCCTTTTAATCCAAGATTCGTCTTTTTCAATATTAAATAAAACAGAAAATTTTTCAAGTCCAATAATATTTAAAATATCTTTTCCAAATATCATAAATATTAAGAATATAATTGAAAATAAAAAAAGCAAAATCACTCTTATATTTTTTTGTCGAGAAAATATTTCGAATATTATAACGATAAATAAAAATGATATCATTTCTGTTCTTGCACCAATTATATTTAAACATGATAGACATAATATAAAACAAAGGATTTTATATATTTTTTTTTCTAACATAAATATTGGGAGTGATAATATAAAATAACACATACCAATACCTTGATAATTTAAACTTACATTAATATAATCCCAAAAATTTACAATAAAATTTCTATTATAAAGAATAAATATAGATGATAATAAAAAGAAAAAAATTGAAGTTTTAATGAATGTATTATCGGAAAAATTTATTTTTGATGCTAGTATATATAAAGTAACTAGAACAATTATATTTGATAAATGCTCAAATATAATTTTACTATTAGATAATGAATAATTGAATAATAAAACTAGAATAAAAATCAATAAAAAAAAATTAAAAAAAACTATTGGCTTTCCGAATGTGAATCCTTTAATATCATTTTTTATTAATAATAAAAAAGGTAATGATATTGTACACGATAAAAACATCCAACCAAAAGGCAATGCTTCAATTACTCCCATAGATACTAGAATAGTTACAGGGATATAAACAAAAAAAATTCCTAGAAAAAAAAATGTTAATAATTTATTTTTAGAAAAAAAATTCAATGTATTCATTTAGAGATATTTTTTTCTTTTAAAAATTTAATTTAGACATTAATGTATAATTTAGAATGAGATAATAATATTGAATTGTGAAATAAAATCATTGATTCTTTACCTATTTAAGAAATTTAATCATTTAATTATTACAAAATCTTTTGATTTTTAAAAATCAATATTCATTTTTCAAAATTTTAACAATTATGTAAAAATACAACACATATAAAACAATTTCGTGAGCTGTATAGATCCACAATAATGTTTTAATTGAATATAAACTACCTATTGAAAAAATAATAATAGTGGTAATAAAATATAAGGTTTGCCACTTTGCTAATTTATTAATTTTTCCTAATACTACTAAAATAATACTAAGAGGCGAAACTACAAATTTAATTATGGACCCAATTGCAATAATTTCCATATACTCACCTGCTTGGAACCATGTTGCACCAAATACAAACACCATCAATTCTTTACCCAAGAAAAATAATGGTAAAAAAAAAGCAATCGAAATGAAAAATAAAACTTTAGTAGAATTATAAAATTGATTTCTAATACTTGCTAAATCTCCTTTCTGATAAAATTCTGAAATATCTTTAAAAAATATTTGTCCTACAGCTGTACTTATTATTGAACTTGGAGCTGTTAGTACTCTTGATGTCATAGAATAAGATCCTAAAGTGGTAGAATTATAATATCTTTTTATAAAAAATACGGGTCCATAACTACTAAACGTATTTATCAAAGAAGATGGTAACATAATTTTTGGAAATTTATTATGTAAAATCAATTGTTCTTTCATACCAATCCAAGTTATTTCTGATAGATTTTTTATAAATATTATAAAAAAAATAATAAATACTAAGAATCCTCCTGCAACAAAACCATAAATTAATCCTATAGATTCTAAACTACTAAAAATAAAGCTTCCACTCACAATTACAATTGCTTGTAATATCCGTGCAAAATTTAATAATTTATATTTTCTAAATCTATTATACCAATAAGATATTGCATTAAAGCTTACAGTAAATAATATTGAAAAAGGTAATAAATAATAAAATGATTCGAATTTGAAATATTGAACTAACAAAAAACATACAATAGAAGATAAAACAAAAAAAATTGAACTTAAAATACAAATAATACCTAATATGTTTTTTGCATCTATATCTTCTTTAGGTAGTACTATTCCTAATTCGTATAAACCAGAAGATACCATTGCAGCAAGTATTGATATTGCCATAAAAATAGCCAAATCTCCAAATTGTGCTGGTGTATAAAGTCTTGCTAAAAAAGGACTAAAAAGTACCGGTATAAGTTGACTTATTCCAGTACCAAACATCAATAAAAATGAATTTCCAATGCTTTTTGAAGATAAAATATTTAAAATTTTATTTTTCAAAACTATTGCAAATTATTACTTTTCAATTCATAAATCCTTTCAATAATATCCACAACCTTCAAACCTTCCAAAGCGTTTGTGGTAATGGAATCTCGCCCTTTTATTACGTCAACTACATTTTCTATGATATAATGATGGTTGGCTGCACTTCCTTTGTAGGCTCCATAATCGTTGCCTGGATTTGTAGGTGCCAATTCTGGCATTTCGTAATCTTTGATGTGGCAATATTCTACCTCATTCATGTACTGACCGCCAACTTTTACCGATCCATTTTCGCCGATAACAGTGATGCTGCTTTCTAGGTTTTTGTCCCAAATTGAAGTTGAATAATTGATGCTTCCCATTCCGCCATTCACGAAATCAAAACTCACAAATCCTGAATCTTCAAAATCAGTTAAATCTTGGTGGTTAAAGTCTGCAAATTTTGCCTGAATATTTTTAATATCTCCGAAATACCAATACATCAAATCGATAAAGTGACTGAATTGGGTAAATAATGTTCCACCATCTAAATCCCCTTTTCCGTGCCATGATTCTGGTTTATAATAACGGTTATCACGATTCCAATAGCAATTAATTTGAACCATAAATACTTTTCCCAGTTTCCCTTGCTCCAAAAGTTCTTTTAACCAAACACTTGGCGGAGAATAGCGGTTCTGCATTACACAAAATACTTGCTTGTGTTTTTGTAAACCTTTAAAAATTAGTTGTTCTGAATCTGTTTTGGTTAAAGACATTGGTTTCTCTATCACCAAATGTCTACCAGATTCCAGAATACTCATCCCTTGTTTTGCATGAAAACCATTAGGACTTGCAACATTAATTACATCAATATCTAATGGTGAATTTAGTAAGTCATCAAGACTAGAAAAAAGTGGAACTGAAAACTGATCGATTCCTAAGCTTTCTTTTCCTTTTACATCTACTAAGGCAACCAGTTCGCATTCTTCATTTCGTGCAATCATTTCGGCATGTCTTTTACCAATATGTCCGCAACCAACTACGGCAAATTTTATCTTTTTTTCCATCTTCTCAAAATTATTTTTTGGAAACTTGTCCGTTTTCTAATTGATATTCGTCTCCGCTTTCTTCACAAATTGCGAAACCTTCTTCACTAAATTTTAATTTTTGACCAAACTCACTCATCCATCCCATTTGTCTGGCCGGATTCCCTACCACTAATGCGTAAGCTGGAACTTCTTTGGTCACTACTGCACCTGCACCGATAAATGCGAATTGCCCAATATTATGTCCACAAACGATGGTCGCATTTGCACCAATCGAGGCTCCTTTTCCAACGTGGGTTTTCAAATATTCGTTTTTGCGGTTTACAGCACTTCTCGGATTAATGACATTGGTAAAAACCATTGATGGTCCTAAAAACACGTCATCATCACACGTTACTCCTTCATAGATAGAAACATTATTTTGCACTTTTACGTTTTTGCCTAGAACAACTTGCGGTGAAATAACCACATTTTGTCCAATATTGCAATGTTCTCCTAATGTTGCATTCGACATAATATGAGAAAAATGCCAAACTTTGGTTCCGGCTCCGATGTTACAACCTTCATCAATAACTGCGGTTTCGTGTGCAAAATAATCTGCCATAATTTTATTTTAAAGGGTAAAAAACTTTTTGATTGATGCGATCACGTAATCCGAAGATTCCTTATTAAATTCGGTGTGAATAGGTAGTGATAAAACTTCCTGACATAAAACTTCTGTAACAGGCAAACTAAAATCTGCACCCACATATTGCTGAAATGCTTCTTGCTTATAAAGTGGCAACGGATAGTAAATCATACTTGGGATTTTATTTTCAGCCAAGTATTGTTGCAAAGCATCTCTTTTTCCATTTTTAATTTTCAAAGTATACTGATGAAAAACATGGTTAGAAGACGCTGATCTTTTCGGAACTTCAATTTCTGAAATTTCTGCAAGATTTTGATCATAATAATCAGCCATTTTATTTCTTGCAGCTGCATATTCATCCAGATGTTTTAATTTCACTTTTAAAACTTCAGCTTGCAAAGTATCTAAACGGGAATTACACCCTAAAACTTTGTGATAATATTTTTTCTCTTGACCGTGATTGGCAATCATTCGAATTTTAGCAGCCAACTCATCGTCATTGGTCATTATAGCTCCACCATCACCATAACATCCCAAATTTTTAGAGGGAAAGAAAGAAGTACAACCAATTTCACCGATGGTTCCAGTTTTTTTTGAACTTCCATCAGCGAAAGTATAATCGGATCCTATTGCTTGTGCATTATCTTCTACAACATACAAATTATGTTTTTTTGCAAAAGCTAAAATTTGCTCCATATCGGCACTTTGACCATAAAGATGAACGGGTACAATAACCTTCGTTTTTGGTGTAACATACTGATCTAAATGATCCAAAGAAATATTAAAAGTATCAACATCTACATCGACCATAATAGGAACAAGACCAAGTAAGCCAATCACTTCTGCCGTTGCCACGTATGTAAAAGCAGGGCAAATTACTTCATCACCTGGTTTCAAATCCAAAGCCATTAATGCAATTTGCAAAGCATCAGTACCGTTTGCACAAGGAATAACATGTTTTACTCCTAAATACTTTTCGAAGTCTTGCTGAAATTCCTTAACAGCTGGACCATTAATATAAGCGGTGTTATCCAAACAATTTTGAATACCTGTTGCAATTTCTTCTTTTATTTTTTCGTACTGACTTTTAAGGTCAACCATTTGAATATTCATGTGTAGGCTATTTTTAGTGCTGATTGATTAAACGATAATGAGGTCGCTCACTTTCTGCCCAATTGAAAGGCAAGAAGTTGCAGCCGGTGAAGGAGCATTTCTGACGTGAATGACATTTCCTTTTTTAAGGATATCGAAATCGTCGATTAACTGTCCGTTTCGATTTAGAGCTTGCGCGCGAACTCCTGCTCCACCAGGAATTAGATCATTTTCTTGTATTTCTGGCATTAATTTTTGCAGTGCTTTGGTAAACGCTGCTTTTGAAAGGGAGCGGTAAATTTCGCCCATTCCTGTTTTTCCGTATTTTGCGGCAATTTTCCAAAAACCTGGATAGGTAAAGGTTTCTAAAGTTTCTGATAAATTGAAATCTGAAAAAGCATACCCTTCTCTTTTAAAGGCAAGAACCGCATTCGGACCCGCCTCGACATTGCCATCGATCATTCGGGTAAAATGCACCCCCAGAAAGGGAAAGTTTGGATCAGGAACTGGATAAATCAGATTCCTTACCAAGTTTTTCTTTTCTTCTTTCAACTGATAATATTCACCACGGAAAGGCACGATGATGAAATCGTTTTCAGGATTGGTTAATTTCGATATTTTATCGGAATATAATCCTGCACAAGACACCAAATTCTTCGTGGTATAGTCTGAAGTTTTGGTTTGTACGATCAGTTCGCTGGAATGCTCATTGATCTTGATAACTTCTTCTTTGAAAAGAATGGTTCCACCTAACTCTTCAAATAATTTTTTGATCTGTAAAGCGATGCCGGGATAATCGATAATACCTGTTTGTGGTACTTTTATAGCGCGTACTCCTTCGCAGTGAGGTTCAATTTCCTGAAATTCTTCTCTGGAAAGGTATTGCAAATTTTGCAACCCGTTTTCTAAACCTCTGTTGTAAATCGTATCAAGAAGTGGCAATTCCTCTTTGTTGGTAGCAACGATTATTTTTCCGCAAAGATCATATTGTATTCCGTATTTCTCTGCAAATTCAATAATCGACGCATATCCTTCGATACAGTTTTTTGCTTTTAAGCTACCGGGTTTATAATAAATCCCGCTATGAATAACGCCACTGTTATGTCCAGATTGATGTTGGGCGACCGTATGCTCTTTCTCCAACACCAAAACTTTGGCTTGGGGATTTTTCAGTTGGTAATGGTATGCTGTTGAAAGCCCAACCAATCCTGCACCTATAATAATCGCGTCATACTTCATTATAATCTGGAATCTACGATATCTCTGTTAAGAATTGCTTTCGCATCGAATATAACGGTATTTTCGTTCTTAATTTTATTAAAATCTAAAGAAAGAAATTCATTATGAGCTACTGCTAGTAAAATAACATCATACGTTTTATCTTCTGGGATATTTGAAATAATATCGATGCCATATTCATGTTTTACTTCAGCTTGACTTGCCCAAGGATCCCATAAATCGACTTCTAAACCAAATTGTTTTAATTCTGCGTAAATCTCTACTACTTTCGTATTTCTTACATCGGGGCAATTTTCTTTGAAAGTGACTCCTAAGATTAATGCTTTAGCACCTTTTATTGATTGCCCTTTATGAATCATTAATTTCACCACTTTTCCCGCGATGAATTGTGCCATCATGTCATTTACACGTCGTCCGCTTAAAATAACTTGTGGATGATACCCGAGTTGAGTTGCTTTGTGCGCTAAATAGTATGGATCAACAGAAATACAATGACCACCAACTAAACCTGGTTTATACTTTAAGAAATTGAATTTTGTTCCTGCAGCTTCCAACACATCATTGGTGTCGATTCCTACACGGTCAAAAATTAAAGCCAATTCATTAACAAAAGAAATATTCACATCTCTCTGTGCATTTTCTATTGCTTTTGAAGCTTCTGCAACTTTAATACTTGGTGCTTTGTGAGTTCCTGCAGTTACGATTTTCTTATACAGTTGGTCAACCATTTCTGCAATTTCTGGTGTAGAACCGGATGTTACTTTCACGATGGTAGTTAGTGTATTTACTTTATCACCTGGAACAATTCTCTCAGGAGAATAACCTGCAAAAAAATCTTTATTAAACTGCAATCCTGAATTTTTTTCTAAAACAGGAATACATTCTTCTTCTGTACATCCAGGATATACCGTAGATTCATAGATAACAGTATCCCCTTTTTTCAATACTTTTCCTAGCATTTCGCTTGCACTAATTAATGGTCTTAAATCCGGAGAATTAAAACGATCGATCGGTGTGGGAACAGTAACGATAAAAACATTGGCTTCTTTGATGTCCTCTAAAGATGCAGTTGCTTTATAGCCACGACTAAAATCAGTTGTTCGAGCGGCATCTAAAACTTCTTCTAGCAAATCTAAATCTGCCTCTAAAGTGTGATCTTCACCTTCGTTCAACTCATTTACGCGATTGGCATTGATATCAAAACCATACACAGGAAAATGTTTTGAAAATTCAAGAGCTAGAGGTAATCCTACGTAGCCTTGTCCGATTATTGCTATTTTATACATTAAAAACTATCTTTTAATTTTTGAAAAAAAGTTCTGTTATCTACCCCATATCCATACCCATACTTATTGCCATATCCCAAATTATCCTTGCTCACATCATTGAGAATAAATGCAGCATTTCTAATTCTTTTAGAATTAATTTGTTTGTTGGCAAAATCAATTAATGATTTTTCTGTAAATCCAGATCTTGTAACATACAAGGTTGCATCTGCCAAATCAGCATTTAAGAAGGTATCCGTAACCAACATTAAAGGAGCGGTATCTACGATTATATATTCATAAATAAGCTTCAATTGATCGATCAGTATTTCAAATCGTCCATTGGATAATAAATCTGCAGGATTCGGCGGAATACTACCCGAATAAATAACATCGCAATACTTATTAAAAGAAGAAATATGGATAATATCTTCTATTTTTTCGTCATCGTTGTATAAATATTCGGTAAGTCCGTCAAGACCTTTTCTTGAAGGATTATATCGCTGTAACTGTGGATTCCTAATATCTGCACCAATGATTATCACTTTATGCTTAGGAGACGCCAAGGTAAGGGCGAGATTTACTGACACAAATGTTTTTCCTTCACCTTTTACGGTAGAAGTTACATAGGCAACTTTTCCTTTATCTTTTTTGGGTAGCATAAAATTCATGTTGGTAATTACAATCCTAAATGCTTCTGCCATTGGCGTAATATCATTAGCCATTACCAATTCACTTTGACCTCTATCCAAAGAAGGAATTTCCCCCAGCAATGTTTTCCCGTGCGATAGTTTATCTAAATCTTTTTTATCTTTTACTTTATCATCAAATAGACGTAACAAATAAATAACAACAAACGGAATTACAAGACCTGTCAACAATCCAATCAAAAGCACCATCGAGCCTTTAGGAGCTACTGGAATTGGATTCACGTAAGCTTCATCAACAACCCTGGCTTTTGGAGCGGTTACCGCAAGGGAAACTGCCGTTTCTTCTCTTTTTTGTAACAGGAGCAAATAAAGATTTTCTTTTATTTGTTGCTGTCTTTCAATCTCTCTAAATGTTTTTTCTTGAGCTGGAATTTTAGATATGTGACCAGCAATAGTTTGGTTTTCTGCTTGATAGTTCCCTTTCGCAACTTGCAATGCACTTCTGTTCTTGGCCAAACTTTCAACCACAGAATTCCTCATGCTATTGATTTGCTTGGTAAGATCAATAACTAATGGATTTTGCGGCGTGGCATTTTCCAAAAGTCTGTTTTTTTCGAGGACCAATTGGTTATAGGCAGAAATATTAGATGTAGCAGAAGGATTATCTAACCCTACATTGCCAGGAAGAACCGCACTCGTTCCTTGTTTATTTACATAACCGAGTAAAGCATTCGTAATTTCGAGCTGAGAATCTATTTCTAGCAACTTTCCACGTGCTTCAGCTGAGGATTGTAAGCCTAGTTTGGCTTCTGTTTCCAAATCAGTAATTCGGTTTGATTCTTTGAATCTTTCCTTTCTGCTTTCAACTTCGCCCAATTCGTTTCCAATAATCCGAATTCTTTCCTCAATAAATTCAGCTGTTTTTTTAGATTCTGAATTTTTATCCTCAATGGCATCATTATTATAAACACGAGTTAATGTATTTAGAATATCTTGGGCTTTTTGAGTTTGCGGATAATTCAAAGTCATTCTAATTACCGTCACATCCTTATTGATAAGGGCCACTTTCAAATTGGATTGAAAAGCATCTGTGGTTTGGCTGTTACTTGCGACTTTTAATAAGTATTCATTTGCTGGTTCTTTAGGAGCAACATAATCTTTATTCCGTGTAATAATTATATTTGCAAAACGCAAACTAATTGTTTTACCAAAAGTTGTTTTTAGAGGTTTTAATTCTTCACTACTTAATTCAATATTATTTCCTGAAATCTTTAGCGCAATAGGTTCTTTAAAATATTTTACATCAGGTTTCTCATTGATGACTTGCACTAATATTGGCGAAGTCTTTCCATAAAGCTCTGTATTCTGAAATTTGCCTTTTTGATAAACTGTAGTTTCCAGATTAAGGTATTGAACGACTTTTTGCATCATTTTTTTTGATTTCAAAAGTTCCATTTCATTTTCTACCCCATTGCTCCCTATTTTTCCAAAGCCAGAAATATCGCGTAAAGCGGCAAAATCCTGTGATCCAGGAGTACTCTTCGTATCCTTAACGAGAACAGAAGCCGATACTTCATAAACAGTCGTTTTTGTTTTAAGATAAAGATAAGAAAGTGCGAGACACAAAAGACCACTAATTACAAACCAATAGTATTTTCTGAGATAAGGTTTCAGAATCTCTCTAATCTCTATTTCTGAACCGTGCTCGTCGTCTTTTTGGTTATCTTTGAAAGAATTGTTATCCATTATATATAAGGAAGTATTATTTTTTGAAAACTAAGGCTAAAATAGTAACAACAATCCCTGCAACAGAGATATAAATCGGCATATTAGGATCCAATCGTGAAGTTTTTTCTTTGGTGTCGTTTGGTGTTACATAGACCACGTCACCTTGCTGAAGATTGTAATAAGGAGAATTGATAAAATCAGCTTGTAAAATATTTACGTACTCTTTGCTAATTTGCCCATCTATATTTCGTACAATCAAAATATCATCTCTTTTCCCATACATGGTTAAATCTCCGGCCAAACCTAAAGCGTTGAGCAATGTAGTTTGTCCATCAGTAATGATGTATTGTCCTGGTCTTGTAACTTCTCCGAGAATTGTCACCTTATAATTGGCAACCCTTATATTAACAGAAGGATTTTTAATATACATGGAAAGTCTGGACCGAAGTTCATCTTTAAAAGCTACTAAGGTCATTCCCGAAGCTTTCAACTTCCCAATTACCGGAAAATCAATCTCCCCATTGGAGTCGATATAATAACTAGGTCCTGGTAAACTTGTTTGTCCTTGCATAGGACTATTGCTATTTGGAATGGTCGTTTGAGAAACCTCTCCTGAAGAATAATTTTGGTTGAATGGTCGAACAACATCCATATCTTTCGCTGTGACAAGAATAACCAGTTGATCGCCATTTTGCAAAGTAGAATGAGTGGTATTGATCGTTGCTTGTGTCGCAATATTTTCAATATTCTGCATGTAGGTAAGTTTATTTGCTTTGCCTCTTGTTTTACAGGAGGTTACTAAAAAAAGTGCGCCAATAAACAATAGAAATATGTTTTTGTTCATTTTACTTATTAAATAGAAGGTTTGCAAATATACAATTCTATATTACTTATCCAAAATTTCATAAATTGAATTGTTGCTTTTAAATTCTGGAACGATATTTTTCAGAATCTGCACCACTTCTACTTTTTCACCTCTAAGTGCCGCTTTAATGATATGATTGGTATATTTCTCAATCGCTGCGAATTCCATAGTGGGATCTTTAGAAATCATGATTTTTTCATTGTGTGTAGGTAAAGTCTTCGCATCATCACTCAGTAATTCTTCATAAAGCTTTTCGCCGGGACGCAAACCTGTATAAATGATTTTTATATCCACTTCCGGTTCAAAGCCTGAAAGCTTAATCATGCGGTTTGCCAAATCTAATATCTTCACAGGTTCTCCCATATCAAAGACGAAAATCTCTCCGCCTTTCCCCATAATTCCTGCATGCAGTACGAGTTCGCAAGCTTCCGGAATGGTCATGAAATACCTTACAATATCGGGGTGTGTTATGGTAATAGGACCGCCATTTTCAATCTGTCTTTTAAAATGCGGAATTACCGAGCCGTTAGAACCCAATACATTTCCAAAACGTGTGGTGATAAATTTGGTGATATTACCTTCTGAATTTTGAAGTGACTGTACGAAAAGTTCTGCGGCTCTTTTACTTGCCCCCATTACGTTGGTTGGCTTCACCGCTTTATCGGTAGAGATCATTACAAAACGGTTGACTTTGTATTTGCTGGCTAAAGTGGAAATGTTTTTACTTCCTAAAATATTAACCAAAATTGCTTCATGCGGATTTTCCTCAATTAATGGCACATGCTTATACGCTGCTGCATGGTAAACCATCGAAAACTGGTATTTTTGAAATAAAGGTTCAATCCGATGGCGATTTGAAATATCACCCAACACAAATTTAAAATTAATGTGTGGATATTTTTCTCGCATTTCATTTTCGATCTCGTAAAGTGGCGTTTCTGCCTGATCCAAAATAACAATCAGCTCAGGATTGAATTGGGAAACTTGTCTTACAATTTCGCTTCCAATCGATCCAGCTCCACCCGTAATCAGAATCGATTTACCGTGGTGTCTGCTGCTCACTTCTTCGCTTTCGATTTTAATAGGTTTCCGGTTGAGTAGATCCTCAATCTGAAGGGTTTTAATAGAACCTACCAAATCATTATCCCGAAGTTTCTGCACAGACGGAGATTTAAAGATTTGCAAATCTTTTTCCAGAAAGAGATTAACCCAACAGTTCATCTCTTCTTTCGACATCATTTCCTTAATGATTAAAACACCATCTACGGCCAGATCCTCTTTTGTATTTTGCTCTACCCTTTCCTTACTGAAGATAGGCTTACCCAAAAGTTTAGCTCTCCGAGAGTCATTTCTCTGCGTTAGGAAACCCACCACTTCATACGGTAAATTCGGATTATCTAAAACCGCTCGCGCTACTGCAATAGAAGTTTCATCAATACCCAATACATAGATTCTTTTTTTCAGCGTACTCCTTCTAAATTCTCTAATCACATGAAAAAACTCCTTCACAAAGAGTCGGAACATAAATAAGATCATGAAAGAAGAAGCAAAGAAAATCGATAAAAACGGCACGTGCGCACCGATTAATTTAAAACCTGAAACCAGATAATAGCTATAACTAATCGCCGCAACGGTTAAAGTACTACAAAAAGTAGCAAGCATTAATTTAAATAAATCGATAAAAGTAGAATGCCGGATAATTCCAGCGTAGGTTCTGAAAATATACATGAAGGCAACATTGACCGCCATGACCAACGTGTACATGTACACATTATTATAAAAAACTCTGGTATTATTGTTTAATTTTTCAATAATATAACAGGAAAAATAGGTTGCACCAAAAATGAGTACAATATCAATCATTAAAATAATCCATCTGGGTAGATATCTTACATCTGATAGATTTACCATATTATCACCACCGTAAATAATGCTGTTTAAGTTTTTGCGATAACTCATTATAAGGTAAAGATTAACGGTACGATAAATTTATGATCCATATTCTGCATTGTGTTTTTTTCTATCATTATTATGCAAATTTACTAAAAAAACAAAGAGAGTTGTATATTTTTAATGCAAAGAGTCGAAATCCTTATAAACTGAAGTGATTCTGTTCAGATCATTTTCGGTCATGTTCGAACCGGAAGGTAAACATAAGCCATTTTGAAAAAGCTGCCCTGCCAAATCCCCACCAAAATAATGAGAACCTTTAAAGATTGGCTGTAAGTGCATCGGCTTCCAGATCGGTCTGGTTTCAATTTGATGGTCCAGAAATTTTTGTCTGATGGTCTCGCGATTGTAATTCTTTCCGGGTTCGATGTAGATTAAATTAAGCCAGTGGTTCGAAAAATAATCGGCACTTGGTTCTGTGTGCAAAACAAACCGGGAATCATCTTTGAAGAGGTCTTTGTAAAAATTGTGATTTGCTCTACGTTGTTGTACACGTAAATCCAACACTTCCATTTGACCCCTTCCAATTCCGGCACAAATATTACTCATGCGGTAATTGTAACCAATAGAAGTATGTTCATAGTGGGGCGCATCATCTTTTGCTTGGGTAGAAAGAAATACAGCTTTATTTTTGTATTCCTGATTCTTTACCACCAAAGCACCGCCACCGGAAGTTGTAATAATTTTGTTCCCATTAAAACTGATAACAGAAAGATCTCCGAAAGTTCCGCATTTCTGATTTTTATAGGTACTTCCCAATGCTTCGGCACTGTCTTCGATTACAGGAATTTCATAGCGTGCAGAAATCTCGGAAATTTCATCCACTTTATATGGCATTCCGTACAGACTTACGGTAATGATGGCTTTCGGTTTTTTGCCTTGCGATATTCCAAATTTAATAGCGTCTTCCACGGCATTGGGACAAAGATTCCACGTGTCTTTTTCGCTATCTACAAAAATAGGAATGGCACCGATATAAATAATAGGATTTGCAGAGGCAGAAAAAGTAAGACTCTGACAAATCACAAAATCGCCAGGTTTGATGTCTAAAAGGATTAAGGCAAGATGCAAAGCAGCTGTACCCGAACTCAAAACCGCAACATGAACGTCTTTTTCGAGATACGTTTCTAAATCTTTTTCGAGTCCATTGACGTTGGGACCCAAAGGTGCGATCCAGTTTTCGTCAAAAGCATGCTGAATATACTTCATTTCTGTACCACCCATATGTGGCGAAGAAAGCCAGATTTTATCGTTCATTTTCTACTTCATTGATTTTAATAATTCTGCCGGGATTTCCTACAACCACAGCATTTGCTGGCACATCTTTCAATACTACAGATCCTGCACCGATGATTGCATTTTCGCCAATCGTAATCCCCTGAATAAGATTTGCTCCCAAACCGATTTGCGCACCTTTTTTCACCAAAATATTTCCTGCCAAAGCAGCTTTAGGTGAAATATGCACGAAATCTTCAATAATACATTCATGTTCTATAATAGAAGAGGTGTTGATGATGCAATGGCTCCCAATTTTCACTTCTGCATTGATGCAGACTTTTGGCATAATCACGGTACCTGCACCAACTTCGGTAAAACGCGAAACATAAGCACTGTAATGCTGCATGGTTTCAAACTCACACAAATGCTTGATGTCATTATAAATTTTCTCCCTCAAACGATTATCACCGATGGCGATAATAATTCTTTTATCTTGCAATAATTCTGGAGTTGGCCGATAAACATTAAGATGATGGGGAAAATAATCGGGTGGATTATCATCTACCAAATATTCCAAAAGGTGATTGTTTGAGAGAATCAGATCGTAAATCACTTTCGCCTGACCGCGTGCGCCGTATAAGATCATGCTGCGTCTCCTTTAAAAGCTTCCATCGTCATGTAATTGTTTGCATTCACACCATGTCGGTGAACCACTTTCTGAATAGTGATGAGTAATATTTTTGCGTCAAGGCGCGGAGAGCAGGACTGCACATACTCCACATCGAATTTAAACTTCTCTTCCCAAGAGAGGGCATTTCTACCATTCACCTGTGCCCAACCCGTTATACCGGGCTTTACAATATGTCTTTTACGCTGTTCTTCATTATAAAGATCAAGATATTCCGGTAATAAAGGTCTCGGTCCCACCAAACTCATTTCTCCCCGCAAGACATTGATCAATTGCGGAATTTCATCTAATGACGTTTTGCGTACTGCCTTTCCGACTAAAGTTAAGCGTTCATAATCAGAGAGCAAAATGCCGTTTTCGCATTTTTTATCATTCATCGTTTTGAATTTGATGATATGAAAAATCTTCCCATCCTTTCCGGGTCTTTTCTGAATGAAAAACGCACTTCCACGGTTATTGATGATCAGTAGAACCGTAATCACAAGAAACAATGGACTGACCACCAACAGTGACAAACCTGCCAGAGAGTAATCCAGAGAAGGCTTTAAATATTTAGAATACATTCTTTATAGCAGTTTCATTGTAAAAAAGCGAAACATTGGTAGCTCTTTAGTGATTCGGCTCTTTTTTGGCCGAAATATTCTTTCTTTGAGACGTATGATACACCATGATTCCAACTGCGGTTATGATGAGCAGAGGAATATAGTTGTCAATCGGAACAGGATCACTAGGATTTCCACCACCAGAATCAAGAGAGGCAGCATTGTCTTTGACCTGCGTTTCATTATCTTTTGTAGCGGTTGGTTTGTTGAACGCACTTTCGGACTCTTTATCCGCAAAAGGATTGGGTCCGCTTTGTGCAAAGCTGAAGAAGCTGATCAACAAGAATAAGATATATCGTATTTTTTTCATTGCCTTATTTTCACAAATATATTAATTAGGGATGGAATGTTTTCATTTTTTTAACTTTTTTTACATTTTTTTTAACCAAACCCAAACTGGCGCTGGTTATTAAACATTCTAGTTATTTACAAAAATAAAACTCCACCTGTTGCAAATTAACAAAATTTTTATACCACCCACAAAAGCCAAACGTAAATTTGGCTTTCATAGCGTGTGATGGTTTTATCTGATAATTTTTTTAGAAGTAATTTCGCCGTTCTGATTGATCTTCAACACATAAAGACCATTGTTTATTTTTTCTGCCGGAATAATTGCTTTAATGCTTTCCGGCTTCAAAGCCCAGATAAGTCTTCCCGCCGAGTCGAAAACTTCTAGGGAGCTTATTTTTTTGTTTTGTGCTTTTACTACGAAATCATTTCCATCTTTATAGACGATCAGGTTTTCTTTCACCTTCGTGTCGGTTGCCAGAACGGTTTCCGGTTGATAGATGATCTCGAATCTACCTGTACTTTCTCCTGCATTGGCAGTAAAGGTGTAATTTCCTTCCGACAGGTTGGTCACGATTCCTGTTTGTTTGTCTTTAAGGTAGATGTTTTGGCCATTAGCAAATATCCCCTCCTTAGTTCCAAGGCGAATTGAATATAAGCCCGAAGTAAATTGACGGGTTCCTAGTTTAACGAGGTCAGTATTAACAAAAGAACTTCTTCCGTTGATCACCACTTTTTCATCTTCTGCTTGGGTGAATAAACCTTCAGAGACTGCGCTTTCTAATTTTGAGTCATCAACTGCATAGATATTATTTCCATTTTCAAAATAAACAACTGCATTGCTGAACACTAAAGAGCGTGGCGTTACAAATTCTACTACGTAACGATTGTTCACCAATTCTTTACCGCCTTTTCCAAAAAATTGAGCAGAAGTCTGAGTGGTAATTCTGTCTGTATTTCTAAAGGCAACTGCTGCACCTGAAGACTTTGCTCTTACCATAAATCCTTGACCAACTTTCAATATATTGTTTGGGGTTTTAGAGTTGTTGGAAGCAGGTGCACCTTTACCCGGCGCAGGAATACCAGTTCCTGTATCACCAGCAAGTGCGTTAAATTTCGCATAACTATCACCAGTGTAAGAATTTCCTAACTGAGTTTGCTCAGTATTGGACGTGTTGTCCCAAAAAAGAAATGTGGAGGCAATATTTGAAGAATTCAAATAAAGTTGATTTAAATTTAAATTGGAGGGATAGGGATTTCCAACTAGATTATAGCCATGTTGCGCATCCGTGAAATTAAGGTTATAAGACAGATCAGCATTATAAGGAGTTCCCGATAGTGAGGCTGTCTTAATATCTGCAGCTCCACTTGCAATGAATGGATTTCGTACGGCTAAACCTCTTCCTGGGATATAGGCTCCTGTTGAAGTATAAAATTTATTGTTACTTTCATTGTGGTAAAGAGCGGACGTAGGATTGCCCGGAAAAATATTTTTAAAATCTTGCCCGATGACTGGTGAACTCCAATAAGCATACTGGTTAAAAGTAGATACCGGAATTGTTGCTTCCCGCTCCATGCTGATCGATCCGCTGTTTACCGCATCTGAATCCTGCATCAATTGTGCGTTGTTTTGGAAAATTACTGAACCACTATTAGGAGCAAGCGTTTGCACAACAATCCCTTTCTTCGCATTAAAAACCGTTGACGAAGCACTATCATTCGTTGATGGAGGTGTTAATTTTCCTGTTGGTGTTACTGTTGTATTTTGATTAACAGTTAAGTTGAGACCACTCGGTTTCACATTATTTCCGGAAACTATGATTTTTTCGTACAATTTTGACACTGCAATTTCTGTTGCCGATGTACCCTGAAATTCAATGGTTGAAGTTGGATCTAAGGTATAAGGTCCACTTGCATCAGGTTTACTGCCACTTCCCCCGGTTTTGAATAAAGAATTTCCAAGCATTGTTAATTTTGTTCCAACTCTCCCGAATCCTACCGATTTCGCATCTAAAGTAACTCCATTATTAATGGTGATTGTTTCTGAAATTGAATAACCTGTACCCGTTACAGTTTTGATGCCACTTCCTGCAAAGGTGATATTTTTATATCCTGGCGTAAAATTAGTAACATCCTGATCTCCAGTTTTACCAAAAACTATAGTCGAATTAGCACCAAGAGTTGGTGTAATGCCTGGAATCGCCATGTTAGTACCAGTAAAACCCTGCGCATCTTTGGTGATGAAAGTTCCGTTGATTACAATAGAACCACCTCCATTTGTAATCTGGTTTTCACCGTTATTATCAAAAGTAGCATTTAGATCAATAGTCATAACTCCACCAAGTACAAGATTATTAGTTCCGGAAGAGTTTAAAGCAACAACAGAAGTTCCGTTTACATTTACAGCTCCGGAAACAGTTAAGGCAGTCGTTCTGTTAGAAGTAACATTGGCGTTATTAAAAGTTAAACTTGCAGGACTACCAAATGTTCCTGTTGGGAAAGGCGTGGTTGTACTGGAATTGAATGTATAGTTGATGCCTGCAACAAATTGCGCTGCACCATTAGCGGAGGTTGTATTTGTTGAACCAAAAGACATTAAACTTCCTGTTGCAGTAGTTCCCCCAAATCCAGCAGAATTAGAAGTGATCAACGTCGCTCCTGCGGCTGTTATAAATCGTGGTCGGTTATGTCCAATAATAGACCTATCATTAAAATCTATTGTTCCTAAATTATTTACCGAAAATACACTTACTGGAGTGAGTGTATTACTTGAATCCCCAAGTGTTAAATCTGTTAATAATTTTACATATGCACCATTGTCCACCACATAACTGGTAAAGTCTGAGTTGCTATCCGAATACGAAATTGTAGAAGGAGTTGTAGAAGTTCCTCCTTTTAAAACAAATCCTTTTGCTTGCGTGGTTGCAAATGTTTGATAGAAACCAGAACCCGTATGCGTTAAATTACCATTGATATTAACAGCATTATTAAGTACTGTTCCAGATCCAAAATCAACATCAA
Source organism: Kaistella chaponensis (assembly GCF_900156725.1). GTDB lineage: Bacteria > Bacteroidota > Bacteroidia > Flavobacteriales > Weeksellaceae > Kaistella > Kaistella chaponensis. Next base: position 199,391 of record NZ_FTOI01000001.1, on the reverse strand, counting down.
CAGCATTTGGATCAGTATTATTTGAACTGAAATTTCTTCCAACATTTACTATACTTGTACCAGAAGAACTGGAATTAGGTTTTAAATCCAATTGAGCATCTACACCATTGATAATAAAATCTCTTCCAACGTTTAAGGTTTGGCTTGGAACATTTGCATTACTTCCAGCAACAATCTGCAACAAGCCATTATCTGTTATTATTAGATCATTATTTACAGTAACTATTGCACTTCCAGAACCAGTGGAATTCCTAAAAATTCCGCTACCAGATAATGACATATCATTTGCAACAATAAGATTTACAGTCGCAGAAGCACCAACACCATTTACGAAACCTCCTGTGATATTTAACTTATTGATATTGGCTGTAATTGTACCTGCAGAATTGCTAAATGAAACCTGGTTATTTATTGATGGTCCAACAGTAAGTATTCCGGCAACATTAATTGTCGATGTTGTGGAAAATAAGTTGATGAAACTGCTAGAACCTGCATTATTAAATGTAAGATTACCAAATGTCTGGTTTAAACCTAAAACCGCATTTACGGGACTAGAATTCGTATATCCTATAATATTGCAATTGGATGCTGAATTCCATGTTGCAATTGGAATGGTACCATTGTTTACATTATTATTATAAATACTATTAGAATTGAAGGTTAGTGTACCACTATTTGTTAAGACAGATGTTGTTGTTTGATTCCAAGTCCCTTTAACAGTATTTGTTCCGGAAATATTGAATGAAGAATTTACAGTTAGAACACCAGTAGCATCAATGGTAAGATTTTTAGCAGTTGCAGATGCTCCCACTGTTATTGTATGACCATTTTGTATTGTAATCGCCAAAGCTGAAGAAGTTGGTACTACTGTAGAAGTACTCCAAGTTACCTTATCTGTAGAATATTGCCAAGAAGCAGGCGTTGCCCAAGTTCCTGTAGTAACATTGCTTTTGAAATATGCCGCTGCATTAGTATATACTGCACCCGTATTTCCAACAACTATTGGGTTTGCGCCAGAAACGAGCGATACAGCAGTTGCTGTTGTGGTATATTGGCTTAAAATAGTTGGGTACAGTACATAAGCAGTACCTTGATAATTTCCAAGTTCACCTGTCGCTGGGTTAACCATAGAACCTTGATCGCCAACTTCCCAAGTTGGGGAAACTGTTGCAGTTGTTCCCGCACTGGAAGTTACATTCCACTGAAGATTAACCACTTTGGTTGGATCGCTTACTGCTCCCGTAAAAGTATTACTTAAATTAACGGATAAATCTGAAGTTCCTGTTGTATTATTTAGCGTAATCGGGCTGTATTTAGTAGCAGAATAACCTAAAGGGAAAAGTTGATTAGTGTTTGTCACGCCTGTTCGAATCATTCTACCTGTAGAAATCGCTATAATATGGCTTAATGCAGAACTACCAGTTATTGCGACCGTGGAAGGCGAAGTGATGTTATTTGCACCAAGAGTTATAGAACCAGTAGTAAGTGTGAGGCCATTATTAATACTAATTGAATTATTTAAAGTAAGCCCGCCACTATTATTCATTATTAAATAATCAAAAGTAGTTGCACCTGTTAGGGTTTGGGCAGAAGCACCATTAAAAAATACGGCTCTGTTATTGGCATTAAAAGTTTTATTATTAGTCCAGTTACCACCGATATTCAAATCAGAACCAAAGGTACCGTTGAGATTTAATGCACTTCCTGTTCCTATCGTTAAGTTTCCTGCTAATGCTCGAGCTGTACTAGGCATATTCACAGAACTATTTGTTAAAGTTACATTCTGTGGCGTTCCTTGTCCTGCACTCGTTGCATTTCCTGTCCATTCATTTCCTGCTCCATATCCGGTAACACCGTTATAAACTAAAGTTGAAGAAGATCCATAAATAGGTGCATTGTTATTCGCAAATCCACCAGAATTTATTTGGAATGTACCGTTAACCGTAGTTTTACTTGAACCAAAATCAATTCCAGCAGTTGCTAATACAGTAACATTGGCAGCAGTAACTAAAGTTCCGGAACCGGTAACAAATTTATTTCCGGCAATAGCTAAAACACCACCAACGCCCGAAGTAATTGTTCTTCCAGCTGCATTTACGGAAATATTTCCGTTAGTACCGTTTAGCGTCAGAGTTTGACCATATAAATCTAATAGACCTGCATTTAAGAGTTGTAAAACATCTCCGGATGTTCCATTAATGATAACGTTATTGGCAAGAATTAAACTCCCTCCCGATTTATTATTAATTAAATAATTGAAGGTTTCACCACCTGTTTTTGTTATCGTTTGGTTAGCTGCTCCATTAAAAAATACCGCTCTACCGTTCGGATTAAAATTACCACCATCGGTCCAGTTCCCACCGATATACAGATCGCCGGAAACATTATTCAAATTTAATGTTGCTCCTGTATTGATGGAAATATTACCGGGGATACCTCTACTAACATTTGGAAGATTTAGTGTTCCAGCTTGTACTGTTACATTTGCAGGAATTCCAACTCCAGCTGCCCCGTTGCTCGTCCATTCTTTATCTAATCCAAAAGTAGTGTTGTACACCAAAGTTGATGCAGAACCGTAAGTTGGAGTATCATTAAAAAATCCACCTGCATTAATCTGGGCAGTTCCATTTAAAGTTAAAGTTGCAGAAGATAAGGTCACTCCTGCTGCCGTTTGAAAAGTACCTGCAACTGTTCTATTTGCACCCGAATTCAAAGTCATTCCACCCTGTAAAATAGTCACATTAAAAGGACCACTTGCTGTAGGCCAAAACTGATCGGTATTATTAACTCCGAAAGAACTTGTATTATTAAAAATTAAAGTTCCTGCCGCACCATATACAAAATTATTATCCGTATTAGAATATCCACCTGCATTTAATTGGAAAGTTCCATTAACTGTAGTTGTTCCTTTATTGATATATTGAACTTTAGTTGCTAAAGTTCCACAAGAATTAACGATAGTAGTAGTTCCTGCATTTCTAGTATTGAAAGTGGTATTATCCATTTCGATCACCGCCCCAGAAACTATTATTGCATTATCAGAAGATGTTGGTACTACTCCACCTACCCAACTTGAAGGTGACGACCAATTTCCAATAACAGCGTTTGAAGTAATAGCAGCAGGTGCATTTGCATCTAATTTTAAGGTTTGAATTCTAACGCCTCTTCCACTATTGCCATTATTTGAAAATCTAAACTTAGTTGTAGCTGTAAATGTTTGAGTAATTGTAATTGGACCCCCAGTTATATATGTAGATGAAGAAGGAGTTGCAGTCGTATATGTTGTTGCATTCCATGAAGTTCCGCCATTAGTAGAAAATTCAATTTTCAAAGGATAAGCAGTTCCACTTCCAAATGTTGCTACATTTACGTTTATAGTAACAGATGGATAAGCAGATAAATCATAACTTGGCGTTACGATATAATCACTTGGAGCACCAGCGTCAACTAATAAGTATGTTCCTAAATCAATTGCATTAGTTGAAACATTGTTTGTCAAAACAAATCCTGTGGGAATAGTTGCATTAGAGTTACTGTACGTAAAAATATTTGTTTGCCCCGAAACTCCCATCGAGCAAAGCAGTAAAAATACAGTGAAAAGGGATTTCAAGACTGTTTGGTAAATTGATTTCAAATCAAATTCGGGTGCCACCATTTGATTCTGCGGGAATAAATTTTTTGTCATCGTTTATGCGTTATTTAAAAGCGCGCAAAAGTACTATATAATTGTTAATCTTCAAACAAAAATGAACTGTTATTCATCAGATTACCAATAATTTAATGCTTTGTTCACAAGACTTTCAATGGTGCTTTAACCCGAAAACGCGGCTGCCACAAAAAAAAGCACGCGTATAGAAGCGGGCTTCTTACTGAAGGATTGCTTCAAATCGGAGTGTCATTACGAGCGCAACCCTCACCTATTAATGTCATTGCGAGCGCAACCCTCTCCTATTATCGTCATTGCGAGCGCAACGAAGTGGAGCGCGGCAATCCCATTATTAGAAGCGAGCTTCTTACTTTGAGATTGCCACAGCGGTGAGAACTCTCCTTTTAAATCGAACATTTCGGTCCACCGCTTCGCAATGACAATTGACCGTCACTGCGTGCACAACCGTTTCTTACTATCGTCATTGCGACCGCAACCCTCTCCTATTATCGTCATTGCGAGCGCAACGAAGTGGAGTGCGGCAATCCCACTATTAGAAACTCGCTTCTTACTTTGGGATTGCTTCCCTGAAAAAGCATTTTCAGCTCCTCGCAATGACGTTCGTGCTTGTTGGATGGGTTCGCTTTTGTTGATTGGATTGTTTCGTCGTCGTGCCTCTTCCTCGCAAGGACAGTTCAACGCAAAAGTTCCGACTTTTGCCGGAACTTTACATTAAATATGAATTGTTGTTTTCTGCTTATCTGATCACTTTCTTCGTGGTCACTGTGCCTCCCTGATCGATTTTTAAGATGTAAACACCATTGAGCATGCGGTCTGTAGGAATGTTTACTTTTACGGCATTTGGTTTTGCTGAATAGATCAGTCTTCCGACACTGTCGTACATCTCCAAAGCAGTGATTTTTTTGTTCTCGGCTTTCACGATAAAATCAGTTCCGTCTCTATAGACGATCACACTTTCTTTTACAGTTTGATTGGTTGCCAAAACACTTTCCGGTTTATAGATGATTTCAAATCTACCGGTACTTTCTCCTGCATTTGCTTGGAAGGTATAATTTCCGTCTGATAAATTCGTGATGATGCCGGTCTGCAAATCTTTGAGGTAAATACTTTGTCCGTTGGCAAAGATGCCTTCTTTATCATCAAGCCCGATGGTGTAATTACCTGTGGCAAAATGCTTAGTTCCTAAATAAATGCGGTCTGTATTGGCAAAACTGCTTCTTCCCTCGATGGCGATTTTTTCATTTTCCACCATGGTGTATATCGCATCTGATCCACCCATACTGCGGGAATCTTCTGGTCCGAATGCATTATTTCCACTTGCGTAATGAACCACTGCAATGGTAGAAGTAATTCCAGAAGGAGCGGTCAATTGCAACCAATACCGGTCATCCTGTACATTTGAATTTCCTTTCCCGAGGAAATCTGCTGAAGAAACCGCATCAGTTCTTACTCTGTTATTGAATTTAAAACTATAATTAGATTGAAAGGCTCTCGTCATGAAACCTTGTCCCACTTTTACAATGTTGGTTGGAACTTTTGTCCCTAAAGAAGATTTTGTTCCCGTTCCTGTGGATCCCGCAAGAACATTAAAGGTAGCGTATGCCTGACCTTGATATCCGGTACCCTGCTGCGTAAATTGTCCGTTGCCATTATTGTCCCAGAAATAAAAGGTAGCACTAATATTTGGAGAGGGCGCTTGAAAGTCCCCAGTTTGACCTCCATTGTTATCGTATAAACTTAAAAGGTCGATGTTGGAAGGATAAGGATTTCCTACTAAATTATAACCCAAAGTAGTAAGGGCGGTATTACTGTTGGCAATAGGTAAAATTACATTTCCGTTTTGTGGCACACCTCTAAAGGTAGCGGTTACATTGGTTGCTCCGCTTCCTGTAGGTTCTTTCACCGCAAGACCTCTTCCAGGAATATTTACGCCGGAGGAATTGTAAAACATATTATTCGCTTCGTTATGATATAGTACAAAAGTAGCATTGGGATAGATCGTTTTAAAGGTTTCACCACTTGCGAAATTGACTGGCGTTCCCAAGTAATTGTACTGATTTCGTGCTGCTCCTACTTTGATGATGCGTTTGGCGGTAATGTTATCTGAATTAACGATTCCATTTTCTTCCTGTAATAAATTCGCATCGCTTTCCACCACAAAATTATTGCCTATAGGGTCGTGATTGATAATCTTATTTCTTACACTTAGGAATTTACCGGTTGGAATGGTAAGGTTGACACCAGCATTTACTTCACATTCGCAAACTGATAAATTACCGGTATTATTTGTTGCGGTAAAATTATAATTACCTGCAAACAGGGCTTTTTCTCTGGAGCCTGGTTTGTTGGTGTTTTCACCCGTCCAACCGGTTCCATTCCAGGTTTTAACTTTAGCATTTCCCGCATCCACGTGTACATTGTCGATGAGCCACAGATTTCTGTTATAAAACCTATCATAAGGACTAAATCTAGATTTTCTTTCACCAGATTGACCTGTTTTTGCTACAATACGGAATTTAAAATTATTAGTTAAAGCTGAGACAGGGATATTAAGTTTAAATTTTCCATATTTCGTGGTATTTGTATTATTTACTGTATATAGCATTCCATCATAATTACTTTCTGGAATTATAGTTTGACCAAACCCATATTTGTATGATCTTGGATCCATCTCATCTGTATCGGGAGATCCTTTAAGCTGAATTTCATCAGAAAAAGTACCATCTGGCTTCATTATTTGTAATTTTACATAATCGAATCCGTTCACGCCCGATCCAGTATTAGTATTACTAGAAGTAACATTTGATGTAGAAAAAGCAGCTACCTCAAAATTAACACTCACTTCCTGTTGTCCTGTTAGATCTACAGGTCCAAATTCTAAGGTCACTTCTCCTGTGCCTAAAATACTACTTGCATCAGTACCGCTTCCTCTAACAAATATTGATCGGGTTGGCGATTCTGCTGAATAAAGATTAGTTCCTGCCGGATATAATTGTACGCCTGTACCGAGTGTAGGATTAGGAGTATTTGAAGTTGCACCTGTGGAACCGGGAGCTCCTGCACTAATCACAGAAGTATTTAAATTCGAACCGGACGTTTCAAAATTTTGAACCAAAATAGGAACTGAGCCCAGATTGCAACTTTTACCATTACCTTTCACTTCAAAACGAAAAGGATTATTAGGAACAATATTTCCACCAATCACCACTTCCGCTGTTTTTATTCCCTGATCTGTGGGCGCAAATCTAACGGTAAAGGTTGCATTCTGCCCCGCATTTATCGTTGCTGGAACCGTTCCAATTATACTAAAGCCCACATTATTTGGAACAAGTTGCATCGAATTGATTTCCAAAACTCTTGACCCGGTGTTCTCAATTAAATAGGTTATATCTAACCATTCTTCATTAGTGAGCCGACTTTTAAAATCTGTATCCAGTCTCAACGAAGCTCCTGCATTATGAGTAATGAATGGAGGTTGTGGGGTTTTCGTGCTTCTTACAGAAATGGTTGTTGTATTTCTTACCAGTTTTAAATTATTAACTCCAAAAAACTGAAGAGTAGCACCACTTGCACTGCTGGTTCCAACGATTCTAATTTTCACTTGTGAACTAACATTGATGCCTGTTAGAGGAACGGAAAAATCATCCGAATCCCCGCCTGCAATAAAGATACCAGCAGTTAGGTTTTTTTCATCAATTTTTGTTTCCGGTTGACTATCAACTTGCATAAAAATTTGTATGTTGGCACTAATTGAACCAAAACCCGCTCCTGCTATCGTGGTATGTAACTGCAATATTAATCCATCATTATAAGGTGTTGGTGCAGTAAAAGAGAAGCGTACCTCATCCAGATTATTCTGAAATAACAAATGATTAAATAGAAAATTTGGTGCTGCAACAGTAGGAGGATCATAATAATTTATACTAGGGTTTGTAATACCTATGGGTCCTACATTAGAATTCAGATTATTATTCAAAGGATATGCTATCAATGTCTGTCCCATAATTCCTACTGAAATAAAAAGCAAAATTATAAAGGTAAGTTGCTTTTTTAGCTGGAGTAAAATTGTTTTCATCTTGTTTTGTGTTTATAATTTTTTTAAATCTGTATAGAATAAATTTCTTCATTTACAGAATAGCAGATTTACTAAGAGATCGGATGTATGTCGGCAGAATTCTCTAGCGAAAAGACCGTTTTACAATCGTGGTGATATTGCACGGAATTATTTCCTTAACTAAAAATTAAAGCAAATTTTGTGGGAAATAATTTGAAAGGGGTATTGAGTAAAACATTGCGCCTAAGAGCAATGCATACAAGAGTAGAATTTTTTTTCATCATTTGTGTTTTTGTGTTGAGTCAAAATTACAAATGATTTTGAAAATAATTTCGGGTGAAAACACCCTTTTTTCAAATTATTTTTTTTCAGCTGCTGGTTGCTTTCTTTTTTCCCTACTAAATCTCCCGACAGGATCTCCCAGATTGTAAAGCTTCAAAAAGCACCATTTTGATCGACTCCGTGACGTTTTATCTCTTTTTTTTACTTCGGTTTTGTGATGTTCTGTCGGGTGAATTCTGCATTAAAAAAATATTCGCCGAAATGAATTTCAGTTTCTATTTTTAAAAAAATTGAAACCAAGGCTATTATTTTGATGCACGCTACACTTTGATGGTCTACAAAATTCAAATGCCATTCACCCCTTTTTCTATTGGGAAGTTCGCTTAAAGAGGGTGCTTCAAAAGTCATTCACAACCATACCACTCGAATCTTTGCAAGTCTCGACAACAGTGATTGCAGATCAACCGTAACGAACCCGTAAACAGGAGAAATAGAGCGCTGAACAATAAGAACCTTTGCTTCAACTTTCAATAAACAGACTGCTTTTAACCAATTTTTCCAGGTTCTAAGACCCTTCTTTTTAAATCCTTCGACGACACTTCGATTTTCCTTTAACTTTAATTCAACGATGCTTCGACCATCCTTCGACTTTCCTTCGAGGTTTCTTCGACAATCCTTCGATAAAAACATCTTTTTCTCGAAGCGTTGTCGAACAAAGGTCGAACAAAGGTCGAAGAAACAGACACAAAAAAGAACACTTTAGGGGTTTCATCAATGCGTGAGTAAGCAAACAGCAAAGACCGGTTGACCACAAAAAAAAGTGAACCAGACTGTTGCCTGATTCACTTTTGGGTTTCGCTTCTCTAGGGAGAAGAATTATAGCTTTTTATCTGATGACTTTCTTTGTGGTGATTTCACCATTTTGATTGATTTTCAAAATATAAACCCCATTCAACAGTTGATCCGCAGGAATGATGGTCTTGAAACTGTTGGGACGGAAAGACCTCATCAATCTTCCGGCACCATCAAAAAGCTCTAAGTCTGTTATTTTTTTGGATTGGGCTTTCACAACGAAATCATTGCCATCCTTATAGACCACGAGGTTTTCTTTGGTTGCGCCATCAGTTGCCAAAACTGCTTCTGGTAAATATACGATTTCGAATCTGTCAGTACTTGCTCCTGCAGTAGCAGCGAAGGTATAGGCTCCTTGACTCAAGTTCGTAACGATGCCAGTTTGCTTGTCTTTTAAGTAGATGTTTTGGCCGTTGGCAAAGACGCCTTCATTTTCTGCCAAAGCGATGGTGTAATTTCCGGTGGCGAAATAGTTGCTTCCCAATACAATTTTATCGGTATTCACAAACTTGGGTCTGCCTTCAATCTGCAACTGATGGTCTTCTGCCAAACTGTAGAACATATCAGAACTGGAAACATTAAGTTCAGAATCATCCATTCCATAAGTGGTAGAACCTTCTTCCAGATAAACCACCGCAATGGTATTAACGGCATTGGTTGGGGAGATTAATCGTAACCAATAGCGGTCTGTTTTGGAAGCAGCCCCTTTGCTGAAGAATTTCACACCTGTATTATCTATCGTTCGAACACTATTATTGAAAGTTAAAGTTTTACCAGCGGAACTTGTTTTGACCATAAATCCTTGTGCTACTTTCGCAATATTATTGGGAACTTTCCCGCCAATAACCAATGGCGACGGCAAGATGTGTCCTGCAGCATTTCCTGTATCGGTTACTGCATTATAAACTGCGTACGCGCGGCCTTTATAGTTGCTCCCTTCTTGAACATAGACATTATTGGCGCCGTTGTCCCAAAAATAAAAAGTAGAACTGATATTCGCAGAATTCAGCGTGTACAAAGCCTTTAAGTCAATATTAGAGGCATAAGGATTCCCGACCAAATTGTAACCTAACGAACTGTTTGTAAATGCTAAAGGGTAAGTGATGACTCCATTAGCAAGTGGTCCTTTAAATTCGGCATCTTTATTATTCGCCGGAACATGTGCAACACTCGGTTCTTTAACCGCAAGACCACGACCGGGAATATATGCGCCGGAGGAATTGTAAAAGAAATTATTGGATTCATTGTGATAAAGAATGTACGGGTACGTAGAAGTGGTAGGTACACCTGGATAAAGGGTTTTTAAACTTTGTCCAGTTACGGGAGAAATCAAATAATTGTACTCATCCCGCGTGGTACTGCTTCGGAACTTGATGTTTCTTCTTGCGGTTATCGACCCCGAATTTGCTGGAGTAGGATTATCGTTGATTTGTTTTAAGTTACTATCGGATTCAAGAACAACTTTATCAATTCCGGCATTGTTGATTATTCCGTTTTGAATGGTCAATGAGCCATCGCCATTGATGGTAAGCTTACCAGATGGGGCTTCTATTTTCACCACTTTAGCCAAGCCATTAGTACCAGATAAAACCGTAACTGGCTGTTTGATGAGGACACATTTGGTGATGTCTGGAATTGAGGTCGTTGGTTGCCAATTGGTTGTATCCCAATTGGTAGCAACAGTATCCCAAACTTTATTGTTGTTCTGCACGGTAATCACACCGGTTGTAGTACAACCGTTGGTTAAAGTAGCGAGTGCAGAAATATTCCAAGAAGCGATGGTTTCCAGTTGCGTCTGGGTAGGTCTTAAACAAACCGAATTGGTAGGAGTTCCATTGATATAATTGGTGCTACAGTCCGCATTATAAATTCCGATATTGGGTGCAGTCCAAACGAAGGACGTGCTCAAAGGTTTATCACCATAGAGTCTGATGTTATCAATACCAATTCCATCTCCCCAATACGCTAAATAGCGGAATCTTACTTTAAGGTTAGTGACCTCAATATATGCATTTAAGGGAACAGTCATGTTTTGAAAACGGGTTCCGATTCCCAAACTAGCGGTATAAGGTTGCACCGTTGTCCAATTGGTTCCATCTGTAGAAACTTCAACAAAAAAACCTTCTACCGTACCCCCTGCTTCAGGCGACGTATCCCCATAATAAGAATAATAGGCAGAAAAGTTTAGCTGCAAATTGGTAAAATTTGTAGTATCATAAGATGCAGTAGAAGTTAAAATGGTATGCACCCGTGTAGTGGAATAATCTGAAGTTGCAAATGCAAATTTATTTCCTCCAAAGCCTGAGCTTATGGCAGGTTTCCAAATGGCACCTACAGGCGGAAATGTACTGCTTTGGTTTTGCCATCCTGTTAGAGCCACAGTGCTATTGTCAATACCTGATATAGGAAAAGTACCTGAGGTGTCGGTTGTGCTTGTAAAATCAGCGTTTGTACCTGTTGAGCGTGTAAAAAGACCTAATCCGGAATCAAAATTCTCTTCAAGTAAAATAATTTGTTCCTGTTCCCCAACCGATATGAGTTTCAAGGTATTGTCGTCTCCACAAAAATTAGCGTTCGCCAAAGGCAAATCAAAGGAAATATTAGGAATGGGTCTGATTCTAGCTACAACCGGTCTTCTAAAAATAGATTCGCAGGTGCCATTAAATGCCGTAACATAATAAGTCGTCGTCGAACTTATGGTAGGTGTCGTAAATGAGGCATTCAACATCGAAGCATCAACCGGTGTTTCGGCCAATAAGTTTCCTCCTGTCACCGAATCATACCAGCGAAGTGTTTTTGTTCCAGCAGTGCCTTTTCCAGAAAGTGTTAAAGCACCTGGACCGCAATAAATTGCGTTGGTTACAGTATCTAAGTTCGAAGCACAGTTAGATACTACTGTAATAACATAATCTTCTGCCTCACCGTAATTGATGCCTGTAAAATTGCCACAAGCATCGAAAGCAGCTGAACAATAATTTGATGGGGGGGAGACACAGGAGTAGCGGTAAACCCTCGTACGAATGACATAATCTCCAGGTGCGGTTCCCGCAGGTATTACAATTCCAAAAGTTGTTGAAATCGCCCTCGTCCCACCCGAAGTGTAAACGAGCTCTGCACCGGAATTGGTAAAAGTACCGTCCTTATTCCAATCTACCCATGCACGGTAGGCAACATCTACATCATTACTTTTTACAAAAACATTAATTCCTTCGCCTGCTGCTTGTTTGGTTTTATTCGGTAGTCCGGTAAAATTTTGATAGCCACCTGAATAACCATTACTGTTATTTTGAACATCATTGAGCGTACCTAAAAAACGAACATCGGTGATATAAGAATTTGTAGGCGTTGCAGTAGTTGGCGCACAATATGTTGCGGTACAAATTGCTGCACCGGTAGTAAACCTCCAGGTTGCTGGTGAGCCTGTGGTAATGCCACAGCTGTTTCGAGGAACTATTCTCCAGAAATACGTGGTAGTTGCGGCTAAAACACCTGTATTAAAAGAGGTACCTGTTACATTTGAGGTGATGCTACCCGGTAAACTACCCGCTCCAAAATAAACATCATAGGAAGTAGCACCAGCAACCGCTGACCAACTTACACTGCTAACTGAATTAAATCCCTGATAGCAAATTCCCGTGGCAATATGGGCGGGAACGGGAGTGGTTGCAATAGCGCTTATAACAGTACTAACTGAAACCGCAAGGTTTCCTGCACCAACGCTCCAACAACCGGTACTGTTGTTTCTTGCTCTAATGTAATAAGTTCCTGAAGCGGCAACATTATACGTGGCTCCACTATTGGTCATGTCCGTATTACCTGCTGCAGTTTGCCAGTACCAAGTTTCACCTGCAGGAGGTGTTCCTGTTCTGGTGAGCGTTACTACGGATGGTGTACACTGGGGTGAATTGCTCGTAGGATTTCCAGGAGTGACCGGTGCTGGATTTACGCTTATAATTATACCGTTATTTCTTTTCCCATCATTAACTACATCTACCCTTCCTGAAGTCGTTCCCGCTTCAATGACCGCGGTAATCGTAGTTGAATTAACTACGGTTACACTTGTACAAGCTGTACCGTTTACAGTAACGGTAGTGCTACCTGCTGTAAAATTAGTTCCAGTAATGGTGATCGTGCTTCCAATACAAACCGGACTTGGAGTAATGGCAGATACAGAAATAAAATCAATCATTACGCGACCGGGTGCTCCTGCACCTCCACCGTAATTGGTACAAAAAAAAGGGCAATAACTTTCACCACCACCGCCACCTGCTCCTGGTGATAGACCGGGTAATCCGGCACTATTTGCGCTACCTGCTCCGCCTATTCCAAAAGTTCCAAACGCCGTTCCTGAGTTTCCTCCATTACCACCAGTAAAATCACCAAGAGTGCCATTTGCACCAGCAGAATTAGTTCCTCCTGTTGCAGCACCACCGCCACTATTCAGAGCAAGGTTTATAAAACCTGCATTACCAAGACCTCCTGTTCCACCGTTTCCTGTCAAACTAGTAATGGGAGAAGGAGATGTTATGGTAGAGGTTCCACCATTTCCTCCTTTTCCTGCATTAGCTGCCCCGGCTGCACCAGCTGTTCCAACGGCATAGGTAAAATCATTTCCAACGGAAACAGCAATCTGGGAAGACGCCGCACCGCCACCACCACCGCCATTTCCGCCATAACCACTATTGTTTGAGCCACCACCGCCACCGCCACCGCCCCATGCGGCTGCATTGACGTGGGTGACATTTGCAGGAACAGTAAATTTTTTATTAGTTCCGGGAATATTGTCGTTTACTTGTCCGTAAAGAAGACCGGTAAGGAAGACCGCAAAAAAACAGAGTATGCTTTTCTTTAGTGGTTGATGATCTTTTAAATGATTAAAATGCAGGAACGGGAATCTGTTCTGCGCAGGAGTAAGTATATGATTTTGCATATAAAAAATGGTTTAGTTTATTTTTTATATCCATCACTGTGTGTTAAGAAGTGTTAAATGTATAAAATTTCAGGATATCAATCATAAAAAATTTTCTTTTTTTTACAAAATAATTTTTATATATTGATTATCGATCAAATTTACATTCTATCGGGTAGGTTCTACGAGCGTTTATCGAATGACTTTCTTCGTGGTTATCTTGCCATTTTGATTCACTTTTAAGAGATACAGTCCGTTGCTCAGTTTCGTTGCATCGATGACTACTTTCAGATTGTTGGGCTGCACTTCATACAACAGTTTGCCACTTGGATCATACATCTGCAAAGCGGTAATTTTTTGCGTTGATGATTGTACAATAAAATTATTACCTTCTTTATAAAGTACCCACTCATCTTTTAGCGCCGCCTCAGTCGCCAAAATGGTTTGTGGTTGATAGATAATTTCAAATCTTCCTGTATTTGCTCCTGCATTGGCGAAGAAGGTGTAGGATCCTTTACGCAGATTAGTTACCATTCCAGTCTGTTTGTCTTTCAGATAAATATTCTGATCCTGGTCGAAAACACCTTCTTGATCATCAAGTACAATGGTGTAATTTCCAGTGGAGAAATGCGTACTTCCAAGCGATACCACATCCGTATTGGTGAAAGCACTTTTACCATTAATATTTATTTTTTGATCGTCCACGATAGTGTAAAGGGCATCTGAACCATCAGACGAAAAGGAATCTTCCTTCGTATATCCATTATTTCCGCCCTTTAAATAAACCACGGCAATTTGGGAAGCAATATTCTGCGGACTGATCATGGATAACCAAAATCGGTTCACTGGAGTATGATCGCTTTTGCCTTTACCGAAGAAACTTTCAGAAACACCTGCTTTACGAATGCTGTTATCAAAAGTCACACTTAAATTATTCACAAGCGCTCTCGCCATAAAACCCTGCCCGATCTTTACATACCTCGTAGGAGTTTTCAAAGAGCTGGTTCCAGCGTCGCCCATCGCTTTTGTTCCTGTTCCCAACGCAGCATTAAATTGTGCATACGCATTTCCGGAATAGCCATTTCCTTGCTGTGTGGTTTCTGTGTTGGCTTTATTGTCCCAGAATTTAAAAGTCGGATCTAAATTGGTGGCATTATTGGTATAAAAACGGATAAGATCCAGATTGGAAGGATACGGATTTCCGATTAGATTATTCCCCCGATTGGGATCAGTTGGGTTGGAATTTAATAAAGTAAAAGTAAAGGATCCATTCTTCGGTACGCCGGAAAAACGTGCTCCCATCACTGCCGATGAAAAAGCTGAAGCAGTAGGTTCTTTGAGAGCCAGCGCACGACCTGGAATATAAACACCAGAAGAATTGTAAAATTTATTGTTGGCTTCATTATGATAAAGTACAAAAGGAACAGGAACCGCATTTCCTGATCCATCTTTATAAATATCTTTTAAATTAGTATTGATCAGCGGGGAAATCACATAATTGTACTGTTGTCTTGCGGTGGATAAGTTCAGATTTCTTTCGGTAAGAATATCGCCCACGTTAATCGCTGCAACATCCTGAAAAAGATTGGCATTATTCGCAAGACGGAATTTCGCACCAAGCGCATTATTGACCGTAATTCCTTTCAAGGCATAAAATTCATTGGGCGCCACATGATCTAAAGTAGATGCTACGAGTAATTCTGCCGCATCAACATTCGTCGTATTTTTCACGGTAGTAATTCCTGTTGCGGTTTTTACACCAGTTCCAGAAATTTTCAAATTTTGGTAATGGCCGTCTGCAGGACTTGTAGGAAATATCGTGCTGATTGTTTGCGCACCCGCTCCATTGTATTCAATCGTCGAAAGCGGTTCCAGATAAATGGCTGGATTGTTTGTAGATCGAACCGCAGCGGTCGTGGAACCGCTAAATCCACTGGTATTGGCTACTTTATAAACACCATTATCTTTCACGGTGAATTTTCCGCCACTTAAAAGGGTGACTCCTGCTGTAGCACTTCCTGTGGAAACATTAGTACCAGAGATTTCAACATTTAAAAAAGTCCTAGACGTTCTGATATCGACTGCAGAATTTCCTGCAAATTCAATCACACCATCTATTAGAGAATAGGGTCCACCAAGGCTAGGTTGTGTACCGCCGCGGGAAATAGTATATCTTCCGCCGGTCATTATCAGAGAAGCATTTTCCATTGAAGCATCTTCAAACCCATTTCCCGATTCATCAATAACTTTCCCAGAAAAAATAGTAAGTGCTCCTAAACTTGTTAATTTTTTGATACCGATAGCTTTGAAACTCACATCATCTTTTGTTGCATTTAATGTTTCTAACTGAATAATTATATTTTTTGCTGATGCATTACCTTCTAGTCCATTACCTGAAATCTGATCTACTCCGTTTGCAACCATTTGCGTCGCATTTGATTTTCCGATATAATAAAAAGTTGCATCTGGAGCAAAAATTCTTTTGGTAGCATCTGAGCCAATCTGAACGTTTCCAGTATAAAGACTTGTTCCTCTCGAAATTCCTTCAGAAGAAGAAATTTTGAGCGTACTTCCAGTTTGAGATTCAAAAGTTTGACTGATATTTCCCAGAACACGTATTAAATTCAATGCGGTAGTTCCATTAAAACCAAAATCTAATGTTCCGCCAGTTCTCACATTGAAACCGCTATTCGTACCGAGCGCAAAATTTTGATTTACTAATTTGGTGTAAGCGCCGGAATTCACATTAAAAGTAATATTAGAAGCGGTGTTTTGGTTTGCCACATTGATGGTTTGCGTAGTTGCAGGAGAAAGTCCGTCACCCGTTCCTACAAAACTAAAATTGGTATTGGCAATGGTATTTGAAGTGGCATTAAGAAGCGCAGTATTAGAAAGTGTTACATCTCCTTTCAAATTTAAAGTTCCTTTTCCGCCGCTCACTTTGTTCATGTCAAAAGTTCCTCCATTGAGAGACATATCGCCCTCGATGTTTAAAGTGGCTGTATTTGCAGCGGTGTCGCCTAAAACGACGGTTCCGGCAGATTGCACATAATTACCGGTCACATTGATTGTTTTATCGCCTATGGGAGCAGATGAACCAAGTGAAAAGTTTCCTGTTCCGCTAAAAGTAAGATTATTGTAAGTGAAAGGAAGTATTTCCTGACCTGTAGAAGACGAAATATATTCTACCGTACTTCCTGCCGACGTATAGGCGTATAAAGCGGGATCCACAGTCAATTTAGCACATATTTTTATCGGCGCAGAAGGTGATAAAACTCTTGGACCGCCCAGAATATTCAGATTTCCGTAGGTTAAAGGAGGAATTGTTTGCGAACCTGCGTTGGTAACCCATAAATTGCTGCTACAATCCAAGATTGCAGAAGCAGTTCCGGTGTAACCGAAGTTCCCATTGATTGTAAAAGTTTTTCCACTGGCAAGCGAAAAAGAAGTTACATCGGTACCTGCTAAAGTGAAGTTGTTAATGCTTCTATCAGAGATGATATTCAATTTATTGGCAACGCCAGATCCTGTAACCGTTGCATTATCAGTTGCACCCGGAACTCCAGTTGGTGTCCAGTTGAAGGGATTGGTCCACATGGTATCGGAGGAACCATTCCAGGTAAAATCTTTTGTAATGGTAAAGGTTGCTTTATAATTTGCACCACCGTTACTGGAGTAGACCGTACCTGGGGAACCAGTAGCATCTGAGTATACTTCTAAGGTATAATTCCCTGGAATTGTAAGTACACTGATGATATTTTCTGTTCCACCTGTTCCTTCCCATACTTGATCTCCACCGCCACATCCTGTACCAAGATTTGCATTAAATCCTATTCCAATTGGAGTAAACCCACCCGAAGGACCACTGGAAGTCAGATAATATCGATAATAAAAATTTCCACCTGTAACATCGCCTCCATTACATTTGGTGGTTTTACTTTGTCCGCCTTTTACAACTAATGAACTTCCGGTTCCATAGCTCCCCAAATTAGCACCTTGAAAATCTGGATACCCCATAAATGCGTCCATGTCGTAATAGGAATTTGCACCACCATTTATACTTAAAATAGCATAACTCTCATAGATTTGTATATTGGCTTGTCCACTAATAACGGTGGGAAGAACACTTAAAAATACGATTATCAATATTTTTGCAGCTTGTAAATGTGTTTTCATTTCATCAAAAATTTATGTTAGATAAAATTACAAATATTTGATAAAAAGATTCATATTCATTCACTAATTAATAAAAACAATTGGTGAAAAAAGTTCTCAAAAATTGCGTAAACCTCTAAGCGCTACCACAGTGATGTTCTGCCATTATTATATTGAATTTCATCGCTTTATCCAAAGAAAAATTTCTGGATTTACAAAGTAGCATTTTAGATCGCAAAGCATTTTTGAACCAATTATTTCATCCGTGAAACTCAAATTCCTGTTTCCAAATACTTCTGCTTTTACTACAAATTTTTCCTTATTTTTGTTGAAACTGTACAATTATGCTCCTCATCAACTCGCTTTCTCAAAATGCGTATTTCAATATCGCCTCTGAAGAATACCTTTTGCACCGCTTTCCGACGGAAGATCTTTTTTTGCTGTATGTGAATGCACCATCGATTATTGTTGGGAAATTTCAGAATACTTTGGCAGAAATAAATCTGGATTATGTAGAGGAAAAGGGAATTAAAGTGGTGCGCAGAATGTCGGGAGGTGGCGCAGTTTATCATGATTTGGGTAATCTCAATTTTTCGTTCCACACGCTTTTGGGGCAGAATGATTTCGGGGATTTTTCTTTTTTTACAAAGCCGGTTTTAAACATGCTGAATACATTAGGCGTTCCTGCCGAATTGAAGGGGAGAAATGACCTTTTGGTGGACGGAAAAAAATTCAGTGGAAACGCAAAACTGGCGCGACACGGAAAAATGATTCAGCACGGCACCATTTTACTCAACTCTGAAATGGAAGTTTTAGGCGAAGCTTTGAAGGTAAATCCTTTGAAGTTTATCGATAAAGCCACGAAATCAAACCGCGGAAGAGTGACGAACCTCATCGATTATCTGCCGAAAGAAACCACCACGGAAACGCTAAAAGAACTCCTCACCGCAGAAATCATTAAAAATAATCCGGAAGCGAAACGCTTCCAATTGAGCCTGGAAGATCTTGCTGGAATTGAACAGTTAATGGAAGAAAAATACGAAACCTGGGATTGGAATTTCGGTTTCTCGCCCCAATATAATTTCAAAAAGGCGATTAAAATTCCGGCCGGATTTATTGAAGTACACCTCGATGTAGTTCACGGAATCATTGAAAAAGCTAAAATATTTGGAGACTTTTTTGCCTCGATGCCCATCGAAGATTTAGAAGTGCAGCTGATTGGCAAAAAACACCAAACTACAGATCTTGAAAACCTTTTCACCTCGATCGATCTCACTTTGTTTTTCGGAAAAGTAACGGCGGAAGAAATTTTGGAAGCATTCAAATAGTTTTGAAAGTTGTCTGGTAAAAAGAATTCGTTACCCGTTCGAAACATTGGGTTTGATTCAATGACGAAAAAAGGTTTGCCCTAAAACGTCAACTCTTTTTTGAACTTTTCGCAGGATGTTTTATGGAATGGGTGATATTCCCCTATAATTTTGGTAAGTACTGAACTGCTTTTGATATCGAATTTTTCAGATTTTTACTTATCATAGTGACTTTTTTTTATGCCATGCATTTCAAATAGACCTTACTAGCAAAGCCTTAAAGCATTATTTTGCGTTACAGGAATTTATTTTTTCCATTTCATAAAGCATTTCTCGGACAATACATTATATTTGTTTCAAATCAAAAATATTTATGAAAAGAACACTATTTTTCGTTTTTGCCTTGTCTTATGCTTGTGGTTTTGCTCAAGAATCCAAAGAATTGACAAAGCTGAAACAACAAAGTAATGCGGTTGTAACCATGAGTAACAGCACCGCAAATCCGAATTTTATGAGATTCGAAAATGCGGAAGGTCTTCAGCTGAAAGCAATGGATGCAAAGGGAAAAGTAAGCGAGTTTCTTGCGACGAACTTTAAAGCGTTCAATCTGAACTCCGAGAAAGATATGGTTTTTGTAGAAGAAACTACAGACAATTATGGATTGAAGAATGTAATTTATCGGCAGACTTTTAACGGCATTCCGGTGTACGACGGTATATTAAAATTCCACTTTAACGGAAAAGGTCAATTGTCCTCATTGAACGGAAATACGATTTCTGCAATCAAAGTAAATACTGTTGCCTCTATATCTCCTTCCGAAGCCGGCGCAATTGCGGTTAATCTAGTGAAGAATCAAAACATTACGACTTCGAAAAATCAGCTGGAAACGGCAAAAAACAATCTTTTAATCTTCCCAAAAAACTTAGTTCAGGGAGGACAGATCACGCCTTATTTGGCTTATGAGATCGAAGTGACCAACAAAAGCGACGTTCGCGAATTTTTATTCATCGATGCACATACAGGAGAATTGGTAGAGCAATTTACAGGAATTCATCCTATCGACCGTAAGTTATACGAAACCAGCACCGCTGCAGCCAACTTAAAATGGAAAGAAGGCGATGCATTTCCGGGAACTCTGGATCAATGGCAACAAAGTGAAGTAGTAACCTCGGAGCATGTTTATAATTTCTTTAAAAATGCCTTTAACTATGTTTCGTACAACGGCGCAAACCAAACAATGATCACGGTTAATAATGATCCCGGAATCAGCTGTCCGAACGCCAACTGGAACGGATCCACCGCGAATTACTGTACTGGAGTTGCTGCAGATGATGTAGTTGCACACGAATGGGGACACGCATACACCGAATATACAAGCGGCTTGATTTACCAATACCAATCAGGTGCCTTAAATGAATCTTACTCTGATGTTTGGGGCGAAACTGTTGATCAATTCAACGGTTATTTCGACGACGGAGAAAACTTGGCAGTTCGTACTACTACTGCTTGTACCGAAAGTATCCGCTGGAAAATGGGTGAAAAAGCGACCGCTTTTGGTGGTGCAATTCGAGACATGTGGAATCCAAACTGTAACGGAGATCCGGGCAGAGTTTTAGATACTGGAAATTATTTTTGTGGCACAGGAGATTCCGGTGGCGTTCATACCAACTCTGGAGTTACCAATCACCTGTACGCATTGTTGGTTGATGGT
Source organism: Kaistella chaponensis (assembly GCF_900156725.1). GTDB lineage: Bacteria > Bacteroidota > Bacteroidia > Flavobacteriales > Weeksellaceae > Kaistella > Kaistella chaponensis. Next base: position 178,454 of record NZ_FTOI01000001.1, on the reverse strand, counting down.
GGTACTTATAACGGATATACGATTACGGGAGTAGGTTTTGTAAAAGCAGCACACTTATGGTGGAGAGCGCAGAAAAACTATTTAACACCAACAAGTGATTTTGCTATTTTTGCCGATGCATTGGAAGCTTCCGCGAACGATTTGATCGGAATTAACCTTCAAGGTTTATCAACCTCTGCAACTCCTGCAGGACCTAGTGGAAGATTTTGGTCATCAGGAGATATTCAAAACCTTAAAAACGCGATACTTGCGGTTCAGTTGCGATCTTCGCCAAACACGCAATGTAATTACGTTCCTATTTTAAAAGCGACACCTGCTTTATGTGCAACTGCAATTTCAGGTGCTTTGTTTTCAGAAACATGGGAAAATGGTTTAGGAAACTGGACCGCTACCAATATCCCAACGAATCCTTCTTCATGGATCAACAGAAACTGGGTGGTAAAAACAGGTTTACCTTCCAACAGACCAGGGAAAGCAATTTTTGGTGCAGATCCAATCAATGGAAACTGTTCCACCAGTTTACAAAATGGAATTCTCCGTTTAGAAAGTCCACAGATTACCTTCCCTACCTTTACCGTTGGGAAATATGAGATGGCCTTTAATCATTACATCGCCACAGAAATGCAATGGGATGGTGGAAACATCAAATACAGTCTTAATGGAGGAGCTTGGACTTTAGTTCCAAAAACAGCCTTTTCTCAAAATCCATACAACACCACTTTAAATGGCACTACACAAAGTGACAATCCAATGAAAGGTCAAGCTTCATTTAGTGGAACCGACGGTGGTTCATTGGGTGGATCTTGGGGACAAAGTGTCATCGATTTATCTAAAATCGGAGTTGTATCTGGATCCAACATTAAATTTAGATTTGAAGTAGGAACCGATGGATGTAACGGAATCGACGGATGGTATTTAGATGAAATTTACGTTTATAACTGTGACAAACCAGTAATGGCGGTTGAAAACATCTCCTTAAGCAATGCAGTACAAGTATTTCCTAACCCAACTTCGGGCAAAGTGACCATTCAAAATAACAGTGCTGCGAAATTGACCAATGCACAGGTTTATTCGGTAAGCGGACAATTAATCAGAAGTTTCACTTTGGATAAAGCCGCGAAGAGTTCAATCATTGATCTTAGTACTTTTGCAAAAGGAACTTATTTGATCAAAGTAAATTCTGATTCTGAAAGCACCAGTGTAAAAGTGATTAAGAAATAAATCTTATTTCATTCCCCTTATTTATAATCAATCCGGAAGAGTTTACTTTTCCGGATTTTTTTATTCCTTGTTTTTCGTGTAAAAGCGAAGATTTAAGGGAGATTGAGGTTGAGGTTGAGGTTGAGGGAAACAAGTACATCCAGACTTTCTTTGTTAGATGCTGAATGGAATTGTTAAGTGGGATCTTCATTATCAAATACCACGCGACTCAATCGGGCGACCGCGGAGAATTTAAAATTCTCTTAGAGTCGGTTTTGAGGTGCAGCTTTTATTTTTCGGTATATTTTTTCAGTAAAAGAAGTATCAATCTGTGTTTCCTGGCCGTATTTGAGGATCGCACCTGCAAACAGTTCCAGTTCATTATTTTCTTTCCCCGAATGAACATCCAATTGTAAAGAAGTGGGTGTTTTCGGCGGAAATGTTAAGGCTTTTTCAAAGGTTTTTTGAATGATATCATTCGGTAAGTCAATTCTTTTTTGATGAGCGATTGCTTGTATTTCCCGCATAATCTTCGTTGCTTCCTCTTTCTGTGAGTCAATGGAACAAACGGCTCCAAGGGAAGAATTATGTTTCGCGGTGACCAAACCAAAACTTGCAATGAAAATAAATTTTGTCCAGATATCAAGTTGCGCATTTTCTTTAAAATCGAAGTTGATCATGCTGCTCTTTAATACGTGCAAGATCCAATTGATATTTTCGGAAGGATTCTCGGGATCTTTCCCAAAAATCAAATGTCCTGCTTTCCCATGATGCTCAACGATCCCCTTTTCTTTGATATGAGAGGCAACATAAACGCAGGAAGGCAAAATAATTGCGTGCGGAAGTATTTTTCGGATGCGGTCATAAATATCCGCTCCATTCATCATGGGCAGTAAAACTGTTTTTTTAGTAATGACTTTAGCGAGTTGGTTGCAGATACGCTCCAGATCATATTCTTTGACACCAATGAGAATCAAATCCGGATTTTCAATATCCGAAATCGTTTCATATAAGGCATCTGGATTGGTGACGCTGTTTGAATGTTCAGCAGAAAGCAGGATCAAGCCGTTCTCTTTTATTCTCTTAAAAGTTTCGCCACGGGCGATAAATGAGATTTTATTTTGATTGTCAAGTTCATTATGCTGGGAAATCTTGAACCCAAAATAACCACCAACACCACCCAAACCGATCACAACAATGTGTCTTTTCTTCATTATCTAATTTTTCACAAAGATTAAAATTCTTTTCGGGATATGTTCTTGACAAATGACAAGAAATTAAATTCTGGTGCTTTCTTTTCTAATTCTGCTCAGCGAACTGTCGGTAATTCCTAAATAAGAAGCGATTACTTTTAGCGGTACGTTTTGAAAAATAGAAGGTTTCTGATTTATAAGATTCCGGTATCTGGTTACGGCTTTCTCACTTGCCATTTCGATGACGCGATCCTGCAATTGAGCGTAATTGATCACGAATAATAGTCTGCTGAATTCCCTGAATTCGGGGATCGTGTGGAAGTTGTGTTGTACATTTTCCAGGCTGGTTTCCCAGAAACAGCAATCGGTTAAAGTTTGATAGGTTTCTTTGGTAGGCTGCTTTTTGAAAAAAGATAAAAAATCATTAACAAAACAGGGCGCTGCATAAATATTGGTCGTAATTTCTTCCTGATCTTCATTAAGAATATAGGAACGCATATACCCTTTCTCTAAAAAATAGGTTTTGGTACTGATTTCCTCTTTATGGAGCAAAGTGGTATTTTTTTCCAAGGTAAAATCACGAAATGTTTCCGTAATTTTCTCCACCACTTCTTTTTGGATGGGAAACAAAGAATGGAAAAAGGCATTAAGTTTTGATTTGTCCATCAGTTTTTTTTCTAAAGTAATCCCTTCGGCTTTGAATTCCTTTGGCGGGAAACAAATATACCCAAACTTTCTTTGTTGAGGTAGAGGTTGAGGTTGAGGTTGAGGTTGAGATTAAGGTTAAGGGTGAGAAAACTTCGGAGCGCGGAGAGTGGGTTTTTCAATTAAAAACTTCTGGCTTTGGGGCCAGAAGTTGTAAAGGTTATTTAGGTGATCACTACGTTTCCTGCGTAGGAGGACAAGGAGACGTTTGTAAAGTCATCATCCAAGAAAGCCATCCAGACATGGACCGTTTTGCCCTGTAAATTTGGAGGAAGTGGAATATCAACGGTCGCATCTGCACGAACGGCGATATTTTCCATCAAGACGGGCTTTGGTTCCCCTTCGGCCATGTAGAGCACCTGCAGTTGGTCTGTTTCACGGACGGGAACCGAACCACTGTTGTTAAACCACACCAAGGTGAAAGTTAAGGAGGTGGTCGATGTGAGTCCAGTTGGTACTGCACCGAGGAGTTGACCTTTGGCGAACTCAATTTCCGAATACGCCGGTGTAATTGTCAAGAGGGTGAAATCCAACTTAAAGGCATTTAACACGTTGGTTATCGCGAGATTGTAAGGCGATTTCATTCCAATTCTAACGCCAAAATAGCGTTTCGCAAATTCTTTATAAGGAGCGATAAAGTTATAGCTTTTCTTCATTCGTTCCTGGATAAGGAGTTGCTTTGCAGAAGGCGCACTCTGCTTTCTGCGTGGTTTGTGTTTCAAAATATCATTTCCAAACATGTTGGCTACGACTACCCGGCCTACTCTACCGGAAGATCCTGCTAAAAGCGAATCGATCAATTTACCCATCTGGTTAATTTTTAAAGGGTTAATAAATGTTTTTTGTAATTACAAGACAAATGTAGAATGAGGATGAGGTATGAAACTAATGATGTTCCGAAATCTACCGAAATGTTCCGTAATCTTCCCATTTGGGAGGCGAAATGGCCATTGTGGAGCGGTGGGCTATAGGCTGGCTTCTAGCAGGCTATAGGTATTGGAGTGGTATTGGCTATAGACGGTGGTGGGTAGGAAGTGGTGAGAGTGATTGGCGAAGGTCGGAAAAGTTGGGGTAATTTGGGTGCGCAGCGTAATAAAATCGGCCGGATTGATGCATGGCGATTCCGCGCAACGATAAGGCTTATTTTGCCTATTTTCGGGTGTTCTCATGCCATTTTTTGCAAAATTGACCGTAGGGTGTTTTCACCCAAACTGAGGGGGTGTTTTCACCCAAATTTAAGAATTTAGTTTTTTATATGGAAGATCCTTATTAATTTTATAGTCTTTAATCCTAAAAACTATAAATGATGAAAAATTGTAATGCAATCACAGAGGCTCACTTGCTAGAATTCTATCAAGAGCTTGAGCGCGTACTTAAACAAATTGCGCAAGGAATTATCCCGCTAACTAAGGAGAATCTTCTGTCGGACCGTGATGTTTACGAGATGATGGGTGTTACTTCCCGTACCTTGAGGAAGTACCGACAACTCCATTATCTGGGCTATGTCAAGATGAATGGACTGATTTTTTATATTAAACCGCTGCTTTTTTTGGATTTAATGCGGATGTATTATCGGTCGAAAAAAGAGCCGTAGTTTTGAATGAAGTTGAGGTTAAGGTTGAGGTTGAGGTTAAGGTTGAGGTTGAGGTTGAGGAAGGACCGTTTTTGTTTTGGAATGTTTATTTGATCAATAAATGGTTGAAGTTGTTTGAAAGCAGATTTGACTGAAAGACTAAATTACCGAAGTTCGATTTATTTTCGATTTTAAAAATACAAATTGGTAGTTGTTTAAAAAAAATCAATTTCGTCGGGCTTTAGCCGGGTGATCAAATAGATTTAACAATTGGCATTAGCCAAAACTGAGTTTAGATTTAGGCTAAAGCCAATGAGATAATCCCGTATAAAACGGGCTAAAGCGCGCTCCTATTGATCCTTTATATTCAATAACAATCGAAATTCGATTGTTATTGAATTTTTAGAATTTCTTTATAGAGGTTGATGTGTTCTGCCACCATTTTAGAAATCTCATAGTTTTTTGCACGGACCAAACATCTTTGAGCTGTAGCCGCATAATGGTCTGCATCGGTGGACAAATGAAGAATTTCTTCAGCCAACTTTTTCTCATCTCCCACGGGAAAAAGGATGCCTGCACCGGAAACTACTTCGTTTAAACCAAGGACAAGTTCATCTACCGCTTTTTTTTCTAAAGTATCGCGACAGTAGTCTTTTTCATACTGCTGCAGGACGTATCTGTGGCAAACATGACAAGCCCATTTAGTAGCAGGTGAATTATTTGGCAAGGGTGTTATATAAAATTTTAAAACTACAATTCAGAACTGTGGGAAATTTTGAGGTTCTTCAACAGGATTATGGCATAAAGCACGAAACCTAGGGGAAAAGCCAAAACTTTCAGAAACCTGCGTGGTGACTCTGTAATAAAATTACTGTTACTTGATAACTGACTCCAGCATCGTGAATGAAATCAGTAAGACGCTTAATAGGTGATTTAGACAGGATTATACTTTTTTTCAAACCTGTGGCTTAACAGCACGCGAGTGATACCTCTTACCTCTTGTATGAAGTTGCGTTCTTCATAGTAATATCTCCTGTGTCATTTGCATTACCAGATATAACTGTAGATAGGTTGCAAAAAAAAAAGTCCGAAGGCAGATGACATCGGGGCGCAAATCATTGAAGCTCCTGGATATAATAATCCAGCCATTTTTGTGAAATTTCTGCTGCTTTAAAATTTTCTAATACATATTTTCGCCCTGCTTCACCCATTTTTTTACGCTGAATTGGATTTGAAGCGAGCTTTTTCATTGCATGATAAATGGCTTCTATGTCTTTTACTGGGTGGCGTATTCCTGAAACGTCATCAATAATCGTTTCCTTCAAACCGTACGTATCACTGCAAATCACAGGTAAAGTAAGTAGAGAGCCCTCTATTACTGTTGTGCCAAAACCTTCTCTATAACTTGGTAAACATAAAACGTCGCCAACTTGTAAAACCAATTCTGGATGATTGGTTGATCCATAAAATTTAAAATTTATATCTCCTAGAATGTCAATTATTTGCGGAACAAGGTTCTCTTCATCGAAGCCAATAATCAGTAATTTCACATGGTTTGCTTCATTTTGTAATTTTGAAAAAGCATGCGCTAAATCCAAAACGCCTTTGTCCATTTTTAGCCGTCCTAAAAAAAGAAAAACAACATCTTGGTCTTCATATTGAAGTTCATTTCTATATTGTTTCCTCATGTTTTCATCTGGTAAAAAACGGTTCACATCTACTCCACTAATTGAACCTTTTCCTAAAACCTGAGAATTTCTTTCCCGCACAATATGATGGGCTATTAAATATTGCCGCTGCGATTCGCCATCGACCAATACATTTGTGGTTAATGAAACGATCAATCGATCAATTGCCATGAGCATTAATTTTGGTAAACCTCGCTTAGTATGCCAAACTTGCCCAGTAAAAACGTGGGTTCGTAATTTTACTTGGGACAATTTACCCGAAATCATTCCTATTAATCCAGCTTTTGGAGTAACAGAATGTACTGCATCAAAAGACTCTCTTTTTAAAACTTTTGTTAATGATTTTACCGCCTTTAAATCATTCAAAATATTGATTTCACGATATATTTTAACGTCAAAAGTGCCCTTTAAAAAGGGTGAGATATTTTCTTGTTCTTCGTTTTCGAAATTCGCAATTAAATACACATCAAACGTACTAGAAAGCACCTTAAAATGTTCTAAAAGAAAGGCTTTCGCGGTAAGCGGCGAAGAAACGATGAAGCAAATTTTCTTTTTATTCATTCAATGTTTATTTAAAAAATAACTTGATGAGCGGATAAGTCCACAAATTCTTCAAAAGAATAATCCGCAATACATTTTTTCCAAAATCGAAAATCCTGTGATGAATAAAGAAAATTTCTTTTTTTTGTAATTCTTCCTTTAGAGACTTTAGTTCTTTATAGTTCGCTTTGTTTTTTATCAATTGATAAAATAGCGTGGCAACAAGAAAATTTAGCCGTTCTAAATAAAAGAATTCTGACTGTTCAGTTCTTGTTTGGCTTTGGTAAAGGGTTTTCGTTTTTTCTAAGACGAATATAATGTCTGAAACCATTTTCTTTTTTTTTCCCTCGTCTGTATTTCTGGTAATTGAATTTTGCGACTGCAAAAAATGAGCAACCAACAAATCGGTCGCCTGTATTCTTTGAACTTTAGCAAAACAGCGGGTATTGAATTCAAAATCTTCAATGTAAATTTTCTCTAAAAAAAGAAGGTCATTGTCTATTAAAAAATTTCTTTTGTAGAGTTTATTACAGGCTGAATTCATGTACCGAATAGAATTGTAATAGTCGAAACCTGAAAAAAAGACAGGGCTTTTATTGGAAACACGATAAAGAATTTGCTCTTTCTCATTGATTCCTTGAGCAGAAAACTCTAAAATATCTAAATTTTCGTGTTGCGCAATATTCAATAAGTCTTCTATTACCATTGGAAAAAGGCGATCATCAGCATCTAAAAAAAGCAAATAATCACCAGTAGCATTTTTGATCCCCGTATTTCTTGCACCACCAAGACCTTTATTCTGTTGGGATATAATTTTTACATTGCTTTTATTTTTCGAAAGTTCTTCGGCGACTTTTTGGGATTGATCAGTTGAACCATCATTAATGATAAGCACTTCAAAATCTTGCTCCTGCATATTTTGATCAAACACTGAAGCGAGACATTCTGCAATATATTGCTCTACATTATAACACGGAATGATGATGCTTATTTTTTTCATTATCCTCGTAAAAACATAAAGTAAGTGAATAAATAATAAAAAGCCAAAACGAGTCCGACAATCCGGTATTGATTCGGGAATAATTTATAACGCAACATTGGATAAGCAATTACTGGTGCCATCAAAAACCAGGATAAATAGGCGAAACGGTTAGAGAAATTTGCCCGAATAATCAATATCCAAAAAGCATTGGCGATCATGTATGTTCCCCAAAGATGAATGTAAAATTTATCCGTAATTTCTTTCTTGAAAATAAAATACCATCCAGCAAAAGCTGCAAAGGAGGAGTAAAATAAAAAATCCCAGCGAAAACCGGTATAAGCAAATGCATCATTATTTACATTTCCTTTCGTCAAATAATCTGAAGCCCGCGTGTCTTCACCAAAACCGAGGCCACCAAAAAAACTTTCCCAAAATCCACCCCCAATTAAAGAAAGTGGAATGGCAGCCAACCAAATATAAAGATAAACTTTCGGATTTTTATAAATTCCAGATATAAAAAGAGCCACAATTGGAATGACTAAGGAATTGTGCATTCCAAAAGCCAGTCCCATTAATGGATACATTACAATCTTTCGATCATAATAACACAATGCCAAAATAAAAAGAGAGGTTCCTAAACCATTTCGGATTCCATTGGTAGCAAAAGGCCAAAACATATAAGAACCCACAAAAATAAAAAACACATAGTACCAGTAAGACCCCCCATATTTTTTAGAAAAAAGATAACAGGGGGTAATATAAATTAAAGAACAAATAAAGAAAAACCAGCGGTCACTCATTATTTTACTACAAAATACCATGAAATAATTAAAGAGGTAATCGCTCTTAACGATGGGGATTTCGCCCGCTTGAATTCTTAAAAAAATTATACCATAATTTGCCATATCAACAAAAACACCACTAACAGGACGAGTACCAATATATAGTGCAATGAACAGAAGTAGAATAAAACCCATGCTTGCTGAAAACTTTTTAGAAGCAGGTTGGAATAAATCACCCTGATATGAATGGAACAAAGTAATAAGCATGACCATCATCATGATATTATAATAGATCGCAGTATAGCTGTTTATGGGAATCCAGTCGAACATCTTTATTTAACGATTTTTATGGAATCACATAGTTCCTTGGTAAAAACAACGCCGCCATATTTATCAATATGGTTGCCATCATAAGTTTTGTATTTATTATCTTTTGAAAAATTGATATATTTAACGTTCAACTGTTTTGATACGATATTTATTTCTTCATCGAAATTCTGCCAGAAATTGTTCTCAATATTTAAAATTTTAGCATCAACCGGCATCCGTACAAGAATCACTTTCCCATTTTTTTGTAAAAATTCGACCATTTTGATAAAATCATTTTTTCGAATTGTACTTTTTCTCCATTTCTTGGCAAAACTTTTATATAGTAATATTTGGTTATTCTTCCAAGTTTGTAAAGTCTCCTTGTCTTTGGGAAGATTACTTTCTTCCAGCCAGCCATCCTTGTGTAATTCCGCTGTCTGTTTAATGATGGACCGAAAATGAAAATACTTGAAATTTCTGACAAAATATTCAAAGTTAGGACTGATGTTTGTAAAAACCATATTATGAGGTGGGTTACTCCTTTCCGAATATATTCCATTTTTCAGGTCATCTCCTTCTCTTTCCGTAAGAAGCCAAGGATGAACACTTATTATAAATAATCCATTATTGGATGATTGCAGTTTTTTCTTTATGCTTTCGGTGTATGGTTTTCCGTAATTTATTTGAGAGATCGTGAAACTGTAGTTGAACATTGGTAAATGATAGCCATCATTTTTTAATTCCTGATTGATTATTCGCGGTTGAATCCCCTGCATGCTTCTGGAATCGCCTAATATTAAAGAGGTCTGCTTTGGAGTAGTGAATTTTTCGTAAAAATAATCGACAAAATAACCATATTTCAATAACAGGAAAGCCAAACCACCCATCGTTAGAATGAAAAACACAATTGCTTTAGTTAAAAAATCTTTCATTAGAACTGAAAATATATAAAGGAATCAGAATTAGCCCCAAAAATTAAAATAATTAAAATCAAAACTGCATATATTGACCATCTTACAACAACATTCTTAATATCATCAATTTGCAGCCCGTGATCTTTGTTTCGTCGAAACCATTCAACAATCACTAAAACAGCAATAAATATAAAGGGTTTACTATCGGTTTGTGGCCAAGCATAATTATTGAACGTGAAAATCCGTCCCACATAATCGAAGGCATCTGCAACTGTTCTTGACCGAAAAAAAACCCACGCAATTACTGTTATGGCAAAAGTAAAGATAATTTGGCAGAACTCTTTCAAATTGGGTAAAAGGCGGCCTTCCGCAACGGTATTGGTGTTTTTTCGATTTAAATTAAAGATCACTAAAGGCATAATATACAACGCATTAAGAAAACCCCAGATTATAAAAGTCCAGTTTGCACCATGCCAAAAACCACTCACTACAAATATGATCAGCGTATTTCTTATCTGCATCCATTTACCGTCTTTGCTGCCGCCTAATGGAATGTACAAATAATCCTTGAACCAACTTGAAAGTGAAATATGCCATCTTCGCCAAAATTCTGCAATATCACGCGAAAAATAAGGAAATGCAAAATTCTTTAATAAATCAATTCCAAACAATTTGGCACTTCCCAATGCAATATTGGAATACCCTGAAAAATCACCATAAATTTGAAAAGCAAATAAAACCGCTCCAATAATAAGCGAAGGCGCATTATAATGACTTTGGTCTTTGAATACTTCATTTACGACAATTGCACAATTATCGGCCACGACAATTTTCATAAATAATCCCCACAAAATTTGCCGTAAACCATCCACCGCTTTCGAATAATTAAAAGTTCTTTTAGATTTAATCTGGGGCAAAAGATGGGTGGCTCTTTCGATAGGACCGGCAACAAGAAGTGGAAAAAAACAAACAAAAACGGCGTAATCTAAAAAGTTTTTCTCGGGCTCAATTCTGTTTTTATAAATATCAATAACGTATGACAAGCCGTGAAAAGTGTAAAAGGAAATACCGACAGGTAAAATAATCTGGAGGGTGGAAAGATGCGCTTCTAAACCAAAGCGTCCCAATGCTTCTGAAAAAGAAGTGATAAAAAAGTTATAGTATTTAAAAATTCCAAGGAAACCTAAATTTACCAATATACTCAGCCAGAACCAAAACCGTTTATTTTGATGCGTCCTTGATTTTGCCATTTTAAGTCCGGTGAAATAATCAAGTAAAGTAGAAAAGATGAGCAAGAACAGAAACTTCCAGTTCCACGTTGCATAGAACAAATAACTGGAAAGCAGTAATAAAATATTTTGAAGTTTAATATTTTTCCTGGTAAAAAACCAGTACAAGACAAAAACTACGGGCAGAAAAAAGAGATAGGCAAAGGAATTAAAAATCATGTTTTATGATGTCAAATTTTTAAACAAATCTTTCCATTGTTGCATCACTACAGAAATTTCAAAGCGCGCTGCATTCTTTTTAGCTTGTAAACCCATGGTTTTTCTTAACTGTTCATCACCCATCAATCGTTTTAGTTGTTCAGTAAAATTAATCGGATTTTTATTAGGAATTATAAAACCATCTTCATTATTTTGAATTATCCTACTAGGTCCCGTGGGACAATCATAAGAAATAATTGGTAAACCAACCGATAAGGCTTCTAATAAAACCATTGGGAAAGTTTCGTGAATTGAGGTCATCGCATAAATACTGTAATTCAAAAATGTATTTTTCAAATCTGAAGTAACTCCTTTGAAGATGAAATTTTTCTCTAATGAAAGTTCTTTTATTCTTTTTTCAATTTCAACTCTTCTTCCCAAATAATCATCACCATAGATATGAACTTCCCAACCCGGAAAATCCTGTATTACGTTGTTGAAAATCTCCAGTAATTCCTCAAAATTCTTCTGCCTTGAAATTCGACCCGCTGCAATGATTTTATTCGTAGACAATTCACAAGATCGTTCATGCACTTCTGTAGGATTAGGGATGATTATATAATTATTCGATTTATAAAAAGGTATTTCATCATCATTTAAAAGAACCAATGCTTTATAGCTCCTTTCTATTTTTTCAGTAAAGGTTTTTAAAATTTTATCTTTGATCGAAATCGGCTTATTTGAAAAATGTCTTGTTGCATGAAACTCCTTGATTTTTGGAATCTGTTTTTCTACAGAAGGAATAAAATAAAAATCCGGTCCGAAACTGCTGCTAATTACAACGTCGGGCTGAAGGTCACGAAGAACATTTTGTAAAGCGAATCGGTGCTGTGGAATTTTTCTAAGATTAAAAGGATGAAAATAACTTCTGCTAATCTCGTAGTTAATGCCTAAGTCAATCATCCTTATTTTTTCACTGAAAGGATAAACAGGAATTTTACCTTGCTGATTATATGTTACAATGGTTACCTCATCACCGGAAATATCAGCAAAATAATTGGCTTTTTGGGAAAGCACTTTTTCGATGCCGCCGTGAAGATAAGTTTGATCGGTGAGGTAGAGGATTTTCAATGGATGTTGGATGCTTGATGTTAGATGTTAGATGTTAGATGTTAGATGTTAGATGTTAGACAGCAAAAATAAAGATTTTTTAATTACTAAAATTGCCATTTAAGCAGTCAGTCAGATTTACCTAAACCAACGTGAAAAGGTGAGAATTTCCTGAGCAAAAGATGGTGAATCTACATCGCTCGATCTGGGACTGGTATATTAATACAGACTTCATTTATCTTATAGAGATTTAAACAACTCATCCCATTCTTTGACAATACGCCCGGCAGAAAAACGCTGTACATTTTGTTTGGCTTTTTCACCCATCTCTTGTCGTAAACTTTCGCTCAATAATAGAGATTTCAGTTTCTCTCCGAATTCCTGAATATTTCCATTTTCGATAAGGAAGCCATCCTCATTATTGGAAATGATATCTTTCGGACTATTAGGACAATCAAAACTTATCACGGGAAGTCCAAAAGACATGGCTTCAATGAGCACCATGCCGAACCCTTCGGAACGGGAGGGCAATACCATAATCGAGGAATCCAAATACTTTGCTCCGATATCGGTCACTGGCTCATGAAAATGGATATTTTTCAAATTCAAATTTTCTGCACACTGCTTTAAATTTTTTTTAGTGTCCCTCCCATAAATATTGAGTTCCCACTCAGGGAAATCTTTTTCTATACTCTCCCAAATCCTGAGCAATAAATCATATCCTTTATTAAAACTGTAGCTTCCTACCGCAATTATTTTTCGATTTTTAAGAGAAGAATACTGGTTTGTTTCAAAAGGTACAGGATTTGGAATGACGACCAAATTATTCAATTCCCATTCTTTTCGGTTTCCTTCGGTGAGGAGCACTATTTTTGAGAATCGCTTTCCTAAAAACTGTTTTAACTCATGTTGGACTTTTTTATGGAATGGAAGACCTTTATCTGTGCTACCAAGCAACACGGAAGCGTGACTTTCATAAATCCATTTCGCCTTTGTAGAAATAATCCAGGGCAGAAAAAAACCCTTTATCGCATCATCGCAAACTGAAATTACATCGGGTTGGATTTCTTCCACCAGTATTTGGACTCCCTTTTTATATTGTGAAAAATAGGACATGGGATTACCCGATACTACGATGGAACGTTTCCGAACCTTATCTGAAAAAGAAAAGAAAGCTTCTTTTCCGATTTCATTTAAACTTACGATATGAACTTCATAGCCAAACAGTTCGGTCAATAACGAAGCTTTTACAGACAAGACTCTTTCGAGGCCACCCGCACCGGTAATGCCGTTCGTAATGTAGAGTAGTTTCATTTTTTTCTATGTTGATTTTTATAATAAATGGAAATCTATTATTTTATTTCGAATGTCCCAACTTTTTAATTTTTGAAATAACATTTCTATATATCAAGTAACCGCTACCCATCCCGTGTTTTATCATATAAAGGATAATCTGCGATGGAAAAGATTGCTTATTGAATCTCAGGTTCGCAAAGACGGCTTTTAATTCCTTTTCATTAAATATTTCTTTCAGAAGCGCTGCCTTTTGTCTGTGGGGAATGTTTTGATTGTAAAATATAGTGGTACTTAAGAAAAGGGCAGAATGAATGAGCTGTAATTTTAACTGTCGGGTAAAATCAAATTCGGGAGAGTTTCCAAGAAGTTGTTTCAGTCTCTTATTTAAAGTTTTCAAAGTACTCCACCATTCGGGCTGGTATTTTTTTGAGCGGGATTCTTCACACTGCCGGTAGTTGTATCCATAGCAATCTTTAAGGTAATAGTAGGATTCGGATTTTGTCATCACCTCAGCCATAAACAGATAATCCTCCGAATAGCGAAGACTAACATCGAAGTGAATATCATAATTTACAAAAAGGGATTTTTTGAAAAGACACGTGCAGGCAGAGATTATAGGCAACCTTCCGAAATCTTCAGTAACCAGAAGCGTAGGATAAATATCGCGGATGATGTCTTTTTTTGAGTATAATCCCGCCGCAAGATAGGAGGAAACATTAACCTCAACCACATTAGTTACTGTAGTAAAATCACACATGACTACCTCTACGTTGGGGTTCGATTGAATAGCTTCTGCCATCAATTGGTATATGTCTATGTTTAGCCAGTCGTCGCTGTCCACAAAAGTAATATAATCGCCCGAGGAAATTTTAATTCCTGTATTTCGTGCAGCTGATACGCCCGCATTTTCCTGTGTGATCGCGATAATCCGTGAATCGTTGTCTGATGCTTCCTTACAGATCTGAAACGAGTTATCCGTAGATCCATCATCCACTAAAATTATTTCCAGGTCGGCGTACGATTGATTAACAATCGAATTGATACACTGTCGCAGGTATCTTTCAACATTAAAAATGGGGACAATGACCGAAATTTTCATAAGCGGAATTTAAGACTTTATTTTTTAAAGACTTACAAACAGACACTGAAGTTCTTTAGCTGTTTTTTGGGTTACCGTTACAAACATATCCCCTTCTCCCGCAAAAAATAATATAGCATCGTTCACCTTCAGAATGGAGGAAATATATCGGATTCCGGGCGTTCTGCCTCTTGCACCCATCCCGGAAAAAAGAGGTTTGGACGTGATTTTAACAGGTAAAAAAGTAGTTCTATCTAATAATACCGCCCAATGAAAATAACACCTTCCTGCAAATTGATGTTTAATCTGATGAATCATAATCAACCAGTGTTTTTCATCAAAATCAATCGGATTAGTGCTGAAAGAAACCCTGGTCCCATATCCTCCCGGATCATTAATTTTGGAGGACGTTTGGTGATTAATTATCGTTTTAAAATAAAAACTTTTTTCATCATCCAAAGCCAAAACTTTAAAAGGACTTACCGAATAAAACAAAAGGAGTTGGTTTTCGGTTTCTTTGTACACCCAATTTTTTTCGAAATCCTGCAAAGGAAAATCTACTTGAGGGATTGCACAAAAAGTAAAGGTCTTTTCTATTTCATCTAAAATGGACAAAGCCGAAAATGATCCGGACTGATTGATAAAGCCATCTATTTTATTTCGGATGACCAAGCTGTGATTGATCATTTTTTGATCTTTCCACTGGAAAAGCCGGAAATCTTCAATCGCGTAATCCTGATCCTGCGGAAGATCTATAATTTTTGTAATGATATTCTGATCAATTATTTTTTGCGATTTTTGATTCAGGCGCATCAGTAGTGGATTTCCCTGCATATACAAATCTTTATTTTTGCCTTTTGCCTTAAACCAGGGAACTTTTTGCGCATTTGCCAGCAGTAGTATTTCACCATTCGCCAGTAATGCACCAGGATTAAAAATGGCGCCATAAGAAAAGAGACCGGGTTTTGCAATGACTTTGGAATTGAGTACATGCTTTATGTAAGCAGGATTCCTCCTAAAATACCCCACAAAAACTGGAGCATATTGGTAAAAAAGATCCATCAACTGCAACAGCTTATTTTTTAAAGTTGCACTTTTGTTGAGTCGGAAAATTAACGCATTTTGAATTTTTTTTAACATGTAACCTGTTGCAATTAAAAAGAAGGATTCTTCCAAAAGTATTGTAAATAAATAATACGAGTGATCATCAAGCAGCTGATTATTTTAAACCTTTTTATTTTTAAATTTAATTCTGATTTCATTCAAATTTCTGAGTTTTGCATAAATACCAGGAGTCTTTATAAATAGTTGATACCAAAAAACGGCTTTCCAGTCAGAATTTTCTAGGATAAAAGTTTGATCATACTTCTTAACGCTTGCTACTACTTTTTCACGAAAGATTTTCTGCGGATCAATCTCTGGATGCTGCCCAATCTTTATATAGTGGTCCATAGAAGCCATACAAAAAATCTGTACTGCTAAATGTTCCAATTTTGGAAAATTTTCCCTCATGTACCCTATTCTCTCTTCCAATGCCTGCAAACCATCCAGTCGTTTTAGGGAATATTGTTTTCCCATAATACTTGCTGCTTGCTGTCGATAAAAGTACAAAACATCTGTGATTTTAACCAGTTTTTTTGAATTTCCAAAAACTTTGTAGGTCCAGAATTCATCTTCATTTATTTTCCCGACGGGGAATTCAAAATGTCCTAGAACTTCCCGACGATACAATTTGTTCCACACGGTTTGTTTAAAATACTCTTTCATCAACAATTCCACAGCTGCTTCTGTTTCAAAAACTTCGATTTTTTCTTTGGTATCAGTTGAAAACTTTTCTAAGTCTTGATCATTATCAAAAGCAAGAAAATCACATTCTGCAACGTCTGCAGTATTTTCTAATAAAGCTTTTAATAACTTTTCACAAAAATCAACGGCAACAAAATCATCACTGTCTATGAATGAAATAAAATCACCGGTGGCTCTTTTCAATCCTGCATTTCTGGCATCAGATAAACCGCCGTTTTTTTTATGAATCAGTTTTATTCTGTTATCTTTCAAAGCAAAATCCTCACAAATTTGCGGACAGAAATCAGAAGAACCATCATTGACCAAAATGATCTCTAAATTCTGGTAGGTTTGATTTATGACACTGTCCAAACATTGCGGAAGAAATTGCGCTACATTGTAAATGGGAAGGATGATGCTTATTTTGTTCATTGAATAGAGGAAAATTCAAATAATGAAATCTTGCTAAAGTTATTGATTTCAAATACGGTAGGTTCTGCAAAGACTGATTTTCAAATATACTATTAAAATTAATTAGCGACACTTTGGAAACTACTGAAACGTCGATCTTAAAAAATAATTTAAATTTCACAATTTATAATTAAATCCGCAATTTGGTCATAATTCTTGATTTCAAAGGATGAAATTTAGTTCCAAACTGATCATTTTTTTCTATTATTTTATCCAAGAACGTCCAATGCGTGGGTACTTCCTGATCTGTTGCTTCCCTATACAAATTATTAATTCTTTCGGTATGAAAAATGTCTTTTGAATAAAATCGGCTGTACCATGAATGCAATAAAAAAGAATTTCCATTTTGATCAAGAACTTTGTTGGACAGACCATCTTCATGTTCCACTGCATCTAAATAGAGCGTTTTAAAATTGGTTGCAAGCCAAAGAAAAAATGGAACATAGGGCTCAAAAAAATCATACTCATATTTACTTTTAAGAAGATGATTAGGAGTGAAATTTTCGTATTGGGGATGGTGCACTGTATAATTTTTATTTATATTTTCAATGCTAAATTGTTCCCTGATTTTCTTCACATTCATTATATTAAAAAAAGGATTTGTAACAAGAGGATTGTGTTTTCTAATATCCATTACGCCTCCATCCGGAACCCCACAATTTACATAGTCATTATCAATAAAGAATTCCAAAAGATCTTTAAGTCTTTTATTATCAGTTACAAATGCATCCTCATCTATATTCAAGATGATATCTGCAGAACTTTTCATTATATTTTGATAAAAATATCCATCAGCACTTGTAAATCTGCACCTATTTTTTTTAAAAGGAAGCGTAACTGTTTTCGAGGAAAGTTTATAAAGTTTCCAATTCATTGAACGGGTATAAATTTCAATTTTCATATTATATATTTAAACAATGCGGAAATTAATAATTTTGGAGATCTTTCAAGAAAAGAAACTCTGATCTTCCATTATAAGGAGTACAATTTCTTATCACTTCCATTCAATTTTTTCTTTGATAACTTTTGCAGGTACACCACCTGCTAAAACTCCGGCAGGAATGTTTCGGGTAACAACTGCGCCGGCTGCAATCATGGCTCCATCACCTATTGTGACACCTTTAAGAACAGTTACATTAATACCGATCCAAACGTTATTTCCAATTACGGTTGTTTGGGTAGTTTCATTTTCTTTTCCTTTAATAATATGAGAATCTGAATCCCAGATTGTAAAATCTTCCCCGATCGCAACGTTATTGCCTATATTAATTTCTTTAAGACATCTGATTTTCGCATTTCTATTGATGTATCCACTGCCTAATTTCAGGTGGGCGTTATGATTGATTACAATGTGAAATGGAGCATGGATAACAAAGCCATTTTCTACATTCAATTCAGAGTTATCATACATCTTCAAAACACCCATAAAAGGATTTGGTTTACTAAAATCCGAATTTAGAATTAAGGAACCTTTATGGATATTGATTGCGCTCGAACTCTTTAATCCATAGAAAAAGTTTCCATAAGTTAAAATCACACTCTCTTTACTCCTTTTGCCGGGCGCAAAAAGCATAAAATAAATATTCCTAAATTTTATTTTTTGAATATTCGCAATAATTGTTTTTACCTGCAAAAGATTCATGAAGTGTTTTTTTTTGATTTCAAACTTGATTATCGTTATTGATTTTTTACCTTGAATATTCCAAATTTTCGCAAAATCTTAAAAATTACAGATCTATTATAAGAATCAATTTCCTTTTGCAGGGAAATCTCTTTTCTGCTTTTCGATTTTTCAATATAAATATTTTCTACGTTGACATTTCTTCTTTTGGCCGCATCGATGATCGCAACCCAGAACCAAAAATAAGCCTTATCGTGATTAGTATTGGTGGAAATACCAGTGTTGTGCAACCTGTATTTATACATGGCTTTATCCACTAACAAACAAGGCCCTGTTTCATAAAGTTTTAGCACCAGATCTTTGTCTATCGCGCGCTGCAAATAAGTGCTGATTCCTTCGGTGCTATTATAGGATTCCTTTTTATAGGAAAGAAAAGCAAAAATTTTTCCTTCAAAATCAAAAAAGTAGGGATTGCTATTTTCAATTTGGTAAGAAGTTGATTCAGATTGAATTTTTAAAAATTCATCACAAATGTAGGGTTTAGAATAAATTGCAGAAGCTTCCGGATGTTTTTCATGTTCTGCAATCATTACAGAAATTGCTTCTTCTGTGATCGCATCATCTGGATCTAAAAAAGCGCAGATTTCACCAGAAGCTAGTTCTGCACATCTTCTTTTGGTAAAACCGCACCCTCTATTTTTATCGTTTATTTCGATTTTAAAACGGGAATCACCTCCAATAATCCTTTTCATTACTGCCACCGAATCATCTGTAGAGCAATCATCAACAATGATGACTTCCCAATTTTGGTAGGTTTGCGCCATGATGCTGTTATAACAGTCTTCGAAATATTTTCCGTTGTTATACTGGGCGATGAGGAGGGAAAAAAGCGGCGTATTCATTTGATGATGTGGTGATGTGATAATTTGATGATGTGGTAATGTGGTGATGTGGTGATGTGGTGATGTGGTGATGTGGTAATGTGGTGATTTTAAAATAGATGGTTTTGATCAAATTATTTTTGCATCAATAAAATTCTGTAATAAATACCTTTCAGAATTTTTGATTTGAGATCAACTCTTTTAAATAAAAACAAATTAAACCAAACCAACTGATAAAAACGAGTCCGGATCTCCTTTCTTTCTTTCAATTTTCTCAGCAACGTTATATTATCCTGATATTCTCCGTAATGAATGAAAGACAAATAATTGGTTTTATAAAATGCAACGATGTTTTCTCTATTGGAAGTGTAATTATCCATATCGTTAAAATAATAATTTAAAACCCGCAATCGGTCTTTGTGAATATTGCCGTTTTCAAAACTCTTTTTAGTGGTGTTATGTTCATGAGAACGCATAAAGTTCAAAGCTTTTGGTATATATCTAACTTGAGCGTTTAAGGCGATTCCTACATAAGCAAAGCGATCACCTGTATTGATGTATTTTTCAAGTTCTAAAAAATTAAGGGACAAAAGACTTTTTTTTCGAAAGAGAACGCATCCCGCATTTTCGATGATCATTTCTGAAATCAGAAACGAAGAAACATTATGTCGATCAATGATATTCCCATCAGTTGCCAATTTTGCGTATGTTCCATTCTTAGATTCCGCGGTCGTGGTGAGAAAAGCTCCCTTGTTGGTGACTGTATTAGAATTGGTAAAAACCATTCCAAGCGCTGGATCATTTTTGAGTACTTTCAGCGTTTCCTCTAAAAAAGTGTCGGCAGAATAATCGTCACTTTCAGCAATCCAGACATATTCTCCTTTTGCCTTTTCTATGCCTTTGATCCATTGCTTAAAGACCCCACCGGAGTTTTTTTTATTGTATATGATCTGGAGGATCTTTGGATTTCCGCGGTACAATTCAATAATTTCCCGGCTGGAATCTGTGGAACAATCGTCTAAAATAATCAGTTCAAAATCTTGAAAAGTTTGATTAAGCACAGAATCGATCCTCTGCTTTAGATATAAAGCGTGGTTGTAGTTTGGGATGATGATGGAAATTAATGGAGTACTGTGCATTATTTTTAATCTACAATTAAGAAGTAAATTGGTTACCAAATACTTTATGCATTTTTAATAAGATAGAAAGCAAAAGTCTGTCTAAAATGATCTGCAAAAAATAAACAATCAGAATCACTTTTCGCATCAAATTTTATCAGATAAAGTAATTTCCATCAATTTTTGACACGAAAGTAGAGCATTGAATTTATTAGAAACCTGAATCTTCGCAAGACTAGTTTTTAATTTGGTTATTTCAGGATTTTTCAGAATGTAATCAATATTAAAAACAATGTCCTCAATGCTTAGGTAATCTGCAAAAAAGGCGGCATCTTCTGTCACTATTTCTGTAGGACCACCACAATCTCGAAAACATACAATAGGAATTTCCAATTCTGCTGCGTTTAGAGTTGCCAATGAGAACGATTCTTCTCTTGATAAAGATAGAAAAATATCAAAAATATTATAATAATCTTGAGGTGTCTTCGTGTTTTCAATAAACATCAATTTATCACTAATCCCTAATTTATATGAATCCATTTCAGCCATTATACGAAAATAATTTTTTCGTGTCCCACCTATTATTAGTATTTTAAAATTAAATTCAGGTTTTTTTTCCACAATATTTTTACATAATTGTGGCAACATATCAGTGCCCTTTATTAAACTAGGATACCCTACACAACCAATAATTGTTGCGTTCTCTAAGCCAAGAGAACGCTTTAACATTAATTTATCAATAGTAGGATGTACTCTATCAACAACAAATGGAAAAATTTTTTCTATTTTTCCCTCTTGTACATTATGGTCCATTGTAAGAGTGTCTACAACATTATCAGAAACCGCAATAAAATGATCGATATCATCTAACTTTACGGTTTCATCACTATTACGAAGAGTAAGAAGGTATTTTGACTCATGAACGTGCAATACTGTTTTCAAGTTATTCTTTTTAAAAAGCAGTAGAAAACTTGAAGTAAGTATGGTATTTCCATAAACCACATTGTAATTATTTTTAATTAGCGTGTTCACAATCGATTCTTTTATATCAAACCTAAGCAAACCAAGTTTAATTTTAATACGGTTTACTAAATCTTTCTTCACTAAAGAATTGAATAAAAAACACTCGCAATACTGCCCAAATTCTGATAGTAAGACACCTCCATCTAAGAATAAAACATGAATTTGAATTTCGGGATGCTCCAATTTTATAAATTTTATCAGTGCTAATAATAACTTAGGAGCGCCAGTGTTAGAAGCGTCATGCGATATAAAAAGAATCTTTTTCTCTGTCTTCATTTAAAAATTATTGTAAAGTTTACTCTAATAATAGCATCATCTTATAAACCCTTTAAAAAGCCAATTTTCTTTAAAAAGGAAACTGCCCTCGAAGACTCGTAACCTTCTATTTTATTCTCTGCTTTTATTCTGTTTTCATATTCGAAAAGTAAAAATGGCACTGAATTTTCTAAAATTTCCCGTCTTTCTTTTTTTATAATCGGACGTGATTTTTCATCTGCACTTATTCCATCTAGATAATAAATCGATATAATTTCTTCAACGTTTCTAAATTTTAAATTATAGTTACAAACTGCTACTAAAAACCATTTCCAATCTGCAACAATTGATATTTTCTCATCGTACTTCCCTACTATTTTAAATGTCTCAGTTTTCATGAAAGTACTTTGATGGGGCAGAGTACCTTTATATAAGAATTCAAAATCTAATTGTTGTGGGCATTTCTTCACAAATTCTCTGTTTTCACCGACAACTTGTATATTAAAATAAATAATATCTTCTGTATGCAATTCTTTAGATACAGTTTCTAAAGAGTTTGAATTGAGAAAAATATCTCCTGAGTTTAAAAAAAAGACATAATCACCATTTACTTGATCAATTCCTTTATTCATCGCGTTGTAAATTCCCTTATCGGGTTCGCTTACCCAAAATGTAATTTTATCTGAGAATTGGTCAATCAGTTCCTTGCTCCCATCATTGGATGCTCCATCAATGACGATGTATTCAAAATTGGTATAATTTTGAGAAAAAACACTGTCAAAGGTTCTTTCTAAACCTTCTCTGTTGTTATAATTAATGGTAATGATTGATATTTTTGGACTCATTAAAAAGGTATTACAAATATATTCAATAGTAAAGTCAAAAATCTATTTCTAAAATGTCAAAAATTCAATATTTTAAGAGGAAAGACTGCCTTTAATCATGGGGCATCATCATTTTCTAAATTTCTTTTACATCGTAAATAATTCCTTTCTTTCCAAGTAGGTAGCAAATAATCCTGTTATAGGAAGACCTGCATAACTAAGAATGGATGATGCCTATTTTTTGTTTCATATTGGGTGAATCTGTGAATTTATTAAGTTATCAAGGCCTATTACCATTTTTAATATTTATTGAATCGTTGTATTCCCTTCTTTCTTACCTTCTCACTTGTTCTCTTAAACAAATCTCTTCCACCAAACCGGTTTTTCATCATGGGTATAAGAATAGTAACCATATCCGTATTTTTTACCGTAGCGGGTGTTTTCTGGTTTTACACTGTTGAGCACGAAAGCCATATTTTTGATTCCGTTTTCACGTTGAAAGCCCGCTGCAAAATCAATCATTTCTTTCTCTGTAAAATCAGATTTTACGACATATAAGACGACATCAGAATTTTCTACAAGATGCAAAGTATCACTTACAAGCATTACTGGTGCAGAATCTAAGACTACAAAATCATATTTAGATTTCAGATCTATGATTAGATCATCGAATTTTTGCATATCAAGCAAATCATTCGGATTCGGTGCAATTTGTCCGCTGAAGAGAACATCTAAGTTTTCATTGACCAAAGAATTGATGATATAAGAATCTGCATTGGTCTTATCAGAAACCAAATAATCGGTTAAGCCTATATTTTTTCCTTTTACAAAACGATGGATTTGTGGATTACGAATATCTGCACCAACAATAATCACTTTGCTTTTTCCAGCCAAAGTTAATGCTGTATTCATTGAAATCGTGGTTTTACCTTCCCCTTTGATAGAGGAAGTTACCAAAATAACTCCACCATTTATCACATTTTTGGCTTTGAGCAGGTATTTTAAATTGGATCCCAGAATTCTGAAAGATTCGGCAAAAACAGAAAAATCATTGGGATGAACCATGTCATTTTCCAGAACATTTACAGGAATCTCTGCGATAACAGAAGCTTCGGGGATTTCGGATAGAATTTGCTGTTTTGTATGAACTTTGGTATCTAAAGTTTCCCAGCCAATAAAAAAGATAAGAGGCAATAAAAAACCGACGGCTAAAGCGCCATACATGATTTGATCTTTGTTGGGTTTTACAATCCCTATGGTATACGCGGGATTTACTACTTTAGCTTTGGGCGCAGTTACCGCCAAAGTAATGGCATTTTCTTCCCTTTTTTGCAACAAATAAAGGTAAAGCTGTTCTTTCAGAGTTTGTTGACGATCGATGCTTCGGAACATTTTTTCCTGTGTAGGATATTTGCTGATATTTCCTTTTGCCAGATTGAGTTGTGCATTGGCTTGTGCAATCTGAAGCTCTAAAGTTTCCCGAGATTCTATTAAGTTCTTACGAAGTAAATTTTTAATGGCCGAAATCTGCTTATTCATTTCAATTACTGCCGGATTTTCCCCCGTTGCTTGTTTTAGAACTCGATTTCGAGTTAATAAGAGCTTGTTATATTCGGCGATATTGCTTTCTGCACCAGAAGACAAACCCATTCCGGAAGGCAACAACTGTTCGCTTGCGCTGGCTGAAAGAACCGAATTAATGAGATCTAACTGCATAGACTGCGACAGAATGATTTTGGTGTTTTCGTCGGCTTTGCTTAAAGCCATGCTTCCTTGCGCTTCGAGATTGGTGATTTGGTTGGTCTGTTTGAAGCGTTCTTTTTCGCCCTCGATGCCAGAAAGATCATCCGTAATTACAGCCAATCGTTCATTGATAAAATCCCGAGTATTATTTGCTTCTTGATTTTTATCATTCACCCCATCAATAATATATTGCCGGGAAAGTTCATTTAGAATATCTTCTGATTTTTTCGGAACTGGACCAACCATAAAAACTTCCATGAGAAGCCCTTTATTTTCGGGCAAAGTTACGTTGATACTTCCTTCCATAGAAGCTACAGCAGCATTCACACTTCTGAAGACGACTTTTATAGGATAAGCTAAAGCGCCACCTTCCGCATTGATCACCACGACTCCAAAAGGAAATTTCGCACGTGAACCAAAGCGGTATTCGGTATTAGAACCTTCAATTTTATATGAATTTTTACCAACAGGATTAATGGTATACGTAGCAGAAGAAAATAGTTCAGGTTGATCTATGCTAATGATTTTTGCACTTAAAGGCGAGTCTTGATAAAGTTCGACTTCTTTGATGGTGCCTAAACTAAAAAAACTGACTTCTAAATTAAGGTTTTTTGCCACTGCCGCCAAAATAGGTTTAGACACAATAATGGTGGTTTCTCCTTGTAGTTCATTATCGCCACTCACTCCCATTCCCAAATTTTTCAGATCACTCAATGTGCTGCTGTTTCCTTTGGATTCTCGAAGTTTAAGTGAGGTTTTAGAACTGTATTGCGGCTGCGTGTAGCGAAGATAAATTCTGGCAGTAGTATAAAAAAGCGCAAGACTCAGTAAAAACCAAGGCCACTTTTTAAGGTATTTACCAATCTCTTTTTTAAGATTAACCTTCTTTGTCCGTTTCGGAGAGGCAGAATTTTCCAGCAGTTCCATGAATACTTATTTTCGGGTTAAGGTAAAGATTAAAGTAAGAATACCCAATCCTACTCCACCATATTTAATCCATTGGTCTACACTGGAATTATTATTGACACTGACTTGTTTATTGCGGTCGGGTTCCACATAGATGATATCATTTTGCTGCAGATAATAGTAAGGCGAATTGACAATAGAAGCTTCTGAAAGATCGAGAGAAATTACTTTATCTTTCGCTTCTTCCTCGGAATAACGAATTAATTTTACATTGGTTTTGTTCCCTTCATATTTAATGTCTCCAGACAAAGCCATGGCTTGTAAAATATTGATTTTCTCGGTAGGACTGGATTTTTGACCTGGACTTCCCACTTCTCCTAAAACGCTGAAATTGAAATTTGCCAGGGTCACATTAACCATCGGATCGGTTAAATATCTTTTCAGGCGACTTTCTAAATCAGCTTTCAGTTGCTGTTTGGTCATGCCTTTGCAGTAAATCGCTCCTAAAACGGGGAAAATAATTTGACCTTCTGAAGTAACAACATATTCTGATGGTGCGGCGGAAGAACCTCCGGAATCCTTTCCCGAAGCTGAACTTGCAGTACTTGGCATGGATGATAAATTAAAGGGACGAACCGCAATATCATCAAACGCAGAAACAAGAATCTGCAGTTTATCGCCTTCTTGAATGTGCAGCCCTGAATATTTGGCCTGAGAAATTTCCTGTTCAAAATTATTATTCGACAGGTAAACAATATTTTTCTTCGGCTTACAGGAACTCAGGAAAAAGAAGGTAAGGATCACCGTAAATACCGGAAAGTATTTTTTCATTGATTAATTTTAAGACTACAAAAGTAAAGATAATGGAGGTGGCGTAATCTTAACTCTATTTCATTTTTACCACCAGTTTTCGTTCAGATAATAATTAATACCCACCGCTAAAAGTCGGTTGTAGGTGAAATTATTGTTATTGTTCGGATACACTTTGCTAAAACCATGGTCGTAACGGATAAAGGTTTCCATTTTTAGATTCAGTTTTAAACCTACTCCGACGGAGACGCCGTAGCCAAACTTATTTAGTTGATCATCTTGGTTAAATTTATAATACACAAGATCATACGCAGGATCTACTTTTCTTTTCTCTCTTACCAAATATTCAATTCTGGGTCCAGCGAAAAGATAGACATCTCTTTTCATATTTCCTTGGTGGAAAAAGTATCTGAGGTAAACCTGCATGGCCACATAATCGTGATCAAACTGCTGAATTCCAAATTTGTCTTCCTCTGCTTTTGCAATTTCGCCCTGCATGCTGTACTCGATTTGCGGCATCAGGTAAAGCCACGCGGAGTCATACACATCATTTTCTACGAGAGACCATTGTGCGAAAATCCCTAAACTTCCACCAAAAGCTCCTTTCGAAACATCATGTACTCCAACAATAGAGCCTTTGTGGAAATTGCCAGTAATTCCGTACTTAAAAGTTTCCTGGCCGTTCACCATCATCATTAGAAAAACGGCAATGATCATATTAAGTTTCTTCATCGATTAATCGGTATGTTTATTAGTTGGATAAAATATCGGTGCAAATTAATTAAAATTATTCAATTAAAAGTCTACTAATTTTAATCAAAACTCACATTTTCGAGAATTTGAATAATAGATTCATACTCAAACCCTCTTCCGAGCATATATTTTATAGTACGCGACTTTTTTTCATAAGGTTTAAAACCATTCTGTTTGGCATAATAATTTTCATAAATTTTTTGCAAAACATGATCATAGGCTGCCTCCTCAATTTCATCAAAGCAACTGTTGATTAGCTTCTCTGATATTCCTTTAAATTTAAGATGGTTTCGAATTTTATTGCGTCCCCAGGATTTGATATAAAATTTTCCGCGGATATAACTTCGTGTAAACCGTTCCTCATTCAGATAATTTTCCTTCATCAAATACAGAAGAATTTCTTCTTTCGCTTCGGGAATGAGGAGAAAGTCCCTCATCTTCTGTTCCACTTCCTGATGACAACGATCCTGGTAAACGCAGTAGTTCGCCATTTTCTGTTTGATTTCGAGGAAGGTGTAGGATTTGTGGTTCAAGGTGCAGGTTGAGGTTCAGGTTGAGATTGAGGTTGAGGTTGAGCAATTGGACTCAACCTGAACCTTATTCCTTTTTAGTAATTAAACAAGGCTTTACCTTCCATCATCTGATTGACTTTTTTGCGGACTTCGCCAATTTTGTGGTCATCATTGATGTTCATCACTACCTCATTGATGAAGCCAGCAAGAACTTCCATATCGGCTTCTGTTAAACCTCTGGTAGTGATTGCAGCCGTTCCGAGACGAATTCCCGAGGTGGTAAAGGCAGATTTATCATCAAACGGCACCATGTTTTTGTTGCAGGTGATATCGGCTTTTACAAGGGCTTTTTCAGTTTCTTTACCATTCACATTTTTATTGCGCAAATCGACGAGCATGAGGTGGTTATCTGTTCCACCACTTACAATATCAAATCCGTTTGCGATCATGGCTTTTACTAAAGCGCGCGCGTTGGCAACGACTTGTTTCGCATAGATCATAAATTTTTCATCGATGGCTTCAGCAAATGCAATGGCTTTTCCAGCGATAACGTGTTCTAATGGACCGCCTTGAATTCCCGGGAATACAGAACTGTCGAGTACCTGACTCATCATTTTTGTTTCTCCTTTTGGCGTTTTATGTCCGTAAGTATTTTCAAAATCTTTCCCCATCATGATCATTCCTCCTCGTGGTCCACGCAATGTTTTATGCGTCGTGGTGGTCACAACATGGCAATGTTCAAAAGGGGAACTCAATAATCCTTTCGCAATTAATCCCGCAGGATGCGCGATATCGGCCCAAAGCGTAGCTCCTACTTCATCGGCAACTTCACGGAATTTTTTAAAATCTATATCTCGGGAATAGGCAGAATACCCCGCGATCAGCATTTTTGGCTGTACTTCTAAAGCTTTTTGTCGCATCGCCTCGTAATCAATCAAACCACTTTCGCGGTTTACCCCATAAAAATTGGCATGATACTGAATTCCAGAAAAATTCACAAATGAACCATGAGTGAGATGACCACCCATGGATAAATCGAGTCCTAAAATTTTGTCACCTGGTTTCAGAATGGAAAGATAGATCGCTGCATTGGCTTGTGAACCGGAATGAGGCTGAACATTTGCATAATCAACACCAAAGAGTTGCTTTGCTCTTTCTATGGCTAAAGTTTCTACTTCATCCACCACTTCGCAACCACCATAGTATCTTTTCCCAGGATATCCTTCAGCATATTTATTGGTCAAAACACTTCCGACTGCTTTCATCACGTTTTCCGAAACAAAATTTTCGGAGGCGATTAATTCGATGCCGTGAGTTTGTCTTTGTCTTTCCTGTTCGATAAGGTCAAAAATTGGATCCATATTTTTTAATTGATGTTTTTTTTATACTGTTTGATAAGGATTCAAATTTATGGAATTTTTTGAGAAGATTTTCAGTCAGGTGAAAAATTGTGGTTTTGGAGGAGCGTCTATCGATAAAAGATGATAGAAGATGAGGAGCGATCATCATTTAAAGAAGCAGATTAAAGAAATCCGGTTTAACGAAATAGAAAAGTATAAGAAATTTAGAAGATCTGAAAGAAGCAGAAGTTAAAAAGCTTTTGTGCAGTATAACGAAAACGTCTCTCAAATTTCTTACTTTCGCCAAATAAGTCAGATTATGAAAACAGGCGATTTAGTTTCTGTTATCGATGATAACCTCCGCGGAACCATCACCAATATCAAAGAAAAAAAAGTGACCATTGTTGATGAGCACGGGTTTGAATATGTGTACAACGCCTCGGAACTGGTGGTGCAAGAAGCAACAATTTACGACGAGATGCAAACTGTTATGAAAAAAGAGCGGTCTAAACCGACCTCTAAAAAACATGATAAGAAACCATTTATTCTCGATCTGCATTTTGAAACGCTCGTCAAAAAAACAACGGATTACGATTCTTTTGAAAGACTTTTCCTCCAAAAACAAAAACTTCTGCAAACCCTAGATTACTGCCGCAAAAACAATTTGAAAAAACTCGAAATCATTCACGGAATTGGTGACGGCGTTTTGCAGAGCATGGTCTTTGAAGTTTTAGAAAGCCAAACTCACTTGGAGTTCCATAACAAAGAAATACTGCACCATCAATCAGGTACAGTATTGGTTTATTTACGGTAAATTAAGGTTAAGGTTGAGGTTGAGATTTAGTATCTTCAAAACCTCGCTTCAGACTTTTAATGTTCTAGCTTTCTACAAATTTAAAAGCTGTTGCATAGAATTTTCCTCTTTTAATTTCGCCGCTTACGACTGCTTTTCTAATCATTTTGCAATAACCGTCCTCGGCGTGAGCATCGCCAAAAACTTTTTTGTCCATTCCTTCGACCGGATAAAGATTTCCAGAGATTTTTACAAAAACTGCGCAACCTTTTTCAGATTTCACTTTAAACTGACACATTCCACAAGCAGCATCAACTGTTTGATTATTGATTTTCTGCCCAAAAACAGTCATCGAGAACAAGAGTACAAAAACAAAAAATATTTTTTTCATCTTCAATAATTTTTAGATTAATTTAAAATAACAATTTCTTTTAATTCATGGTAAAGGTACTCAATACTCCGTAAAACTCATGATATTTTTGCTCCTATTTGCTAAAAATAAGAAAATTTCAAAAGCCGATTAATTTTAATAAATTTGCGCTTGTAAAGCATGGAACAACTCAAATTACTTTTTACCAAAGACGGTATTCAAATTCAAATTTCAAGAAACAAAACGGTTTCTGCGGAAAAGTCATTTTTTCGTGAGGAAGATTCGCCTCTTCATTTCCTGACTGAAAAGCTGGAGGAAGTTTTGGCGCAACAAAATTTCAAAGAAATCAGCGTGATTTCTGCCCTCAATCATTTTACGTTGATGCCCGAAGGTTTTTCAAATCATGATTTAGGTTTCGATTTGATCGCTCTCAATGCGCCAGTTGATCGGGAAAAAGAAGAATTAATGCTTTCGGTAAATAAAAAATTTGGCGTACAGTTTTACTATACTTTACCGAAATCTTTTTATGATCAAATTAAAAGTCGGGCGATTCCTACGAAGTTTAATTTTTCAGGCGAACAGTTTCTCAATACCATTTCGGTAAAAAACAAAAAGGAAATCCATATTAATCTCTACCATCATCAGTGTGAGTTTTTTGCTTTTGACCAGAAAAAAGTGATTCTTTATAATAACCTAGACGTGACTTCAGAAGTTGATTTTCTCTATTTCATCATGTTTACCTTAAGTAAAATCGGTTTCGGAATTGAAGAAACGCAGTTTTTTGTTTATGGTGAAACTACAGAAAATGAAACTTTTATTTCAGAATTAAAGAAATTCGTGAAGCATCTGAAAATCGTATATGATAATATTCCGACGAAGAATTTTGTATTGAATGCTGGGTGATGGATGTGGGGTGATGGATGTGGGATGTGGGATGTGGGATGTGGGATGATGGATGTGGGATGATGGAGATTAGTAGATTTGATTTCCTGATCGTATTTTAAAATTTAAAAGATGAGTTTCAAATTTGAAAAATTAATTATTTGGCAAGATTCCATGACTTTTGCAGAAAAGATTTATAAATACTCTTCCCAATTTCCAAAAGACGAAATCTACAATCTTACCTCCCAAATTAGAAGAGCCTCCGACTCTATTGCTTTGAATATTGCAGAAGGAAGCATATTACAAAGTAATCCTGAGTATAGACGATTTTTAGGATAGTCAATCCGCTCCATCGCAGAAGTAGTAACCTGTCTTTACAAAGCAAAATACAGAAATTATATCACAGAAGAAACATTTACAGAACTGTATAATGAATCATATAAAATTATCAATCATATCATCTCCTTTAGAAATAAATTGATTTAAATTTGCTTCCTCTAACATCCAATATCACGCACCAAACATCCAACACCAAACACCAAACACCAAACATCCAGCACCAAACATCCAACACCAAACACCAAACATCCAGCACCAAACATCTAACACCCAGCATTAAAACCCATGTACAGAATCATCAGTGGCCAATGGAAAGCCAAAAGAATTTCCGCTCCGAAAAATTTCGACGTACGACCAACCACCGATTTTGCGAAAGAAGCTTTGTTCAGTATTATTGAAAACCGGTACCGTCTGGATTTTGCGTCTATTTCCGTGCTCGATTTATTCGCCGGAATCGGTTCTATTTCTTTAGAATTTGGTTCGAGAGCGTGTACCGATGTGACTTCCGTAGAGATGAATCCGAGACATTCTGCATTTATCCATACAACAGCGGCGGAACTTGAAATGGGATCTCAAATCAATGTTCAAAGAGCCGATGTTTTCGACTATTTGAAGAAAAACAGAAAACGCAAATCTTACGAAATCGTTGTTGCAGATCCTCCGTTTGAAATGGAGATTGAAAAATACAATGAATTGATTTCTCTTGTTTTAAACAATAATTACGTGAAAGAAAACGGCGTATTTATCTTGGAACATCAAAGCCGAACAAAACTGGAGCATCCTAATTTGACCGATACCCGAAAATATGGAAATGTAAGTTTTTCGTTCTTTAAACCTAATGAAATGGAGGTTTTAGAATTGACAGACATTCCGGATGAAACTCCAGTTTCCTAATTTTTTTGAAGAAATTAAAGCACCTTCAATTCTAAATCAATCGTTTTCCCGAAGAATTTTTTTGAAATTTTCTCGAAGTTTTTGGTGAGATCCGAAAGATAAAAATGATATTTAGGTTTGAGGTTATTCTCATTTAAGAGATTATTTTTCTCCAAAATCATTTTCAACTGATTGGCTACAATACTTGGCGAATCGATGACACGAACGCGGTTTCCGTAATACTGTTTGATTTCATTGATCAAAAGCGGATAATGCGTGCAACCCAAAATCAGCGTTTCGATATTCTTTAACTTATTGTTGCTTAAATAATTATAGATAATAGAATGCGTAATCGGATGATTTCTGAACCCTTCTTCGATGGCGGGAACCAAAAGTGGCGTCGCGAGTTCATCAACTTTAATAAACTTATTGTGTTTGCGAATCGATTTTTTATAGAGACCTGAATTCACCGTAGCTTTCGTCGCGATGACTCCTACATTGTTGTGGATTTCATAGGACACTTTTTCCGCTACAGGATTGATGACATCGATGACGGGAACTTTGTCGTTCACCAGTTCTAAGACTTCTTTCAACGCATTTGCGGTCGCCGAATTACAGGCTATAACGATTGCTTTACAATTTTTTTCGAGCAGAAATTGTGTAATTTTTGTGGAATATCCTACAATTGCTTCCCGGGATTTTTCTCCATACGGAAGATGTTTCGTGTCGCCGAAATAAATTAAATTTTCCTGGGGTAATAATCTTTTAATCTCTTTTGCCACGGTTAATCCGCCCACTCCGGAATCAAAAATCCCAATGGGTTGTTTCGCGGAAAGATGGCTGAAATCTTGTTTTTTAGTTTTCAAAGGAAGAAATTTTATGCAAAAATAGGTATTTTGGTTGGAAGTCTGAAGTTGAGTGCGAGAAGTCTGAATAAAAGATTTTTTACTTTAAATATCTAATTTCGATTGATGAATTGGGTTCTACAATTTCAATATTCTGACTTCCACATTTATACCATAAATAAATCCGACGCAATTCCATCGGCGAGAAACCAATGTTTTTCGGGGATTTTCAAATGATTATTTTCAATGGAAAGTATTCCGTCTTCTAATTTATTTTTTATTTCGTTTTGAAAATACTCCAAAAGTTCGGTGCTGAATTTTTCTTTTAATGAAGATAAATCTACTCCCCAAATGGTTCGCAAACCAATCATCAGCATTTCATTAAACTGATCTTTTTCGGATAAAATTTCGGTTTCTTTGGCTAATTTATTTTGATGTAAAGAATTGATGTACAATTGATTATTCGCAACATTCCAACTCCTTTCATTTCTCCCGTTATAGGAATGTGCGGAAGGTCCGATTCCCAAATATTCCTGATATTTCCAGTAAGAAGAATTATGTTTCGAGTGAAAACCAGGTTTTCCAAAGTTGGAGATTTCGTAATGATCGAATCCGTGATCTTTTAGAAAATCGGTCATGTAAAAAAACTCTTCATGCTGTTCGGCTTCTTTTGGCGCAGCGATTTTTCCCTGAGAAATCCAAGTATTTAAGGCTGTTTTCGGTTCGATGGTTAAAGCGTAAGAAGAAACGTGGGGAACTTCCAATTCGATTGTTTTGCGTAAATTTTTCTTCCAGATTTCGAAATTCGAAGTTGGGGAACCATAAATTAAATCGATGCTGATGTTTTCAAATCCAAAATCTTGGGCACGTTTGATGGAAGATTCTGCTTCGCCGGAATTGTGCGCACGGTTCATCATTTTTAAATCTTCATCAAAGAAACTTTGGGTTCCGATAGAAAGTCTGTTGATCGGTGTTTGTGAAAGTTCTTTCAGGAAAGTTTGATCCAGATCATCGGGATTGGCTTCGAGCGTAATTTCTATTTCTGAATCAAAAGAAAAATGCTTTAAAACCTCGTCGATAAGGGATTTCAGTTCATCAACATGCAACAAAGAAGGCGTTCCGCCACCGAAATACAGGGATTTGAGGGTTTTATTTTCTAACTCGTCTTTTCTTAAAGAAATTTCTTTTTTCAGTGCAGAAATCATCTCTTCTTTATATTTGATAGAAGTAGAAAAATGAAAGTTGCAATAGCTGCATTTCTGTTTGCAGAAAGGAATGTGGAGGTAGATCATTATTTAAGAATTAAGAAAAAAGGGTAAAGAAAAAAGAGTAAAGTCCCGAAATTAGAAGGTCAACAATATCTCTGATTTGTTCGATTTTCAAAGGTAAAAAATTATTCAGTTGAATATCTCTTTTTTCTTTTTATTGAATTAAATTTCTGATGCATTAAATTTGAACACTCTAATTTTCTGCTTACCTTTATTTTTTTAAATGAGAACATTCACTAATCTTTATAATTGAAATACAATGAACTTACAATATATCAACGATTCGCAAGGAAACCCAACTGGAGTTTTCATTCCAATTGAAGAATGGAGAGCATTGGAAAAAAAGTATCATTTTAAAGATAATGAGGAGTTTGAGCTTTCTGATCAACAGAAAAACATTCTAGATGAACGACTAAAATCGGATAAAAAAGATTTTATTCCGGCAAGAAAAGCTTTAGACAAAATCCGGCAAAAACATGAGCTATAGTCTTGTTATTCTCGAACGTGCGCAGGAAGAAATCGATGAAGCATACGAATATTATTCGGAGATTTCTTACGGTGTAATGAAGTCTTTTAATCATCAATTAGAGCAGGTGTATCAATCCCTGGAAACAAATCCTTTTTTTTCAGTTTCGATATAAAAACTTGAGAGCGCTTCCTTTTAAATCATTTCC
This sequence comes from Kaistella chaponensis, assembly GCF_900156725.1. GTDB lineage: Bacteria > Bacteroidota > Bacteroidia > Flavobacteriales > Weeksellaceae > Kaistella > Kaistella chaponensis. The sequence continues at coordinate 143,571 of NZ_FTOI01000001.1, read as the reverse complement.
TTATCTGATATTTTTCAGCGTCGATGAACAAGAAAAAATCGTTTACATTTATTCTATTTTTAACACGAACCAAGATCCACATAAATATCCTAATCTTTAAAAAAACAAAAAGCCAACTGAGATTGGCTTTGTTTTTTATTTTGGCTTAAAGTCGCAAACTTTGCAGCTGGTAAATTATTATTTGAGAATTAAGAGAAAAGAACAAAGAACAAAGAAAAAAAGAGTTAAGATAAAGGGGTAGAAAATTCAATATTCTTCATTCACCTTTCACCTTTCACCAAAAAAATTAATACCGATATCCTCTCGTATTGATAAAATTCTCGAATTTATAGCCTACACTCAACATAAAACTGCTTCCGGCGTATTGTTGAATATCCGATAAACCGAAATTATAACTTGCCCCAAAAAAGAAATTACTCACGGTCGCTTTGATGATCGGAGAAATACCCAAGTTTTGGCTGCCGAATTGATTGCTGGAAGTTCTCATACTTGCGCCAGCTGAAAATGAATTTTGATCGGATAAAACGGTCGCCATTAAATTCAAATCCATGATTCGGGATGAATTGGTATTGAAATTCATTAAAACGGATGGTGTCACAAACAAATCTTCATTCAAATGTAAATCATAACCTGTATTGATAATAAATTTAGTGGGTTCCGGCTCAATACCATTGACAATAGGAATATCATTGGTTAAGGCAATATCATTTACAGAAACGCCCGCAAAAAAGTTTCGGTAAGTAATCGCCAATCCTAGATTTGCATAGACCAAAAACAAAGAATTAGTGTCCGAAGCCAAGGTAGGATCTCCCTGATCTTTGGGATTCAGCAATGCGAGATCGATATTCATATTATAAAAATTCACATTCGTACCAAAAGAAAACTGGCTTTTTCTTTCGCCGTCGTCATCAATAGGAATAAAATAAGAAGCTCCTGCAGAAATTCCATTAGAAGAAATAGGACCGTTTTGATCCCGGAAAAAAGACAAACCTGCTCCTACCCGATCGAAAACATTCGCGTGCAAGCCGATCGACTGTACATTGGGGACTGATCGAACTGGGAGAATTGCTTCTGATAGTTCATGTTCAACACCACATTGTCGGTTTTACCATACAGCGCAGGATTGAAAAGAAAGTCGCCTTCAATCAAATATTGTTGGTAGTAGGGAAGAGTTTCCTGGCTTTTGTAGCTTCCTAAAAAAACAACCACGAAAAATAACACATATATTTTTCTCATAATTAATGTTGCGTGAATTTCAGCAAATATAAAAAAAGTTTTAATGGAATTAAGATTCTAAATAATTTCTCCATTTTTTTAAGGCTTCATTCATATCTTCTGGCATTGGACTTTCGAAATACATTTCTTTTTTGGTCACGGGATGAATAAATCCTAAAGTGTGTGCATGAAGTGCATGTCGCGGTAAAACTTCGAACACATTTTTGATGAACTGCTTGTATTTGGGCAAATTCACCCCTTTTAAAATTTGATTTCCTTCGTACCTTTCATCATTAAACAACGTGTGACCGATATGCTTAAAGTGGGCTCGAATTTGGTGCGTTCGTCCTGTTTCGAGCTTACATTCTACCCAGGTAATATATCGGAAACGCTCGATCACCTCATAATGAGTCACCGCATGTTTCCCAAAATCACCGTCGGGAAAAACCGCCATTTGCATTCTGTTTTTCAAATGCCTCCCAATATTTCCAGTGATCGTTCCCTTGTTTTCTGCAATATTTCCCCAAACAAAAGCCCAGTATAATCTTTTCGTTGTTCGGTCAAAAAACTGTTTCGCCAGAAAACTTAAGGCAAATTCATTTTTGGCAATGACCAATAAACCCGAAGTATCTTTATCAATCCGATGAACCAGACCGACGCGATCGAGATCAGATTTCTCTCCGTTTTTTTCAAAATGGAAAGCCAATGCGTTGATTAAAGTTCCATCGTAATTCCCATGACCGGGATGAACAACCATTCCGGCTGCTTTGTCAACCACCACTACATCATCATCCTCATAAACGATATTTATTGGAATATCTTGTGGAATGATAATATTTTCACGTGGCGGACTCGTCAACAAAACCGAAATTCTATCGCCTGGTTTTACACGGTAGTTCTGTTTTACGGGATGTCCATTGACGATAACATTTCCAGCACGACACGTTTGGGAAATTTTATTTCTGGAAGAATTCTGGCGGAAATTGAAGAGAAATTTATCAATGCGCAGTTTATCCTGACCGGGATCTACGGTGATAGACAAATGCTCATACAAACCTTCAGATTCAGCATCATTCGATTCCTGATCATTCAATTCTTCTTCGGACAAATTTTCACTTTCTTCGGTCATTGTATTTTTTAAAGATAAAGCTCCAACATGTCAGTTGAAGCTTTAAGATTTTTATCTAGATGAAAAAACTACTCCACAATTACCTTTTTGGCTTTGGGCTTTTCTACAGGTTTCGTCGGCGTTGTTTTCACTGACGGTGAAGCAGTAGTTGTAGTTTTTGGTTTTGTATCTACCGTTTTCGGTTTTTCAGTTGTTGTTTTTGGAGTTTCCTGCTTTTTAACTTCTGGCTGTACGACTTCTTTTTTCGGAGCAACCGGAGCTGGTGCTTCTACAGTCGGTTGTGAGCTGCTTGGAACTGGTGCTCGGTAAACTGGCTCTTCATAAGTTCGGTACGCCGCTGAAGTATCTATTTTGATCCTGTAAATGGAATTGAGCTGCGAAATTTTCGCGCCCATTTCAGCGGGTGTTTTTTTACTCGCCCAAATATCGATCTGCATTCCCTGATCCCGAACATCAAACGGTGCCGGATCTTGGTAATATACAATATCGGATTCATCATTTTTTTGGTCATCAAACTCCACTAAACCAACTTCAAATAAATTCTGAGTGATAAGCGCTTTGGCTTGTTGTACGGTTAAACCGACCAAATTTGGAACAGAAATGTTGCGTTTCGGTCCTGAACCAATAACCAAATCAATGGTAGAAAACCGCGGCAAAAGTGTGGCAGGTTTCAAAACCGAACCATTATACATCATTCTGATCACCGCATCTCTTTGAATACTTGGCTCGAAAATCGTATCTCCGACTTTCAGACCCACTTGCTCCAACTGTCGGAATGCCAAACCTTTGTAGCGGTCCAGAATATCTGGTACGGAAACCTGTGCGTAGGTTTTCGGATTTACTTTTAGAATAATGGTACGACCATCTTTCACGCGGGAACCTGGTGAAGGATAAATCTGCAAAACCTGAAAAGGACGATATTTAGGATCATATTTGAAACTGTCAACTTCATATTCCAACCCGGAATCGTCGAGAATTTTGATGGCATCATGCACCGATTTGTTGATTACATTGGGTACAGCGATTTCCTTGCCGTGATTCGTATGAATCTCTAACCATCGGAAGGTTAACCAAACCAGTCCGGTAAAAACCAAAGCGGCTACCAAGACATTTACCAAGACCTTCCAGTGGAAAAGCGATTTAAGCATATTTCTAAATCTTTATTATAAGTGCAAATATATAAAATAATCTTTTCTGAAATCATGCTTAAATTTTTCATCTTAACTTTTTAAGGCTAAAAGTTTTGAAATATTTACCTTTGTCTCCTAAAGAAAATCCATGATTCTATCCATGACCGGCTTCGGAAGAAGCGAAGGTGTATTTGAAGGTAAAAAATTGACCATCGATGTAAAATCACTCAACAGCAAATCTTTTGACCTCAACATCAAGATGCCTTTTCGGTACAAAGAAAAAGAATTTGAAATCCGAAAAATGCTCAACGATCGAATTTTGCGTGGAAAAGTAGATTGCTATATCAATATTGAAAGCCTAGATCATTCTAGCGACGTCAACATCAATCATGATTTGGTGACTTCTTATATCGATGAATTAAAGAAAATTGCTGGCGATGGTCCTGATTTCGAATATTTGAAAATGGCCATCAGAATGCCCGATGTTATTTCCTCTAAAGCCGATGTACTGAGCGAAGACGAGTGGATCTTCCTGATCGAAATCCTGAATGAATCCTTGACGAAATTTGAAAACTTCCGTACAACAGAAGGCCTGATTCTACAAGATGAACTCGAAAGAAACATTAGAAAAATCGAAACCTTTCTCTCTCAGGTGGAACCTTACGAAGACGTAAGAATGGACAGTGTGAAAGAACGATACCGAAAATCACTCAACGAATTTGATCAGATCGATGAAACCCGTTTTTATCAGGAAATGGCTTATTATACAGAAAAATTAGACATCGCAGAGGAAAAAGTAAGACTAACGCAGCATTTAAAATATTACCAGGAAGTCATGATCAACGAAAATTTCAATGGAAAAAAACTCGGTTTTATTTCCCAGGAAATTGGCCGAGAAATCAATACTTTAGGTTCAAAAGCCAATCACGCAGAAATTCAGAAACTCGTTGTCATGATGAAAGACGATTTGGAAAAAATCAAGGAACAAACATTAAACGTTTTATAATTGTTGTCAGTTCTCAGCGAATAGTGGTCTGCTTTAACTATCAATCAAAAACCAACAACCATCAATTTTAATGAATAAAGTAATTATTTTCTCAGCACCTTCCGGAAGTGGAAAAACAACCTTGGTAAAATACTGCCTGGAAACATTTCCGCAACTGCAGTTTTCAATTTCATGCACGACAAGAGCTTTGCGGGGAACGGAAATTAATGGAACCGATTACTATTTTATTTCGCCCGAGGAATTTCGCCAAAAAATCTCCGAAGATCTTTTTGTAGAATTTGAAGAAGTTTATGAAGATAAGTACTACGGAACTTTGAAATCTGAAGTAGAAAGAATTTGGGAAAGTGGTAAAACTGTCATTTTCGACGTGGATGTGAAAGGCGGAATTTCGCTTAAAAAATATTTTGGCGATCAGGCGCTTTCAGTTTTCATCATGCCACCTTCTGTTGCGGAACTGGAATTAAGATTAATTGCGCGCGGAACCGACGATCTGGAAACCATTCAAACAAGGGTTCAGAAAGCATCGCAGGAAATCGCTTTTAAAGATGAATTTGATGAAATTGTGGTCAATAATGAGTTGGATCACGCAAAAATCACCATCAAAACAATGGTAGAAAACTTTTTAAAGTCATGAAAATCGCCATCATCGGTTGCGGTTGGGTCGGAAAAAGAGTAGCAAAATACCTGACTGCTAAAAATCACTTCGTTATTGCCACCACTACTTCTTCCGAAAAAATTCCTGCTTTAAAGGAAGTGGCTTCAGAAGTTCATGTACTCGACTTTAATTCGACCGAAAATTTCGATTTTCTCAATACGATTGATGTTGCCATTTTCAGCATGCCGATTTCCCGCAACACCTGGATACAAGGTTTTAAAAAATTAAATAAAACATTTCCGAAAACCCTGCTTTTCAGTTCCACGGGAATTTATCCCACAGAAAACAGAACTTTTACCGAAAAAGATACCGATCATTTGAGAACCGATATTCTTGCGGCGGAACGTGCCGTTACTGAGAAATTTGCACAAACCACGATTTTGCGTTTTGGAGGTTTAATGGGCGATGAACGGGCGCTGAAAAACATGTTTAAACATAAAAGTCCGGAAAACCCTCAAAAAAAAGCGAATTATATCCATTTCGAAGATATTCTCCGGATCGTAGAACTCCTCATTAACTCCGATACGCCCTCTGAAATTTACAATATCGTGGCTCCGGAACATCCTTCCATCGGCGAAATTCTTCAGTTGAATACCGCAGAAAACACGAATTTGCCTAGCGAAAATAAACACAGAATTATTTCCTCGGCACATTTCATTCAAAATTTTAATTATACATTTATACATCCGAATCCTAAATATTTTTAAACAATGAGCACCGAAAATTTAAATAACGCAAAAGCCAATCTTCCGGTAAGAGGATTTTTAAATATTAAAGACCTAGTTATTCCGCAAGGCGATGACTTGGTAAAAGCGATCCTCGACTTGAAAAAGGAAAAAAACGCGGTGATTTTAGCGCATTATTACCAACCTGCCGAAATTCAGGATATCGCTGATTATTTGGGAGATTCTCTTCAGTTAGCGAGAGCTGCGAAAGATACCGATGCAGATATGATCGCTTTTTGCGGCGTTCATTTTATGGCAGAAGCAGCGAAAATTTTAAATCCTACCAAAAAAGTAGTCCTTCCCGACACACAAGCGGGATGTTCACTTGCAGACGGTTGTAGTGGTGAAGGTTTGCGTGCCATGCGCGAAAATCATCCAAATGCTTTGATCGCGACTTACATCAATTGTAACGCCGAAACCAAGGCAGAATCTGATATTATTGTAACGAGTTCAAACGCGGAAACCATCATTGAAGCATTGCCAAAAGATCGCCCGATTATTTTTGCGCCCGATAAAAATTTAGGGAAATATTTAGCCAAAAAAACCGGCCGCGACATGATTCTCTGGGATGGAAGTTGCATCGTTCACGAAGCTTTTTCGATGGAAAGAATTGCAAAACAACTGGCTGTAAATCCGAACGCCAAACTCATTGCTCATCCTGAAAGCGAAACGCCTGTTCTGGATTTAGCGAGCTTCGTTGGATCCACTTCTGCCCTGCTCAATTTTGTGGAAAAAGATGCTGCTCAAGAATTTATTGTGGCGACAGAAGAAGGGATTTTGCACGAAATGAAAAAACGTGCACCCCATAAAAAGCTCATGCCTGCTTTGGTTTTCGATGAAAGCTGCAATTGCTCCGAATGTTTCTACATGAAAAGAAATACTTTGGAAAAACTCTATCTCTGCATGAAATACGAATTGCCAGAAATCACCATGGATGAAGAACTGCGATTGAAAGCTTTGAAACCAATTGAAGCGATGCTCGAACTCTCGACTGCGGTAAAATAATTCTAAAGGACTTACAACCCTGTCAAGATTTAAAACTTAGGCAGGGTTTTTAACAAAAAGATATGACCTCAAAAATCCTCCTCGAAAACCTGAAAATCTACGCTTATCACGGTGTGCTTCCCGAAGAAACCCTCATCGGAACGTATTACATTCTCAATGTTGAAGTTCACGCCGATTTGTGGAAAGCTGTCGGAACTGATGATCTAAATGACACCATTAATTACGCGGAAATCAACGATATCATTCACGAAGAAATGAAAATTCCTTCAAACCTCATGGAACACGTTGCTGGGAGAATTTTAAAAAAGATCACCAAGAAATTTCCACAGGTTTCTTTCCTCAAAATAAAAATCACGAAAACCAATCCACCAATGCCCGGTGAAATGGATGGTGTAAGTGTGCAGATTGAATTTCAGTCCTAGAAAAAAATCCATCCCGAAAAATTAAACGGAGTCCTATTCCCCTTCCTTGAAGGGGTGGCAAAATTTAAAAAATTTTGACGGGGTAGTTCAACCATGATGATCAACATCTTGGTTTCGCAAATTCTTCTGTGGATCTCGCCAAATCATCTTTGCAAATTCCGTAACTTTGAGAACAATTTAAGTGCAAAATTTCTATGAAATATATCATCCTTTCTTTACTCTCCGCTGTTTTATTAAGCATTTCTTGGCCCACTTACGGCATTCCGTTTTTCATATTTTTCGCCCTCGTTCCGCTGCTTATCATCGAACACGACATTTCGAAATTTTCTACAATCAAAAATAAAGGCCGCGTAATTTTCGGTTTAACTTTTCTCTGCTTTGTGATTTGGAATATCGTAACGACGGGTTGGTTATACGGCGCAAAAAATCCCGATGGAACGCATTCTATGATGGCGGTTGTTTTTCCGGTTCTGTTTAATGCTTTTTTCTATGCGCTCATTTTCCAATGTTATCATCTTTACAAAAAAGCACAGGGAACGTATTTCGGACTCGTTTTTTTTGTCGCGATTTGGATGGTTTTTGAAAAAATTCACTTGACTTGGGAATTTTCCTGGCCTTGGTTGAACTTAGGAAATGCCTTTGCTGATTATCCAAAATTAATTCAGTGGTACGACACTTTGGGCGCGACTGGTGGAAGTTTCTGGATTTTAATCGTGAATGTTTATGCTTTTTATACTTTAAGAATTTGGGAAGCGGGAAGAAAACAAAAATCATTAATCATTAATTCTTCCGTATTAATAGGCTTTATAGCTTTACCCATGATTATTTCTGCGGTGAAATATGAAAATTTCAATGAAAAACCAATTGGTTTCGTCAATGTTTTACTCTTGCAACCCGAACTCAATCCTTACACGGAAAAATACTCCAAAGACAGTCTCACCATCGTCAATGATTTGCTTAAATTAGCAGAGGACAACTCAAGAGGACAGATTGATTATTACATCGGTCCGGAAACTTCACTTCCCGGTTTTGGATCTATTTCTGAAAGTGGCTTTGAAAAAAGTGAACTCTTAAATACCGTAAAAGGATTTTTAGCAAAACACCCGAAATCTATTTTTGCGACGGGGATTTCTTCGCATCGTTTTTACCCAAATGAAAAAGATAAAACGCCCACTTCTTATCCAACTTCGCAAGGAATTTATGTGGACAGTTATAATTCGGCGGTTCAAATTATTCCGAACCAAAAAGTAGAAGTTTATCACAAAGGAAAGCTCGTTCCGGGCGTTGAAATTTTTCCTTACATCAATGTTCTCAAACCAATTTTGGGCGACGCGATGATTAATTTGGGTGGAACCACCGCTTCTTTGGCAGGAGATCCTGAAAGAAAAGTTTTTAGCAACCCTTTTAACAAAGGAAAATTGGCACCCATCGTTTGTTATGAGAGTATTTACGGGGAATTTGTTACCGAATATGTAAAAAAAGGCGCTAATTTTCTTGGCATCATGACGAATGATTCTTGGTGGGGCGAAACGCAGGGTCACAAACAACTTATGTCGTATGCAAAATTGCGCGCCATAGAAACCCGCCGAGAAATTGCAAGGTCTGCAAACAGTGGTATTTCTGCGCATATCGATGCGAAAGGTGATGTGGTTGCAGATACTTTTTACGGCGATCAAACCACGCTTTTCGCCAAAGTAAATCTTTATGATCAAATCACTTTTTACACCAAAGCCGGCGATTTATTGTCGCGATTTTCCATATTTGTTTTTGGATTTTTGGTATTTTATACTTTGATTAAAAAGTTCCAAAACCGCAAAAAGGCTGCGAAATAAATTGGTTTTACCACAAAAGAAACAAAAGTTTTGACAACTATTTAATATTTTCAAAAGTTGGCAAAATAAGCAATTTACGTTTTGCAAACTTTTGTGTTTTTTTTCAATGATTTTTTTTGTCACTTTTGCGGTTAAAGAAGCAACATTTTTTTGTTGTATTAAAGTTTTAAATAATAAAAAAATCCCGATTCAAGCAAATGAATCGGGATTTTTCTTTATTTTTCAAAGTCAGATTTAACTTGGCTCTTTTACCTTCTTACTTGACTCTTTACAATTCAACCATTTCCGTTACCTCCACATCGTATCCTCCAACAAGTGGTTTTTGTGCGGTGTTTTGGGTAATTACTCGAAATTTATTGATGCCTAAATTCTTCAAAATCTGCGTTCCAATTCCGTAATCGTGGAAGTTTGAAGCTAAGGTCGGTCGTTTTTCCTGCCCATCTTGAAAATCGAGAAACTGCTGTAATTTTCGCATCGTATTTTCAGAATTCGAAACATTATTAATAAAAATAATGGCGCCTTTTCCTTCGTCGTTAATCATTTTCGTTACTTTTTCAAGCAACGGTTTTTCTCCTGCAGTTAATCTGCTCAAAACATCAAAATAAGAATTGGAAGCTTGAACTCTCACCAAAATCGGTTCGTTTTCTGACCACTTTCCTTTCGTTAAAGCAAAATGTATTTGATCGGTGCTCGTTTCTTTAAATGCGAAAAAGTCGAAATCACCATAATGGGTTTTTACAGGGCGTTCCTCCAAACGCTCGATCAAATCGCCTTTTCTGAGTTGGTACTGAATAAGATCTTCAATCGAAACAATTTTCAGATCGTGTTTTTTTGCCAGTTCCACCAATTCCGGAAGTCTCGACATGGATCCATCGTCATTCATGATTTCACAGATAACACCGCCTTCTTGCAGACCTGCCAATTTGGTTAAATCGATCGCAGCTTCGGTATGACCGGCTCTTTTTAAAACGCCTCCTTTTTTTGCACGCAACGGAAAAATATGTCCGGGACGCATAAAATCGGCTGGTTTCGTATTGGGATCCATCAAAGCCAAAATGGTTTTGCTTCGGTCGCTTGCTGAAATTCCGGTTGAAACACCTTCTCCCAAAAGATCTACGGAGACGGTAAATGCAGTTTCTTTCGGATCACTGCTGCGTGTCACCATAATATCAAGTCCGAGTTCGTCGCACCGTTTTTCTGGTAGTGGCGTACAAATTAATCCACGACCGTGAATCGTCATAAAATTAATGATTTCTGGTGTTGTTAATTCAGCTGCAGAAAGAAAATCTCCTTCATTTTCCCGATTTTCATCATCAACTACGATGATTATTTTCCCATTTTTTAGATCCTCAATCGCTTCAGGAATGGTATTAAGTTGAATATCTGACATTTTACTTTTAGATTTTTGCAAAGATACTGAGATTTAGCGCAACCGACAATTCTAATTTGAACGTCTGTCCTTGCGCGTAACGTGAAGCGATCTGTCGTGGAATTTCAGGACCAAATTGCTGATTTCCCAAACTGACAAAAGAAATATTGCTTTAAACTAGGTTTTAAGTTATTGCACTGAGATTCATTTCATCCACAACATTTCTGAAAATTTCATAGGATTTCAATTTCGCTTCGTGATCAAAAATATGTGCGGTGATCATGAATTCATCTACATTAAAATAGTCCTGAAATTCCTGCAATTTAGTTTTAATGGTAGATGGACCGCCAATAAAACTGTAGCGCAACATTTTTAGAACATGGGCTTTTTCCATCGGATTCCAAACGGCATCTATATCATCAACAGGTGGCGAAAATGGTTTTCGATCGTCTCGAATAATGTTGATAAACGCCTGATAAAGCGTGTTGGATAATTGTTTAGCTTCCTCATCAGTTTCGGCGGCAATACCATTAACACAGGCAATGATATAAGGTTCCGGAAATTGTGCACTCGGTTCATAATTGCTTCGATAAATTTCGAAAGCTGTTGCCATCATATCGGGCGCAAAATGACCGGCGAAAGCATAAGGTAAACCCATTTTCGCAGCGAGCCACGCAGAATCGGTACTCGATCCCAGAATATAGATAGGAATATCGCAACCTTCCCCCGGAATCGCTCTCACTGCACTTTTGGAATTTTCGGGAGAAAAATATTGCTGCAATTCCTGAATCTGGTGTGGGAAATGTTGGTTGATATTCATGGGATTTCTTCCCAAAGCTTTAGCGGTGATTCCGTCGGTTCCGGGCGCTCTTCCAACGCCGAGATCAATTCTTCCGGGAAATAAACTTTCCAGCGTTCCAAACTGTTCTGCAATGACGAGGGAACTGTGATTGGGAAGCATAATTCCACCCGATCCCACTCGGATTTTATCTGTTCCATTGGCAATATATCCTATTAAAACAGAAGTTGCGGAACTTGCAATACTTGCCATATTATGATGTTCGGCGAGCCAAAATCTTTTATAATTGAGCTTTTCGGCGTTTCTTGCCAAACTTAAACTATCAATAAAAGTATCGTGAATGGTTTTATTTTTTTTGACGGGTGCTAAATCGAGCACCGAGATTTCAAAATTTTTCATGGGTGTTGGAAATAAAAATCGTTATTTAATAATGCAAAATTAAGCCTTTAGGCAGGATCAGAGAATTATAGAGCCCCCTAAAAAGACATGATGCAAATAATTAATATCTATTATCCAAATTTTATGCAAATTTGCGTTTGAATCAAAATTATTATGATGCGAAATTTTTTAACACTGCTTTTTTTACTTCTCTTATCGAAGTTTTTTTCTCAGCAAACTCCGACGATGACTTCAGAAGCGGCTTATAATTTCCCAAAAATAAAGTCTTCTATTTCGATGCCGGTGAAAATTCCTTTGGTAGAAATTGGAAATATCATCAATGCTTCGGTCGGAAATTTAATTTTTGAAGACAATTCCTACACCGATAACAATAATGATCAGTTCAAGGTAAAAGTCTGGAAAACACGACCAATCAGACTTGTCGGAGGAACGAAACAGAATTTACTGATAGAAGTTCCTTTAAAAATATGGGCAGAAAAAGGAATCGGAAGCTTTGGACTTTATACGTATCAAAATACCACTTTTGAAACGGTGATGTATTTTAATATGCAAGTCAGTTTCAATAATAATTGGACGATGGTGACAAAAACTTCGCCGATGGGTTTTAAATGGATTACTAAACCTGTTTTAGATTTTGGTAAGATTAAAGTTCCCATAAGTTCTCTCGTAGAATCGAGTTTGCAGCAACAACAAAAAGATTTTTGCAAAACCATGGATGAAATGATGCTTACTCAGCTCAATTTTCAAAAATATGCAGTGATGGCGTGGAATCAGTTTTCACAACCTTTCAATATTTCTGAGGATTACAATACTTGGTTAAAAATAACACCGATAAGCATCAACATTACTCCATTGGTATTTTACGGAAATCAAATTGAAGCGCAGATTGGAATTGATACTTTTTCCGAAACATTCTCCGGACAAAAACCATCTGCATCTCCTTTAATAAAAACAATTGCCAATTTCAATTCGGTTCAGAATTTACCACCCAAATTTCTTTTGCAAACGACGGCCAATATTCCTTTTACAGAAGCTACAGCGATTGCAGAGAAAACTTTTTTAGGCAAAGAATTTGATTTTCGAGAAGGAAAGTCGAAGATTAAAATTACGGGCATCAAAGTGTATAGCGAAAACGAAAAAATCATGATTGCGGCAAGTACGGAAGGAGCGATCGAAGGGGTTTCCTATATTTCTGGAATACCTTTATATGATGGCGTAAAAAGAAAAATTGTTTTGCGCGACACGCATTTCAAACTAAAAACAAAGAATTTTTTGCATAAAGCAGCTACCCTTCTGTTTCAGGGAAAAATTGTAAAAATGATCGAAGAGGAATATGGAATTCCAACAGCTGAACTGGAAGATTCATCTAAAAAAAGCATCGAAGAAACCTTTAATAAAGAATATTACAAAGGACTGAAAATGCTAGGTAAAGTTTTTAAACTCACGCCTTCAAAAATCTTGCTTAATCCATCGGGAATCACTGCTGTTATTGATACTGAAGCACAATTAAAGCTTCTTGTTCAGGGAATTTAATCTCAAATAAAGTACTTGATTCAAAAAAAATATGGCAAGAACTTTACAAATTGTAGAACGCAATAAAGCAGAAAAAATCTACCGATTGATCAATTACATCATTGATCTTGTAGTTTGTGCATTTATGATGTGGTTTTTCTTTCTCGGGTTTTTACTTTACCAATATTTTGTTTTGGGAACAACTATAGAAGAATCGTATGATCAAGCAAATATTAATAATCCCTTGTTCGAAAGAATTTTGATTCTACTATTGTATGGTTTACTCATGTTCGTAATGGAAGCGGCGACAAAAGGAAGAAGTTTAGGGAAATTGATTACGGGAACCAAGGTAATAAAAACGGATGGTAGCGAACTCATTATCACCGACTTACTAAAAAGAAATTTCATAAGAGCAGTTCCGTTTGATCAACTCTCTTTTGTGGGAAATAAAGGATGGCATGATCACTTCTCTGACACTGCTGTTGTAAGAATAAAGAATTTCGAAAAGGCAAAAAACTTGGAAATTGACATGGAAATGATTGGAGTGAAAGAAAATCTTTAAATAAATTTTTCTCCGAAAATTAAAATTCCTATATTTGCAAACCAAAATGGTTCTTTGGCCGAGTGGTTAGGCAGTGGTCTGCAACACCATCTACAGCGGTTCGAATCCGCTAGGAACCTCAGGAAAGCAAGTCTCCAACTCGGAGACTTGCTTCTTTTTTTAAGAAGTATTATTTTTTTAACATTTCGTTAACGCTAGATTGGTTCTGTTTTTGGCTACTTCCAATTTAAATGTATAAACCTTACTAAATATTGTAGTTATGAAAAATCCAGATCAAATCTTATCGATTCAAAATAGGAAATCCCTCGTAAAAACAATTTTCTTATCCGGCGCGATCTCTTTAATTTCGCTAACTGCCTGTACAAAAGACAATTCAATTGCAGAAAAATCATTAGACGAACAAAAAATAGAATTTCAAACCAGACAATTGGAGATTGAAAAACAAAAATTAGCGATTGAAAAAGAAAAGCTGGCTTATGAAACTCAGAAAAAAGCCGATAGTGTTGCATTGGTTTCTGAAAAGAAAGCAAAAATTGCAGCACAACCTAAGGTGATCAGAGAAACGAAAACTGTTTATGTAAATAATACGCCTCGAAATAATTCAAACTCTGGCTCTAATAATGGCAGTTCTGAGGGAACATCTCAAGGAACAACCCAGAAAAAAGGCATGAGTAAAGCGGCAAAAGGAACCATAATCGGAACCGTTGGTGGTGCTGCTGCAGGTGCGATTATCAGTAAAAACAATCGTGGTTTAGGCGCAGTAATTGGTGGTGTTGTAGGTGGAGCAACTGGCTATACCATTGGTAGAGCAGGTGACAGAAAGGATGGTCGCGTAATACCTAAAAATTAATATTCGAGAATGATATAATAAAAAGATTGTTTATTTTTAAGCAATCTTTTTTTATGGTCTATATTGTCTTCATGCTGATTTTGTTGTTACCAACCATTGCGGGGTTAGGTGCAATCTTTCAAAAACTCTTTGGAAATGTATTCTTGGGACTATCGGCTCTGCTTTTATCGGGAGTTTTTTTTATTTCGATGCTTTTTACGACCATTGCCTTTTTTTTTCCGCTGAATATTTTCATTGAAACCGGAACACTTGCGATTGGAATTGCCTCCTTTTTTTATTTAAAAATACACCTTCTATTTTGGGATTTCTTTTCCAAAGTTTCTCGCTTTTTTTTTGAAATTGCGTTGGTCATCGTCCTACTCGCTTCCTACTATCCTTTTATTTTAGACCACTTCGGTTATTATGTTCCCACCATTCAATGGATCACGGAATTTGGTTTGGTTCAAGGAATTTCGAATTTAGATTTACTTTTGGGACAAATGTCAGTTTGGCATCTATTTGAAGCCGGATTTTCAAATTTTGCAGATCCTTTTTTACGAATAAATGCAGTAGTTCTCCTTATTTATCTGATCTATATTTTCGAAAAAAAATCCTGGATCCATCTCCTTTTCCTGCCCGTTCTTTTTCTATTTTCGCAATCACCAAGTCCAGATTTACCTGTAATTGCAATCGCTTTGATTGTACTTAATGAGTATTTGAACCACAACAAAAACGCCTCCTTGTTGTTTGCATTTTCTGTTTTTGTATTTGCTTTGAAACCGACGATGATTTGGCTTCCACTTTTCGGAGCTTTATACAGTTTGGTGATCTTAAAAACAAATTTAAAATTTATAATTCCCGGAGTTTTAGTACTCCTTGTCTTTTTTATTAAAAACATCTGGACTTTCGGTTTTCCTGTATTTCCGGTGCAGTTAATCGATCTTGGATTTTCCTGGAAACCAAATCCCAACTTGCTGAAAAACTCCTCGGAGATGGCGATCATGAAAACATACGACATGCAGTTCACCATCGCGCAAATAAAGCAATTTACAACATTTGATTATGTTAAAAATTGGTTTTTTCTTAGCGGAATCAAGAAAATCATTCACCTCTTATTGATACTAAGTCTGGTTGTTTTTTTCTTTTTTTCATTAAAGGTAAAATCAAAAATCATCTGGCTTCTCTTTATTTCTATTCTGATAAAAACGATATTAATTCTTTCATTTTCTGCACAATACCGCTTTTTTTTAGAGATCTTTTTTGTCATTTTCTTTGTGATTTTTTATCAATCATTCCCTCAAAAAAGAGCGAAACAAGTATTCACTGGACTCTCCATAATAGTTATCATGGTAATTTCTTATCCCACCATTTTACAGGAAGGATTGCCAAGTTTCAAACTCGGTAATTTCATGACTGGTTTTACCAAAAATCAAATTTACAAACCCGCTCATTTTGGATATAATCACTACAAAACCCATCAAATAGGGAACTTAAAATTTAATGTTGTTGAAAATTATCCTTTTAGTTTTGATACGCCACTTCCCGCCATTTCGCCTCAATTTATTCAAGAAGATCTCAACTCCGGGATATTTCCACAACTCAAAGGAAAAACTTTAAAAGAAGGTTTGATATGGCGGAAAATAAATCATGAAGAAAAGCAAAAACTCCAGTCAATTGTAAAGGGTTTTAATCGAAAAAATGGATCGATACAATAAATCAACACCTCACCACAATTACCAAATTATCTCATTAACTTTGTCACATGTTTAACCTAGGAAACTTTCTCTCTCTCTCAACTTTTGGCGAAAGCCACGGAATCGCTTATGGCGGAATCATCACCAATTTTCCAGCAGGATTAGAAATCGATTCAGATAAAGTTCAACACCAACTTGATCGCAGAAAACCGGGACAATCCGCCATAGTTACGCAAAGAAAAGAAAGCGATACCGTAAAATTTCTTTCCGGAATTTTTGAAGGAAAATCGACCGGAACACCAATCGGTTTCCTCATCGAAAATGAAAATCAGAAGTCAAAAGATTACGACCATATCGCAAAATCCTATCGACCAAGTCATGCCGATTTCACCTACGACCAAAAATTCGGAATCCGCGACTACCGCGGTGGTGGAAAATCTTCTGCCCGCGAAACCGTCAATTGGGTCGTTGCCGGAAGTTTAGCCAAACAATTGCTGCCCAAAAATGTAGAAATCAATGCTTATGTTTCTTCCGTGGGAGAAATTTTCTGCGAAAAACCGTATCAGGATCTAGACTTTACCAAAATCGATTCCAACGAAATTCGTTGTCCGGATGCTGAAACAGCCGAAAAAATGATTTCAAAAATTAAAGAAATCAAAAAAGAAGGAAATACCATCGGTGGAACAATTACTTGCGTCATCAAAAATCTTCCCATCGGAATCGGCGAACCGGTTTTCGGAAAATTACAAGCCGAATTGGGAAAAGCCATGCTCAACATCAACGCCTGCAAAGGTTTTGAATATGGAAGCGGATTTTGTGGCGCAAAAATGACAGGGAAAGACCACAACGATTTGTTTAATAAAAATTTTACAACAAAAACCAATCTTTCTGGTGGAATTCAAGGAGGAATATCCAACGGAATGGATATCTATTTTCGCGTCGCTTTTAAACCAATCGCTACGATTCTGCAACCTCAGCAAAGTTTTGACACCGAGGAAAATCCCATTATTGTTGAAGGAAGAGGACGACACGATCCTTGTGTTTTACCACGAGCTGTTCCTATTGTAGAAAATTTGGCAGCTTTCGTTCTCGCTGATCTTTTTTTGATTAATCAGCTAAGAAAATTCTAATTGTGATCAATGTTACTTTCTGTATAAAGCTTTTTCCCGAAATTTGAATAAAATTTAAAGAATGAAATCAACGATTCACGAACCCCAAAATCTAAATAAAAAAGAAGTGAGTAATAATTACTGGCAAAACGCAATTACTTTCGAAGAATACATGAAAATTGCAGAAGAACGTTTTCACAATAATCCCAATCCCAATGATGAGTTTCAGGAATATTATGAACTCGGACTGCACCGAATGGAACGAACTTTAAAAAAATATAAAGTTGATGCTGATCAACTTTCAAAATTAAAAGAAAAAAACTTTACCGGTAAAATTCTAATCATTAGCGAACCATGGTGTGGCGATGCAAGTGCGACTGTTCCCGCTGTTTCTAAATTCTTCGAAGCAGCCGGAAATGAGGTAAGAATATTCCTGCGAGATTCTGACCCCACATTAATCGACCAATTTTTGACCAACGGAACCCGATCGATCCCAAAAGTCCTTATTTTAGACGAAGAATTAAACGTTAAAAATAATTGGGGACCAAGACCGGAATACGGAAATGGCTTGCTGAAAAAATTCAAAGAAAACGAAGATACTTATCCGAGAGAAGAATTTTACAATGATTTACAAGTTTATTACGCAAAAAATCGCGGCAAAGATGCCATCGAAGAAATTATAAATTTAATCTAAATGAATTTTCTGAAAAAAAACCTTCTCAACATGATTGTCATCGCATTTATTGCGGTACTTTTTATTTTTCCCGAAGTTAAACTGAAATTAAAAGACCTTTTCTTTCCAATTGCAGCGGTTGAAAACGCAGTTACCCTTCAAGATTCAGATATGGATATTCAGTTACAAGGAATCAATGTTCCCGATACCAATCTGAAAAGCCTCAAAGGAAATAAACTGATTTTCCTCAATTTTTGGGGAACTTGGTGTCCTCCGTGTCGCGAAGAGTGGCCGACTGTGCAGAAATTATACGACGCTAAAAAAGGTAAAGTAGATTTTGTACTCATCGCAATGCAGGATGAAGAAAGCAAAGTACGCGCGTTTTTGAAAGAGCATCAATACACCGTTCCCGTTTACATTGCGCAAAGTCCCATCTCAAATAATGTTCTTCCAAAAGTTTTCCCAACCTCTTTTCTCCTCGATAAAACAGGTCGGATTCTATTGAAAGAAGATGCCTCTAAAGATTGGAATAGCAAATCTGTTCACGACTTCATCGATAATTTCACCAAATAATTTAACTACATTTAAGAAATCTTGGTACAGAATTTGCGAATTACCTGACTTAAAATACACAAACTCAAAAATGAAAATTTCAAAAATCGCACTTGCTAAAGAAGCATTCAAACACAAAGGATTTATCCGAAAAATTCCCGTAATAATCCGCATGGTAAAATCCATCATGTCGAAAAATGGGTACAAACCAGAATTCAAAAACGTTATTTTACCTGCATTGGTAATCGTTTATCTAATATCACCGCTGGATATTATTCCAGATTGGATCCCATTGATCGGAGTTCTAGACGATTTGGCACTTCTCGCATTGGCAATGCCAATGTTGATTTCAGAAGCCGAAAAATTTGTCGCTTGGGAAGAATCCTTAAAATCTGACCCAAAAATCCTGGAAGCTGAAATTGTAAGATAAATTTAAAAAACCAAAAACCGTTCAAGAAATTGAGCGGTTTTTTTTAGGAGCAACCTCATTTTGGTTTCTTAGAAAAAAAGGTCGCGCTGTCCGTTTTATCTTTTTCTGTTCTTGCGAAGAAAAGAAGAAACTTTAATTACGATTCGGAATCGCAATAACAGAAAAAGGATACCACTTCCATCACGGCTAGAAAATCAGGCGGTTTGTCTTTCCCAATGAGGTAAATCTTGCAATATCAAAACCTAATTCAGCATTTTCAATCAATATTTTTCCCGGTTTGGTTGCATTTTGTTCCTTTCAATAACCATCATTACTGAAAATTAAATTTTGCACGTTCATTTCCTCGCATATCAAAAAAAATGAGGAAATTTGCACCGTGAAAAAACTCATCTCCATCATCGGAACCACGGGAATTGGTAAAACCAAACTCGCCATCGAAATCGCCAAACATTTCGAAACCGAAATTATTTCCTGTGATTCCCGACAGTTTTTCGCAGAGATGAAAATCGGGACCGCTACTCCATCAGAAGAGGAATTAGCCGCAGTTCCGCACCATTTTATTGGACATCTTTCGGTAGAAAATTATTACTCCATCGGTCAGTTCGAAAAAGAAGCCCTTCAAAAAATAGAGGACCTTTTTCAAAAACATGAGGTCGTAATCATGGTCGGAGGAAGCATGATGTATGAAAAAGCAGTTCTCGAAGGACTCAATGATTTGCCAGAAGCTGACGAAAAAAACCAGAAAGAATTAGAAAGAATTTTTGCGGAAGAAGGAATTGAAAATTTACAAAAAATCCTTCATGATTTAGATCCAGACTATTTTGAAACGGTAGACAAAGACAATCCGCGCCGACTTTTCCGCGCGATCGATATCATCTGGCAAACAGGGAAAACCTATACCGAAAATATAAAAAGCCAAGTAAAAAAACGCGATTTCCAGGTCATTAGAATTGGGATTCAGGCTCCACGAGAAATCATTTATCATCGAATTAACCAACGCGTAGATTTAATGGTACAAAATGGTTTGGTACAAGAAGCGGAATCATTAATTCCCTTTAAAAAAAATGTAGCCTTACAAACTGTTGGCTACTCCGAACTCTTCAAATATTTCGATCAAGAATGGGATTTGGCTTTTGCCCTCGAAGAAATTAAAAAAAATTCCCGCAGGTTTGCAAAACGACAGTTAACGTGGTACCGAAAAGAAGAAAACATCAATTGGGTCAATTTTGAAAACTCAGTTGAAGAATCGTTAACTTTTCTCGATACGGTGATTTGGTGATGTGATGATTTGTAGATTCGGAGATTCGGTGATGTGATGATTCGGTGATTCGGTGATTCGGTGATTTGTCGATTCGGTGATTTGTTAATCAGGTATTTTGCTCATCGGTTGATGAAATGATTTAAAATTTTCCAGAAGATTATCATTATATTTGTAGCTTCATATTATCACATCATCTCATTTTCAAATTATCACTTTATCAATTTAACTCATCAAAAAAAAATCATGGCAAATACTCCTTCAAATATGCTCGAACTTGGAACAAAAGCACCGTTCTTTGAACTACCAAATCCTTCTCAAAGCAATGAAATGCAATCCCTGGAAGATCTGAAAGGCGAAAAAGCCACTTTGGTCATTTTCATGTGCAATCATTGTCCATTTGTACTTCATGTTATCGATAAATTGGCAGAATTATATGAAGATTATCAAGATAGTGGAATTGAATTTATTGCCATTAATGCAAATGATGCAGATAAATATCCAGCCGATGCTCCAAGTAAAATGGCAGAATTTCAAGTAGAAAGAAAATTTGATTTCCCTTATTTGTACGACGAAAGTCAGGCAATCGCAAAAGCTTATAACGCAGCTTGCACTCCCGACTTTTTCCTTTTCGATGAAAAATTAGATTTAATTTATCGCGGACAAATGGATGATTCGCGACCAGGAAATACCAAAGAAATTACCGGCGAAGATTTAATCATCGCCTTCGAAAATTTGCTAGCAGGTGAACCTCAAGAAGAAATGCAACTTCCGAGTATGGGTTGTAATATCAAATGGAAATAATTTCCGGATCATCGATTTTAAAGTAAAAAGACAGAAGCGAAACTTCTGTCTTTTCTTTTACTTAAAAAAAGGATTGTAACTCTTTTCAAAACCCACCGTTGTAGGATTTCCATGACCGTTGTACACTTTGGTTTCATCCTCTAAAACAAAAAGTTTTTCTCGGATGCTTTTAAGGAGTTCTTGAGCATCACCTTTGTAAAGATCAGTTCTTCCAATGCTTCCTTCAAATAATACATCGCCGGAAATGATGAATTTCTGTGCTTCACTATAAAATGCAATATGTCCTGGAGAATGTCCCGGAACGTGAAGAATTTTAAAATCATCTTCGTCTACACTAATAATTTCGTTTTCATTTAGATAAGAAATTTCACCTTCAAAAGGTTTAAAGAAAAAACCAAATCGATTTGCATCCATAGGATTTCTATCGAGAATTTCTTTTTCCATTTCGTGCATCAAAATTGGAACTTTGTATTTGTCGAAGGCTTTTTGCAATCCTAAAACATGATCGATATGTGCGTGAGTCAACAGAATATTCTGAACTTTCAATTCATTATCAATAATAAACTGATTTAAAATATTGTTCTCGACCTCGGAGAAATCGCCGGGATCGATGATGAATGCATTTTTATTTTCGTTAAAAACGATATAGGTATTTTCTGAAAAAGGATTGAAAGCGAAAGATTTAATATGATGCATTTTCTTGTTTTCAGCAAAGTTAAATTCTAATTTTTAATTAAAAAAGTTTCGCGCAAAAACAATATCACTAATAATTTGAAGTTACATTCATAGTTCATAATCTTACGCCTCACCAAAATTCATTATCTTCGTCTCAATGAAAAATTTACAATTTTTACTGCTCTTTTTTAGCGCCATTTTCTTCGGGCAAGATATTCGAAGCATACAGCTTTTTAATCCACAAACCAATGATGAAACTGCGGTAATCCGTTTTAATGACCAGCTTATTCTAAAATTTGATGACCTTTCGAATTCAAATACACTTTACCGATACACCTTGAAACATTTCGACAGAAATTGGCAAGATGATGGCTTATTTTTCACGGAATTTGCGAATGGAAGTTTGAATGCTTTGATTGATCAATACCAATATTCCTTCAATACTTTGCAAGCCTACACGAATTATACGCTTACTTTTCCTAACAATAAA
Source organism: Kaistella chaponensis (assembly GCF_900156725.1). Classification (GTDB taxonomy): domain Bacteria; phylum Bacteroidota; class Bacteroidia; order Flavobacteriales; family Weeksellaceae; genus Kaistella; species Kaistella chaponensis. Next base: position 121,297 of record NZ_FTOI01000001.1, on the reverse strand, counting down.
ATTCAACCCAAAATTTCAGGAAACTTTGAAATCGTAGTTTATTTGGATTCTCCCAGCAAACCCCTTTTTACAAAAAGATTTTGTGTGGTTGAAGAAGGTTCAAACTTAGGGCTGAATATTACCCGAACTTCCGATGCAAAAAACCCAAACATTAATCAAAGAGTTGAAGTTCAGGCAATTGGTAGCAATTCTTTACTTATTCAAAATGCCAATTCAACGACCTTAAATGTGGTTCAAAATAACAATTGGAATATGGGTGTTTTTAACCAGAAACCAAGCGCAACACTCGGAAATAAATTGATTTTCCAACAGATGAATTTGGCTTTCCCCGGAAATAATGAGTTTTACTATTTCGATAACAAAAATATGAATCAACCTTTTGATATGGTTGCACAAGCAGAAACCTCAGAAGGAGTAAATTACACTTATCTGTATCCGGTTTGGGCTTATCCGTTAAATTATCAATATCAACCTGATGTAAATGGCGCATTTTATTTCCGCAGAAATGATTTGGGAATTGAACGAATTGCAGATAAAGAAGCTGATTATTCTTGGGTTTATTTCTCTTTAGAGTCAGAAAAAAGCGAGGAAGAAATTCATGTTTTAGGCGGTTTTAATGATTTTATTCCAAGCAAAGAAAATCAAATGATTTATGATGACAAAACCAAAAGATTCATCGCAAAAATTTATTTAAAACAAGGATTTTACAATTACATTCTTGCGACCAAAAACACAGACGAAACCTTAAATTTCGGGGCAATCAACGGGAGTTTCTGGCAAACTGAAAACTTGTACCAAGCTTTTCTTTACTACCGTCCTTTCGGTAGAAATTACGATGGATTGATTGGTTATGGAGAATATCGAACATCACGAAATTAACAACACAACTAAAAGTAAGCTTAAAAAGAGAGTGTAAATTTACAGTCTCTTTTGCTTTTGTATGAACGTTGATTGTAACAAAACTTGATTGATTTCTAAACCAAATAAAACTCTTCTAACTTTTCTTCACACAAGGTTTTCACCACTTCAATCCAACGGTCTTCATCATTTAAACACGGAATATAATGGAAGTTTTCGCCTCCTCCATGTTCAAATTGTTCTTTACCTTCCACAGAGATTTCCTCCAAAGTTTCCAAGCAATCCGACACAAAAGCCGGACAAACAATTGCTAGATTTTTGATGCCTTTTTTGCCTAAACTTTCCAAAGTCTCATCGGTATAAGGTTCCATCCATTTATCGTTTCCTAATCTGGATTGAAAAGTCACCATCACTTTCTCTTTCGGTAAATTGAGTTTTTTGATGACTTCTTCAGTGACTTTAAAACATTGATGGCGATAACAAAACTGATGACTCGGATTGCTTTCACGTGAGCAACAATCATTTAAATTACAGGTTTTGGTAGGATCGGTTTTGTAAATATGTCTTTCTGGAACACCGTGATAAGAAAACTGCAGCGCATCGAAATTCTCCGGCAATTTCTCCCGAATACTTTCTGCCAAACAATCAATATAAATTTCGCGGTTGTAAAAAGGCTGAATATAATTCACTTTAACCTCTGGAAAATGTTTTTTACGAACTTCTTCCGCTTTTTCAACCACCGTTTCTGTTGTACTCATCGCGTATTGCGGATAAAGTGGAAACAAAACAATTTCGGTAACGCCTTGTTCAGTTAATTTTCGCATTCCGGTTTCGATGCTTGGTTCTGCGTATCGCATTCCAATTTCTACGGGAACATCAACGATTTTCTGCAACTTTTTCTTGATTCGTTCTGTAATGAAAATCAAAGGCGAACCTTCATCGGTCCAAACCGTTTGGTAAGCTGCCGCCGATTTTTTCGGACGCGTATTCAAAATGATTCCACGAACCAATAAAGCCCGGAAAAACCACCGAAAATCGATTACTTTTTCATCCATTAAAAACTCATCCAGATATTCCTTAACATCTGCAACTTTCGTTGATCGCGGTGAACCAAGATTCACTAATAATATTCCTTTTTTTGCCATTGTTTATTTTTAAACCACAAAAGTCACAAAAGTTTCTTGTTTTAAGTTGAACTCAATACTGGTTAAAGTTCAAATAATTACATCAACTTACTATAATATTGATTTACAAGAGTTTCTTGTCCTTCATGGTATATATTTTTTACATTAAAATTAATTAAAATTCCTTTCAGAACTTTTAGAATAGCCATGTAGTTTAAGAGTTTTGCTCGATGTATGTCATCAAAGCTTTTTACCGATTTTATCTCTAACACGATACTGTCCTCAATTAAAAAATCACATTTATAGTCGCAATTTAATTTCTTGCTTTTATAGAAAATTTCTGTTTGAAGTTCTGATTTAAAATTGATTCCTCTTTAAGCAAATTCTTCTTTCAAAGCTTCATGATAAACTTTTTCTAACAATCCAGGTCCCAAAATTTTATGGACTTCTATGCATGCTCCATTTATTTTATAAGTTAAATCCGTAAGATAAGATTGGGTAATCATCATTTTATTGAACTTATTTTAACTTTAAAACGTTATAATATCCACTAATAAAAATTAAAACTTTTGTGACTTATGTGGTTGAATTATTTTAGCCATTCACGGCTTCTACTTTTTCCACCAATTCTGGAACGAACTGTTTCAACAGATTTTCAATTCCTCCTTTCAATGTTGCAGTAGAACTTGGACAACCTGAACACGCTCCTTGCAATAACATTTTTGCGGTTTTTGTTTCTGGAACATATTCCATTAATGAAATTTTTCCACCATCACTTTCAACAGCTGGAGCAACATATTCTTTTAAAATATCAGAAATTTTCTGTTCCGTTTCCGTATATTCTCTGTTCATTAAATTCTCCACCGGACTTTCATGTTTTTGCGGCGTTGCATTCGATATTTCACCCCCATTTTGAAGATATTCTGTGATAAAAGTTCTCACCGCAACCATCACTTCATGCCATTCTACAGACACATTTTTGGTCACTGCCACGAAATTATCCGAGATGAAAACTTCCTTGGTAAAATCAAATTCATTAAAAATCGCTTTTGCCAAAGGAACTTCCGCTGCATCGTCTTTGCTTTTAACTTCTACAAAACCATCGAGCAATACTTTGGTCGAAACAAACTTCATCACCATTGGATTTGGAGTCATTTCTGCAAAAATTTGCTGCACTTCTTTTTCCTTTTGAAGATAAACTCTTGGATTCGCTTCTAATTCGGCTTCAATAATTTCTTTCAATGGTTCTACAACATTTTCCCACTCTACTCCTTCTTGTTTTGCAACCGCAATAAAATTAGCCGTAATAAAAATTCTTTCCACAAAAGGAAAAACGAAAAGTTTCTTTGCCAAAGGAAGTTCTGAGATATCTGAAGTTCGATCGAGTTCCAAAGAACCCGGCATCAAGTTGTAATCGGCGACAAACTTCATGACTTTTGAATTTTCTGTAGGCTCTATAATAATTGTTCTCATTTTATTTCCTTAAATTTGAGTACAAAAATAGGGATTAGAACTTAGATGATAGAAGTTAGACGTTAGATTTTTTCTATGTTCGTAGTATGTACAATGGAGCATCTAGAACGTATTTTTTAAATCACCTTTTTTGATTCTATAAATTTGGAAATAGAAAACATTAACTAAAAATAAATTACTGTGTACATTTTACTGTGTACATTTTACAAAAAATTATGGCATTAATAAAAGAACTTTTAGGAAAAACACCACAAATCGGCGCAGATACTTTTTTAGCAGAAACCGCAGCAATTATCGGCGATGTATCGATGGGAACAGAATGCAGCATTTGGTACAACGCAGTCATTCGTGGCGATGTCAATTTTATTAAAATGGGCAACAAAGTAAATGTACAGGACAATGCAATGTTGCACTGCACTTTCGAAAAATTCCCGCTTGTTATTGGCAATAATGTTTCTATCGGTCATAATGCAATTGTTCATGGCTGCACGATTCACGATAATGTTTTGATCGGAATGGGCTCTATTGTGATGGATGATTGTCTGGTAGAAAGCAATTCCATCGTTGGAGCTGGTTCTGTGGTAACGCAAGGAACCCACATTAAATCCGGAGAAGTTTGGGGCGGAATTCCCGCGCGAAAAATTAAAGATATTTCTACAGAACTCTTGGAAGGCGAAGTGAACAGAATTGCGAATAATTATGTGAAATATTCAAGTTGGTATAAATAAGACCACAAAAAAAATGCAGACCTTCGAAATCAAAACTTCGCAACTCCTCCTGAACCTGCCCACAGAAAAGGATCTGGTCGATTTTCTGGCGCAAATTAATTCAACTGACGAATATTCTAAAAATCTTTTTAATATTCCCTACCCTTTCCCCAAAGAAAATGCTGAAAAATGGCTCCAAAACTGCGCGCAGGGAATCGAATCAGGCGAAACGATCCGGTTTGCAATTCGGGAAAAAGAAGTGGGAAAATTGATTGGTACAATTGGGCTTCATCTCAACAAAGAACATCAGAAAGCTGAACTCGGTTATTGGCTTGGGAAAAACTTCTGGCGGAAAGGTTATCTCACAGAAGCTTTAAAAGCAGTTCTCGAATTTGGTTTCAAAGAACTGAACCTCAACAAAATTTACGCAACCCATTTTCTCTTTAATCCTAATTCAGGCAAGGTCATGCTCAAAGCTGGGATGAAATTCGAAGGCTTACAAAAACAAGAATACCTGCAACACGGAGAATTTTTAGATGTGAACAGATATTCCGTCCTCAAACAGGATTTCAAATTGTAACTGGTGAACTATTTAAAATTACTGAACCTGCGAAACACCAGAATTTTTATTCACCAAAACCGCCTTTCCGTTTTCACATGCAATTCCTGTAGGTTCCGGAACCAGCGCACAATCAGACATTAAATTGTATTTTTTATTAAAGGCAGATTGCATCATTGTAAATTTCTGAATTTGAGGCAGAATTTCTGCTTCCACTTTTTTAGGATACGCAATATAAGAACTTGGTCCGCCACAAGGTTTTGCGCCAATCGCGGTGAATGCAAAATCTGCAACATTGCTGCAAGTTTCCGACTGAGCCAATGAATCTATTTTCTTGATGGCGACCGTCAACTCGTCTTTATCCTGCTGTTGAGAAAGGTTATTTTCAGGCTTTAAGGCAATATCTTTTGGAAGATCATCCCTGTTTTCAACCTTTTTTTTAGCATTGCACGCAAACAAAGAAAAAGCTGCAAGCGTGAAGATCAGAATATTTTTCATTTTTACCATTTTTAAAAATACCTCGCAAAAATAAGACCTTTCCCTCACATTTCACCATACAAAACCGTAAGGTTGCGCGAAATCCCTGCAAAAACTCAAACCAATTTTTCTTAAATTTGACCGATGAATGAATCTCTCTTCAACTTAACCGAACATACCAACCGCAGTATTTTTCTCACCGGAAAAGCAGGCACAGGAAAGACCACCTTTCTGAACGATTTTGTGAGCAAAACACAAAAAAAATACATCGTCGTCGCACCCACCGGAATTGCTGCAATTAATGCAGGTGGCGTCACCATTCATTCCATGTTTGGGCTTCCTTTAAGAACTTTTCTTCCCACTACAGACAGAGTTGACAGCAATACGGCGAATAACATTGCCGATTTGATGCACCATTTCAAATACCGAAAAGACAAACTGAAACTGCTTCGAGAACTCGAACTGATCATCATCGATGAAGTTTCTATGCTGCGTGCCGATGTTTTGGATATGATGGATTTTTCTTTGCGGTCGGTTCGCCGAAACCAGCAGAAATTTGGCGGTGTTCAGATGTTGTTTATCGGCGATCTTTATCAGTTACCGCCCGTTGTTCGCGACGAATATATTTTGAAACAATACTACAATTCACCCTTCTTTTTCGACAGTTATGCTTTGAAGGAACTGCCTTTGATCACCCTCGAATTAACCACCGTTTATCGGCAAAAAGACGAAAAATTCTTAGAAATTTTAAATGAAATAAGAGACGGCGCCGTTTCAGATATCGATTTTGAAACATTGAACGAAAGATACATTCCCGATTTTGAACCCACCGATGAACCGTATGTTTATCTGACTTCGCACAACCGAATGGCGGACGAAATCAACTTGAAAAAACTGGCAGAACTGAAAGGAAAATCGTATTTCTACAAAGCAGAAATTACTGGCAATTTTAATGAAAATCAATATCCGAACGAAGAGATTTTAGAATTGAAAACCGGCACCCAAATTATGTTTATCCGTAATGATGCAAGTGGCGAACACCGGTATTTCAATGGGAAATTAGCAGAAGTGGTAGAAATCGATGAGCAGGAAATACACGTGGTCATCGATGGTGAAGACGAAATTTTCAAACTGAAAAAAGAAACCTGGGATCAAAAACGCTATTCTTTGGCAGAAGACAAAAGCATTCAGGAAGAAGTTTTGGGCAGTTTCAAACAATACCCAATTCGCTTAGCTTGGGCGGTTACGATTCATAAATCTCAAGGTTTAACTTTCGATCGGTTGATCATCGATGCCGGAAAATCTTTCGCTTCCGGGCAAGTTTATGTGGCACTTTCGCGCTGTCGAACTTTAGAAGGTATTGTTCTGAAATCGAAAATTATGCCCGAAGTTATTTTTTCTGATAAAAGAGTGTCGAAATTCCAGGATGAAACGCACGCCAATGATCGCGTAGAAGAAATTCTTCAAACCGAGAAATATGATTACAGCATCAAAAAAATTGCGAGCCGATTGGATTGTAAATGGATTGCCGCTTCCTTAGAAATGTGGTACAACAGTGCGAAACACAGCAAGTTTTTGGATCAGGATAAAGCCAAATTTGTGTATGGAATTTTAAAACCCGATGTTTCAAATTTTGGACAAATCTTTGAAAAATTCGAGAAAATTATTCACCAGAAAACGCATAAATTCATCGAAGGAAAAGAAGAATGGAGCGACATTGAAACGAAAGCGAAAGGAGCCGTAAATTTCTTTTTCAGCAACATTAATTCGAAAGTTTTTTCGCCTTTAAAAGATTTTTATGCAGAAAGCAAATCGGTAAAAGGTTTGAAACAATACAACGAAGATTTCCGGGTTTTTCTGGATGATTTGGAAGATTATCTTAATGATTTAAAAACCGTGCACCTTTTAGAAACTCCGCTTTTCGACAAGGCGCTCGATGTTCCGGTGACGGCAAAAATCGCTAAAATTCCGTCGCATATTTTAACTTTTCAACTCTTCGAAGACGGTAAAACCATTCCCGAAATTGCAAAAGAACGTGGTTTGGTTACGGAAACCATCTACGGACATCTCGCCAAATTTGCCGAACAAGGTTTGCTCGATCTTAAAAGAATTTTCGATAAAGAAAAAATCAAAACCTTTGAAAAAGAATTCAAGAAAACTTCCCACGAAACCTTAAACGACTGGAAAAAAGCCTTGCCGAATGAGTTTGAATTTAATGAGATTCGGTTGTTGCTGAATCATTTTAGTTATAAGAAAGAGGATAGAAAATAGATGGAAGACGGAAGTTGGAAGTTGGAAGTAAATAGGTTTTTAGCAAGTAGAATATTTTCGTATTTTTAGCCCGCCTGCAGAAATACCCAAACCGTTAGCTGACATTAATGAAAACCCGTCTATGAAAAGTAAAATCCTGAATTTATTATTAGTTTTCATTTTCCTTTTTAGCTGTAAACAGAAACAAGCTGGAGCAAAAAATGATGAAATTTTAACACCTAATAATTCAAACAAAAATCTAAAAATTGAATATGGGGAAAAATTCTTTCACTATGATGCAGTTGATTATTATTCAATTTATATTAGTGAAAATGATGCAACTAAATTGCTTGATAAGCAAAATTCAAAAATAGAAGAAGAAAAATATAATATCATATTAAATGATGAATTTCCAAAAACAATTAATGAAATTAACTTCATTAAAGATTTATCAAGTTTAGGATTTAAAAAATCTTCAATTAAACCTAAAAAATTCACTGATTTGAATCAAATATTTGTGGAAAAAAGTGAACAAGACGGAATTGTATTTGCTTGCATTCCAGTTTTTAGAGATTTATTGGTTTTTAAAAAAAATAATAAAATAACAGGTTTTGCTAAAATCTGTTTTGAGTGTAATCAAAGTCACATAATTGGTTCAAAATCTGACACTAAAAATTTTGGTCAAGGTCAAGATTATGAAAAACTTGGAAAAATATTAGAGCGCAAATAAAAACGTCGCACAATAACAAAGCTTTCGTTGGGCTTGCAAAGCCAACAATGAAAGCCCGTTGAAAAGTCTCGCCCTTCGGGTAGCTGCAAAACGCTCATCCCTCTGAAGCACTCCGTAGCCACTGTGAAATGCTTCTTTCCTCTTCTTTTTACTTAGAATGCACTTCCTTTTACTTAGAATACGCTTCCTTTTATTTAGAACGCTCTACCTTTCACTTAGAATACATTTCATTCCACTTAGAATGCATTTCATTCCACTTAGAATGCATTTCATTTCACTTAGAATGAGTTTCCTTTCACTTAGAATGCATTTCCTTTCACTTAGAATGAGTTTTCAACCCTTTTTTTTGAAGTTTAATAAATTACTATCTCTATTTCATAAATTTTTAGGGTGTTTTAACCCTTTTTTAGGGTTGTACTGCTATTTTTTTCATCAAAATCGTTTTTTTAATGCATTTTATATATAAATTCGTGTATCATTTAAAAATACAATATCATGAAAAAAGAAATGGCCACCCGAAATTTCAATCTTACCGATGGGGTATTGAAACAAAAAGCAGACGAATTTTTGCTCCTGATGGATCGCGATGCGCAAGAATTTTCAGAAAGAGGTTATAATAGTGCAGCAAAAACTGCATATATGGCGGCAATAGAAGTCGTAAACTCATTTTCTTCCGATGAAACTCTGGAGGGGGAAAAAATGATCCTCACCGAAAACAAAAATGCAGCAAGAAGAATTCTGGAGAAATCCATGCGCACCATTTTTAATATGGCAGCCAATAAATTTGGGTTGCAATCTGCGCAATACCGCGCTTTTGGTCCCGGAGATATTTCCCAACAACCCGATGCAGAACTAGCAAGAACCTACAAAGTAATGGTAAAAGCTGCCAACAAAACCTTAGCAGATCTTAGTTCCGAAGGTCTTTCGCAGGAGAATATTACGGCACTTATTGAGCAAGGAACCCACTTCGATGAAACCATCGATGCTTTGGCAGAAGGAATTTCAGACCGGGATATTGCCACCGAAAGCAGAGTTGAAGCCTTAAATAATTTGTACGCCTTGCTCTCGAAATATGCAGGAATTGGGCAGGATATTTTCTATGAAACCAATGAGGCGAAGTACAATGATTACGTGATCTACGACACGCCAAGCGGAATGCCGCCGGAAGTTCCGGTGGTTTAAAGCAGAGGAACACTGATTAAACTTTGTCAAAGTTTAGAACTTTGACAAAGTTGTTCTAAAACAAACGCATCTCTACAAAAATCCGAAGGACTGAAATGATTGTAACAACGATAGATTAAGACTTATAACCTCAAAAGAAAGAGTTCGGTTCAGTACCGAACTCTTTGCTTTGAAAATAATGTTTAGTTTTTTCTACACTTTTGGGTGCAGGTTTTCACCGCAGGATTTTTCTATATAATAAGGTTAAGATTACAGGGGAAAAATATCACCCTTTCAGGGTTTTCAAAATTCAGCGATTCATTGTTTTTATAATCATGTCACCACTTCGTGGTGAAACCAAAGTTGAAGGGGCAGAAATAAAACTTTGCCAAAGTTTTGAACTTTGACAAAGTTGCATTAAAACAAACGCTCATCAATAAAAGTCCGAAGGACTGAAATTACAGAAAAAAAATATCACCCTTTCAGGGTTTTTAAAATTCAGGGGTTCATTTTTTACAATCATGTCACCACCTCGTGGTGAAACTAAAGTTGAAGGGGCTGAAATAAAACTTTGGCAAAGTTTTGAACTTTGCCAAAGTTGCATTAAAACAAACGCTCATCCATAAAAGTCCGAAGGACTGAAATGATTATAACAACCGAAAACACCACCAACAAAACCGCGAAGCGGTGAAATTATTAACCCAAATTTAGATTCAAAATCTTGTCAAGGTTTGGAACTTCGACAAAGAAAAAAAATCCCGATTCAAATGAATGAATCGGGATTTCTATTTTGAAAACTTTGTGAAAGTCTGGGACTTTGACAAAGTAGAAAAATCTTATGCTTGTACGTTGTTTCCTCCTAATACGAAAGGCTCAACTTCTTTGATTTCGCCAAATTGTTGTTCGTAGTTCGCAATGTTTTGTTGCAATGCAGTAAGGACTCTTTTTGCGTGAAGCGGAGCTAAGATTACTCTTGATCTTACGTTTGCTTGCTGAACTCCTGGCATCATTTGGATGAAATCTACCACGAATTCTGATGGAGAATGATTTACTAATGCTAAGTTACAGTACACTCCTGCAGCAATCATTTCGTTCAAGTTAATGTTGATGTTGTTTGGATCGTTGTTTTGGTTTTGGTTGTTGTCCATTTTTTTTTATATTTTAAATTATAGTTTTTGGTTGTCGGTTGTCGGTTGATGGTTGTCGGCTATAAAACCAACAACCATCAACAATCAACCGTCAACTATTTAGTTAATGTCTTCGAATTCTTTTTTCGAACCTACGATTACGTTTTGGTAGTCTTTCAAACCTGTTCCTGCAGGAATTCTGTGTCCTACAATTACGTTTTCTTTCAGACCTGTTAAGTAATCTACTTTCCCGGAAACCGCTGCTTCGTTCAAAACTTTGGTTGTTTCCTGGAAGGATGCTGCAGACATGAAAGATTTGGTTTGTAGCGCGGCTCTTGTGATCCCTTGCAATACCGGTGTTGCGGTTGCAGATAAGGCTTCACGAACTTCTACTAAAGCTAAATCTTCACGTTTCAGTTTAGAATTCTCGTCTCTTAGTTCTTTGGTAGTAATCATTTGACCAGGTTTGAATTCTTTCGAATCGCCGGCTTCTGTTACTACTTTCAGACCGAATACACGGTTGTTTTCTAATAAGAAATCGTATTTGTGCTCTAAAGCTCCTTCTAAGAAATGGGTATCTCCACCATCCACAATAGAAACTTTGGTCATCATCTGACGAACAATAATTTCAAAGTGTTTATCATCAATTTTCACCCCTTGAAGTCTGTAAACCTCTTGAATTTCATTAACGATATATTCCTGAACGGCAGTTGGTCCTTTAATTTTCAAGATATCATCTGGTGTGATTGATCCATCGGAAAGTGCAGTTCCTGCTCTCACGAAGTCATTTTCCTGTACCAAGATCTGGTTGGAAAGTTTCACCAAATATTTAGAGATTTCTCCGGTTTTTGCTTCTACGATCAACTCGCGGTTACCACGTTTGATTTTACCGTAAGAAACTACCCCGTCGATTTCTGTAACTACTGCTGGGTTTGAAGGATTTCTCGCTTCGAACAATTCGGTAACACGTGGTAAACCTCCTGTAATATCTCCTGATTTTGCAGATTTACGAGGGATTTTGATCATTACTTTACCGGCCTTAATTTTCTCGCCATCGTTGACCATAAGGTGGGCTCCGACTGGAAGGTTATAGGCTTTTTGCTCTACGCCTTTTGCATCTACTACTTTTAAAGTTGGTACGGCTTTCTTGTTACGGGATTCAGAAATTACTTTCTCCTCGAAACCAGTCTGCTCATCGATTTCCAATTGGAATGAAATACCTTGGATAATATCTTCGTACTCTACTTTACCGGCAGATTCTGCAATAATTACGGCGTTATATGGATCCCATCTTGCAATGGTATCTCCTTTTTTCACTTTATCACCTGATTTCACTAATAGTTCGGAACCATAAGGAACGTTGGCTACCATCAAAGGTGTTCTGGCTGCGTTGTCTGCAACCAAACGGAATTCTGTGGAACGTGAAACTAAGATTTCTGCTTTTTTACCTTCATCATTTTCAGAGGTTACAGTTCTTACCTCATCCATTTCCACGATACCGTCGCGTCTTGCAACAATGGATGGATTTTCGGTAATATTTCCTGCAGTTCCCCCTTGGTGGAAAGTTCTCAATGTTAACTGAGTTCCTGGTTCACCGATGGATTGTGCTGCAATAACTCCTACTGCTTCACCCATGTGAATTGGTTTCCCTGTTGCCAAGTTACGACCGTAACATTTCGCACAGATTCCTTTTTTCGCTTCACAAACAAGTGGTGAACGAGCTTCAACCATATCGATTCCGGCAGCTTCAACTAATTTAGCCAAACTTTCGTTGATCAACTGGTCTGCTTCAACAATAATCTCATCCGTTTCAGGATCATAAATATTGTGAAGAGAAACTCTACCTAAAATACGCTCAGAGATTTTTTCAACGATCTCGTCATTTTTCTTCAATGGCGTAATTTCTGTACCTCTTAAAGTTCCACAATCGTTTTCAGTAATGATCACGTCTTGTGCAACATCTACCAATCTACGGGTCAAGTAACCAGCATCGGCAGTTTTTAGAGCGGTATCCGCAAGACCTTTACGTGCACCGTGAGTAGAGATAAAGTATTCCAAAATTGATAAACCTTCTTTAAAGTTCGCCACAATTGGATTTTCAATAATCTCTGCTCCTGTAGAACCCGCTTTTTGAGGTTTTGCCATCAATCCACGCATTCCTGAAAGCTGACGAATCTGCTCTTTGGAACCCCTTGCTCCGGAATCAAGCATCATATAAACGGAATTGAACCCACCTTGATCGGTTTTCATTCTGCTCATAATCATCTCGGTTAATCCGGCGTTGGTATTGGTCCAAACGTCGATTACCTGGTTATATCTTTCAGTATCTGTAATAAGACCCATGTTATAGTTGGCCTTAATTTCGTCTACATTTTCTACTGCCGCTGCAATCATTCCTTTTTTCTCAGCAGGAATTGCGATATCTCCTAAACTAAATGAAAGTCCACCTTTGAATGCGTTTGCATATCCAAGATCTTTCATATCATCCAAGAAGCGTACAGTTGTTGGGAAATCGGTATCAGCTAAAACGCGTCCAATTACATTTCTTAATGATTTTTTGGTTAAAAGCTCATTAATGTAACCAGATTCTTTCGGTACAATTTGGTTGAATAAAATTCTACCTACTGTAGTTTCAGAAAGTTTCGTTTCGATTTGACCATCTTCACCTTTGATAGGCAATCTACATCTTACTTTAGCATTCAAAGAAACTTGTCCTTCAGCATAAGCAATTTCTACTTCTTCTGGAGAATAGAAAGTTAAGCCTTCCCCTAATACTTTTTTCTCTTCTGTAGAATCTAATTGTTTGGTCATAAAATAAAGACCCAAAACCATATCCTGAGAAGGTACAGTAATCGGCGAACCATTTGCAGGGTTCAAGATATTCTGAGAACCCAACATGAGAAGCTGTGCTTCTAAAATTGCTTCTGGTCCTAAAGGTAAATGCACCGCCATTTGATCCCCATCGAAATCCGCATTAAATGCAGTAGTTACCAATGGGTGAAGTTGAATTGCTTTTCCTTCGATCATTTTTGGCTGGAATGCCTGGATTCCTAGTCTGTGCAAAGTAGGTGCTCTGTTCAAAAGTACAGGGTGACCTTTCATAATCCCTTCTAAGATATCATAAACAACAGGTTCTTTTCTGTCGATGATTCTTTTTGCAGATTTTACAGTTTTTACAATCCCTCTTTCGATTAGTTTTCTAATGATAAACGGTTTGTAGAGTTCTGCCGCCATATCTTTTGGAATTCCACATTCGTGCAATTTCAAGTTTGGTCCTACAACAATTACGGAACGTGCTGAATAATCCACACGTTTTCCAAGTAAATTCTGACGGAAACGACCTTGTTTACCTTTCAATGAATCTGAAAGTGATTTCAATGGTCTGTTTGATTCAGATTTTACGGCAGAAGATTTTCTGGTATTATCGAATAATGAATCTACAGATTCCTGCAACATTCTTTTTTCGTTTCTCAAGATTACTTCAGGAGCTTTAATTTCCAAAAGTCTTTTCAAACGGTTGTTTCTGATGATTACACGACGGTAAAGATCATTTAAATCTGAAGTTGCAAAACGACCTCCATCCAATGGAACCAATGGTCTCAATTCTGGTGGAATTACAGGAAGAACCCGCATAATCATCCATTCCGGACGGTTCACCATTCTTGTATTAGCACCTCTGATTGCTTCTACTACGTTGAGTCTTTTTAATGCTTCAGTTCTTCTTTGTTTTGAAGATTCGTTGTGAGCTTTGTGACGCAAATCGAATGATAATGAATCTAGATCGATTCTGCTTAATAATTGCTCCACCGCTTCAGCACCCATTTTGGCGATGAATTTGTTTGGATCAGAATCATCAAGATATTGATTTTCGGCAGGAAGCGTATCTAGGATATCCAGATATTCTTCTTCTGTTAAAAATTCTTTATCATCGAAATCGGCACCGTCGGCTCTTTTCGCCATTCCTTGCTGAATCACGACATATCTTTCATAATAGATGATCATGTCGAGTTTCTTGGAAGGCAATCCTAACATGTAACCAATTTTGTTAGGTAAAGAACGGAAGTACCAAATGTGAGCAACAGGAACAACCAAACCAATGTGTCCGATTCTTTCTCTACGCACTTTTTTCTCGGTAACTTCTACTCCACAACGGTCACAAACGATTCCTTTGTATCGGATTCTTTTGTATTTTCCACAAGCACATTCGTAATCCTTCACAGGACCGAAGATTTTTTCGCAGAAAAGACCATCTCTTTCCGGCTTGTGCGTACGGTAATTAATTGTTTCGGGCTTTAGAACTTCACCACGGGAATCCTGTAGGATATTTTCCGGAGAAGCAAGACCGATCGTAATTTTAGTAAAATTACTTGTTTTATTTTTATTTGACATTTGTTAGATTTTAGATTATAGATTTTAGATTTTAATTTTTCTGAACGCAGGCATTCAAAATTTATAATTTAAAATTTAAAATTATTCTTCCAGTCTTACATCAAGACCAAGACCTTGTAACTCATGCAGCAATACATTGAAGGATTCTGGAATACCTGGTTCAGGCATTGCTTCACCTTTTGCAATTGCTTCATACGTTTTAGCTCTACCAATCACGTCATCGGATTTCACGGTTAAGATTTCTCTTAGAATGTTTGATGCACCGAAAGCTTCGAGTGCCCAAACCTCCATCTCACCGAATCTTTGTCCACCAAACTGCGCTTTACCACCCAAAGGTTGCTGCGTAATTAAGGAATAAGGTCCGATTGAACGAGCGTGCATTTTATCATCAACCATGTGTCCTAATTTCAACATGTAAATGATTCCTACGGTTGCAGGTTGCGAGAATCTTTCTCCGGTACCACCATCAAATAGATAAGTTGAACCAAATTCTGGAAGACCAGCTTGATTGGTATATTCTGTAATTTGTTCAATATTAGCACCATCGAAAATCGGTGTTGCGAATTTTAAACCTAATTTTTTACCAGCCCATCCGAGTACGGTTTCATAAATCTGCCCGATGTTCATACGAGAAGGTACACCCAATGGATTCAATACGATATCAACTGGAGTTCCGTCTTCTAGGAACGGCATGTCTTCTTCACGTACGATTCTGGATACGATCCCTTTGTTACCGTGACGACCTGCCATTTTATCACCAACGTTCAGTTTACGTTTTTTCGCAACATATACTTTCGCAAGTTTGATGATTCCTGCAGGAAGTTCATCACCGATAGAGATTGCAAATTTCTCGCGGTTTTTAACACCGTTTAAGTCATTAGACTTAATTTTGAAATTATGGATCAATTGCTTAATCAACTCGTTACGATCTGCATCTACGGTCCAGTCTGCTCCACTTACGTTTACATAATCTTCAACAGATTGAAGTAATTTTGTAGTAAATTTCACCCCTTTTCCGATGATTTCTTCATCAAGATCATTATTTACTCCTTGAGACGTTTTACCGTTAACAAGTGTTCCTAATTTTTCAAGAAGTAGATTTCTTAATTCGTCGAATTTTGCTTTGTAGTTATTTTCGATTTCTTCAAGTTTCAATTTCTCTTCAGATCTTTTCTTCTTGTCTTTGATGTTTCTAGAGAACAACTTTTTGTTGATGACAACACCTCTCAACGATGAATCTGCTTTCAATGAAGCATCTTTTACGTCTCCTGCTTTATCACCAAAAATCGCTCTCAATAATTTTTCTTCCGGAGTTGGATCTGATTCTCCTTTTGGAGTAATCTTACCAATCATAATGTCGCCAGGTTTTACGTCGGCTCCAATTCTGATCATTCCGTTTTCATCTAAATCTTTGGTAGCTTCTTCTGAAACGTTTGGAATATCTGCGGTTAATTCTTCCATACCCAATTTGGTATCTCGAACTTCCAGAGAATATTCATCAACGTGGATAGAAGTAAACCAATCTTCGCGAACTACTTTTTCGTTGATAACGATCGCATCCTCGAAGTTGTATCCTTTCCAAGGCATGAAGGCAACAACTAAGTTACGTCCTAATGCCAATTCTCCGTTTTCAGTTGCATAACCGTCGCAAAGAACTTGTCCTTTTACTACTTTATCTCCAACTCTTACGTTTGGTCTCAAAGTAATGGTTGTTCCTTGGTTGGTCTTACGGAATTTGGTCAGTTTGTATGATTTTGTTGCAGAATCAAATGATACTAAATCATTGTCTTCTGATCTTTCATATTTAATGGTAATTTTAACAGCATCTACATATTCTACAGTACCGTTTCCTTCAGCATTGATCAAAATTCTCGAGTCAGTAGCTACTTGTTTTTCAAGACCTGTTCCTACAATCGGAGCTTCTGGTTTCAATAATGGAACAGCTTGACGCATCATATTCGATCCCATCAATGCTCTATTCGCATCATCATGCTCCAAGAATGGAATTAATGAAGCAGAAATACCAGAAATCTGATTTGGTGCAACATCAATTAAATCTACTTGTTGTGGTTCTACTACTGGATAATCACCGTCAAGACGGGCAATTACTCTGTCGGTAGAAATGGTACCATCATCAAGCATTTCAACGTTGGCCTGTGCAATTACTTTATCTTCTTCATCTTCAGCATTAAGGAAAACAGCCTGAGTTTTAAGATCTACTTTACCGTTGTTTACTTTTCTGTAAGGGGTTTCGATAAATCCTAAACTGTTGATTTTCGCATAAATTCCTAGAGAAGAAATCAAACCAATGTTTGGTCCCTCTGGAGTTTCAATCGGACAGATTCTTCCGTAGTGTGTATGGTGAACGTCACGTACCTCAAAACCTGCTCTTTCTCTTGAAAGTCCACCAGGTCCTAGTGCAGAAAGTCTACGCTTGTGCGTGATTTCTGATAATGGATTGGTTTGATCCATGAACTGAGATAATTGATTCGTACCGAAGAATGAATTAATTACTGAAGTTAAAGTTTTTGCGTTTACCAAATCAATCGGAGTAAAGATTTCGTTATCTCTAACGTTCATTCGCTCTCTAATCGTTCTTGCAATTCTAGAAAGACCTACCCCAAACTGACCTGATAATTGCTCACCAACAGTTTTAATACGTCTATTTGACAAGTGATCAATATCATCTACTTCCGCTTTGGCATTGACCAATTCGATCAAATGTCTTACGATTGAGATGATGTCTTCTTTGGTTAAAACTTCTGTTTTCGCAGGAATATTTAATCCTAATTTTTTGTTCAATCGGTAACGACCAACTTCTCCTAATGAATAGCGTTGCTCCGAGAAGAATAATTTTTCGATAATTCCTCTTGCTGTTTCTTCATCGGGTGGATCTGCGTTACGCAACTGACGGTAAATATATTCAACCGCTTCTTTTTCGGAGTTGGTTGGATCTTTTTGTAACGTGTTCTGAATGATAGAGAATTCGTGGCTGTTTTCTTTGTGAATCAAAATTGATTTCACACCTGCATCAAGAATAAGATCTAAATGTTCTTTTTCAAGAATGGTTTCTCTATCTAAGATGATCTCATTTCTTTCGATAGAAACTACTTCACCCGTATCTTCGTCAACGAAATCTTCGAACCATGTGTTCAAAACTCTCGCTGCTAAAGTACGACCTTCTACTTTTTTCAGGGCTGCTTTCGAAACTTTCACTTCTTCCGCAAGATCAAAGATTTGAAGGATATCTTTATCGGATTCATATCCGATTGCTCTTAATAAAGTCGTTAACGGTAATTTTTTCTTACGGTCGATGTAAGCATACATTACGTTGTTGATATCGGTTGTAAATTCCATCCAAGATCCTTTGAAAGGGATAATTCTGGAATAATACAATTTCGTACCGTTCGCGTGATAGGTTTGACCAAAAAACACTCCCGGAGATCTGTGCAATTGGGTTACGATTACACGTTCAGCACCATTAATGATAAATGATCCAGAAGGCGTCATGTAAGGAACAGGACCTAAATAAACGTCTTGCACCACGGTTTGGAAATCTTCGTGTTCCGGATCGGTACAATACAATTTAAGTCTCGCTTTTAAAGGCACGGAATACGTAAGACCTCTTTCCACACACTCGTCGATCGAGTAACGTGGTGAATCAACCAGATAATCTAGAAATTCTAAAACGAAATTGTTTCTAGAATCTGTAATTGGGAAATTTTCTTCAAAGGTTTTGTACAGGGATTCGTTTAATCTCTGCTCCGGAAGGGTATCCAACTGGAAAAAACCTTTGAAAGATTGGATCTGAATGTCCAAAAAGTCAGGCGTTTCAATTTTTCCTTTTGCTGCGGAGAAATTGATTCTTTCGTTTCCCTGAGTTTTAGCGACTGCTTTAGATTTACTCATAAAAATTTTTAAGAATGAAGGGTTAAAAAATATTTTGTTTAAAAAATATCAGAAAAAACCTTTTAAGAGTAAGAGAAACAAGAAGATAGGCGCTAACAAATAGACTTGGCTCTTATCAAAAATGGGCTTATTCTAACTGCAACGCCGGTATATCTTTTCACGGAGTAGTGCAAAATACTTTTTGATCTTTCAACGCTAAACAATAGTGAAATCTGTAAATAGAGAAAAGCTGCTTTCAGAAACTGAAAGAGCTGATTTACAATATTTTAGTGATTTATGTACAATGGTTAGCGCCAAAAGGAGTGCAAATTTAGGTAAATTAATTCGCTTTGACAAGTAAAAAACCATCTCCGAAGAGATGGTCTATTATAAAATTTTGTTAAAATTTATTTAAACCCCGTCGCTTACGGTTTCCAGAAGCTCCATTTGCTTCCGTTAAATACAGCCAGACGTTTATAAAAAGTAGGCGAAACACCTGCCACATAAACCATCATGCCCGGTGAGGGACTTGGAATATTTTGTACATCGGCAACGGTTGGTAAGACCATTGCTTTGGTGGTGCTGTTTAAAACCAGCGCCCCTTCAGGAAATGAAACTGGTATTGGATCGGGTACCGTACCAATGATTGCTCTAGCAGATGCATCTTCTGTTATTCCTGTTGGTTGCTTTGCCAAAGCTGTAGTTACATCAGCATTTTGACCACTCAAGTCTACCCAAGCTGTTTCATTATAAAACTTCATTCTTGCGGCTGTTGCGGTAGTGGCATCTAAAATAATGGCACCACCAACCAACGCAGTTCCGGTAGGTAAGGTTCTAACATAAGGAACGATAATGCCCTTGTTTTGGTTTGCCGCAAAATCTAGGAGAACTGAAGTTTTGTTTGTTGCAGTACCTACTGCATCACCTAGGATGACCTGCGCATTTGCGAAAGAAAAACTTGCTATAAATAGGGTGAATATTATTTTTTTCATTTTATTTTAAATTTAAATTATAAAAATCCGGATTGGTTAAGAAAAATATTTTTTGATCAACCGACCGGCTTTTTGTTTCGATTAAGGACAGGTTGGAGTATTGAAACAGCTCCACGCAGCCCCGTCAAATAATTTTAAACATTTTAAATTGGTATCGTAAACCATCATTCCACTTTGGCCGGTCAATGCATTGATCTCTGCGGTAGTCATTCTGGTAATCACAAAACCTTTCGTATTGGATTCCAAGGCAGTGAAAGCAGATTTTCTCTCCATTGGCCAGTTATCAGGTTGAGGAGTTGCACCTGCTCTTTTCAGTAGCGTGATTCCGTGTTTCGTATCTGCACCTACAGTGCCTGTGTTGGGATCGTTGTAGCAAATACAAGCATTTATTGCGGCATTGGTAGATGCACCAACTCCTTGACCAATGTCTGCTGTAGTTGGTCCCGGCACATCTGTGTTATCTGCCAAACCAGCTAAATCTGAAGGGTTCGTTATAGAATTTAAATTATTTCCTGCATTGTTTACCAATTGTGGCACCCCTAAAGCAGCTGCAGATTGGCTTACAATATTTGGTTGTGTATTGGTTGTTATGCCATCATAAATAACTTTTATTTTTCCTCTATTAGCATAGTTCGCGTCCGCAATTGGCAAATGCAAAGGCCACACCTGCTCTATCGAAACATTTTCTGAGCCTTCTACCGCATCGGGGCAAGTATCACCATCACTATCCGTATCTAAATAATTTGGTGTTCCATCTCCGTCAGTATCTTTAGAGAAACAATATGAAATTGAGTCTAGGTGTCCAAAATCTCCTACAAACATTCTTATTCTATAAGTTCCTGCTGGCAAAGCAACTGAATTAATAGAGCTATTGTTCCAAATTTCATCCGAAATACTAGATGTGAAGTTGATAGTATTTCCTTGTGCAACAGTTATCCCTGTTGTTTCGTTTCTAATTTCTATTTTGGTAGACCATGGTGCATAACCTCCATTAGAAGATTCTCTGTTTGCAAACCAAGCAGAAGCAGAAAATACAGTTGGGGTAGTAAGGATAATATCTTTATAAACATAAGTACTAGAGGCATTTATATCAATATATTGCGTACCTGATTGTGCAACATCTGGCCCCTTAGAGTAGCCTGCTCCGTTTACTCTGATGACATTAAATGCGTTAGCTCCTCCTGTCTCTGTGCCCCATCCATTGTATGGATTGACACTCTGAATATTATTCCCGTTAACAGTTGTTACCGAAGGAGAATCAAACCCATCAGTTGAAGGATTAGATGTATTAATACACTGCCCTTCTGTTGTATCTAAAATCCCATCATTATCATCATCTAAGTCTACTGTATCTCCCACTCCATCACCATCAGAATCTACATCTACCACTGCCGGTAAACTACAGGTGGTTGTACTTCCATTTAAATCATATATTATGGTTCTAGTACCACTTGCACCACCACCATCGTAGGTAACTGGTACATCTATAAAAGTGCTAGCTGTCGTAATGGTAGCTTGGTAAGCCGGATTAGTAATATTTGTACCGTTCACATTGATGGTGTACGTTCCTGGATAGTACACATTTGAGATAGGAATACGTAAAGTTCTTGTGGAAGAAGTTCCTACAATATATGGGTTACTTGTCAGAAAACTAGCGCTACCACAATTAAAAGTAAAAGGTAAAAAATAATCTACACTTCCTAAATCGGAGTTAGCCGTCGGAGATAAACCCGTATAGGTAGTAAGAACACCACTTACGCTTTTTGTTAAAAAGTCAATACTTCTTATTTGTACACTCGTACCGCTAATTGTTGATAAATATATTTTACCGTTTAAATATGCAATACCTTGCGCTGCTCCCGGCATCGCATTAGTTGTGGTGTTAATTTGAAACATTTGCGTCGCTACTTGCGTTGATAGATTCATCTTATACAAATAGTAATTGGTTCCATTTTGAATAATTTGAAAAATATTGTTTTCATAATCAAAAGCACCATCAAAACCAAACGGTGTTCCACCTGTAAAAGTGGCATCTGCAGCATTAGCGAAAGTAATATTTGTAGCAGCTGGACTTGGATACATTTGCCGTATCGATTTGGCACCTCCAATATTACCATAGGTTATTCCAAAAAAAGTACCCGGTACATTATTAATCCCTAGACCACTGACTGCTGTAACAGTTCTTACACCAGTGGCTGTACCGTTTTTATAAAAACTTTGATTAGCAGTGACATTGGCGTTGAAATAAAACGGACCTCCTGATGCATTAGCTTCAAAGCCAACTGCGAGACTACTTTGGTCTGCAAAACTAGAAGTAGTTCCTAGACCAGTTACAGAAGCAGGCAAAGCACCTGTAGCAGCACCACCATTTAATGTTGTTATATCATAAATTCTACCGGTATATGCAGAAGAAAAATACAGTCTACCACTTTGGGCAGCTTGACTTAGAAGCATTGTTGTAAAAAACAAAGCCGCGAATAAAGTCAGAATTTTTTTAGTGAAATTATAGTTCATTACTTATTTTTATATAAATTTTGAGGATGTAAATGACAGAATATGTAACCTTTACACAAATGAATAAAGCAGTGGTGTTCTCACTGAAAAAGATTTATTACATACAAATTGAAAAAGCTATACAGCGTATGGTGGTCCCCGAAGTGAAGAGCTTCTGTATTTGCTAAATTGCAAATAAGAAAGTGAGGTATAAAACTTTTGTTTTTTTAATTGGCTTTCAATCTTAAGAATGGTTTGATCATAAGTTGAAGCAAGCGCATGTATTTGTAGAACATTAGATGGAAGTACAACAGCCGTTTTGGTTTTACCAGATCTTCCTGTAATCCCAGATTCACCGCCAGAAGAAACCGAAAAGTTATTTTTTGCTTTTTCTTGAATCCTTTTTACTAAATGCGCTAATTTTATTTTGGCTTTTTTTTCAGATGACGTATTGTTGGTCTGTTCTAAAAAAGTAGATTTTGTAAACTTTTTAATTTGAGTTTTTTTTCTTCCAGACACTACTTTTACCTTGTAGAACTCATCTAAACCGACAACTGTTGTTCCGGCCGTAACAAAAATGGTTTTATCTTCCTCATGGAGACTACCTGGAGATTCCTGCGAAACTTTGTCTGAAGGAACAATTTTGGTTGAATTTTCCTGAAACTGCTTTTCGGCGTTTGCTGTTGAAATATTTGCAGCTTGTCGGATCGTATCTGAAACAATGATATTTTCCAGATCATTTGGATGAGAAGGAACATCAACTGAACCGTTCGTATTGATAAAAGCTAAGCTTCCTTCCTCATGAGTAATTTTTATAGCCGCTCCATACAAATGAATTTGGAACAAAAAAGAAATAATGAGCACCGCAAATAAACGTGCTTTAACGTGCGCCTTCACTTTCAATGTTTCAAAACTTTTAAAAAGTAATTCTTTTTTCAAATGGTAATATTTATAAAATCTGTAAGAATTATTTTAAATACAAATTTAATCGCGACAAAAATAGGTGTTTTTTTTTAATTTATTATGTTAAGTCTTCGCAATAAATTACAATTTTAATTCATGAAGGCTATTTCTCAAAATAAAAACAAAAAAAAGCCGAATCAAAACTGATTCGGCTTTCTTTTAATATGATTTACTTTACGGTTTCCAAAAAGACCATTTGTTACCATTGTAAACCGCAAGCCTTTTTGCGCCGACTTTGTTGATATACACGATCATTCCGGGTGAAGGACTTGGAATATTTTGTACATCGGCAACGGTTGGTAAGACCATGGCTTTGGTGGTAGATTCTAAAACCAAAACACCATCGGCACTTGAACTTCTGGCACCGATAATTGATTTAGCACCAGTTTCTGATACAGCAGTTGAAGGCTGCGTTGCCAAGGAGGAAGAAATATCTGCATTTAGGCCGCTTAAATCTAACCATGATGTTCCGTTGGAAAATTTAAGTCGAGCAGCAGAGGGTGTACTTGCATCGAGTAGAATCGTTCCTTCTGTAATCGGAAGTGGCGGTGGAAGCGTTCTTACGTAGGGTAAAATAAGACCTTTATTTCCTACTGCAAATTCTAATAAAACAGATGTTTTTACAGGTGCAGTACCTATGGCATCACCAATGATTACTTGTGCATTTGCCAAAGCGAATCCTGATAAAAGTATTGTTGATATTAATTTTTTCATTTTATTTAATTTTTTAAAGATTAAAATATGGAGCACCACTTCGTTGATATAGAAATGCTTTTGTTTTAATGCTATTATGGACAAGCAGGGTTGCTAAAACACTTCCAACTCGTTCCGTCGTATATTTTTAAACATTTCGTAAAAGTATCATATATTATCATTCCCTCTTGTGGATTGGTGATTTTATCGATGTAGTTAACTGCGGATGATTGTAAGGGATCACTTGTCATTCTGGTAATCACTAAACCTTTGGTATTCGATTCTAACGCAAAATGTGCAGACTTTCTTACCATTGGCCAATCTGAAGCTGTTCCTCCCGCTCTCTTTAGTAGAGTGATTCCGTGAGTTGTAGCCTGAGCAAGGTTGGATGTATTTGCACTTTCATAACATGCAAGAGTAACGACTACAGTGTTGTTGGTCTTAATGTTATTACATGAACCACCTAATCCATTATTTGCACATTCGTACGAAGGATTAGTAGGCGGTATAGTTATATTAGGATTAGTTGCATCGGGATCAGTAACATCATTAGTACGTAATATCGCAGCTTCCACGAGTTGATTACCTGTCGTAGAAAGATTACTAACTGTTACGGTGATAATGTACGTGATTTCGCAACCGTTCGGAAGGTTAAGATTCGAGGTGTACGTATTAGTTCCTGAATTAAAATTCAATGCTAAGCTTTCGCTTCCACATCCATTATTAACAAACTGAATATTTTGTGGCGATAATCCTGTAGGAATTTTAAAGAAGAATGGAGCACCAGTGATGTCACTAACTCCCGCGTTTTTCACTTTTACTGTATAAGCGATCTGTTCTCCTACTACTGCATTTGTTCGATCTGGACTGATAGAGGTCACCAATAAATCTGCACTTTTAACCATAACACTCGTTGTCACAGTAGTTTCTTCGGCCTTAATAAAGGTCCATGTGTCTATAGATTTGATATCTCCAAAGAGTCCGCTTGTACCAGAACCTCCAACTCCCCATTTATGTCCATTGCTATTACTACTTATTCCAACACTATTTGCTGGTGGCAAATGACTGTTATTTTTCGGAGCTGAGATCGAACCATTCGACACGTTTGGAATATCAACATCATTCCAGTAAACTATATCTGAAACAACCTGGACCAAAGGAGTTGGCAAACTTAGCTTCGTATGGTCAAGAAGTTCCACAATGGTCCCGAAGCGGTTGTACTCCATATCAAAATAAGGGAAATGGACTTCCGCTTGTTGTAAACGAACTGTAATTTTAACAGGGAATGTTCCAACAGGTGATGCAGTTCCGCTTCCATCTTTGCCATCCCAAAAAATTTGATTAGCTCCCGCTGAAGAAGACCCTGTGAGTACGCGCGTTACGAAGCCGGGATTCGCGACCGTTCCCTCAATTGCGATACTATAATTTCCCTGTACGTCTGCATTAAATTTTATATAACCCCCTTTCTTACTTATCTGCCCAGTTGTACCTTCAACACCCACTACATTAACACTAGTAACAAGTGGAGTTTTTACAGCATTTTTCAGCCAGGTAGCGGTACCCGGAACTGCACCCGCAGATGAGGTTGGGAGATCAGCATTTGGCAAAGTGTAAAACATTTTATGAGTTATATTTTTAGCAGTATCTGCACTATTGGGATTTTGTACTTTTCCTGCTAAAAATGCAGAAGTGGAACCATTTAAACTTTTGTAAACGGGATCCTGAGTAGTCGCATCAATAAAGCCATTATTATTGACAAAAAATGTGAAATAGATCCCATTATTACCATTGTTGTTTATTCGGTAAGTATATCCGTCTTTAGTGAGGGCAAATAACTTTCCGTAGAAACCATCGCTGCTTACGCTACTTAAACCATTACTAAAGTTTAAAACGTTGGCATAAACTCTTCCCGGAATGAAGGCAGAATTTCCTGCATTGATTACAGAAATATCCCATGCCATAATTGACACATTATTTCCTTGCGTCCAGGATGAATTTGCACTAATT
The DNA here is from genome assembly GCF_900156725.1 of Kaistella chaponensis. Classification (GTDB taxonomy): domain Bacteria; phylum Bacteroidota; class Bacteroidia; order Flavobacteriales; family Weeksellaceae; genus Kaistella; species Kaistella chaponensis. The sequence goes on along the minus strand of NZ_FTOI01000001.1, from coordinate 95,406 downwards.
GTTGTAGACGGATCAGCTGTCCCTCTTGCTACAAATTCTACACGATAAATTCCTGCACCGCCTGTTGGAACCTGATAATAAATCGGAATATATCTTCCTCCCGAAGCTGCACCAGATAACTGTGGTCCTGCAATTTCGGCAGCTCTATTTGGAATTTGTCCTGCAATAGTGTTATCATTTACTTTTAAAGTTCCATCGGGTGCATACAGCCGAATTCTGGAAGCACCACCACCAATTTGCGCGCTGGATGCCAAGGTAATCTTTTCACCAACCTGTGCATAAACGTAATGGACTCCCTCATTCGGAAAAGGCCAGTTTTCTGTTGGAGTTAAACTTGATCTGAGATACGCACGTAAACCCACCGCTCCACTAGGATAAAGATCTTTTGATCCATCTGCAAACAAAGAAGTACTGCAGAGCATTGTGGCAAAAAGAATAGCGATGCTAAGCATCCGAGTCGCTTTTTGCCATGAATAAATTATTAATTTCATGATATTTGTGTTTGTGTTTGTGTTTGTGTTTAATGACTTATATCAAAGCAAAGAGCATCTATAAATAATACTACTGCTTAAACAATTTCATTTAAAAAAATAAGTTCTTCTTTTAGCAAAAAGGGGGAGGTCTGGAAAATAAAAACCGGGAAAGCGTTGCAATTTTAGAAAAGTCTGCAACGTAGGTTTTGATGAGGTACTCGAAAATATGAATGTTACTAACCACATATCGAAAAGAAAATAAATTCCCTGATTGAAATGCGGGAGTAATGATAGAATTTTTGGTATTTGAAAATGTACCAATATAAAAGCTATCTACAGATCCTTTACTTTTAAATACAAATCGCGTTGGAAATAATTTTGGGAGATTTTCAGCCCGATACTTAGTGGAGACTTTATCATTTCCAGCTACTACCTTCTTATTTATTTTTGAAAAAAAGTGCTTTTTACTACCACTTTCTTTAGGTACAGAATTGATTTTTACAATTTGGGTATAACTCGTAGAACCATTTTCAACTATTATGGCATCACCAGAAACGTAAATAATTGCTTGCTGATTTTGCTGCGGAATTTCAACTTCTAATACAGACGCATTAAAAAATGAAGTGATGCAGAGAAGAGGCAACAAAATAAATTTCAAAAAAAAGGAATTATAATTCCCTTTTTTCAGATTTGATTTTGTTGCTCTAAAGAATAAATTTTCTTTCAAGCTTGTGTTTGTGTTTTGTGTTTTCGATTATTTAATAAATAACCTTCACAAAAATAACAAACCAAAAATTAATTTACAGCGTAAAATCAAAAAAAGAATCTGATTAACAGCAAATTGGGTGATTTAACCCTTTCTTTACATCCTTAAAAATAATTTGAAAATAAAAAATATTTTTAATTAAAACATGAATTTTATAAACGAATCGTAATTATTATGCAACACTTATCAATAAATATTTCGTGCCATTCCATAAATGTGTGAATTACAAAATTCGGAAATAAGAAGGATCAAAACCGAAATTCAGAATCAGAAATGTTAATTTTAGTTAAAATAATATTTGAATCCAATAAGGAAATGTGAAATATCAATCGATTGTAAATACTAAAGAAGTCTTAGTTTGAATTAAATCATAAACCGGTGAGGATTTTCATCAAAAATCATTGAATTCGATACTGTGGAAATATTCAAAAAAAATGTTGTCGAGCAAAATTTTGAAAGAAAAAAAATCTGATGAATATTTTGGCAGAATTTTATAGGAAACACCATTTTTCATATAATCGTTACCATATCTTAAAAAGGATCATTCTTAATGATAAAGATATCAATTAATCCTCCAAATCAATTTAGGCTTAGACTATTTCCAACCCACTCTATCATGTGTAAAAAAGACACTTATGAGAAGCGGATTAAAATGTATTTTTGGAAAACTCTACAATTTTCGTGTTTCTATATTACAAAAAAAACCGTTCCAAAAAGGAACGGTTTCTATTATTAGGACTAAAAGTGAATTATTTCAATTCAACTTCAGCACCAGCTTCTTCTAATTGTTTTTTCAAAGCTTCTGCTTCGTCTTTAGAAACACCTTCTTTAATAGCAGTTGGAGCACCATCTACCATATCTTTAGCTTCTTTAAGACCAGCACCAGTTAAATCTTTAACTAGTTTTACAACTGCTAATTTAGAAGCACCTGCAGCTTTCAAGATAACATCGAATTCTGTTTTTTCTTCAGCAGCTTCAGCACCACCTGCAACAGCAGCAACTGCAACAGCAGCTGGTTCGATTCCGTACTCATCCTTAAGGATAGCAGCTAATTCATTTACGTCTTTAACGGTTAAGTTTACAAGCGTTTCCGCTAAGTTTTTTAAATCTGACATTTTAATAATGTTTTAATTGTTGAACGATTTATTTTGATTTGTTTTTGAGTCTAATTACTCTGCACTTGGTGCATCTGTAGCTTCAGCGCTTGCTTCTGGAGCAGCTTCTGCAGCTGGAGTTTCTTCTGCTTTCGCTTCAGCAACAGGTTCAGCTTCTTCAGCATTTCCTTGAGCTTCGTCTTTATTTTGAAGTGCAGAAAGTACATTTCTAAGTGGAGATTGAAGTAATGTGATGATTTCACCAATCATTTCTTCTCTAGATTTGATATTTACCAAAGTTTCTAGATGCTCATCACCTACATAGAATGTTTCTTGTAAGAAAGCAGATTTCAACGCTGGAATTTCTGCTTTTTTTCTGAATCCTTGAATCAACTTTGCCGGAGCATTTGCTGTTTCAGAAATCATTAAAGCGGAGTTTCCTTTGAAAGACTGGAACATTTCAGAGTAATCTACTCCTTCCATTTGTTCCATTGCTTTTTGTAACAAGGTATTTTTTACAACTTTCAGTGTAATATTTTGCTTAAATGCTTGTCTTCTAAAATCTGAAGTGGCAGCAGCATTCATTCCTTCAAGGTTTGCTACATAAACAACTTTCGCGTCTTGTAACATTCCTTTTATATCTTGTATTACTAATACTTTATCTTCTTTTGTCATTGTTCTTCAGATTTTAGTTTACAGATTTAGTATCAATTGCAATCCCTGGACTCATCGTAGAAGACAAATAAATGCTTTTCACATAAGTTCCTTTCGATGCGGTTGGTTTCAATTTGATTAAAGTCTGAATTAATTCAACAGCATTCTCTCTGATTTTAGCAGCATCAAAAGATACTTTACCAATTCCAGCATGAATAATACCGTATTTATCAACTTTGAAATCAATTTTACCTGCTTTTACTTCTGCAACTGCTTTACCAATTTCCATCGTTACGGTACCTGATTTTGGGTTTGGCATTAAACCTCTTGGTCCTAATACTCTACCTAATGGACCTAATTTACCCATAACTGCAGGCATAGTTACAATCACATCAACATCAGTCCAACCGTCTTTTATTTTCTGTAAATATTCGTCAAGACCTACGTAATCAGCACCTGCTTCTTTAGCTTCTGCTTCTTTGTCTGGAGTTACTAAAGCCAAAACTTTAACATCTTTACCAGTACCGTGTGGAAGAGAAACAACTCCTCTAACCATTTGGTTGGCTTTTCTAGGATCAACTCCTAATCTTACTGCTAAGTCAACAGAAGCGTCGAATTTTGCAGTGTTTACTTCTTTTACCAAAGCAGAAGCTTCGTCAAGAGAGTAAATTTTATTTTTTTCTAATTTGCTTAAAGCTTCTTTTTGCTTTTTTGTTAATTTTGCCATATCTATTAGTTTTAAGCGTTAGTTGGTTTAGTTCCTGTTACTCTTAATCCCATAGATCTTGCAGTTCCGGCAACCATTGTAAGAGCACCGTCAATTGTAAAGCAATTAAGATCTACCATTTTGTCTTCAGCAATTTTTTTAACTTGATCCCAAGACACGGAACCTACTTTTACTCGGTTTGGCTCTCCTGAACCTTTTTTCTGCTTAGAAGCATCTAAAAGTTGGATTGCAGCTGGTGGCGTTTTAATAACAAATTCAAAAGATTTGTCTTCGTACACTGTAATTACTACAGGTAACACTTGCCCAGGTTTGTCTTGAGTTCTTCCGTTAAATTGCTTACAAAACTCCATAATATTCACCCCTGCAGAACCCAAAGCTGGACCTACTGGTGGAGATGGGTTTGCTGCTCCTCCTTTTACTTGGAGCTTAACCATTTTAAAGACTTTTTTAGCCATTTTGATTTTTTAAAAAATTAAGTAATTTATGAATGTGGAAGCATTAATAAATCTGTAAATAGTTTCTCATCTAACTACTTTACATTTCGGACTGCAAAATTAAGAATTTTTTTTAATTACGCAAATGTAATTTGCTGATTTTTAATAAGAATTTGATTGAAACTCAAAGTCAATCTTGATTTAAAATTGAAAAAATGATTATAGCCCGAAGTAGAGAAACATTCCTAGTAGTTATTTTTGCGGATGTTTTCTCAGTTCTTACAGGTAATGAATGTGTATTTTAAATAATGCGGTTTCTTTTTTAATGTAATCAAAAAAGATCCAACCCAAATGAAACTTCAATTTCTGGTCTACTAAAAAGGTGAGCTCTTCATTTAATACTTTTAGTATAGGAATACGATGATCTTTTTTAACGAAACTTCCGTCTACCACCGTTTGAATAGGGATTAATTCTTAATTGTTTACTACAATTTTTTTAACAATCTTATCTTTTCCAGAAATAATCGTCACCAAATAAACGCCATTACTCAAAGAAATAGGCAGTTCTAAATTGCCAGAAAAATCTTGAGATTTTGCTGTGAAAATTCTTCTACCCAAATAATCATTTATGGAAATCTGTGCGTTTTTCAGTAAATAATTCGATTTAATTTTCAAAGAATATTTCACAGGATTTTCGATCCAAACTTGGTCATTTGTAGCATTTTCACTTGTACTTAATGTGCTAGAATTTAATATTTCATTTAAGGCAAACTGCACATTTTGCGAATTTAATGTAACGTGGTCTTCATTCACAGTGGGAACCGAATATGCTGCAAAAGGTGTTACGGACGAGGTATTGACCGGAGAATAATAGTTGCTGCTATTGATTGCTAATGAACTTAAAGCAGGAATAAAATTGAAGTACTTAATAGTCAGATTATTCACAAATTCTGTGAGAAGTGGATTAGAACCTGTCGCAGCTGCAAACTGATTCAAGTTAAATCTTCCTCCCGGAGCAGTATCTAACCCCTCGGAAGTTGTTGTAGATTTCGAACTGGCTGCACTAGAATATGCGGTAAACCAGAAGAAAATCCATTGTTGCGCCTTAAAATTACTGACTTCTAAAGTTTGATTTTTTAACGGAGTATAATTAACTTTTATAATTGCTCTTTGCGTGCTGGAATTGTTAAATGTATGATCCATTACCACCATTCCGGGAGTTCCAGTCATTGTTCCATTTCCGGCACCATTGCTGATGGCAACATTTCTAGTACTTACGGGAAAACCCATCGCATTTAATTCCGTTTGAAAAGGCGTTCTGTAATTTGGAGCTCCAGCTGGTAAAGTTTTTGTGGTATCAAATTCTACTGCATCACCTGGTTTCAAATGTGCTTCAAAATGATCGAGCAACATTTCTCTCGCAGCTGGACTTTTCAACATTCCGTTGACAATACCTTGCTAAGTAACATCACCTAAAGGTCCAAAACCCATATAATTAAACAGGTGTTGAAAGCCTATAGGAACATTCGCTCCCAAATGTGGCGCATCAAATGATAAGTAAAGTCGCGTATCTGGATTTAAATTATATTGCTCCATATATCTTAATGCATATCGCGAAATTAAGCCACCCATACTAGGACCGATAAGAACATTCTTCTCCGTTCCTACTTTTTCAGCATTTATCTTCTTCATCAATTCAACTAAAATCATGGCATTTCTTTGAATATAATCTACTCCACCATCAATAATTGTTGTAGAAGCATCTCGCGTGTCGGTAGGAAAGTTTAATACGATTACATCATAACCTTGGGCACGAATTACATCGCCTAAGTTTTGATTGGTGCCATAATTTAAGAGTTGGTAGATCGCTGAAGTATTTCGCGTATCACCAGGATCAAAACCATCTACCAATATGATCGGTTTGTCTAAAACTCCATTTACAGTATCAAGAAAAACTTCATATTCGCCTTTACCTAGAAACGACGCTGTTTCGCCATAACCTTTATACGGAATGGTGGAAGAAATTGAACTTACAATATTGGGTTGAAATGCAGCATTTCCCTTCGATTCGGTGTTCCTCTTTTGATATTGTACATCAATTGCAAAGGACTGCGAAATAATGGTTCCGTCGCTGAAATGAATTATATAAGGAACTGTATTAAATCCGTTTTCCTTAAAATTTAATTTAAACGGTTGATCAACCGTTATAATTCTCCAAGTGTTTTCTTCTTTTACCTCAATAAAAGAAATTGCACGCTTTGTAGTATTAAATATGAGATTGCTTTTGAGAATAAATGTGGGTTGATTATCCTTAGTTTTACCTAAAGTTGTACCTAAAAGATTTATTTGATAAAGATCAAAAACATCTTTACTTCCATCCCTTAATTCTAACTGATTATCAGAATTTAGTACTACTTTTCTGGTTTCTAAATCGTTTGCTTTTAAGTTATCAAAATCTGCTATCAATAATGAAAGCGGAATATAATTATTAATAAAACCATCATTGGATAAACTTTGAACGACCTCTAATTTCGGAAGTCTCTGTAAGTAATCTGCGCGCTGAATTTCATGATAAACCTGCAAGAAATTATTGGCTGAAACCTGGTCTTTCTTCAAATGCGTGGCATTTGAAACGGGATAAACCCGATCGTAAATAATTTTGGTTTCAGAATAGGGTTTTAATACTTCAAAAATTTTCTGCTCCTATCCGAAAGATATTCCAAAGCTGAGCAATAGCAAGAAGAATGTAAATTTAGTTTTCATCATTATAATTTTAATAAACTAAATTACTAAAAATTATGACTTCGATGGATAAAATTCAATCGCTTGACGATTTAATTACTAAAAGCAAGAAGAATGATAGCAAATTAAATAGCAATGAATAAAAAGTATTTTAAAGCTATTATAAAAATTCAAAAAAAAAAAGAACCAAGTAAATTGATTCTTTTTGTATTAATAAGAAGTAAGGCTATACCTTTTCAACCTGCATGTAACTTAATTCCATTGGAGTTTTTCTTCCAAATATCATTACTGAAACTTCTATTTTCTTTTTGTCTTCGAATAATTTTTCGATTGTACCGTTAAATCCGTTAAAAGGACCGTCGATTACTTTTACGTTTTCCCCTACGATGAAAGGAATATTTGCTTCCACGGCAAATTCTGAAAGCTCATCCATTCTACCAAGCATTCTGTTAACTTCAGATTTACGCATTGGAACAGGATCTCCCCCCTTGGTTAAACTTAAGAAAGAAATAACGCCGGGAATATTTTTAATAATGTGCGGAACCTCACCTGCTAAGTTTGCCTCTACCATCAAATATCCTGGATAATAAGGCTTCTCTTTTGGCACTTTTTTACCGTTTCTTAATTGAATTACCTTCTCCATCGGAATCACAACCTGAGTAACGAAATCCTCCAAACCATGGTGCTTCATCTCGTTCTCGATATAGGCTTTCACCTTATTTTCTTGTCCGCTGATGGATTTCAGTACATACCAGTTAGTGTCACTCATTTTGGAAAATAATTTTAATTGAAAAGATTGATAAAAAGGGTAAGAAAATTAGCAATCGACTTACTAAAAAGTGAATCAATTCCAAATGTGAAAATTGCTAAAAGAACTGTTCCAATAGTTACCACAATTGTAGATGATTGCAGTTCTGGCCACTTTGGCCATTCAACTTTATCCTTGAATTCGGTGTAAGAACCTTTTATAAAATCAACTAAGCTCATTATCTTTTTTTTGCACGGGCACAAGGACTCGAACCCTGATCAACGGTTTTGGAGACCGGTATCCTACCATTGGACGATGCCCGTAAATTAAAAAAAAGTTCCGTAAGTTTCCCTACGGAACTTTCATATTTATTTAGAAATTAATCTAATATTTCAGTTACCTGACCTGCACCAACTGTTCTACCACCTTCTCTGATCGCGAATCTAAGACCCACGTTAAGAGCGATTGGCTGTAACAATTCTACAGTAATAGTTAAGTTGTCTCCTGGCATTACCATCTCAACACCTTCTGGTAAGAAAATCTCACCTGTAACGTCTGTAGTTCTTACATAGAACTGTGGACGATATTTGTTGTGGAATGGAGTGTGACGACCACCTTCTTCTTTTGAAAGAACATAAACCTCAGCTTTGAAGTGTTTGTGTGGCTTAACAGAACCAGATTTTACGATAACCATCCCTCTTTTGATATCAGTTTTCTCAATACCTCTTAAAAGAATACCTACGTTATCTCCAGCTTCACCTCTGTCAAGGATTTTACGGAACATTTCTACTCCTGTTACAGTTGAAGTTAATTTTTCATCACCCATACCTACGATATCTACACCATCTCCTGTGTTGATTACCCCAGCTTCGATACGTCCTGTTGCTACAGTTCCACGACCTGTAATAGAGAATACATCTTCGATAGGCATCAAGAATGGTTTATCAACATCTCTTGTAGGAAGTGCGATCCAAGAATCAACTGCATCCATTAATTCTTCGATTTTCGCTACCCATTTAGCATCTCCGTTCAATCCACCTAAAGCAGATCCTTGGATTACTGGAGCGTTATCACCATCATATTCGTAAGAAGATAAAAGTTCTCTAACTTCTAATTCTACCAATTCTAACAATTCTGGATCATCTACCATATCTACTTTGTTCATGAAAACAAGTACATTAGGTACATTTACCTGACGACACAAAAGGATGTGCTCTCTTGTTTGAGGCATTGGTCCGTCTGTAGCAGCAACAACTAAAATAGCACCATCCATTTGAGCAGCACCTGTAACCATGTTTTTTACATAATCGGCGTGACCTGGACAATCTACGTGAGCATAGTGTCTGTTTGCAGTTTCATATTCAATGTGTGCAGTATTAATTGTAATACCTCTTTCTTTTTCTTCTGGTGCAGAATCGATAGAAGAGAAATCTCTTGCTGTTCCGTATCCTTTGTCAGATAATACTTTACTGATTGCTGCAGTAAGTGTAGTTTTACCATGGTCTACGTGACCGATGGTACCAATGTTCAAGTGCGGTTTGCTACGATTAAACGTTTCCTTTGCCATGATATAAATTATTTATTAATTATTTACTTTAATTTTCGGTGTGCAAATATAGTTATTTTTTGAATATTGAAAATCTTTTTGTACAAAAAAATTCTAACATTCAAAAATATTGCGTTACACCTTTGATATTTTACCGAATTATCAGCGTGCAAATTTAAGAAAAATTATTTATTTGTGAAAATTCTATAAATAAATTTCAACAAACATTTTCTTTTTTAAAGAAATCTCACCAGTTTTCATTCATTTTTTAGCAACACTTTTTTTTTATTAATGGCTTCCAAATCCAGTATTCAAAAGAAAAAAAGAATTATATGATAAAGCTATATAGCTGTTCAGGGATTTTTTTTCTGTTAAAGTCAAAATAAAATGGGGAATATCAATAAAGCCAAAAAAGCCTCTGTCACAAGTTCATCTATAACCACAATTAAAAAGGGTTTTTGGGACTCAGAACCTTTTCCCGTTAAAAGAACAAGTGGTAACAATCCTTCCGACGCCATTAATGGAGTAAATACAACAGGTCAGACTCTCACTCCTTCAAAATTACCCTCTGTTGAAATCTTTCCGGATTTCATATTTTGATGGAATTCCGAAAGTAAAAGCATTTTTTTAAATACAGATTACCAAAACTCGCTCCCTCCTAAATTCAAAATTCACTTCTGAACGACGAATCAAAATCATACCTCCAATTAACGCAATAGAACTTTGGCTACAACTAATAGCGAATGCACCTGAATAAACTTTAAGAGACAGCCATTTGGGAAGTCATTAAACGCACTTTTTACTAGGAAGATTGCCTCAATTCAAAATCACACTAAGATTTGAAAGATAAGATCATCATTTAACAAAAGAACTTTCAAAATGTGGTTTGAAAAGCAAAACTACGAAATTTAAGCAAAAAAAATCCCCCAATCAATTGAGAGATTTTCACAGAGCCAACTATGAGATTTGAACTCACGACCTCTTCCTTACCAAGGAAACGCTCTACCCCTGAGCTAAGTCGGCGAAAAAATTAAAAAAAAATCACAAGCCATAGAATGATTGTGATTTTTTTTGTGAGCGGAAGACGAGGGTCGAACTCGCGACATTCAGCTTGGAAGGCTGACGCTCTACCAACTGAGCTACTTCCGCATTTTTGTTTCCAAAAACTGTTGGTAAACGGTTTGCAAATTTATAAAAAATTTGCAAGTACGCAAATAAAACTAGAAAAAAATGTGGGGAGAGTAGGATTCGAACCTACGAAGTCGTAAGACAGCAGAGTTACAGTCTGATCCATTTGGCCACTCTGGAATCTCCCCAATTTTATTTTTTTCAATGAGCCTCCAGAGGGACTCGAACCCACGACCTGCTGATTACAAATCAGCTGCTCTAGCCAGCTGAGCTACGGAGGCAAAGATTTTTAAAGAACTACTTATCTGTTTTTGCGAGTGCAAATATAAGTGAGTTTTTTTGAAATCCGCAAATTATTTTAAAGAAATTTTTAATTTTTTTTTTAAGCTAGTTCTTTTTTCTTGATTAGCAGCTTTTTAGCAACTTCAGCACAAAGGTCTAAACTCTCTTCAAAACTTGCCGAAGTCTTTTTTACCACAATATCATCACCCGGAACTGCCAATAAAATCTCAACGGTCTTATTTTCTTTGTCTGATTTATTCTCAACTTTTAGATAAACTTTGCATTCTACGATTTTATCGTAATAGCTTTCGAGTTTATTTAATTTTTTTTCGATATGTTCTTCAAGCGGTGCGTGTGGTGTCAATCCCATTGACTGTACAGAAATTTTCATAAATCTACATTTTTTTTAGCTCGAGGATGAGCATTGTTAAAAACTTTTTTTAATTGTTCAATATTGGCAGTCGTATAAACCTGCGTTGATGCAAGCGACGAATGCCCCATAATTCTCTTTACTTTAGAAATTTCAGCCCCATGTTCCAAGACATGCGTCGCAAAACTATGTCTCAAAATATGGGGACTTTTTTTCTTCTTCGAAGTAACAAGACTAAGATAGGAATTAACTGTAGAATAGACAAATTTATCGTTCAATATTTTGCCTTTCGGATTGATGAAGAAGTACATCTCCCACTCTTTCAGCGGTTTCCTTTCTGTTAAATATTTCCTAAAATCAGCGGCGAGTTTTTCTGAAATAGGAATAATTCTCGCCTTATTCCCTTTTCCGACCACTTTGATCTCCAATGTGCTGAAATCTACATTTTCTAAAAGTAAATTCACTAATTCAGCTCGCCGCATTCCGGTTTGGTAAAGCGTTTCAATAATGAGTTCTTTGAGGAAACTCCCTTTATTTGGCTGAAATTCGGGCAACTTTTGATTGCTCATTTCCTCCTCGGAAAAAGGAATTTGTTTCTCCGCGTAAAATTTTAAGGACTGTATGCTTTCTAAAGGCGAGGTTTTCACCTGACCAACCTTCATAAGAAACAAGTAGAAACTCCTTAGAGAAGAGAGTTTGCGGTTAATGGAGCGCTTAGCGATTTTCTTTTCGCCTAATTCCACCATGAAATTTCTGATGATCTTTTTATCAACTGCACCAAAATCCTGATGGGCTTCTGACTGAAGAAGGAACTGGGAAAAACCCTCAAGATCCTTTCTATAACTCGTCAAAGTGTGTGGAGAATACCGTTTTTCAACAGCAATATATTCCAAAAATCTTTCTATCATAATATACCAACAAAAAAATCACTCTTCAAATATAACTATTTGAAAAGTGATTTTGGTATTTTATAAGTAAATTTTGACTTAAGCCTGCTCTTCTTTGCTCAAAATTCTTTGTTTATGAGCAGCTTTCACATTGGCCTGTCTTTTAACAACAGACGGTTTGTTGAATTGTTGACGACTTCTAAGAGCTCTAATAGTTCCTGTTTTGTCGAATTTCCTTTTATATTTTTTTAAGGCTCTGTCGATGGATTCACCATCTTTTACTGGGATTATTAACATAATTTACATCTCATTTTGGATTGCAAAAGTAAGATTTTTTTTCTTAATGACAAATTTTTTATTACTTTTAAACTCAATTTTCATTGAAGATGCAAAAAAACTATACCGTTATCAACGCTTCCGCAGGTTCTGGAAAAACCTACGCTCTGGTTCAGAACCTTCTAGCCATCTGTTTGAAACATCCATCGCAACCGGATAAAATCCGAAATATATTGGCGCTTACCTTCACCAATAAAGCGGCGAACGAAATGAAACACCGCATCATCGAGTGGTTAAAAGATTTTTCTGCAGATTCTTTTACAACGAATCAGGATTTAGTCAACGTTCAAATTAAACTTAAAAACCAAGGGTATAACATTGCGCTAAATGATTTGCATGAGCGTTCAAAAAAGATTCTGGATTACGTACTTCACCACTACTCTACTTTAAATATTGGAACGATCGATAAATTTAATGCAAGATTGGTTCGAAGCTTTTCTTATGAATTGGGTTTGGCGCAGAACTTTAATCTGGAAATCAATCCGGAACCTTTTCTCATGGAAGCCGTCGATAAAATGCTGGAAGATATCGGAGAAGAGAACGATGTTTCCGGAGCTTTTATGGATTTTGTTAATTACAGTTTAGATAATAACGACCGCTTCAACCTCAACAAAACTTTATACGATTCTGCAAAAGAATATGTGCAAGACAAACATTATTTCCGACTGCATGAAAACAAAGATTTTGATTGGGAAGTGTATGAGAAATCAAAAACAAAACTTCGGGAAGATCTGAAAAATCTAAAAAAGGAAAATATCGAATTGTTGCAAACTTCTATTGATTTAATGGTTGAAAAAAACCTTCAAGTCGGTGATTTCGCAGGTGGAAACAGCAATAGTATCGCCAAATTTTTCACTGAATCCTTGAAATATTACCGCTCTGAACGAAAAGATTTTCCTTTTCCGGGCAATGAAGAAACCGCTAAAAATAAATTTCTTGCCGGAGCATCCTCCACGGGTAAAAATCGGGAAAGTGAAATCCTGGAAATCCTCGATTTTTTAATGGAAAGCAGACAAAAAATCATCATTAATTATATTCTCACGCAAAAAAAAGAGAAAATTCTTAACGCTATTTTGCCATTAAAAGTCAACAAAGACATTCAGGATAAACTCGCAGAAATCGAGGCTGAAAACGATTTGGTTTTGCTCTCTAAATTTAATATTCTGATTCATGAAAACCTGCGCAATGAACCGTCATCATTTATTTATGAAAAAGTAGGAACTAAGTTTTCCCATTATTTTTTCGATGAATTTCAGGACACTTCTTTTCTGCAGTGGCAAAATTTAATTCCGTTAAGAGATCACGCGGTTTCATCAAGCGATATGAGTTTTACTTTGGTAGGAGATCCCAAACAGAGTATTTATAGGTTCCGAGGTGGTGATTCTAAACTCATGCTGGATATCATTAATCACAAAGAAGAATCATTGGTTCTTGCCGAACTCGAAAATCTGGAAAGTAACTGGCGAAGTGCAAAAAATATCGTCAATTTCAATAACGAACTGTATCAATTTTTCGCCAATTTTACGCAAGTAGAACATCAGAAAATTTTCGGACCCGACTCTCAGCAAATCCCAAAATCGAAATTGGAAGGTTGCGTTCGTGTAAATTTAATAGAAAATACCACGAAAAGTGTTTTTTATGAAGAAGTTGCACAACAGATGAAAACCGACATTCAAAGTAGTGTTGATCGCGGTTTCAGCCTTTCTGATATTACCATTCTTTGTCGTGGGAATTTCGATATTTTCAGTTTCTCGCAATTGCTCGGAAGTTTGAAAATTAATTACCATGGGAAAGAAGAATTTATAAAAACCATTTCTGATTCTGGTTTAACTTTAAATTTGTCTTCAACTTTAAAAGCGCTTACCGAATTTTTACGTTGGGAACAGAACCCCAAAAACTATCAGTTTGCCGTAAAAATGCTGTACTATTTGAATGTTTTGGGAAGAATAAAAATCGAGGATTTCACGGCAGAAATGTTGGAAATGTTGCAACTCGAGAACAAATCTGAAATGGAAGTATTTATTGAAAAAAAATACGGTATTCAGTTAAAAAACAAACATTTGCTTCAACTGAACCTCTATAATTTCATCGAAAATTATTTGCAGGAATTTTCGGTGGAAAGTAAGGAAACCGATTTCCTTTTCAATTACCTGGAAATGCTTTACGCTTATTGCCAAAATGCGGGTTCTACGCTGAAAGATTTTCTTCGGTTTTGGGATGAAGAAGGCCATATGAAGACGATTCAGGCTTCAGATAATTTAGATGCCATCAAATTGATGACGATTCACAAAGCAAAAGGTTTAGAATTTCCTGTTGTCTTTTTACCGATGGAAAACTCCAACAAAGACGGCAAATTCACAAACTGGCTCGAAATTGAAGCTGAAAACGGATTGTCTGCAGTCAATGTAAATGCCTTCGCAAAAGAGCTTGAAGTTTATGATGCTGAAATGGAGCAATTCAATCAGGAAAATGCTTATCAAAATAAAATCGACCGTTTCTGTTTGCAGTATGTTGCAACGACAAGAGCGGTGGAACAACTTTTTTTCTACATTCAAAAGCCAAATAAAACAGCCAATCATCTGGAAATTTATGAATTTTTGGAACCTAAAATCCCAAGAGATGAAGCGGGTGAAGAATTATCTTCTTTTGACCTGTATAAATTTTCGGAGGAAGATCTAAAGAAGCAAACCACGGATAAAACTTCGGAATTGATGACCAAACCTATTCAATTTAAAACAGAAAAAAGAGCAGATTTGGAAGCGATAAAAATTGCGACTCCATCCAAAAGTTATCAGAACCGCGTAGAAAAAGTGAGGATTGGGATTTTCACGCATGAAATTTTAGCGCGCATTAACACGGAAAAAGACATCGAAAAAACTTTACAATCTTATCTTTTGGAAGGAACGATCACGGAAGATGAAAAATCTGAAATTCAGGAACGGCTTTACGGTTTTATTAAAAATCCCGAATACTCGAAATATTTTATTGACAATCAAGTGGTTATCAACGAAAGAGACATTATGATCACGGAAAATGGGGATTCTAAAATGTATCGTCCTGACCGAATGATTGATACTGGGAATGGGTTTATTATCCTCGATTTTAAGACCGGAGACTTTAAAGAAAAACATCAATTACAAATTGAAGAATATCAAGCGGTGCTCGAAAAATTGGGTAAAAAAGTGATTGAAACCAAAATCATTTATGGGTAAAAAAAATCCTGTCACCACAATTGGCGACAGGATTTAGCTAGTAATTCTTTAAATTTTATTTCTTCACGGCAGTGACTACTTGAGCTTCCATCTTGGTAATATTATCAAAGATTTGCTTGAAAGCCGGATAATATTCAACCGGAAAAACAGCATCATCGATCATCACTGTTGTTTCTATCGTAAGTTTGTTTCCTTCCTGCGTCACGAGATAAATGTATTGCAATGCATTGTCTTCGGTGCGGAATTTTTTGGATTTTGGTACATTTTCGAAGGTATAATTATCGGGAATGGTCACCGTAACTTTTTTGATCCTGTCGGAAGCGGAGTAAAATTCAAGTGGTGCTTTACGCTTTTCTTCCTGATCAAAATTATGTTTCTGCGAGTACAAAAACAAAAGAGGATTAAAAACCAACTTGTTTCCTAAAACATCGGTAAAAGTATCTGCATTAAAGTCGAAACTCGTTTCAAAATCATTGTTATCCTGAACTCCATGTTTCAAATTAGAGATCGCGAATTTGTAGTCGTCTTTGTAACTTTTGGCGAATTTTTCTTGATCTTCTGTAAATCTTTCGTTGACCATCATTGCGTAAAGTTTGGTATCACGGTCTGAAAAATTACCTTCGAAAGTTCCGTCAGGATTCATTGTAGCATTTACGGTAAGAAGGGTTTTGCTCACTTCCGGAAACAAGATATTGATTTGTTTTGCATCATCTTTGGTCATATAATACCCGTAATAATTCAAGGCACGCGGCGAAATCATATTTAGATCACTTTGCTTGGAAGTTGCATCTAAAAGCACAAATTTGTTGTCTTCGATATAAGAAGCAAGGACAAAATTCAACTGCGCCAATGAAGGCAAATAACCCGTTAACATTCCTTTTTTTACGGTTGCCAAAACAATGGGATTTGCATCGATATCTGCACTTCTTAGCAACATTATCAACAAGAGGTTAATTTCTGCGGTATTCCCAATTTTAGTGGAAAGTAAATTGCGGATTCCTTTGTCTGTCACTACTTCATCTTCTTTATTCCAGGTATAATTTTTTTGAACATATTTCAAAATTGCACGAGCTTTGTCCGTTTTCGAGGGCATTTCTTTTATTTCAGCAGGAAGCAGATCTTTTACCAAATTCTGCTTTTTTAGTTCGCTCCCAAAATCGTCGTGGTCATATAATCTTTTGCTGATGTCTTTCCAGGTCAAAGCGTAGGATTTCAGTTCAGTGCCGCGCATAATCGAGTTAAGCTCAGATTTGATCCCTGTTTTATAATTATCACTGTTCAGGACATATTTTTCTTCTTTGTAAGGCGGAACGTTTTCGTACCCAAAACGATAGAGTTGGTAATCACCTCCATAGATTTTTTTCTCTTCCATTTCCCGAAAAGTGGGCAATAAATCTCCTTTGTAATTAATGTTATACCCAATCGGTTTCGGACTATCGAAAACATATTCAACATATCTTACAGGAATTTCATCTTCGATCATAACTCGTGGAGTAGATCCGATAAAAGGCGTATAAAGCAAGTAAGAATACTCTACAATCGAGCCATCTTTCACATTAGGAAAAGCAAATTTGGTAACGATGTAATTTTTATCTTCTTTAGACTTGTATTTTTCGTTACGTTCAACTTTGGCTTCTACTTTTTTACCGTTTTCCCAGTTGTAGGTGTAGGCTTTTAAATTGCTCAGTGTTTCGCGGCTGCCTCTGTTATCTTCGTACTGGGAAATTTTAAAATCTAAATAATCCGCGGCATTATCTTTATTATAAATTTTCACGCGATCCACAACATCTTTGTACAGAAAACCGTCATAATCAATTCTGAAATGAATTGATCGAAACAGAACTTCTGCGGGTGCATCGGGATATTTCGCTGATTTGGTGCTTTTCAAATCATCATCGGAAATTTTCGGGATTTCTAAAAATTTGTGTTGCGAAGAAACGAAACCAAATAAAAAGAGAGACAAAAAGAATAGATTTTTTTTCATTATAATTTAGAAATTAAGATTTTGGTATTATCATTACTCGCTGTTTTTTTTCTGAAAGCGACATACTCTTTGAATTTTTCTTTAGGATAAATTCCTTTTTTGATGGTTAAGATTCGATGTACAGAAAGCTTATTGTCTTTTAAACTAAAGCTGATCGTGTAAGAACCGAAATCTGTAGAAAAATTAGCCGGTGCAGGAACTTCTGTAAATTTGTAGCCTGCAGGAATGCTGTACTCCAGTTCATAATCATCCTGAAAAGGAAAAGAAGTTTCAAAAGGCAAAACTCTATCATCATTCATAGAAAAAGTAGTCGCTTGGTAGTAAGGCATCACAGGAAAAAACATATCGTTTCCTAATTTTTTGGAAAAGGAATTGGCCTTCAAATTCAGATCGTAATTAATTTTTGCCAGATCTCGGTCATTTTTTAAATTATTAATGGCAAGTTGATCAATCTTTAAATTATAATGTCTGTTTTTTAGGGCATCAATCATTTCATCATTTTTCAAACTGAAAAGTCTTAGACTACTGTCATACTGTCCTCCTGAAAACTCAAAATGAGCTTCGGAAGAAATGCTGCCATCTTCTGCAATTTGAATTTTTCCAATTAATTTTTCCTTACTTTCTTCAGGTTGATAAACGGGAGTATCGATAATTTGTATTCCATTTTCATTTACCGCCAAAACATTTCTGTTGTGTGAAGAATAAGAGAGATGATTAAAAGCAACTCTTTGTGAAGTGTTTTCTAACCAAATGTCGTTTTTTTCTGTCGGAACCATTAAAATAACGTGATTTCCGTCCAATTTCGGGAAATCTTTATCAAAATTAATTACCGAATCATCATTATAAATTATCGCATAATAGGAAGGAATTCCTGCAGCTGTAAGCAAAGTTCGCATATAATTGGTTAAAGCTTTGCAATCACCATATCCTTTTTTACTCACTTCCGAAGCCGGCATGGGTTTCCAACCGCCAATTCCCATTGATATCAGAACATAGCGCGTTTTATTTTGCATGTATTGATAAATGGTTTTTACTTTTTCGGCAGTTGTTCCTTTTAGATTTAAAGCAGAAATCTCTGCAGATATTTCTGGTGTAATGGTGGAAACCGGTGAAATTAATTGCTGATAATACCATTTACCGAAAGTATTCCAGTCGGTCATATCGCCTTGTTTTCCTTCAAGTGTAAATTTCTCGGGAGAAAATTGAACATCGGGCAATAAGTATTCTAAGCTTGGTGCTAAATCTTCTTGTTTAATAGCAGGAATATTTTGATAAGAGTACCTCCAGATGTTTCCTTCTTTAATTTCTGAAACTTTACCAATCGGTTTATCATTGATTTTGGTTCGAATCGGGATTCCCGAATTGTTGGTGATAACAAAACTGCTCTTTTCCAAAGAAACATTATAGGTAGAAATTGGGGAAAAACTTCTTAAATTAATGGTATTGGAAGTGCTGGTTTCGTAAGATAATTTTAGCGTGAAAGGATATTGTGTTGTAACCGGTTGCAATACAAGAATCCTGTCATCTACATATAAACCTGCACTTGGATTGTTGGTATAATCGGCAAAGTCTTTTTTAGAAAAAGTTTTGATTATTTTGCCTGAAGCGTCGAACATTTCAACTTTAATACCACTAACTCTGGTTGTTGGGTTGTATGGAATATAAATCCTGGAATAATCCTCACCTGCGGCGTTCATGATGGTCGAAACATAGGTTCTTTTAACCGTCATATCACTCACCGATTTCAGACTGTAATCTTCTGACCAATCTCTGATGACCGCCTGCGCATTTTTCACAAGATGTTCGGGAATGGAGGAAACATTATAGTCCTGAGCAAAGCTGAAACTAGCGAAAACTGAAAAAAGGAAGAGGTAAAGCTTTTTCATACATTTAATTTCCAGAGTCTGAAACAAAAACGCGCTGACTCAATTCCTGATCGAAAAGATAAAGTGCGGAAGGATTTTCGCAAACCATTTTTATTTTGGTAACGAGTTGTGATGCATTTGCTTCTTCTTCAACCTGCTCATTTACAAACCACTGAAGGAAAGAAATGGTGGCAAAATCGCCTTCAATATTGGCATTTTTCATAATATTAAAAATACTTTTCGTTACCAACTTTTCGTGATCCAAAGCTTTTTCGAAAATATCCGTGGCATTTTCAAATTCATAAGGAGGTTGTTCGATGGCGCCCATTCTGATTTCTGCACCTACATCGTTTAAGTAATCAAACATTTTGTCGGCGTGCATTAATTCTTCTTTGCTCTGAATTCTAAAATAATTGGCAATACCATCTAAATCCTTTGCATAAAACCAGGCAGACATTGATAAATAATACTGTGCGGCATATTGCTCTTTCGCAATTTGCTGATTGATCAAGTTCGCTATTTCATTTGATATCATATTTTCCTTTTTACCAAATATATAGATTTCAAGAGGGGTGAACAAGAAAAAAGCGGAAAAAATTTTCCGCTTCTATAAAAAAAATTAAAAATATAAATTAGTTTTTTGCAGGCATATCATGCATCCCTCTCTTCATCATTTTTTCTTTTCTGTCTTGCATTTTTTCCTGCTTTTTAGATTGCCATTTGGTGTATTGGTCAGGAGTCAAAATTTGTTTCATCTCAGCATTCCACTGCTCATTTTTGGCTTTCATCTGTTCCATTTTCGCCTTTCTTTCTGCCTGCATTTGTGGAGCATTTGCTTTTCTTTCTGCCATTTTTTTATCCTGCAAAGCTTTAATCTGAGCAACTTGTGCAGTTGAAAGATTCAGTTCAGATTGCATTTTTTCCATGTGATCTGCTCTTCTCTGTTCCATTTTTGCTGGATCTTTCATTTTCATGTCTTTCATTTGGCTGTTTTGTTGAGCCATTGCAAATGTTCCTATCGCTACGAACGCCGCGCTTAAAAATACTTTTTTCATTGTTTTACTATTTTATTTTTATTTGATGTTTTGATAAATATATTGTACTGAAGTTAAATATCTGAATCATAAATTTTTGTTAATTTAAATTTTAAATAAAATTTATTCAATCTTGCAGACCAATCAGAAAAAGAATTCAGACCGATATTAATAGAACTATCTTCCTGTAAATCGAAGTCCTGAACTGTTAGAAGTTCTCATTGGTGGAGCTTGTTTTTTCAGTTCAGAATTCATTTCGACTTTTCTATCTCCGCCTTTATTTCTCAAACCAGAACCGGAATCGTTTGATCGAAATCCTCCATTATTTCGTGGAGCCACTGGTTGCGACTTTGTACCGTTGTTATTTCTAAATCCTCCGTTATCACGTTGTCGGATATTTTTCACAGCATCATTTGGATTATTTCTAAAACCGTCGCTATTTCTATTGGCATCGTTTCTAAAACCGCCGTCGTACGAGTTATTTTGCCAGTTTCCGTCGTTGTTTCTGGTGGAATCTCTAAATCCCATTTCATGTCTAGGATTGTTTTGTTGGTATTGCTCCCGATCAATCCTGTATCGGTTGATATTGATATTTCGATATCTTGGAACCACATATATATTGGTTACATAATGTTGTCTCCTGTAATTCTGGTAATAAACAACCGGGTTATAACCTTGGTAATAATTATTTTGAAAAATCACAAAAATTCGTGGACCCATAATATTTTGCAAAGCATAAAAACGATCGTAATACCATCTGTCGGGATTGTATCTGTAATAAGAATTCCATGCACTGTATGAAGCATAGCGATCATTCAACATCATGATTTGCTCAATTTGCCACGGTGACAATCGGTGTCTTGCAAAAAAACGGTTCCAGTTCACCTCATAAATACTTTGCCGATAATCATTATAAGAACTTTGATAAAAATCATCGGTATAATAATCCGAGGGATATTCATAGTAATAATCATCCGGAAAATACATGGCATCTTCTTCGTTGCTATAATAGGTATTATTCGTGTTGTTTGAACTGGTCGGATAAGGATCCGGATAATATTGCGCGGAAATTAATGCTGATAAAAGCACCGAAATTCCATAAAATATTTTTTTCATTTTTTTGCCGTTTGTTTTAGTTATTGATACGTTCTTCTTACAAAATCATGCCAAGAATCGAACTTAAAACCTTTAATACAAGGGATTTAAACCCGAACTTCACTTCTTTGATGCCAATAAAAAAGGGAAGTTAAAACCAAAGTTTTAAATTCCCTTCCTAAAACCGTAAACACTTGAAAACCAATTATTAAAAATAAGTTAAACGCAGCTGCTACAATTTGCAAATATCTTATTTTTCTATATTCTGTTCGAATCTTTAACCCATGCGCTAATTTTGTTGTTAAAATCATCTTTTTTCAACAGATCTTCTACATTCAAATGCATTCTGTATCTCCAGTAATGAGGGAATACAGCTGGATTATTGATTCGTTCTTCATCTGGATTTGGATGTGCTAATTCTTGATCAGTTGCCAAAAATTCTTGAAGTGGGAAAATAGCTAACATTGCATCATTATAAAGATGTTGCTTCATAATGATTTCCGCGAGTTGCGGCTCTAAATTCCAAGGTGCAGTTCCAGATTGCCCCAATTGCTTGTTAAAATATTCTTGGGTGAAAATTCGGTCTTCATGCCACCATTGTCTTAGGGTAGAACTATCGTGCGAACTTGCAGTCACTACATTCATATAACCAGCATTTTTCGGATTATACCATGCAATATTTTCAGAAGGCATTCTCTGCACTTTCAGCGCAGTAATCGCCAATCGATCCATAACTTGTGGTACAGAATCTGGAACTAATCCTAAATCTTCGCCACAAATTAGCATGTCGGTCGAGTTCAAAATAACAGGAAGCGTTTCCATGGCTTTTTGGTACCAAAGTCCATCTTGTCTTTTGAAAAAGTAATCTACATACAGATCATCAATTGCATTTTTCTCTCTATCTGATAAATATTGGTAAGATTTTGTCTTGTTGATATTGAACCGTGGATGATAAACCACCGCACCATCTCTTGTTTCTTCAGGCAAGAAAAGCACATTTGCACAAAGTGAAATTAATTTACTTTCTGCCCAACCTTGAGGATTTTCTTTAAAGTAATCTGATAATTTTCTTTGGGTATTAAATTCTTCTTTAAAAGTATAGGTTCCATTAAAATGATTATTCATAAACTGGTTATGAATCGCATCTCTTTCGTCACCAAAGTAATCCCAAAGAATCTGATCGTTGATAAAAGGTTTGCAATAACGGTCTTCATTGAAAGGAATATTCCTAGCTTGAAACTCTTCCATTTTCACAGGAACTGCAGGATAAAAATAACCCAAAATTCCTTGCGTCGCACTCATCGGCATTCTCCAAATTCTAAAAAATCCCAGAATATGGTCAATTCTCATCGCATCAAAATATTGCTCCAAAGCTTTGAAACGGTTTTTCCACCAACGGTAACCATCTTCTTTCATCGCTTCCCAATTATAAGTTGGGAATTCCCAGTTTTGTCCGAGATCTGTAAATTGATCAGGTGGTGCTCCGGCTTGGAAATTCATACCAAACAATTCGGGTTCTGTCCAGGCTTCAACAGAATATCTATAAATTCCGATAGGCAAATCTCCTTTAACAGAAACTCCTAAACCGTGCGTATAATCGATTGCATCTTTTAACTGAAGATGAAGTTGATACTGAACCCAAGAATGCAGCATTGTCGTATCAAAATCTTTGCTTTTCGCAGTAAAAAACGGTGCGATCTTTCCGGCAATATATTTTTTATGCGTTTTCCAGTCGTTGAAATTGGGCGTTTTATACTTATCGCGCTGTACGCAAAAAGCGGAATAAGGCAGAAGCCATTCTTCATTATCTTTGATAAATTTCTTGAAACTACGGTCTTTTAGAATTTTATCTTTGTTAAGTTCAAAAACAGCTTTTACATAGTTCCATTTCCCAGAAATCATTTGCTCGTAATCGATGAGCGGTAAAGCATTGAGTTTTGCTTTTAGTGCATTGTATTCCTTAACTAAATTATCCGGTAAAGAAAAATCCAGTTTTTCAATGGACAAATATTGAGGATGAAGCGCATAAACAGAAATTGCTGCGTAGGGATATGAATCGGTCCACGTATAATTTGCAGTGGTATCATTAATTGGTAAAATCTGCAAAATAGAAAGATTCGTTTTTTTCGCCCAATCTGCTAAAATTTTCAAATCTGGAAATTCTCCTACACCGAAACCATTTTCAGATTTCAATGCAAAAACCGGAACTGCAACACCGGCTGCGTGGTACATTTCAAAAGCTTTAAATTTGAAAAAATGATCGGCTTTTATCTGCAAAATATTTTTTTCTGCATTGGGTAAAGCCCAGCGATTGTCACCGTATTCAATATCGAAAACCTGACCAGAATCGGTATTCAACAAACCGTATTTATACTGAATAAGTTGTTCCGTTGGCAATTCCAACGCAACTTCCCAAATCCCAAAGTCGGTTTGCAACATCGGTACAGCTTTCAAATATCCCCAATTTCCGAGCGCGTCATTATTTCCGAGCAACACGATTTTCCAGTTCGGATGATAAATCGGAGCTTCCAAACGAAACAAATGCGTATGCTTTTTCAAGACTGAAATTTTTTCGTTCTGGAAGCCGCTTAATTTATTTTTAAGAATTTTATTATTGAGATAATTTTCGGGGAAATTCTTGTTGTTCCAAACATCGAAAATGATAAATTCTTGATAGTTGTGCGGGAAATTCAGTTCGTGAAGAGAAAACTCTTCATCTAAAACAGTCCCACCATCATTAACCAATTGATATTTATACGAAATTGCTTTGGAGAAATAATCTACTTCTGCGTCCCAGTTTCCGTTCTCGTTATAATTTAAAAAGTGATTCCTAACTTCACCTCCTTCTTCCATTACCAAAAGCTGGAGTTTTTCTCCCATTTTAGTTTTGAAATTAACTCTAAAATACAATTTCATAGCTTGTCATTTGAAATTGCAATTTAGGAAAAAAAAGGCGGAAAATTATATTTTTTACAATTATTTTTTAAGAGTTTAGATGTTGATTTACAGAACCTTGCGAAGAAGAATTAAATGCATGAGCAAAATCATCAATTCTTTGAAATTAATATTTAGAATAAATAAAAAACCTCTCCTAAATTACATTTAAGAGAGGTTGGTTTATAAGTAGGGATTACATTCTAAGCCGCCACAAAACAATTGATGGTCTAAGAAATCGAATAACTTGTTCCTTCACGGCCATCTTTCAATTCAATTCCTTCTGCGAGCAAACGGTCGCGAATCTGGTCGGAAAGCTCGAAATTTTTAGATTTTCTAGCTTGGTTTCTTAAGTCGATTAAAACCTGTAAGGTCTGATCGAGTTTTGCATTATTATTCTCTTCAATATTCTGCAAACCTAGAATATCAAATATAAAATTGTTCATCAAACTTTTTAAATCCTGTAAGTCGATTTCAGAAATACTTTCTTTTCCATCCTTTAATTTAAAGATAAAATTTACCGCTTCGAAAAGATGGGCAATTAAAATTGGCGAATTAAAATCATCGGTTAAGGCAGCGTAGCATTTTTCTTTCCAAGCCTTTAAATCAAAAGTTGAAAGTGAAGCATTCGGAAATGTGGCATTCGAAAGAACTTTCATCGCTTCCATCAAACGCTGGAATCCTTTTTCACTCGCGACCATTGCCTCATTTGAGATATCTAAAACACTGCGGTAATGTGCTTGCATAAAATTAAAACGCACGACCGTAGGATGAAAAGCTTTCTCGAAAAAATTATTACTTCCCGAAACCAGTTCCATGGGTAAAATATAGTTTCCGGTCGATTTACTCATCCGTTGTCCGTTCATGGTCAACATATTCGCGTGCATCCAGTAATTTACAGGTTCCGTTCCGTTGCAGGCTTTTCCCTGTGCAACTTCACATTCATGGTGTGGGAATTTCAGATCCATTCCACCGCCGTGAATATCGAATTTTTCACCTAAATACTTCGTTGACATTGCCGTACATTCCAAATGCCATCCGGGAAAACCTTCACCCCAAGGAGAATTCCAACGCATAATATGAGCAGGAGAAGCCGCCTTCCAGAGCGCAAAATCTTGAGGATTTTTCTTCTCCGACTGTCCATCTAAATCACGGGTATTGGCGAAAAGTTCTTCGATATTTCTGCGGGAAAGCTCGCCGTAATTAAGGCCTCGTTTATTGTATTCTACAACATCGAAATAGACGGATTTATTACTCTCATAAGCAAAACCTTTGTCGATTAATTTCTGAGTCAGTTCGATCTGTTCCAAAATATGTCCGGTTGCGGTAGGTTCGATCGTAGGGGGAAGAAAATTAAACAACTCTAAAACCCGGTGAAAATCGACGGTATATTTCTGAACAATTTCCATTGGCTCCAGTTTTTCCAGCCGTGATTGTTTCACAAAACGGTCATTGTCAACATCGCCATCATCGGTTAAATGTCCTGCATCTGTAATATTTCTCACGTACCGCACTTTGTAACCCAAATGAACGAGCGAGCGGTAAATAAAATCGAAAGACATGAAGGTGCGCACATTTCCCAAATGCACATTGCTGTAAACGGTCGGTCCACAAACGTACATTCCAACACTCTTTTCGTGTATTGATTTAAAGATTTCTTTTTCGCCGGAAAGGGAATTGTATATTGTTAAATTCATTTTTATATTAAGTTTGAAATTACTCCAAATTGGAGCGATTACCGACATAATGAAGGAATTCTTGTCTGGTAATCGAATTGGTTCTGAAAAGCCCACTAAGTTCCGCAGTTGTAGTTGAACTAGCGGTGTCTTTGATGCCGCGACAGTTCACGCATAAATGTTTGGCTTCAATGATACAGGCAACATCTTTGGTTCCCAATGCTACTTTCAAAGCCTCCACAATCTGCATCGTCAAACGCTCCTGAACCTGTGGTCGTTTCGCGTAATAATCTACAACTCTGTTTATTTTCGAAAGGCCAATTACTTCACCATTAGAAATATAAGCAACATGCGCTCTACCAATAATCGGGAGAAAATGATGTTCGCAAAATGAATAAACGGTAATGTCTTTTTCCACCAGCATTTGGCGGTATTTGTATTTATTTGAAAAGGTAGAAATGCGTGGATTATTTTCTGGCAGAAGACCGCCAAAAATTTCATTCACATACATTTTCGCAACACGTTTCGGGGAATCTTTCAGGGAGTCATCGGTCATATCCATTCCTAAAGTTTCCATAATTTGATGGAAATGCTTTTGGATAATCTCGATTTTTTCTTCTGGTGATTTTTCAAAAGCGTCATCTCGCAAAGGTGTAAATCCTTTTCCGGTGAACAGATCATCGTCGTTGTCGAAATTTTTACTCATATCGTTATTTACTGGTAAGCAAAATTAAGGATTTAATTTCTATTTCCGTCACCAAAAATCCCTCGCCAAAAGTGAGGGATTTTAAGGGAAACAAATTCGATTCAATTTTAGAATCCGCCACTTCCGGAGAAGGTAAATGTCGCAGTTAATCCCGCTCTGATCGTAGAAAGTGGGAATGCTGTAGAAATTTTGTATTTGGTTAACAACTGATCGTAAAAGAATCTTATGTTAAAGTTTTGCGACATATTGTAATCTGCAGAAAATTTAAAGCTCATCACTCTTTGACCTCCTGTAATTTGGGAATCATTTTGTAAAATATTGGTGATTCTGGTCTGGCTGTCTCTGAGAGAGAAATCACCACGCAGATTCAAATCACTTTTAATGGTTCTGGATTTTCCTTTGAAATTCATTTTCATTTTGAGATCTTTAAGAATATATCCAAAACCTACAATGTACTCGTTACCGGCGTCTTCAGTCAAAGTTTGATTGACCAAACCGAGCATAAACAATCGGTCGCGGTTGTACTGCGCGCGGAACTGCATGTTATTTCTCATGGTAACATCTGCTCCGATCAGCGGCGCAAAAGCTTCCACGTAACCAACCTGAGAAAAAGTGTATGGATTAAACTGATTCCCAAAAGCATCAATTTTCGGTGCAGTTGAATTATTTTGTTGGTTATAAAAATCAACACTCGACTGGATTCCAGTTGCCGTGAAAGTGGAAGTATAACCGTGAAGAATATCAAATTTAGAAAACTGACTGTTGATCAACGGAATGTTTTTCAGCCCAGAATAAGTCACTCTCCAGTTTGGAAGAGGGAATCCTGATTTCTTCGGATCGGAAAGTCTGCCATTTACAGATCGTCCTTCTACAGCCGCCTGAAATGCAGGAATTAAAACATAAGCATCTGCTAAACCACGACCTTTGGCAAAATCGGTCTGATTATAAACACCACCTGATTGTATGAAAATTTGTTTCGCATTTTCATACATCGTATCGTAAATGCTTTTTCCATCTCTAAAAGCGGTATTAAAGGTCCACGTGGTTTTGGAGTAGCTGATCATATCGGTACCGAAAGAGTTTTGGAATCCATCTCTATTAGGATCTGCATCCACATTATAACCACCCTGAATGAAGTTGCTGTTGAAATTTTTCAGAAAATTAAAGTCGATACGGAAATCATTCACTGGTGCAACCTGAACATTGGCTATGAAATTTTGATTTTTCATTTGCGAATAAGGGTCATTCATGTACGGAGAATCAGAAATCCAACCGTTTTCGATAATGGTTCTTCTGAAATCTGCTTGTGATCCTAGAAGGAAACCAACAGTAGGTCCTCCTAATGTTTGACCGTAACCATACCAGTTTGGTGCAGAAAGCAAACCAGGGAGTACCGTTCCGTTATTTTCATTATAAGACAAATCAACTTGTTTGATAGAAGTTAAAGCGTACGCAATTCCCTGGAAAGGATTCAACTTATTTTTGAATTTATAACTTTTGAAACCTTTCTTTTTGCCCTTTTTCTGCCACACCAAATTATAAACATTGTTGAGGGAATCAATTTCCTGTTTGCGTTTCTGCATCGTGGTATTGATTTTTTGAAAATACTTAAATTTACTGAAGAATTTCGGCACATCAACTGCGGCAGTTGCGACAATATTATTGGTGTTTTGACCGATGCTTCCAAGACTTTCCGCACGTTGAGTCACAGGATTTATAAAGTTGGTCAACACGGTACTTCTCGCATTCCAATTATAGGTAAATCCGTAGCCAAGTTCTGCATTCACAAAGTCGAGATACGGTAAATATTCAAACGGGAATTTGTAATTCAGCTGTACTTTGTGGTTGTATAAAACAGGTCTTCCTGCACGGAAAGGATTGGCGAAAATTGAATTGGTGTTCATTTCGTACACATTCAAATTATCGTTCAACGTCCGCATTGCAGAATTAATTTCGAGTTTTAACGATTTGGTAAAATTAAATCCAATCCCATATTGCCACCCGAAAAAGAAGTTTCTGTTTTTGATGACATCAAAATCCTGACCTGCATTTCCACTAAGAATGGCTTCGATATTTCTAAATTCGAGTTCGTTGTAATTACGGTCGATTTCTGTACGGAAAGATAATCTTGTTGGAACAGGATTGATATTTACTTCTTTCAGCCATCTTAGGTATTTGTAAGATTTGGCAGTATCGCTCACAATTTTATTGAAAGGTCTTAGAACAAACGGCTTGAAGGAATAATTGTAATCAATATATCCTTTCAAATACTGACGGTAATTTTTCTTCGTATAAACATCTCTGAAGAAATCATCGTTGTAGATGGTCGTTACTGAAAGGTTTTCTACATCATAGAATTTCGGTTTTTTGTTCGGATTCATTCTTTCTTTACGCATGTTCACAACTCCTATACTTCGCTGTTGCGTGTAGGTTCTTGCGACTTTTTTCAGTTCCTCTTTATTTGGAGCCTGGTCAAAAGTTACATCATTATCCAAAGGATTATATTTCGGATCTTCGATGGTTTGCGTGTAAGAATAATTCACCGGAATTTTCATTCCCACTTTTTCAGGTAAAAATTTATCGACGTTTACGGTGGTGTTGATACTGAAGGCAGATCGTGCAGACTGCGCTCTTTCTGCAGGTTTCTCTGTGATTCCCCCAAATCCAATACTCGAAACAGAGGCATTTGCGTTCACCAAAGCGAAATCACCGAGGTTGAAATTCACACTTGCATTTCCTGCGTAACCGCCTTTATTTTCAATTTCAGAAAGACGGATTTCATTGACCCAAAGAACCAGGTCTTTCGAATCGGTGACTGATCTATTTCGAACTCCCAACATAATGGTGGATACGTTGCCTAAACTAGGGCGACCTTTGATGAATATTTTTTTATGGGGATCGATTGCGCCATAATCAAAGTCTTCTGTACGGTCATCAATTTTATTGTTTGGATTTTGATCGCGTCTTAACTTAGCATCTACAAAATTTTGAATTTCCAGGTTCACAGTATTCTCCGACGGCCAAATTTCTAATGGTGACCGCGCGTTGGTTGCCGTGTATTTCAGAGCCGCTTCATATTCGTAGTAGTTATCTGTAGCATCGCTTCCGAAACGGATGAAGAAAGTCGCATCTTTATCATAGACGGTAGAAGTCGGGTTTCGTAAATCTTCTGCATGGACAAAAAGTTCTAATTTTTTATAACGACGCATATCCAAAGCTACATTTTTGAATACTCCTTTTGTAGTTTTCAAGGCAATTGGCTGCGTTTTCATATAAAGTGAAGCTTCATTTTGTCTTTGAGCACCCGAATTTCCGCTGAGAACCTGTCTGTCGATTCCTGGAGGAAGTACGTAAGGAGGTTGGCTTAATCCGTTTTCTTCTAAGTTCACACTTCCTACATCAACTTTTTCATTGTCCACAGGATTTACTCCTTCCGTATCTGTAGTTGTTGTAGCAATATCTTTGGTATATTTTCGCCAGTCGCTTCTTACCAAATCCAACGTTCCGAATCGAATTGTTGATGCTTGATCGAAACCTGTTAAAAGCATTCTTGCGAACCGAACATTATTTAAAATTGAAGGATCTTTTGATCCACCAGAAGTCGGGTCTTTATCAAATTGCTGCACGGGAACACGGAACAAGTACCATTTGTTACTTCCGCTTTGTCCGTTCTGGAATTTCACCTCCACCGTTTTTTCATCAACAATAAATTTCTGTCCAACTGCAAGGCTTGATTTATCTAAATTGATGGTGTATTGGTTATAATTTTCGCTTTGATCTAAGTTATAATCTCTGTTTACATCTTCTGCATCCGGTGTTTGGGTAGAAACTTCTAAAGTATTGCTTTGGGAATTACCTTCGGGACCACGGAAATATTTGTAGCGCTCTGTTAACGAAGAAGCTTGCGCTCCCTGAAATTTATCAGAGAGATAAAATAGGAAATCATCAGAAGCAGGATCGGCAACTTTGGTGACAGGATTCACGAAATTGCTTCCGAATTTCGCAGCTTCACCTTGAGCTTCAAGACCGTCATAACCTAAATCTTGCGCGGTTCTTTCTTCATTTTCGGTGGAGAACGCATAGAGAATTGGGAACTGGTTCGGTTGAGTTCCCCATTTCGTTGATGTGGTATTTGCAGGAACATTTGGAGTAGGCAATCCGTTTTCGTACAATAATTTTCCATCTTTCAAAACATCTTCGGAGACGTTTCCTAACTGAAGTAATAATTTAGGATTTGCGCCTAAAGGATTTCCGTCTGCGTAAGGATCCATCATCCAGAATTCAACATATTCAATATTTGAATTCACGAAATTGGAGACAGAAATCGGTCGCATTAAACCCGCCCATCTTTGCTGAGTGGTTTCCGCATTTGGATTCACGTTATATGGTCCTCTTTCATTTGGAAAATAACTGAGGTCAAAAGTATTGGTATACAACTGTTCTCCGGCAACAAAATCTCTGGAATTGTATAATTCTTTCGTTTGAACTCGTCGCGAAGCATGATTAGAAAGTGCTTGTGCATTAATTCCGCCAGGAGCTGAACCGCCAATTCCGTAGAATCGTGGATCTATATTGTACCAAGTTAACAAACCTCTTCCGTTTCCGTGAGCGAGATCATCGTTTAAAGGTCCATTGGCGAAATAAGGTTCATTTGGGTTTTTCTCCGGTTTTGAAGCCAAGCTCCACAATGCTGGTTCCTTCAAGGAAATTTTAGAAGTCGTCTGTTCAAAATCATCAATATAAGATTGGTCTCCAGTTCCTTGATTTTGTCCCGGAATTAAATAGGCTCCTTCTGCCGCAAAACTTAAGTTTGAAGGAGCTTCAGTATTGATGAAAGGAATTTTATCGGTTAATCTCGTCAGGAAAGGCAATTCGTTATTATATAAAATATTGAAACCAGCCATCGTGTTGTTCACTGCTTCTTGCCCGAAATTTACTTTTTGCGTTAAAGGAGTTTCGGAATAATTCACCACCGTTCCTCCTATTGTTAGATGTTCATTGAACTTTCTTTCTAGATTTAATCCTAAAAATCTTTTTCTTTGGGTATTAAAAGTCAGCTGATTTTCTAAGGAAATATTAATTGCTTGACCAGATTGTTTTACGGTTTCATTAATGATATTGACCGTTCCGAGCATATAATCTACCGTATAGTCGATTCCTTCCTGCAGCTGAACTCCATTTGCAGTAACTTTTACCGAACCTTGAGGAACATTGATTGCCCCTAAAGAAATTCCGGTTCCTTGCGAACCTTTAAATCGACCTTCTAGCGTGTATGCTAAAGCCAATCGGTTTTCGGAAGCTACATTTTTGAATTTATCGTATAAATCATTAAAAACATATTTCGGATCACTGCTCCCTAAAACACTTTGAAGATAAGCGCCAAAAGGTTTCGCCTTCGTGAAAATTACTTTTCCGTCCTGTGGATTAATCGTTATTCCAGGTACAAAATCGAAAATCCCGTCTCCGGTCACATTTCCATTTTGCTGTAAATCGTTATTCATATTCAACCGATCCCAGTTGAATAATTTCAACAAATTCGTGTCCTGAACCGCGGTATTTGGTAAATAATTGACTTTACCACTTGTTGGATCTCTTAAAAAAACGTTCAGTAAGAAACCATCATTATTAATTTGATTAGAATTCAAAGAATAAATATTCTTCATCATCAAATCCCACATTGGAGTCGTGGTCGTAGTTTTGGTATTAGATTTTAACATCTTCGTGATAAGAACCGGGCTTTCTTCCGAAAATTCCCCGACTTTATATACTTTGCTGTCTCCATTCAAAGTATACGTATAGGCAACCGACAAAAGCTGGTTGTCATTCAACCGTTGATTCAGGGAAATATAACCCAATTGCGGATGAAAGGTAAATTCGTTTTGATTTAATTTCCTGGCTTTTCTGTTAAAAATAAATTCTTCACCATCGGTATAAGTGACCGGAGTTCCGTTGGCATTGGGAAAAGATTTCCCGTTGATGGTGTTGTAAGCGGTATTCACGTCTCTAATTCCGGTTCCTAAACCTGCAATTTGAGGATAAAGGGCATTCTGGGAATTATCGGGAAATCCTGAAATCCCTTCTCCTAGATCACGTATTCCTAAAATTCCTTTTTGATCCTGAAGATTTCCGGAGCCTTGATCCAAAACCCACGCTTCAATTCTGGTAATACTGATTCTTGAATTGATTTGAGGATAATTCAACAAAGCGGTATCATAATTATCTAAGAAATAATGCCCGATATAATAATGCTGATTGTCTTCATAGTCGATCGCATTCAATTTAAAGGTATTCATCACACCACCACCTTGTGCGACGATGTTTCTGGATTCTCCCTGTTGTTGGGAAAAGACTAATGTTCCAGTAGTTTTCCCGAGTTGAAATTCTGTTTTTAAACCGAACAATGATTCTGAACCCCGAATTAAACTGGTAGAAAGTGGCATATTCACGTTTCCAAATTCAATTCTTTTGATGATTTTATCTTCGCCACCTGTAGTTTTATCGTTTAAACCTTTGGACTGTAAATCCTTCCAGGTTCCTTTTGCTTGCCAAACCAGATTCATTCTATTCTCAAATGCAAATCCACTCTGGGTATCATAATTGGCTTTAAGCTGAAGATTTTCGCCCACTTTCCCTGTTAATCCAAGCTGGATTCTCTGTTGGATGTCGATGGCGAAACTGGTTCTGTTCTGGGGTAAAATTAAGGGATTATCGATCTTTTGGTAGAGTCCGCCGAGATCAAAAGAGGCAAATCCTTGTGGAATGATTTCAATTTTATTTCCTCCAAAAATTTCTTCGAAGAGCCTATTTTTTATTTTAAAACTCGGCAGTAATCCTTTTTTGAGTGCATCGGATTGATCTTTTCGGTAACCCAAATTATTGGTCGCCGATTTTTCATTGTAGTATTCCTTCAGCTGATTATTCAGCATATATTGATGATATTCGGCAGAAGTCATGGAAACAGGATTTCCGACTACCATATTCCCGATTTTGGGATAGAGAAAATACATTCCGCTGGAAACATCATAAAATGCGTCATAACGTAAAGGATTGGGCAGGGAAAAATCTTGCCGAACCGTAGAACTGTCCTGTGGTTTCACCTGTGCAAATACACTTGCAGACGAAAAACAAAGGAATATAAAAACTAAGAATGTATGCTGAAAAAAATTATTCTTCTTCAAATGTTAAATGTTTTTTAAGATTTGCTTCACCAATTGTTCAACTGAAAAATCAGGATTTTGCTTTAAAATGCGGTCTGCAATTTTCTCGCTCATTTTTTTGGGTATGCCCAAAACCTCTAATGCTGATAACGATTCTTCTTTAATTTTATTATTTGCAAATGTAGAAATATTTTCATCAGAATCTTTGAATTTTTGGACTTTATCCCGCAAATCAACAATCACTCTTTCAGCGGTTTTGGTTCCGATTCCCTTCACTTTTTGCAGCAGCAAACTGTTGTTGGAAAGGATTGCTGATGATATCTCTTCTAAGCTTAATGAAGAGAGCATAATAAGAGCTGAAACAGGACCTACTCCATTAACACTTATTAACAGATTAAAGAGTTCTTTTTCTAAAATTGTGTTAAAACCAAAAAGCAAGTGAGCGTCTTCTCGAATAATTTGCTGAATATGCAGGAAGGTAGGTTTTCCGGTTTCTAATTTCCCGGAAGTTTGCAGACTTACGCCCACATAATAACCGACTCCATTAACATCGAGAACCATGGAAGTTGGGTTCAGTTCCTGAACAATTCCTTTGAGAGAGTAAATCATAGTGTTTTTCTAAAAGTTTCAAATATAAGATTTTTAAAATTTATAAAAAAAGCAGTTTAGATGACTAAACTGCTTACTATTTATTTTGAAATTGATGCGTGGAATTGCTTACTATTATATTAAAAAAACCATGGTTTATTGCGATTGATCATTTAAAAAATTTCTCATCGATCAACCTTCGCCGATCTAATCTTTTTGTGTGCTTACTTTCCCAAAAAGCCTTTATATTGTAACTTTTTAGAAGATCATAGAAAGCCCGCTGTACTTTATAAAAGGAACTTTATCACCAATGATCATGAGTTTTAATCGCACCTCATCTAGGGAAACTATACTTTCTCTCTTCGCTGCGCATCCAAAACTGCGATCGTAGCCAAATTCACAATTTCATCTACACTTGCGCGCATTTGCAAAACGTGAACCGGTTGATTCAAGCCCATTAAAATAGGACCTACTACTTGCGCCACTTTCAATCCGCGGATGATTTTATAGGAAACATTCGCACTTTCTAAGTTTGGAAATACAAAAACATTCGCAGGAGTTGTTCCCAGTTTTGAAAACGGATAATCAGAAAGATGATCTGCGTTTAAGGCAAAATCGGGCTGAATTTCACCATCGACAATCATATTCGGAAATTTCTCATGAAGTATTGAAACGGCTTTCGCTACTTTTTTGGAGGTCTCTGAAATACCTGAAAAATTTTCAAAAGACAACATCGCAATTCGTGGTTCGATCGCAAAAGTTTTCACGGTAATTTCTGCCATTTTTGCGATATTCACCAGATCTTCGGAACTCGGACTTTGATTAATAGAAGTATCTGCGAAAAACAGCGGTCTTTTCTCCGTCATAATCATCATCATCGACGCAATTTTATCGACTCCTTTTTCTTTTTCGATTATCTTTAAAATCGGTTTCAGCGTGGATGAATAATTTTTCGAAAACCCAACGATCAAAGCATCAGTATCACCGTGACGAAGCATCAATGGACCGAAATAATCTCTTTGACGAACATATCTTTTGGCTTTATATTCATTCATCCCTTTCCTTTGGCGTAGTTTCCAAAGGGTTTCGCGGTATTTAATTCGGTTTTCTTCCTGATCATCGTCCATAGGATCAACAATCGGAACATCGATTTCAATTCCGAATTTTTTCATCTGTTCCAGCACAAATTTTTTCTCCCCTAACAAAATAGGTTGTGCAATTCCTTCTTCGTATAGAATCTGAGCAGCTTTCAAAACATTGTATTCTTCGGCATTTCCGAGTGTAACTCTTTTCGGATTAGAACGCGCTCTGTTTTGCATCATGCGGATGAGTTTCTCGTCGCGCCCCATTCTGTCGAGTAAGGCATTTTCGTAATCCTCAAAATTTTCGATCGGTTTTCCTGCGATTCCACTATCCATTGCAGCTTTGGCAACAGCTTTAGAAACTCGTGTAATTAATCGGTTATCGAAAGGTTTCGGTATAAAATATTCTCTGCTGAAATTTAATCCTTTTAAGTTATAAGCAAGAATTACTGCTTCTGGTACGGGTTCTTTGGCAAGATCAGCAATGGCTTTTACTGCGGCTAATTTCATTTCTTCATTAATCCCAGTCGCCTGAACATCGAGGGCGCCACGGAAAATATACGGAAATCCTAGAACGTTATTAACCTGATTAGGATAATCGCTTCTTCCGGTTGCCATAATGGTATCTTTACGGGTTTCCATCGCTAAATCATATTCGATTTCTGGGTTTGGATTTGCCAAACCGAAAACAATTGGATTATCGGCCATGCTCAAAAGCATTTCTGGCGTCATCACATCAGCTTTGGAAAGTCCGATAAAAACATCGGCACCTTGCAGCGCTTCTGCCAAAGTTTGCATCTCGGTTTCGGCTACAAAATCTAATTTTTCTGGGGTCAGGTTTTCTCTTTTATGATTGATGATTCCTTTTGAATCACACATTAAAACGTTTTCTTTTCTAAGTCCCAATTCCAAATAGAGTTTGGTACAGGCGATTGCTGCAGCTCCGGCTCCATTGACAACTACTTTCACGGCTTCGATTTTTTTATTTGCAATCTCTAAAGCATTAATTAAAGCTGCGGCAGAAATAATTGCAGTTCCGTGTTGATCGTCGTGCATCAACGGGATATTGAGTTCTTCCTTGAGTCGTTTTTCGATATAGAAAGCTTCCGGCGCTTTGATATCTTCTAAGTTGATCCCACCAAAAGTCGGTGCAATTCCTTTTACAATTTCAACAAATTTATCGGGATCCGTTTCATTAATCTCAATATCAAAAACATTAATATCTGCAAAAATTTTGAAGAGTAATCCTTTTCCTTCCATTACTGGTTTGGAAGCTTCAGCACCGATATTTCCTAATCCTAAAACTGCGGTTCCATTAGAAATTACGGCAACTAAATTTCCTTTTCCGGTGTATTCGTAAGCTAATTTGGGATCTCTTTCAATTTCTAAACAAGGAATCGCAACACCTGGTGAATAGGCGATCGAAAGATCCCGCTGCGAAGAGTGAGGTTTTGAAGGGACTACTTCTATCTTTCCTTTCGGCTCACTTCTATGATAATCGAGAACTGCTTCTTTAAAATTTTTCTCGTCTCTGTTCGTTTTGTTTGACATGTTTTTCTTTTTTTTTGCAAACGCAAATGTAATATTGATCAACTTTTAATGATTGGTTCATTGCTGTTGAAGGTGAAATTTGAATTAAACTTTAATTCAAAATATATTTAAGGTGGAAATCTACTAAACTATCGATAGGCTTCTGTACTACTTTTCCTATTGTTAAATTGAGTTCTGCCGCCGCTGCTCTTAAAATATCTTCGTAGATATAAGCAATATATCCGATAAAATTGATTTCGACCTCGCCTGCTTCAGGATAAGGCAGCACCTGATAATCCAGGAAATTCTTTAACTCATCGAAAACCATATTCTGAAAATAAGGATGTTTTTTTCGCTCGGCAATAAACTTATTGTATTCTCCTAAATATGCATTGGCTCTCGGATTGTGATACATGCTTCGAATGGCTTCTTCGATGGTAAGATGATAAGTATCGCGAAAATCCTGTTCTAAATCTTGTGGCAGTTTTTTCATAAAAAACCTTCGTAAAAGATGTTTTCCCAGAGCACTTCCGCTTCCTTCATCCCCAATTAAAAAACCGAGAGATGGCAAATCTACCCTTATTTTCTCCCCATCAAAAAAGCAAGAATTAGAACCTGTTCCAAGAATACAAACGATGGCTGGTTTGCCGTTGTAAGCTGAATAAGCAGCCGCTGTAAGGTCTTCTTTAATGGTAATTTCTGCCTGTGGAAAAGTCTTGACAAATTCGTTTCTTACTTTTTGGGCATTATCGGGAGTTCCGCAACCAGAACCGTAAAAAAAGACTTTTTCAAGGTGATTTTTGATGAAGAAAAGTGCCTCATTTTTATCAATTTCCTGTAAAATAAAATCGGTGTTAATGATATTCGGATTGAATCCCAATGTGGTGGTTTTCAAATGGATTTTTCCGGAATTTTCTAGGATTACCCAATCACATTTCGTGGAGCCGCCGTCAACAATGGCAATCATATTTTGTATAGTTTAATGCGCTAAAATATTAATTTAATTTTAAACCTTTTGTTATTTACCTCACTATTTTAATTCGGAGCTGAAATTTTAAGTAAAGAAGCAAAAAAAAGCAATTCAATATTGAATTGCCAAGTTTATTGATATGGTTCACAATGGTCTATTCGACTTCGATGACCTCTACAATTTCTGGTGCGAATTGTTTGATGGTATTTTCTACGCCCAGTTTCATGGTAGAAAAACTCATCGGACAACCGTTACAGTTCCCCTGAAGTTTTACATAAACGATATTATCTTTCACATCGATCAATTCTATATCACCGCCGTCTTTATTAAGAAACGGACGAATACTTTCCAGCGCATCCATTACTTTCGTCACGATTTCTTCGTGTTTGATTTCTGTTTTCATTTTTCTTTTGTGATATAAATTCGATTTCTATTTAAACCGTTATTTTTAATTTTATAAGCATCTCACGATAGGATCCGCTTATTTTTTTGAAGAACAACCCGCCATAGTAGTAATTTTCACTGCTTCTGTTGGTGGAAGTAATTTATTTCTTTCTACCAAGCTTTCGATCATATTTTGCGCTGTTTTAATATAAATTTCTTGAATTTTAGAACCCTCTTGTAAAACAGCAGGTCTACCAACATCTCCCGCTTCACGAATACTCTGAATCAGTGGAATTTCTCCCAAAACTGGAATTCCTAAATCTTCTGCTAAATATTGTGCTCCTTGATTTCCGAAAATGTAATATTTATTGTCGGGCAATTCAGCTGGAGTAAAGTACGACATATTTTCAATCAAACCAAGTACAGGGATATTGATGCTTTCCATCTGAAACATTGCAATTCCTTTTCTTACATCGGCAAGTGCGATATGTTGCGGCGTACTTACAATTACAGCTCCTGTCACAGGAACTTCCTGAATTATTGATAAATGGATATCACCAGTTCCCGGCGGTAAATCGATTAAAAGAAAATCGAGTTCTCCCCAAGCTGCATCACGAATCATTTGGTTTAAAGCTTTCGAAGCCATCGGTCCACGCCAAACAACAGCTTGATTAGCACCCGAGAAATAGCCAATCGACAGCATTTTCACTCCATAATTTTCTACGGGTTTCATCAGGTTTTTACCGTCAATTTCTACAGAAATTGGTTTTGCATCTGCAGTATCAAACATAGTTGGTATCGATGGTCCGTAAATATCGGCATCTAAAACCCCAACTTTGAAACCCATATTTGCTAAAGTTACCGCAAGATTAGCCGCAACAGTAGATTTACCAACACCTCCTTTACCGGAAGCAATTGCGATAATATTTTGAATACCTTTGATTTGTTTTCCTTTGATTTGACTTTGCTGAATCTCTGTTGGTTCTGGCGAAGCAATCTTTAATTTCAGAATAATTTCTTCTCCGAATTCTGAAGCGAAGGCTTGTTTCATGGCAGCTTCGAGCTTCTTTTTCTCATGCATTGCCGGTGAATGCGCGGTCATATCGATATAAACATCATTTCCCATTACCTGGAAATTCTGTACTAAATCATCAACCTCTATTTCTTTTAAAAACGCCTGAACTTTTTCTTTCGTCAACATAATTCTGTATAATAAATTGGAATACAAATTTACGGAAATTTTTGTTATTTAGAATGAGTAAAAGTTATGATTAATATCTGTATTTATTGTTATTATTAAGTTCATCACTTCTTCTACTCAGCCTATCACAATAACAAATTTATTCTAAAACCCATATATAGTTGAATTAAATTCATCACTTAAGTTAAAAAATTAACGTTTCAATCACAAATTTGCTTAATAGTTTGATATTTTATATTTACATTTGGTTTAAATTTAAACTCTATGAAAAAACTCATTTTACCGATTATTCTGTGTGGCTCCCTATTTGTGTCTGCTCAAGAAAAAAACAAAGCTTCGGATTCTTTATCGACGCAAGGAATTGATGAAGTAACCGTAACGGGCAGCAGAAATAAAAAAAGAACTGCAATAGACACGCCTGTTCCAGTAGATGTGATCGATGTAAAACAAATCAGCCAAGCAACAGGACAGGTTGATGTAAACCAACTCCTACAATTTGCCGCTCCTTCTTTTAACTCTAACAAACAATCAGGTTCCGATGGTGCAGATGCAGTAGATCCCGCAACTTTGCGTGGTTTAGGTCCTGATCAAACTTTGGTTTTACTCAACGGCAAAAGATACCATCAATCTTCACTTGTCAATTTATTTGGCACAAAAGGTCGCGGAAATTCAGGTACCGATATGAATACCATTCCTTTGGATGCAATTAAAAGAATAGAAGTTTTGCGTGACGGAGCTTCCGCACAATATGGCTCCGATGCAATTGCCGGCGTAATCAATGTTATTTTAAATGACCGAAAACAAGGTTTTGAAGCCAAAGCTTTTTACGGTTTAAATTTATTTAGAAGTCCGCACGGTGGAAACGCTATTGTTTCCGATAAAAATTTAGACGGACTCACTTTAGATGTAAGTGGAAACTATGGAACAAAGATCGGTCGTAATGGTGGATTTCTTAATGTTACCGGCGAAGTAGTCTCTAAAGGGTATGCTATTCGAAATGCAAATCCCGAATTATATACTGCACCTCGTCAAAGATTCGGGGATGCAAAATCTAACAATTATTATATTTTTTATAATGCTGAAATTCCGGTTTCTGCAAAGACTGACCTTTACTCGTTCGGAGGATTTTCTTATCGCAACACCGATGCTTATGCCTGGACAAGAGATGCTGAAGCCGATGGAAACGTACCTTCCATTTATCCGAATGGTTTCAATCCTATAGAGAATACAGAAATCAAAGATTTTACATTCAATAATGGTTTAAAATTCAAACTTGCCAATTGGGACCTCGATGTATTCAATGCTTTTGGCAGCAATCAATTCATGTATAACATCAACAATACGGTTAATGCAACATTGGGCGCAAATTCAAAAACAAGTTTTGATGCGGGTGGTCATTCTCTTTTACAAAACACCACAGGTTTCAATGCATCAAAACCTTTTGATGTACTAGAGGGACTCAATATCGCTTTAGGAGCCGAATTTAGATACGAACAATTTAAAATCATCAAAGGAGAAGAACAATCTTACTCCGCCTACGACATTAATGGAAATATTGTGACCGCTTCAACTCCCCAAAACCTCTTGGTAATCAACCCGCTTTCTGGAAATGTAAGGCCTGCAGGTTCACAAGGATTCCCGGGTTATTCTTCAGCAGTAGACCAAGGAAGAAACAATTTTGCAGCCTACTTGGATACAGAACTTGACCTTACCAAGAACTGGATGATCAGTGCTGCCGGAAGATTCGAAAATTACAATGATTTCGGAAGCACCATCAATGGGAAATTTTCGACACGATATAAAATTACAAAAGGGTTCGCTTTTCGAGGCTCAGTTTCTACTGGATTTCGCGCGCCTTCGTTGGTTCAGAAATTTTATGGTTTGAATTTTACGAATTTCCAAGGTGGACAATTGGTAACAATTCAGCTCGCTTCGAACGACAGTGCACTCGCAAAAGCCGTAGGAATCCCACAATTAAAACAGGAAAAATCGGTTAATGGAAGTGCAGGATTTACTTTTAATTCTAATAAATTCACTGCAACAGTTGATGGTTATTACGTAAAAGTAAAAGACAGAATTGTTTTGACAGGAAATTTTGATCAAAGCGATGACAAAATTGGGCAGATTTTGATTGATAATCATATCGATCAGGCACAGTTTTTCACCAATGCAATCGACACCAAAACTTTAGGACTTGACATCATTTTAACCTATAGCGAAAATATTGGTAGCGGTAAATTAACTTCAAGTTTTGCAGCTAATTTTAATGACATGGAAATTACTTCTGTCAACACCACCCCAGAATTGAAAGGCAAAGAAGATGTTTATTTAAGTCCGAGAGAAAAGGCATTTATCCTGGCTTCAGCTCCAAAAAACAAATTCAACTTGAGTTTAAACTACAAGATTCACAAATTTAATACTAATTTACAGCTGGTTCGATTTGACAAGGTTACATTAATCGGCTACAATGGCGCAGATGATTTCCAAAAATATGGTGCAAAAGTAACGACGGATCTTTCTTTCGGTTACGATTTCAGTAAAAACTTCAATTGGACCATTGGTGCGAAAAATATTTTCAACAGATATCCAAATCTTCAGGTACCTGCAGTTTCTGATGGTAACACAGAGTCGGGCGGAATTTTCGATCCGGTTCAAATGGGATTTGCAGGAAGACAGATTTTCACAAGAATCCATTATACTTTTTAAAAACAATTGATAAAAACTTATAAACTCAAAAACGAAAAAAAATGAATGTATCTTTAACATCGAAAATTGTAGCAGAAATGCTCGGAACAATGGTCTTGGTTTTAATGGGTTGCGGAAGTGCCGTAATTGCAGGAGCAGATGGAACGACAGGAGTTGGATTATTAGGAATCTCTTTTGCGTTTGGACTCAGTGTCGTAGCAATGGCATATGCAATCGGGCATATTTCTGGATGCCACATTAATCCAGCAATTTCAGTGGCAATGGTCGTTGCCGGAAGAATGAAAGCCAAAGAAGCTGCTTTTTATATCGTCGCCCAAATAATAGGAGCGATTATTGGCGCCGGAATTTTATATGTATTGGTCACCAATCAGATCGCAGGTTTTAATATGAAACCATACGCTCTCGGATCAAATGGATGGGGAACCGGATATTTGGGAGAATACAATACTTTAGCAGCTTTCGTAGCAGAATTTATTTTCACTTTTATTTTTCTGTTTGTGATTTTGGGTTCAACTTCGACCAAAAATATTAACGGTGGTTTTGCAGGTTTGGCGATTGGATTGTCTTTAACTCTAATTCATATAGTTGGAATAAAAATTACCGGAGTTTCTGTAAATCCAGCCAGAAGTATCGGACCAGCTCTTTTCGCAGGTGGAGCTGCAATTTCGCAACTTTGGTTATTTATTGTTGCCCCAGTTTTGGGAGGTATTGCCGCAGCTTTTATCCATGGGTTATTAATTGAAAATCCAAAAAGTTTCAGAGATTAAACCTTTAACAAATAACATGAAAAGAAAGACCATTGTTTGATTACAATGGTCTTTTTTAGTAATTAAAAAACAGTCCGATTATTCCATTCTTTTTAAACCTTCAATTTTCTAATGGGATTTTAAAAGAATTGATTAACAGGTTCAATACAAATATCTTTACAAAAAATCGGGGTAGAATGACCATTATTCCGCAAAATCCAGAGATAAGAATTAGAGATCGACTCCGAAATAAACAGGGTACATTCGGTTTTAATGAAATCATCAATTCCAACGATCACCAAAATTTTACCTTTAATTTTTGATAAATTTTAAAATATGAGTTAAATTTCCGGAGGTCATTAATCTAATGAAATAGGTTCCAGCGGGAAGCAAAGAAACATTTATTTTTTTGCCCGCAACTTTATTTTGCCTCACAGATTTTCCATTAAAATCGATGATTTCATAATTTTCAAAATCGATATCGGAATCTATATTGAAAAATTCTTGTACCGGATTGGGATAAATCTTCACAACCGCAATTTTTTTACCAGGATCATTTGTTGCTAATAAACAAGCAGGAGGATTGGTAATTGGTCCCGAAGAATAATCATAATAAACCGTATCTTCTGTCACAATATTAAAATATTGATAAAGAGGAGACATTGGAGGAAATACACAATTATCAAAAGTGACCTGTCCCACAAAAAAAGCCTGATTTCCCTTCAACCAACCCTCACAAACTGGCGTCATAGGTGGTCCACTGAAAAAATCGATAGTCACTTGCGGGTCATTTGAATTACTAAAAGAACAGGCATTTGTCCAAGTTGGTGGTTTTTTAAAATAAACCGTTTTGCTTGGAAATGGTCCAAAATAATATTTCTTTGAAAAGACTTGCGACAACTGATTCGAACTATTCTTAAGCATCGCTTTTACAGTCAGTACTTTGGAAATACTAATATTTACTTCATTTAATCCAGACATGGAATTAAGCGTTGGGTTCGTTCCATCCGTGGTATAGTAAATGGTTCCATTTCCGGTTAACATAGCGTTATACGGTTGCGGTCCAAACGAATAAACATAAGTTTGAAAAGTAATTTGCGAACTGTACCATTGAAAAATAGGCAGTAATAGAAGGAGTAAAAATTTTTTCATAATACTGAAATTAAGAGATGTAGGAAAGTTACAAAAAATTGTAAATATCGCAGAAGAAATTCTTGCTAAAAATTTCTTCATTCAGCTCTCAATTCCATATTTCAATTAGAAAAATTAGAGATCTCCACCATGATTTTCCAGCTGACCTTCCCATTTGGAAACGGCAGAAGTTGCCAAAGCATTTCCTAAAACATTGGTCATACTTCTTCCCATATCACAGAAATGATCGATCGGTAAAATCAAGGCAATTCCTTCTGGTGGAATTCCGAACATCGTGCAGGTTGCAACAATAATTACCAAACTCGCTCTTGGAACTCCGGCAATTCCTTTGGAAGTAAGCATCAAAACCAAAAGCATGATAATCTGTTGTCCCAAAGTCATATCGATCCCATAAATCTGCGCAATAAAAATCGCAGCGAAAGTCATGTACATCATACTTCCATCGAGGTTAAAGGAGTATCCTAAAGGTAAAATGAAAGAAACAATTCTATTATTGCACCCAAATCTTTCCAGTTCTTCTACCAATTTCGGGAAGACCGCTTCAGAACTTGTGGTGGAAAATGCAATGAGTAAAGGTTCTTTGATTCTTCGTAACAATTCGAAAAGTCGGTTCCCTAAAATTAAATATCCTACAACACAGAGAACAAGCCATAAAATTGCCAAGGCAAAGAAAAAATCACGCAAATAAATAGCGTACACTTTGAAAATATCGAAACCATTGGTAGCAACAACTGCCGCGATCGCCCCTAAAACGCCAAGTGGAGCGAACCACATG
Organism: Kaistella chaponensis; assembly: GCF_900156725.1. Classification (GTDB taxonomy): domain Bacteria; phylum Bacteroidota; class Bacteroidia; order Flavobacteriales; family Weeksellaceae; genus Kaistella; species Kaistella chaponensis. The sequence continues at coordinate 50,422 of NZ_FTOI01000001.1, read as the reverse complement.
ATGTAACCGACCATTTTTAGAATTGCATGGGCACAAATATCTAAAGCCCGAACAATAGGTTTGGTATATTCCTCACCCATATTGGCTAAAGCAATACCGAACATTATAGAGAAAACAACAATTTGCAAAACTTCATTGGTTGCAAATGCTTCGAACAAACTTTTGGGAATAATGTGCTTTACAAATTCTTCTAAAGACAAACCCTTACTATTTGCTACCACCTCTCCTGCAGCATCTGCAGCAGGTTTTGCCAATTGCATTACTCGACCTGGCTCTAACCAGTTCACAAAAACCAATCCGATCGTTAACGAAACCAAAGAAGCCGTAATAAACCAAAGCATGGCTTTACTTCCTACTCTACCAATCATTTTGATGTCACTCATTTTTGCAATCCCTACAACCAAAGTGGTAAAAACCAAAGGCGCAATAATCATCTGAACCAGACGGATGAAAATGGTACCAAGTAACTTAATGTTTTTTGAAAACCCCTCCGAACTCTCCGGATATTGCGTATGAACGACACCGCCCATGATAACTCCCACAACTAATGCGACGATAATAGCGATGAACAGTTTATTTTGACCTTTCATAATTTTTGCTTATTCTACAAATATAGTTTTTTTTAGGAAAAATCAGCTATAAAGAGGACTTAAGACACGCTATTGAATGAGAACTCTTTTTTGCACAGAAAGCCCAGCGAACATCAATTGAAAAGCAAAACACGTTTCCGAAAAATGACGCCGGCTTTTGTAGAATTATTTTTTAGGTTGGTTCCCACAAAAAAAACCCCTGAAAAATCAGAGGTTTCATTATAGTTTTGAGAGAAAACTACGCTTGCAAATATCTTGCGTAAGCATAACCTTCTTCTCCATCGGCAGTTCTTACTTTCCACCAATCATCATTTGTTTGCTCGACTAATGTTACAGATTCACCTTTTGCTGCTTTACCAACAATAGCGCCATCTGTAGAAGCTTCCTCTCTAATATTCAGATTAGAATCTTCAGTAGCAACAGTTAAAACTGCTCCAGCTTCTAATCCTACAACCTGTACATCTACATTAATATCAGAAGCAGAATACGTAGAATCTATTGCTCCAAGAGCGTTCCAAACTGCATCTTTTGCAGAAGTTGATCCGGCATGACCAGAAACATAAAGAATACCTTCTTGCTCGCTCACCTGAAGATTAGAAACTCCAGCTGATTGTGCTGCAGCAATTACTCCTGCATATTTATCTTGTAATTCGCTCATTTTTAATTATTTTACGGTGTAGTTATAATTTACTTTCCCAGCTTTCAAAGCATCTACAGACATTTTAATTTGTTTTGCTTGAGTAGGAGAAACATTTCCAGTTAAAGTTAATTCGCCATTTACGACCTCCACTTTTACAGAAGGAAAATCTTTTACGGCATCAGTCACTTTTTGCTGAACCATAGGATCTACTGCAGAAACAGTTTCTACGACAACCGGCGCTGCAATTGTAGACATGTCCATCACATCTTTAATTCCAGGAATTGCTTTTAACGAAGCAATCATGTTATCTTTTGAAGCTTGATCAGCAAAAGTTCCGCTCAAATGTGCAGTACCTTCTTTTACTTCAACCGAAGCGTTTGGATTAGAGGTTACTACTGTAGTTGCCTGAGTTTGAAGATCAGCATCAGAAATTTTCTTTTTACAAGAAATAGAACCGATAGACACGACTAGCGCTAAAGCAGCCATTGCAATTGTTTTTTTCATAGTTGAATTTATTTAATATTAAAATTGTAATTTCAAATTTAACAATAAAATGCACTCTTAAATACTAAAAAATGATAAAATTTTCATAAAATTTTAAATTAATTCATTCATTCGAAAAGAATTTGTCAATTCTCATCCTGCGTACAAAGAAACATCCTCCATGATCATCCGGAATGTTAAATTAATTCTTGGTGTAAATATTTTTTTGGTGGGCGGTAATCGGTGAAGCCAAAAACTTTGCGTTTGATCTTTCATGACCAAAAGACTTCCGTTGGCTAAAACAAGTTCTACCTTTTCTTTCGTGAATTTGTGTTTGAACGAAAATTTTCTTTCCGCCCCGAAACTTAAACTGGCAATTGCGCCATTTTTTTTCAAATCCTTCTCGCCGTCGCTGTGATAAGCCATTCCTTCGTTTCCATCATGATATAAATTAAGAAGGCAGGAATTAAATTGTTCCCCGGTTATTTCCTCCGTTAATTTCTTCAGTTCTAAAAGTTCCGGCGTCCATTTCAGAGCCTTTTTTGTAGAATTAGAATACGTATATTCGAAATTTTCGTCGCCATACCACGCCACTTTTCTTTTCGTGATGATTTTCTTGCCGAAAATTACTGCTTCGTCATTTCGCCACTCAATATCATTCAATAGTTTTAAATAAAACTGATTGGCTTTTTTCTCTTGCAGAATTTTCCCGTAATAATTCACTGTTCCATCTTGTGGCAAAAGATTTCTGTGCGGATCTGCGATATTTTCAAATAATTCCATCAATACAATTTAAAGATCAAATTTCTGTATTTAATTTTATAATTTCGTTTAAAATTAATTCAATGCAAAAATACTTTCAATTTTCCTTTCTCTTTTTACTGATATTTACGTTTGCTCAAAAAAAGCCAGACAATACTTTTGTTAAAGAACATTACAATAAAAAGGAGGTTTATATCACAATGCGAGATGGGGTGAAACTCTTTACTTCCATCTATACTCCGAAAGATATTTCCAAAACAAAAAAACTGCCTTTTTTGATGCAAAGAACTTGCTACAGCGTTGCGCCGTATGGTGAAACAGAATTTCCAAGATCGTTGGGTCCCAATAAATATCTGCTGAATGACGAATATATTTTCGTTTATCAGGATGTTCGCGGAAGATACATGAGTGAAGGAACTTTTACGAATATGACGCCGCAAGTGGAACGCAAATCTAAAAAAGACGTCGATGAAAGTACCGATACGTACGACACCATCGATTGGCTCATCAAAAACATTGAAAACAACAATAAAAAAGTTGGGCAATACGGAACTTCTTATCCGGGATTTTATACAGCAGCAGGAATTTTAGCCGATCATCCAAGTTTGGTGGCTTCTTCTCCACAAGCACCAATTTCGGATTTTTGGAATGATGATTTTCTGCACAACGGAAAATTTATGATGGGTTATTTCCGAACTTTCCCAGTGTTTGGAATTCAAAAAACCAAGGCAGAAAAAGACAGTTGGTTTATGGACACTTTCATTAAGCCTACCTCAGAAGACGGATTGAAATTTTACCGCGAAATGGGAACTTTGAAAGACGGATATGAAAAATATTACAAAAATAATTTCTTCATGACCGAAATCATGAACCACCCAAACTACGATGAATATTGGCAAAAAAGAGGTCTGCTTCCGCATCTGAAAAATGTAAACCACGCTGTAATGACTGTTGGAGGTTGGTTTGATGCAGAAGATCTTTCCGGACCATTAAATATTTATAAAACCATTGAAAAAACCAGTCCAAAAGCAAAAAACACCATCGTGATGGGACCTTTTTCTCACGGAGCTTGGGGAAGAGAAACCGGAAAAGCTTTTCATAATGAAATCTATTTTGGCGACAGTATTTCGACCTTTTATCAGAAAAATTTAGAAACAAAATTCTTTAATCATTATTTAAAAGGTGACCCGAAAACCGACGCAGGAATTCCGGAAGCGGTGATGTACGATACGGGAAGCAAAGAATGGCGGGAATTTGCGCAATATCCATCGAAAAATGTGAAAAAAGTTAGTTTCTATTTAGCAGATGGAACCTTGAAAAACGCAGCTTCCAATGCGGCTTCAGAATATTACAGCGACCCGAACAATCCTGTTTTAAGCTCCGATCATTTAAAAGATTTTAATGGTTTCACGCCGAAAAATTACATGAGCGAAGACCAAAGATTTGCGGTAGGAAGACCAGATGTGATCACTTTCACGACCGATATTCTGACAGAAGATATGACTTTTGGTGGCGAATTAATGGCGAAACTCAATATCGCTTCTACTTCTACTGATGCAGATTTTGCCGTAAAATTAATCGATGTTTATCCCGCAGATTTTGTTCCGAAAGAAAAGAAGGAAGGCGTGATTTACAACAATTATCATCAAATGGTTCGCAGCGAAATTATGCCTGCAAGATTCCGAAATTCTCGTGAAAAAGGCGAAGCTTTGGTTCCGAATCAGAAAACTGCTGTTAATTTCAGACTTCAGGATGTGATGCACACGTTCAAAAAAGGACATCGCATTCAGATTCAGATTTCCAGCACCTGGTTTCCTTTGTTCGTCGTGAATCCTCAGAAATTTCTAGAGAATCCCAACTTTGCCACAAAAGAAGACTACACGAAAGCTTTTATTAAAATTTTTGGAGATAGTTCTTTGGAGGTTGATGTTTTGAAGTAAATTAAAAAATACTACAGAGGAGAACCATATTCCTTTCATTCTCATTTTAAACTAATTTTATTTTATTCCATTTTAGGGAAAGCAAATCGAGAAGAAGCAGGCACAGAACAGTATATTTTTAGTTCATGACGACATTTGCGTTGCCCAATTTCCAGAAAGGTTCTTACACGCGTGCGACAGGTTTTCAGAGCTTCCGGAAAAGTTGTCGCACGAGTGTTTGGAACTTTCAGGAACACTAGAAAGCTTCTTGCACCCTCGCAACAGACTTTCCGGAACTCCGGAAAGCTTCTTGCACTCTAGCTTTAAACTTTCCGGTGAAAAAACTTTAAAACAGCTGTTTTATGAATGAAATACAATGAAGAATGCTTCGCAACGCCGATATCTGCAAAATATTTGTCATCGAGATTCTTTAATTTAAAAGGATCATACTTTACTCGCGAACAGAGAAAATAAGTTGCCAACGGAATATCTTGTGACCCTTTCATAAAAGAAAAACCGCCTGATTGGGCGGTTCGTCTATTTAAATTACTTTTGGATTTCAAATTTGTGATATTGGTAAAAGTATCTTCAATATCCATCCGCAAATTTCTACATTTTTGAAACGTGATAATACGCCAACATTTTATAATACAATTTTGCGGCAAGAAAAGCAGTGGGTTTCGGCATCGGAGAATCCATGAGTTCTACAATATCAAAAGCAACTACGTTGCATTTTTCGAAAACTTTTTTCAATAATTCCAAAGTAGGATACCATTGCAAACCTCCTGGTTCAGGTGTTCCGGTTGAAGGAGCAATCGAAGGATCAAAAGCATCTAAATCAATCGTGATGTAAACGTTTCCGGAAACTTTTTCTAAAACATCATCAATCCAAGTAGGATTAACGGCGATTTCATGTGCCCAAAAACAATTTCCATCTTGTACATATTGCATTTCCTCAATATCTCCAGAACGAATTCCGACCTGTACCAAATTATGTTTCTGACTCGCTTCAAAAACCGCACAAGCATGATTGGAAGTAGATCCGTGGAAGTCTGGACGTAAATCGGTGTGTGCATCCAATTGCAAAACGGTGAGGTTTTCAAATTTTTCCCCAACTGCACGAATCGATCCGATGGAAACGGAATGTTCCCCGCCAAAAAGCGTAAATAATTTCCCTTCGTTGGTTAAAAGTTCTTTTGTTTTTTGGTAAACCGCTTCGGTCATTGCTTCAGGCGATGATTTTTCGGAGATTTCTCCACCCAAATAAACGCCTTCCAAATAAGGTTCTGTCGAAGTTTCGATATCGTACAACTCCATATTTTCGGAAGCGTCTAAAAAAAGTTCTGGACCTTTATCTGCACCTTTTCCCCAAGTGGAGGTTCCATCATAAGGAACAGTTACGAGCATTACTTTTGAGTTTTCTAAGGTGGCATTTTCTTCGGGAATTCCGGCGTATGTTTTCATGTGAAATTTTAAATTTTGAATTATAAATTTTAGATGCCAAAGATAGTTATTTTACAAATTGATAAAAGTTAGCCCATTAATTTTAAAACACAGCCCGAATTGCGTAATTTTATAATTCTTTAAAAAAAATTCAAATGAAAATAATACCCGTAAAATTTGGCTGGGAAATATTACTTCTGGTTTATGGCATTTTCTTTTGGATGATTTATCTCAATTTTTCTGAACCCAAAGCCGGTTCATCAATCCTAATCAGTTTGTATTTTATTTTTGTAACTGTTTGTATTTTTGGAATTCGGTACAGGATTGATGATCAAACACTAAAAATTAGAAATGGATTTTTTGGTACTACAAAAATCGACATTAACAAAATTGAACGGCTTGAAAAAACATGGAATGCAATTTCATCTCCCGCGCCAAGTGTTTTTGGAAGAGTAGAAATTTATTTTGAAAACAACAGCATCGTAATTTCACCGAAAAACTTTGATGAATTCAAAACAGAACTTTTAAAAGTCAATCCAAATATTGTGATAAAAGAATAAAACTGGCGTTAATTTAAATAAATTTGTAAAAATTTTCAAATGCCATTAAAAGCAGTTTTATTCGATATGGACGGTGTGATTGTGGACACCGAACCTCTTCACCGGAAAGCCTATTTCAATATGTTTGATGACTTAAAAATTGAGGTATCTGAGGAAATTTACACTTCTTTCACCGGCGCTTCGACAAAGAAAGTTTGTGAAACCTTGATTACAGAATATCAACTTGAAAAAAATCATGAAGAATTAGCACTCATTAAAAGAAGGTACTTCAAAGAATACTTTTACAATGATGCCGATTTTCAACTTCTTCCTGGCGTGAAAAATTTGATTCAAAATTATTTTGAAAACGGAATAAAACTCGTGCTCGCTTCTTCTGCAAGCATGACGACGATTGATATGGTTTTTGATAAATTTGATTTGGAAAAATATTTTATCGCAAAAATTAGCGGTGCCGATTTAAAGGAGTCGAAACCGCATCCGGAAATTTTTGTTCTGGCCTCAGAACTCGCCAATGAACGAAAGGAAAACTGCATGGTGATCGAAGATTCTACCAACGGAATTTTAGCGGCTCATGCTGCAGGAATCTTTTGTACCGCTTATAAAAGCGAGCATTCATTTGGGCAAAATTATGAAAAGGCGACTTTGGTCATTTCAGATTTCTCAGAAGTTGAGTTTGATAAGATTTCGACCCATTTTTAAAAATTTTTTCTTTCTTTCAAATGACAAAATGCCTGAACTTTTAGCCCCGATTGAAGGGAAAATCCTTTTTTAAATGCTGCATTTGAGCATTTAAAAAAGATTGGAATGAAAGCGGGACTGATTTTGAAAAGAAGCGATCCCGATAGCTATCGGGACATGTTGCTCCTTAATATCCTAAAATCTTCAAAACATCTTCAGCTTTCTGTTCTTCCCGGAAAACTTTGTAAGTGAAATTTCCTTCCTCGTCTTTATCGATCAAAATATGTTTCGGTTGTGGCATCAAACAGTGATGAACTCCGCCGTAACCGCCAATTGTTTCCTGATACGCTCCGGTGTGGAAAAAACCGATAAACAGAGGTTTTGTTTCGCTGAAAACGGGTAAATAAATCGCATTGGTATGTTGCTCCGAATTGTAATAATCATCGGAATCACAAGTTAATCCACCCAGAAAAACGCGTTCGTAAGTATCTTCCCATCGATTGAGTGGAAGCATAATAAATTTTCGGGAAATCGCCCAAGTGTCGGGTAAAGTCGTCATGAAAGAAGAATCGATCATGTTCCATTTTTCCCGGTCGTTTTGACGTTTTTGAGAAATTATTTTATATAGATGACCACCACTTTCACCAACGGTAAAACTACCAAACTCGGTGTAAATATTGGGTTCTTCTACGCCTTCTTCTTCACAGAATTTTTTGATTTGCGACACGATTTCATTCACCATATATTGGTAATCGTAGTCGAAATTGAGGGAAGTTTTTATAGGAAAACCGCCACCAATATTGAGAGAATCAACTTCGGGTGCAATTTTTTTCAATCGTGCATAAACGCGCAAACATTTGTACAACTCATTCCAATAATAAGCGGTGTCTTTGATTCCGGTATTGATGAAAAAATGGAGCATTTTTAATCTCGCATTCGGATGTTCAGCAATTTTTTGGCTGTAATAAGGAATAATATCTTTGTACCCAATTCCTAATCTGGACGTATAAAATTCGAATTTTGGCTCTTCCTCAGAAGCGATTCTAATCCCAATATTAAAAGTAGTATCAATGCTTTCTGTCAATTTATCTAACTCGCGGTAATTATCGAGAATAGGAATAATATTTTGAAAACCATTGTTGATCAAATCAGATATTTTCGCCAAATAATCGTCGGTTTTAAAACCGTTGCAAATCACTTCAATATCTTTTCCGTATTTGCCTTTATCATACAGAGACTTCACGATATCCATATCGTAAGCTGAAGAAGTTTCTAAGGAAATATCGTTTTTCAAAGCTTCTTCTACCACAAAAGCAAACTGGCTGGATTTTGTGCAATAACAATATCTGTAGCCTTTTTTGTAGTCGTGTTTTTCTATTGCTTCTTTGAACCAACCTTTTGCACGTTGAATGTTCATAGAAATTTTTGGGAGATAATTAAATTTCAAAGGTGTTCCAAACTTTTCTACCACCTCCATCAAAGGAATATCATGGAAATGTAAACTATTTTCCGCAACGTTAAATTCTTCGGTTGGGAAATACAAAGTTTGGTCAATAAGCTCTGAATATTTAATCTTCATTATAGAAAAAAGTGTTTATAAAGTTAGAAGTGCAAATTTCGTAAAAAAAAGTGGTTTTATAGATTTATTTAGTCAAATTTAATGCGTTTGTCATCGTGTTTAGAATCTCAGTTTTACCAAAAAAATATTAAAAATCTGCTTAGTTTGAAACAAAAACAACCAGATCGCCACTTTCAAAATGAATCGTAACCATTTCCTCTACTGCAACATTTCTTGTGCCAATTCTTTTGGTAAGTTCTAAATGTTCATTATTTAAAGGCCATTGCAACCCGATCGTGGTGATATTTTTCGTGCTTGGAAAGGGATATAAAGAAATCGTTTTGCCTTTTACCTCGTTTAAAACTAATTTTTTCGGCGAAAAAAAATAACTTCCATATTCATCAAAAAAAGTAATCTTGAGATTGTTTTTAAAGAGAAAAGCTACCGTTAAATTCCCCAGAAAATGATCCATTTCGCCGCCACTTCCGCCATATACATCTACTTTTGTAAAACCTTTTTCTGCAATAATTTCCAAAGATTTTTGGAAATCAGTTTTGCTTTGATCGGGAGTATAAATAAATTTTTCCTCGTAAATATTTTCATCTTTTCCGGAATGTGAATCGAAATCACCGGAAATAAAATCAAGTTTTTCGAGGGGAAAATTCCTTTCTTTTAAATAATGAAAAGCGCCATCGGAACAGGCAATCAAGTAATAACTTTCCGTTTCGGGAAGATTTTTTGGCGGAATTCCGTTGATAAAAAGAAGGGCTTTCATTTTAATGGTAGAGTTTTTGAGTGATTGAGTGATTGAGTGATTGAGTTTTTAAAAAGGTAAATCGGAAATAGCGATTGGATTAATCATTTAGTTTTAATTTTCAATCAAGAACTTAAGAAGTCAATCTCTCAAAAACTCTTCTATTTTCTATCATTAGGATTCCAAAATTCTTCTGCTTCATTATTTAAATGCGAAACATAACGCGCCAAAACAAACAAATAATCCGAAAGTCGGTTCAAATATTTAATCAATTCCGGGCGAACTTCTTCCGATTCATTCAAAAAAACCAAACCTCTTTCGGCTCTTCTACAAACGGTTCTACAGATATGAAGGGACGTTGCGCCTTTTCCACCACCGGGAAGAATAAAATACTGAAGCGGTTGCAATTCTTTTTCAAATTCGTCCATCCAGTTTTCTAGTTCTTCAATTTCAACATCTGAAATCATTAAAGTCAAACGCGATTTTCCGGTGGCTAAAGTTAATTTATCGGTCGGTGTTGCAGATTCTGAACCTAGGGTAAATAAATCGAATTGTATTTTTTTGAGTTGGTTTAAAACTTTTTCATCCGCTATTTCGGTCTTTGCAAAACCGATAAAAGAGTTGAGTTCATCGATTGTTCCATAAGATTCTACTCTCGCGCAAGCTTTGGAAACCCGAGTTCCACCGTATAAAGCAGTTTCCCCTTTGTCGCCGGTTTTTGTATATATTTTCATTATTTTTACTTTATTAGAAACGTAAATTTAAGGTTTTTTAAAAGAGCTGAAAGATGGTCGCTTCAAAACTTTTGAAATATTTTGTAATAATTTCCCAACTTTTTTATCCAATGTTCAGAAGCCAGAAAATCTGACGGTCCAATTACCAATACAAGTGAAATGAAAAAAAATCTTCAGCATTCAACTTTAACAAAATCGAAAAAGAATGACTTACGATTTTGACCAGCTTTACGAGGAATTTTCGGGCAGAATCTACAAATTATGTTTGAGTTATTCCGGTGACCAACTATTTGCAGACGATCTCCATCAAGAAACGTGGATTGCAGTTTGGAACAGCTTGCCCAAATTTCGCGGGGAAAGTAAAATTGGCACCTGGGTTTACAGAATCGCGATTAACACTTGCTTGGTTGGACTGAAGAAAGAAAAAAACAAAGATCAAAATTCCGAAATCATTCTTGCAAAACTCGTTCACGAAGAAACCTACGACAACTCCAAAGAAATCAATCGATTGTATGAATGCATCAGTAAATTGAAAGAAAGCGAGAGAATCATCATCACTTTGGTTTTAGAAGAAAAACCTTACGAAGAAATCGCAGAAATCACAGGAATAACCGAAAATAATCTGCGCGTAAAAATTCATAGAATCAAAAAAGAACTTCAGGAAATATACACCAATTATGGAAGAATTTAAAGAACTGGAAAATCTTTGGAAACAATCTGAAACAAAGATTCCACCACAAAAAACCAATATTTCAAAAATAAAAAACAATCGTATGAAACTGAAAAACACCTATACCAAAGGAGCAATTTTGCTTATCCTTACCGGAATTTTCATCTTAGGTTTAATGATTTTTTTAGACTCCAATTTAAAAACCATTCTTGTCGTTTCATCAATGATAATAATCTCTATAACGTGCTTTCTACAAGCTGCTTTGATGCTTATCACCGCAAATGAAATCTCCAAAATTGATGAAACTCAAACTCCAACTTCTCATTTGAAACAATGGCAAAATTTCAGAGCATTTCAGAAAAAACAAAGACACTGGAACATGCCTGTTTATTACACCTTATTGAGCATTGCACTCGGAGTTTACATGTATGAATTGCTAAAAAACGTCGATTTATGGAAGATGATTCTCACTTTTGCCATCACGTATTCCTGGATGCTTTTCGCCTATTTTTATCTCGGTAAAAAAGAAATAAAAAAGCAAGATGCAAAGTTAGACGGCATTATTTCTGAACTGAAAAGTCTCGAAAATCAATTTCAATAGGTAAAAAATTCTGGGAGCAAAAACTTCCAGATTTTTTTTTAAAGTTCGTTTAAAACAATCTTCCAAAGACTTTTATTGAAACTTCGAAAAAAATTGATGTGCCCGATTTCACCTTTTTCAGAGTCTGAAACTGTAATTTCGCGGTAAGTTTTCTTTAAATGAGGATAAACATTGTTCATTAAATTTTCCATTCCTTTCATCGTAACCCAAGGATCGTCTTCAGCGTGAATGATGAAGGTTTCCTGCTTTAAATCTTTAGAAAAATGAGTAGCAATTTTTTCATAAAGACGGCTCGTTGATTTTCTATTTAAAATTAAAGTTCGCCAATCGTAAGCGACCCCTTTTGGTAAAGATTCGCCCAAACCAAAACGATGTGCCGGAAAATAACCAAAAAATTTGGTGGTGAGTGGAACGGCAATTCCGAAACCTAAAACTGCAGAGGCTGCAATATTTGCCTTTAGATTTCCAATGTATGCATCTTGAGTGGCGACAAAAATGAATTTGTCAAAAATATGGGCGTCTTCATTCATCCCAATAATCAAAGCTCCGACTGAATGTCCGAGACAAAATTTCTGGTGGTTTTGATAATTTTTTTTAATAAAATCGGTTACAGTTTTGAAATCATCTGTTCCCCAAATTCTCATGGTTGCATGAAAACCATTCATCTTTTTGGGTTTTGAATCGCCAATTCCCCTGTAATCATAGGTGATTGCGGTAAAGCCATTTTCTGCAAAATATTTGGCAAAAGAAAAATAAATTTGCTGTTTTACGCCAGTTGCAGAATTGATGAGCAACAATTTTCCGTTTGGATTTTGCGGTTCAAAAACAGTAACGGAAATTAAATTGTGATCTGAAGTTTTTAGAAATAATTGCTGCATGATATGGATCTACCTCAAAAATAAGAAGGGAAAATCTTGCTTAAAAGTATGAAATTAGAACAAGCGACCCAGAAATTTCGATATGTAAAAAATAGGATTTATTCTTGCGTGAAATCTTTAAGATAAGGCAATCCGCTTTGTGAACCTCTATTTTTAGCCACTTTTAGCGAAACATCATTTCCGAATTTCACACAATCATCTACAGAATTATGGTGACAAAGTGCGACTGCAAAACCAGAAGTAAAAGCATCGCCCATTCCCATTTTATGCAAAACTGAATCGTGATCGTTTCTATAATATTTCATTTCCGAACCGTTGAAATAGGTGGTGGAATTGGTATCATCTCTCACAAAAAGTTTGTTTGGATATTTTCTTAAAATCTGCTCACGATTTTCATCTCCAAAAACAATTGAAAGTTCATTGCTTTTCGCAACAATAAAACTTGCCTTTTCGATCATATGGTCGGAAAGTTTGGTCGCAGGAGAAGCATAAATGCCGACTTTGTTGTTGTTGCTTGTTGCTAAATCAACCGTAAATTCTACCACCTCCATCGGAATTTCTAGCTGCACTAAAACTAAATCACTTGTTGCAAAAAATTTTTCAGCTTCAATGATGTTTTCGATTTTCAAGCAATAATTGGAGGCAGGAACTACTACGATAGAATTAATTCCTTCCGCGGCGGTTACGTAAGCGGTTCCGGTGGAAACCTCTTCGTTTTCTGCGACAAATCCCACATTCACGCCTTCATCAACTAAATTTCGGAGAATTTGCTGCCCAAAAGGATCCATTCCCACACAACCGATGAAATAAACACTTGCACCAAGTCGCGAGGTTCCTACAGCCTGATTCGCGCCTTTTCCACCAAAAAAACTTTCGGATTTTTCTGCCATTACCGTTTCGTTGGGTTTCGGTAAATGATGCGTGTTCAGCACCAAATCGATGGAGGAACTTCCTACGACAATGATTTTCGGTTGTTCTGAAGTGATATTCATTTTTTCTAAAGTTTTTTATACTTGTAAATTGTTTAAAGATAAAGACGCGATTAATCGCGCCTTCAAAAACTAATGACCAAATTTATTCTTTTAATTAGAGATTGGAAAATCATTTAACTTTAATTAACTGCCTATTTCTATAAATTCTGTAATTAATTTCAGAGGCTGATTGTCTTTTCCAAAACCGATATAACTTGCATAAAATCCTTCACCATAACCAGTTTCGAACGCAAAAATATTGCCTTTCTTTTCTTCGTCGGGTTTTAAAAAAGCAAATTGATCGATTGCACCATTATGATCAAAAAAATATTCGTGGAAAAACTCTTCATAAATCCCCATAAATTCTGCACCTTTTCGGTGAAATAATCTTTTTTCTAAATGATTAAGGGAATCCTGCGTTTCAAAATCCATGAAACACCCCATTCCACTTTCTACGGGATAGCCGAAAATTTCTTCCCCTTTTAGATCGTCAATATTTTGGTCTTCGGTAGTTGCGAGTTTCCATTCGATGATTTCTTCGTCGCCAAAGATTATTTCTACGTAAGCTACGCAATTGCTTTCTCTTTCCTTATGCAACAAAACGGGAAATTCACCTTGCGGAAAATTGATTTTAAATTCCTTCATGTCGCTTGTAATTAATGGATCACAGGCTATGACTCTTCCTGTTGGAAGATTAATAGTTCCGGTGTCGAAACTTTCTATTAATGGATTTTCGACGAAATTTTTGCTAAAAAGTTTTTTGATATTTTCCAGGTGCTGCATAATGATGATGAAAAAGTAAAGGTAGTCGAAAAAGGCTAAAAAAATAAAGTTTAATTAGCCTTTAATTGAAGATTTTTAGGAATTCTATTTTAAAGCGTTTTAAGTTTATCTTCTAAAAGAACAATTTTATCTTGTGCATCTTTTTGTTTTTTGCGCTCTACTTCTACCACTTCTGGTTTGGCATTGGCAACAAATTTCTCGTTGGTTAATTTCTTTTCTACGGAAATCAAGAAGCCTTTTAAGTATTTAATTTCTTCTTCTGTTTTTATTTTTTCTTCAGCTAAATCTAAAGTTTCACTTAAAGGAATAGAAATTTCTGTTCCACCCATTAAAAATGAATAGCTAGGTTTATCGGTTTTTGTGGCAAAATGAATCTGAGAAATATTGGCTAATTTTTTCACCAAATTTTCATTATCAAAGCTCGATGCATTCGTGAAAACTTCTACGTCTTCGCGCGGAGAAATTCCTTTGCTTTGACGGTAATTGCGAACGCCGGAAATGAGTTCTTTTGAATTTTCGAAATCTTTAATAATGCTTTCGTCAAAGGTTGCATCTTTTTTCTGCTGGGAAATGACCAAAGCGTTTTCAGGAGTTCTTTCCGAAATATTTTGCCATAATTCTTCTGATAAAAAGGGCATAAATGGATGCAGTAACTTCATTAATTCTTCAAAATAAAGAATCGTTTGATCATAAACCTCTTTAGAAATCGGTTCGCCGTAAGCAGGTTTGATGGCTTCGAGATACCAAGAACAGAAATCATCCCAAATCAATTTGTACAACAAGTGCAGTGCATCAGAAATCCTGAATTTCTCGAATTGATCGGCGATTTCTGCAATCGTTTTATTCATTTGATTTCCGAACCATTCAATTGCTTGTTGATCGGCTTCGGCGCTTTTGAGGGTCTCATCTTTCTTCCAACCTTGGATAAGTTTGTAGGCATTCCAGATTTTGGTGGCGAAATTTCTTCCCTGCAACATTAATTCTTCATCGAAAAGCAAATCGTTTCCGGCGGCTGAACTAAGTAAACTTCCGACACGAACTCCATCTGCACCGTATTTTTCAATCAATTCAATCGGATCTGGTGAATTTCCTAATTGTTTCGACATTTTGCGGCGCTGTTTATCGCGAACAATTCCGGTGAAATAAACGTTTTGGAATGGCACTTCTTTTCGGTATTCCAAACCAGCCATGATCATTCTTGCGACCCAAAAGAAAATAATATCTGGACCAGTTACTAGATCTGAGGTTGGGTAATAATAATTAATATCTTTATTTTCGGGATCAGAAACACCGTCAAAAACCGACATAGGCCATAACCAGGACGAAAACCAAGTATCGAGAGCGTCTTCATCTTGCTTCAAATGGTCGATTGTCAGTTGATGGTTATTGGATTTCTCTTTGGCTAAAATTAAAGCTTCTTCAATTGTTTCTGCAACTACGAAATCATTTTCCCCTTCTCCAAAATAGAAAGCAGGAATTTGTTGACCCCACCACAATTGGCGGGAAATATTCCAGTCGCGGATGTTTTCCATCCAGTGTTTATAGGTGTTTTTGAATTTTTCTGGATGAAATTTCACCTCATCATTCATCACCACATCTAAAGCAGGTTTCGCCAAATCAGCCATTTTCAAAAACCACTGTACCGAAACTTTGGGTTCAATAACTGCTCCTGTTCTTTCGGAAGTTCCAACTTTATTGATGTAATCTTCTGCCTTTAGTAAAAGATCTTTTTCTTCTAATTCCTTTGCTATTTCTTTTCGGACCACAAATCTGTTTTTTCCGGCGTAATGCAAACCGTGTTCATTCAAATTCGCATCATCATCCAACGAATCGATTATTTGCAAACCATGACGTTTCCCGATTTCATAATCATTAATATCATGAGCAGGAGTTATTTTCAGCGCACCTGTACCGAATTCAATATCTACGTACTCATCTTCTATAATAGGAACTGCGCGATTTACGATCGGAACAATTACATTTTTTCCGCGCAAATGTGCAAAACGCTCATCATTAGGATTGATACAAACAGCAGTATCTCCGAAAATGGTTTCTGGACGAGTTGTTGCAACGGAAATAAATTCTTCTGTACCTTCAATTTTATATTTTAGATAATACAATTTCCCGTTTTGTTCTTTGAAGATCACTTCTTCATCAGAAATATTTGTTTTCGCTTCAGGATCCCAATTGACCATTCTGTACCCTCTATAAATGAGTCCTTTTTGATAAAGATCAACGAAAGATTTGATAACTTGGGAAGATAATTTTGGTTCTAAAGTAAATCGTGTTCTCTCCCAATCGCAAGAACAGCCTAATTTCTTCAACTGTTCTAAAATTGTTCCGCCATATTTGTCAGTCCAATCCCAAGCATGTTTTAAAAACTCTTCGCGGGAAAGATCGGCTTTATTGATTCCCTCTGATTTCAGTTTTGCCACAACTTTGGCTTCGGTTGCAATCGAAGCATGATCAGTTCCGGGAACCCAACAAGCATTGAAACCCTGCATTCTTGCTCTACGAACCAAAACATCCTGAATGGTATTGTTTAACATGTGTCCCATGTGAAGAATCCCTGTAACGTTTGGTGGTGGAATTACAATGGTATAAGGAGGTTTTTCGTTGGGTTCTGAATGAAAATAATCATTTTCTAACCAGTATTTGTACCACTTCGTTTCTGTTTCCTGTGGATTGTATTTTTCTGAAATCTGCATAAAGGCTTTTCTTGGGCTTAATAGTTGCAAAAATAGGCAAATAAAAAAAAATGATCTTCATATTGATTTAATTTTTAACTTTGTCATACAAGTTTTATCAAACAATCAATAAAAACAAATTAAAAATATGAAAAAGATTTTGGCAGGTTTATTTTTAACCGCATCTTTAGTATTCGCTTCTGCACAAACAATTTCCTTTGACAAGACCACATTTGACTATGGAAATGTAAAAGCTGGCGCAGATGGGCACCGATTTTTCGTAGTAAAAAATACGGGAGACAAACCATTAATTATTTCTAAAGTTCAGGCATCTTGCGGATGTACAACACCAGAATGGAGCCAAGATCCTATTATGCCAGGAAAAACAGCTCAAATCAAAGTTGGCTATAACACCACAATTGTTGGTCCGTTCACAAAAATTATTGAAGTATATTCTAATGATCCTGCAAACAGCAGATCAGTAATTAATATTAAAGGTACGGTAGAAGGAGGCGCTGAACAAGCTCCTGTGAAAGCTGAAGCCATGGAAGTAAAAGCAGTTGCTGCTCCTGTCGCAGCAGAAGCTGCTGTGAAAGCTGCTCGTTCAAAAGCAAGAAGAGCTGCGAAAAAAGCGTCTTAAATTTAAAAAACAATAGTTTTATTAAATAATTATTAAAATCACTTCTTTATTGGAGTGATTTTTTTATTTTTAATGAAAATAACAATTATGGATTTAGATTTCAGCGACAATTTCATTGTAAAAGGAGCATTTTCAATAAAAAACGCAACTACCCAATATAAAGGCAAACTCGAAAAAAAAGAGGGTGAAGAGATGCTGCAAAAAGAAAAAGCGAAACTCCGGGAACTGCAGGAACTGCTCTATGCAGACTCCAGCAAATCATTGCTCGTGGTACTTCAAGCCATGGATGGCGCAGGAAAAGATTCCTTAGTCGAACATGTTTTTGGCGGGGTAAATCCACAAGGTTGTGAGGTAACAAGTTTCAAAGCTCCAAGTCAAAAAGAATATTCCCACGATTTTTTGTGGCGCCATTATATTGCACTTCCAGAAAAAGGAGATATCGGAATCTTCAACAGAAGTCATTACGAAAGCGTTTTGGTCTGCAAAATTCATCCGGAATATAACCTGAACGAAAAAGTGTGGGATTCTGTTTCAGATTTTGATGATCAATTCTGGAAAAATCGGTACGAAAGCATCAGGAATTTTGAAAAACATTTGGCAGAAAACGGCACTTCAGTCATCAAAATATTCCTTCACATTTCTAAGGACGAACAGAAAAAAAGATTTATTGACAGAATCGACGAACAAGAGAAAAACTGGAAATTCTCGATGGGAGATTTACCGGAACGAGCACTTTGGGACCAATATATGTCAGCTTACGAAGAAGCAATCAACGAGACTTCAAAAGATTACGCACCGTGGTTTGTGATTCCTGCTGATGACAAATGGTTTGCGAGAGTTGCGGCGATACAAATCATCATTGATGCTTTGGAAGACATGAAACTGAAATTCCCAAAACTGTCGGAAGCTGATCAAAAAGAATTAGCAAGCGCAAAAAAACAATTGGAAAACGAATAAAGATGAAAAAAGTTTTAGTTTTATTGTTGCTTATTTATGGTGTTGTCGCTTTTGCACAAACTCCAAGGTTCACAAAATACAATGTTGCATCAACTTCTGTTCAAATATATTTACCTACAGAACCGAAATGGGACCAATCAACTTCAGAAGATGGAAGTGAAATCTTTATTTATGATGATCTTTTCGGAAACATGAATTACAGCGCTATTATTGTAAAATTACACCCAACTGTGGTCAATGACAAACCAGAAAGCTTATTAGAAAGTTATATGATTTATCTAGAAAAAGCTGTTTTTACATTAGATCAAAAAGCAGGTTTCGGGAAAGGTCATACTTTGGAAAATCAGCCGAATGTAAAAGGAATTTTGCAAATGGGCAAATCTAAAGATGGAAAAGAATACAAAATTATGGGTTGGACGGATGGAAAATATATGGCAGTTTTAGCAACGTCGTCTTTGGAGGAAATGAATTATAATATTCAGGAAATGTTTTTGCGTGGAATTCGGTTTCCGCAGTAATACTCAGAAAAAACCCACAAGAAAAACTATAAGCCGGATTCTGTTTTCAATTGCTTGAACGCTTGTTATTTATCTGCGCTTTACATTTCTGAAAAGCTTTAGCTGTTTACCCCTCGGTTTTTGGAGCGAGCCACTCCTATTTTTCATTGCTGAAAAAAATCCGATATACTTAACATTGCACCGCAAAGAGTTTACCTGGTTTCACTATAAATGAATATACATACTTTCTGTTGCACTGGTCCTGATCTCGCGACCGACGGATGTTATCCGTTTTGCTGCTCTATGGTGTCCGGACTTTCCTACCCCAAATAAATCTGGAATCAACAAGCCGTTTTTCTTGTGGACCGCAAAGATAGGAATTTAATGCAAGCGATTTAATAATTACGAAATTGAGTTTTGGCGGTAATCCTTAATTTCATAAGTTGGGCGAACTTTTTTTAAATAAATGAGGGATCAACGTATCTTTTTTCAAAATTTCTCTTTTTTGGAAAGAATATTGCAAGGACCAGAACTTAATTATTGATACTTTTGACCTATGAATTATTACGACATTGTCTTCTCCGTTTTACAAAGATGGTATGAAAGATTCGCACAAGCAACCCCTAAAATCGTAGTGGGGATTTTGGTATTTTCACTGATTGTAATGTTCAGTTCCTATCTGAGCAAATTGACAGTAAGGATCTTTCACCGTTTTTTTCCAAAAAGCAAAAACACCTCCTTTATCGTTCTCGTGAAGACCTTCAAATTCCTCATCATCTTAATGGGGACTTTCATTGCCTTAGAAATTATGGGATTGGGCGGCTTTGTTTTAAAATTTGTAGGTAGTTTAGGAGTTGCGGGTGTTATTGCAGGTGTTGCATTAAAAGATTTGGTCTCATCCATGTTTTCTGGAGCATTGATCGGCATCGATAAAGCTTTTGCGGTTGGAGATTACGTTTCTATCAAAGAAATTTCGGGTGTTGTGGAATCTATCGGATTTTTAACCACAAAAATCATTACCGATGAAGGCAAAAAAGTATACATTCCTAATCAATTGATTTTCAGTGCTCCATTTGTAAATTACACAACTTCAGGACAGCGAAAAGTATTTATTGATCTTCAAATCGCAAATTCTCAGGACCTAGAGCAAGCTACTAAAGTCATTTTAAACGAAATTAAAACTTTCGAATTCGCTAATCACGTGGAGCAAGCTGAAGTGATTGTTTTGAAACAGAATTTCGGGATTTTCTATCTTGAAGCCCGCTTTTCTATGAAAACCGGTGAAAATATGACGCGGATAAGAAGTGAAGCTTTGATGCGCCTCAAGAAAAAGCTTGACGAATCGGCTATTCAACTAGCAACCCAAACCAGTGATTCTTTATCCAATTAAACAGACCGCTCAATTTTCTAGAAAAGAGAACTCAATCATTTTTGTAAAGATTCACAAGAAAAAGTCAAGTTAGACCAATTCAAGCTGAAATGGAAGACAGCCGGAAAAAGCTTAAAAAAAAACCGTTCAAAAAATTGAACGGTTTTTTAATACAAATATTTGGAGAATCTTAGTGACCTAAAACTTCTTTTACTTTATTAGCAGCTTCTTCCAAAGTGATTACTGAATGAACTGGCAAACCAGAATCATCGATCAATTGTTTGGCTTCTACTGCGTTTGTACCTTGAAGACGCACGATCAAAGGAACAGGAAGACTTCCCATCGCTTTGTACGCATCTACAATTCCTTGTGCAACACGGTCGCAACGAACAATTCCACCGAAAATATTGATCAAAATTGCTTTTACGTTTGGATCTTTCAAAATAATTCCGAAAGCTTTCTGAACTCTTTCTGCATCAGCTGTTCCACCAACGTCTAAGAAATTTGCAGGATTTCCGCCAGATAATTTAATGATATCCATCGTTGCCATTGCAAGTCCAGCTCCATTTACCATACATGCAACATCACCATCCAATTTCACGAAGTTCAAACCAGCTTCACCAGCTTCTACATCTGTAGCATCTTCTTCTCTGGTATCTCTCAATTCTGCCAAATCTTTGTGACGGAACAAAGCGTTGTCGTCTAAAGAAACTTTAGCATCAACTGCGATAATTTTATTGTCAGAAGTTTTTAAAACCGGGTTGATTTCGAAAAGACTTGCGTCAATTCCTACGTAAGCATTATATAAAGAAGCGATGAATTTCACGAAATCTTTGTGAGCAGCACCTTCCAAACCTAGGTTGAAAGCGATTTTTCTTGCCTGAAAACCTTGCAAACCAACTGCAGGATCAACCACTTCATTGTGAATTAAATGAGGAGTAACTTCAGCAACGTGCTCAATATCCATCCCACCTTCTGTAGAATACACGATCATATTTTTTCCTTGCTCTCTATCTAAAAGGATCGATACATAAAACTCTTTGGTTTCAGATTCTCCCGGATAATACACGTCTTCAGCAACCAAAACGAAGTTCACTTTTTTCCCTTCTGCAGAAGTTTGTGGAGTTACCAACTGCATTCCGATGATGTTTCCAGCATTTTCTTTCAGTTTTTCCATGTTCGGAGAGAACTTTACACCGCCACCTTTTCCACGTCCACCGGCGTGAACCTGAGCTTTAACCACCCAACCTTCATTTCCGTTTAGTTCTGTCAATTTTTTTGCTGCAGCTTCAGCTTCATCAACATTATTTGCGATAAAACCTCTCTGGATGTTTACGCCGTATTTTGCCAAAATTTCTTTCGATTGGTACTCGTGAAGATTCATATTATTTAAATTAGATTTTTATTTTTTTTAAAGATTTACAAATTTAAGAAAATTTGCTTAGATAGTAGGTTTTGTGTTTAAATTATTTGCGCACACTTTGAACCAGGTCGAGAAGGTTTTTATGATATTTTTTGGCGCACATTTCACTTCGTCGAAAGGCATCATATTATTTTTTTATTGGGCGCCTTTTCCGGCTTTCACTACTCGCTCCCCGCTCAAATGCAGCGGGAGAGCTCAAACATGCCGTTCAATCCGGGGCGCAGTTCGTTTCTCATTAGAAATAGTGGAATAATTAATTATTTTTAGAGCACGGATTTTACGGATTTGCACAGATTTTAATCTGTAGAATAAAAATCACCGTTTTCGATTGCATCAGGAGAGCGCAAACATGCCGTTCAATTCAGGGCGCAGTTTGTTTCTCATTAGAAATAGTGGAATACTAATTTTTTTAGCGCAAAGATTTCTCGAATTTGAACAGATTTTAATATGTAAGAAAAAAAAATTATCGTTTTTATTTTTTCAAATCGTTGCCAACTTCTATCCGTCCAAATCCGTGTAAATCTGTGCAATCTGTGCGAATCCGAGAAATCTGTGCGAAAAAAAATACCACGAAATCATCCTTGCGTTGTTCTGCAGTCAGGATTTGCAATTTCGTTCAAAAAAGTTATAAATTGTTACGGGTTAAAAAATGAGATCTTTGCAGAAAACAAATACAATGAAATTTAAAACACCAAATAAAAAATGGACCCTCGTCTGGATTATGGTAGCACTGATTTTCGTGCTTGCAGTTTTTCCCGTTCCAGCGCAAAAACCCATCACATATATTGATCGCGAAAGCGGACAGGTTAAAATTGAAAAGGTTTATGGGGAAAAATGGCTCGATTGGCTGTATCATAATCCGGTCGGAGAAGCAAGTTTGTGGATCATCGCAAAACGAAAAATCCTGACTTCTATTTATGGAGACAAGATGGATGAACATTCATCAGCTGCTAAAATTCAACCTTTCATCAAAGAATATGAGGTTGATATCAGTATTGCTCAAACACAAAATTTCAATAGTTTTAATGATTTTTTCACGCGCAAACTCAAACCCGAATCAAGACCAATCATTGCAGATTCCCTTGCAGTAGCTTCTCCCGCAGATGGAAAAATTTTAGCTTTTACCAATGTCAATAATTCTGATTTCTATATTAAAGGTTTCAGATTTAATGTTCAATCATTTTTGAACAACCCCGAACTGGCGAAAAAATATGAAGACGGAGCCATGATCGTTTTCCGACTTGCACCACCGGATTATCACCGTTATCATTTTCCGGTAAGTGGAACCACCTCATCCTCAAATACGAAGATCGACGGCGATTATTATTCTGTAAATCCTTTAGCTCTTCGTAAAAAAGCCGAAATTTTCTGGCTGAATAAAAGAGAATATGGCATTATAAAAAGTGCAGCTTTTGGAGATGTTGTCATGGTAGAAGTGGGCGCAACAATGGTCGGAAGCATGATCAAAACTTATAACGGCACTACAGTGAAAAAAGGCGAAGAAAAAGGATATTTTAAATTCGGCGGTTCAACTGTAGTTTTATTGTTTGAGAAAGACCACATTAATATTGATTCCGATTTATTGATTAACACGTCGAAAGGATTAGAAACGACCATCAAAATGGGTGAAAAAATTGCGGTAAAAAAATAAAACTTTTTATCTTTTGTATTTTATTACAAAGATTTTCGAACTATTTTCTTCTCATAAAAAGTAGTCGCAATTCCCGCTAAAATAATGACACTTCCGATCATTTGAACATTTGTAATTTTTTCATTTACAAAGATCGCTGCTAAAATTGTGGCAAATATCGCTTGACTCAACAAGCTTAACGAAACACGTGTTGCCCGCATTTTTTGGGTTGCGTAACTGATAAGCAACCACGCAATCAACTGACAAACAACTCCTTGAACAAAAAGAGAATACCAGGCTTTTTCCGAAAAACCAACAAAACTTTCATGGAAGAAAACATTAATGAAAAAGAGAAATACTGTACTGAAAATCATGCTGTAGAGCATAAAAGTAATGATATTCATTTTCGCCAAAACATTCTTACTCACCAATATATAAATCGCATACAACAATCCTGAAAGAATTCCGAGAAAAAAGGCAAAATCGAGTTTGAATTCTAAAATCGTTTCAATGCCTACAAAAACAATCATTCCCATTAACGCAATTAAAGTTCCGAGCCAAAAACTTTTCTTCGGACGGTAACTGAGAAAAATAAAGGAAAAAACGCCGACCCAAATCGGAGACAAATTCGTGAGTAAAGTTGCCTGTGTTGCGGAGGAATTTTGAATGGAAATATTCCAGACTGCAATATCCGAAGCGAACAGAATTCCGCAAACCGCAATAGGAAAAAGCATTTTGATATTTTCTAACCGAACTTTATCTTTATAAATAGCGATGGGTAAAAGTATTGCCGTTGCAATTGCCATTCTGTAAAAAGCAGAAATTAATCCGGACGTGAGATTCATTCTTACGATCACCGGAAAAATAGAGATGCATAAAATGCCGAGAAATAAAGCGATTCTTGGTTTGGTCATGATCAATAAAGCCTTCCAACTTCTTTACAGATTTCTAAATATTCTTCCGGCATCTCTTTCGAAAAATAATTGGTTTCATAATATTCGTCGGAATGGGGAATATAAATGCTGTATTTTTTGCCAAGAGGAATGAGCGGAATAAAGAAAAGTTCGAAATAATATTGATATACTTTAATAATAGCATTAACGTGCAATCCGTTTTTCAGGATTTTACGATCTTCTTTACGCTTTAGTTTGGTCTTAATTCCGAAAATGAAAAACATTATATCTTATTTTTCACCAAATAAAAGATCAACATCGCCCAGGAAATAATCATCAACAATCCTCCAAGTGGCGTTAAAGGTCCAATGATTTTTGTAGGAATTGCAGCCACTTCACTAAAAGCCAATAAATAAATGGTCACCGAAAAAATGAAAGTTCCCGCAATCATTAAAATAGAAATCCATTTCTCAGAAGGCGTTTCAAATTTCAAAATATAACCCACGATTAATAAAAAAAGTGCAGCATACATTTGATATCTCACACCGGTTTCAAAACTGATGAGTTTTTCTACGGAAATCACTTTTTTCAAAGCATGTGCGCCGAAAGCGCCTAAAATAACAGACAGCAATCCGTAAACTGCTCCGATAATTAAGGTGGTATTTTTCATAATTTAAATTTCTCCTTTTTGATACATCATAAATAATTTCCCTACAACTGATAAAATTCCAATCAAAATAAACATCCACGAAAATTTTTTCGAGGTTGCCAATTTTGGATCTTTGGTCACTTTTAAAAAAAGCCCAAAAATCAATATAAAAAATCCTAAAACGATTCCGAACATATTATTTTTTTCTCAAAAGATTAAACTCCGAAATCACTTCATGGTGAGACACCGTTTTGTCTTTAAAATAATTCACAAAATAATTTTTCTCTTCTTCCGTCGCTTCTAATTGATTCAAAATATTGAACAAATGCATTTTCATGTGTCCCTTTTGAATTCCGGTTGTGGTTAAAGAACGAAGCGCGCCAAAATTCTGCGCCAATCCGGAAACCGCCAAAATACTCATCAATTCCTGCGCAGAAGGTTTTCCCAAAAGCGCCAAAGAAAATTTAACGAGCGGATGAAGATTCGTTAAACCACCGACAACGCCCACAGAAATCGGCAAATCAATCCAAAACCTAAAAATCCCGTTATCAATTGTACAATGGGTCAAACTGGAATATTTTCCATCTTTCGCTGCATAAGCATGCGCACAAGCTTCGGTTGCTCGGAAATCATTTCCGGTTGCAATTACTACAGCATCAACTCCGTTCATTATTCCTTTATTGTGCGTGGTTGCGCGATACGGTTCAATTTCTGCAATCGTAACGGCACGTTTAAATTTGGTCGCAAATTCCTCATTAGAAATTCCGCTATCATCATTCAAGTCCTCAATTTTACAGGAAACTTCGGCTCTTACAATACAATCTGGTGTAAAGTTGGAGAGAATATTCATCACAATTTGTAAAGAATCTTTCTCTTCCTGAGAAAATGCGTCTTCATTTTGAACTTCTTCTTTCAAAGTTTTTCCAAATTGTTCCAAACAGGAATTGATGAAATTCGCACCCATCGAATCTACGGTATCAAAACTCGCCTTCAACTGAAAATAATTTTCCAAATCTGCGGTTTTATCGATCAACCGAATATTCAAAATTCCGCCGCCACGATTTCTCATGTTTTTGGTAATTTCTTCTGTCGCTTCAAAGAGTTTTTTCTTTAATTTAAAGTTGAAGAAATGCAAAACTTTATGCGGTTCCACATTCAAAATAAAATGCGTGTGACCGAGTTTTTTCGTATTAATGATGGTTGTTTTGAAACCGCCTTTATCAATCCAGAATTTTGCCGCTTTCGAAGCTGCTGCAACCACGGAACTTTCTTCAACCGCCATTGGTAAAGCCAACAACTTTCCATCGATCAGGAAATTTGGGGCAATTCCATACGGCATATAAAAATTAGAAATCGTGTTTTCCGAAAATTCTTCGTGGAGTTTTTGCAAAGTTTCATCGCTGTTCCAATATTGCTGAAGAACCTGTTCGTAACTGCGGTCTTCATTCAGATATTCTTTGATGAGCCAATCTATTTTACTTTGTTTTGAAAGTTTAGAAAAACCTTCAACCGGACTGTGATTCATGGAATTTTAATTTGAAATTCAAAGATAAGAAATTCGGTGGGATGTTTGGAAGTTGAAGGACGGAAGTATGAAGACTGAAGTTGGATGTTGGATGTTGGATGTTGGATGAATTTCGAGAAATGACGAATAAAAAAAAATTCTATCTTTAAGTAATGAAAAAATTACTTCTTTTTTTGCCTTTGATTTTTCTTTTTACCTGCAAAAAGAGCGAAAGTTCTATTTCGAAAATTCTGAAAGCGGAAAATTCTGAAATTTCAAATTCGAAAACTTTACCGAAAATAAATATAGATAAAAACACCGTTAAAGAACGATTTGAGGCACCCAAAAATTATCATTGGATCGATGAAAAAGCTAATTCATTCGGTTATTTTCTGGAAAACTTTCCACTGAAAAAGTATAGTTCACTAATTAAGAAGTTTGACGGAAGTGAAATTACCACGCAAAATCTTCATGAAGCCATTTTCGATCTTGATGTCGGAACAAAAGATCTTCAACAATGTGCAGATGCAGTGATTCGGTTGAGAGCTGAATATTTATTTAAGACTAAAAACTTTGACAAAATTAAATTTCATTTTACAAGTGGTGATTTGATGAGCTGGAACGATTATAAAAATGGAGTTCGAGCCTTTGTAAATGGCAATTCTGTAAGCTTTAGAAAAACAGAAAATTTCGATGATTCTTATGAAAATTTTAGAAAATACTTGGATCTGATTTTCAATTATGCAGGTACAATTTCTTTAAATAAAGAATCAAATGCGGTCCTAAAAACTTCAGATTTGAAAACAGGCGATTTCTTGATTACGCCAGGAAGTCCGGGTCACGTTGTTTTTATTGCGGGAGTTTGCGAAAATGCAGCAGGAAAAAAGCTTTTTCTTTTGGCAGAAGGTTTTACTCCGGCGCAATCGATTCATTTGTTAAAAAATCCTTTCAATCCAAACATTTCACCTTGGTATGAATTGGACGTAAATTCTGCGCAAACAAAAACGGCGAGATATATATTTGAGCCGAGTAATTTTAGAAATTTTTAACAATGAAATTATAAAGATTTTGCAAAAGGATTTTCATCCAAAAAAAACCGTGTCAAGTTTTAATCTTAACACGGTTTAGGTATTTTTTTCAAATCTTAATTTCAATTACGCATCTAACTGCGTTCCCAAAAACTCCCATTCTTGCAAAGCCAAATCTAAATCTGCTTTCTTCGAATTGTATAGTTCTAAAGTTTCTTCTGATGGATTTTGCGTAGTGAAGCTTGCTTCCATTTCCTCGATCTTTAGTTCGAGTTCAGAAATTTTTTCTTCTACTTTTTTGATTTTATTTTGAATATTCTTTTGATCTTTGGAGACGATCACCGTAACTTTTTCTACTGGTTTTTCAACTACCTTCGCTACAGCTGGTTCGTTTCTGAGTTCTTGTAATTTCGATTTTTCTGCAGAAATTTCTCTGATGCTTTCTTTCTGACGGAACTCCAAATAATCATTAATATCTCCCAAAAATTCTTTCATCCTTCCATCGCGGAATTCGAAAATCTTATCACTCAATCCTTGTAGAAATTCCCGGTCGTGAGAAATAACGATCAATGTTCCCTCAAATTTTTGAAGCGCCATTTTGATGATTTCCTTCGATTGAATATCCAAGTGATTCGTCGGCTCATCCATAATCAACGTATTGAAAGGACGCAGCAACAATTTACACAAAGCCAACCGGTTTCTTTCTCCACCCGAAAGTACTTTGGTTTTTTTCTGAACATCTTCTCCCTGAAAAAGGAAACTTCCCAATAAATCGCGAACTCTTGGTCGGGTTTCTTCGGTTGCGGAATCTTCGGCTTCTTCCAAAACCGTTTTATTCGGTGTTAAAACTTCTTCCTGATTTTGGGCAAAATAACCGATGTTCACATTGTGACCAAGATTCCATTCTCCCGTTGTATCCGTAATTTCTCCGGCTAAAATTTTTGCTAAAGTTGTTTTTCCCTGTCCATTTTGACCTAATAAAGCGATTCTCTGTCCACGTTCGATAAAGAAATCTACTTTATCAAAAATCTGTTTATTACCATACGCTTTTCCAAGATTTTTCGCTTCGAAAACTACTTTTCCGGGAGTTACAGCGGGCTGAAAACGGATATTAAATTTAGAAACATCATCCGTATCAACTTCGATCCTTTCCAATTTATCTAATTTTTTGATTAAAGACTGCGCAAAAGAAGATTTGGTTGCAGACGCGCGAAAACGGTTGATGTTATCTTCCATTTGCTTTATTTCTACATCCTGATTTTTCTTCGCCTGTATCTGTTTTTCTTTTCGCTCTTTACTCAGCTCCAAATATTTGGTATAATTGGCTTTATAATCGTCAACTTTTCTATTATTAATGTCGAATGTTCGATTACAAACAGAGGTCATAAATTGCTTATCGTGACTTACCAATACGATGGAACCTGGATAATCTTTCAAAAAAGCTTCGAGCCAAATAATGGATTCCATGTCCAAGTGATTGGTTGGCTCATCCAGAAGCATGAGATCATTTTTCTGCAAAAGCAGTTTCGCGAGTTCAATTCTCATTCTCCAACCACCAGAAAAATCATCGGTAATTTTCTGAAAATCATCCGCTTTAAAACCTAAACCAAGCAAAACTTTCTCTACATCACCTTCCAAATTGTAGGCATCATAATGCATCAAAAGATCATTCAGTTCCGTCATTCTATGAATGATGTTTTCGTAAGCATCACTTTCATAGTCGGTTCTTGTCACCAATTGATGATTCACCTCATCAAGCTCATTTTTCATGGCATTGATTTGCTCAAAAGCTTGCATGGTTTCTTCCCAAACCGTTCGTCCTTTCACAAAATCTAAATCTTGTTTCAAAAAACCAATCGTTACGGTTCCTTCCTGCACAATGCTGCCTTCGTAGAAATTGATTTCTCCGGTAAGCATTTTCAACAAGGTAGATTTTCCTGCTCCATTTTTTCCAACTAAACCAATCTTATCATCTTTTTTGATGGTAAAATTGACGTTTTGAAAAAGATAATTTCCTGAATGATGAAGACCTAAACTTTGAACCGAAATCATAGTAATGAATGCTTATAATTGTGTGAATTTTCGAGGTGCAAAAGTAGTGAAACTAATTGAATTACTTATTGTTTTTGAAAACGGTGAATTTTTATATCGAATCAAAAAACACGGTGAATTCCGGTATGAAATAACATCGCTAAATGCAGACACAGCCACTAGAAAGCTACATTATATATAAAAAAAGAATCCACCGATGAAAGTGGATTCTAAAAACACAAATGATGAAAAAAAATTTATTCTTTGCTCTTGCGAGCATTTGAACACTGCAATAATAGATATATTTTTTAGATAAAAAAACTTTTTTTGCATTTAATTTCTTTTTATGGGGAAAGAAGTTAAAATACATCTACGGACTGTTCAAAGGTTGAAATATTACGATTAATGAAATAATTTATTATACCAATGAAGCGATAAAAATGGTCACAATTTGTTTAAATATAGGTGCGTTTAACTTAACTCCATCCAAAATATTTATTAAAGGCCATGATTATCAATACTTTTTTCCTTAATTTCAGTCAGGACTCTAGTGTAAGATCCGCTGTAAAAAATCTAAAAACTCAGCATTAATAGTCCTAAAATCCAAAAAACCGACCTTTTGAAATTTCAATTGGTCGGTTTTTATAATTATTTAAATAGGAAAGTTCTTAATTTTCTGTCTGCCGGAAAACCAAACCGCTTTCGTCGAAATAATCGAGTATGATTCGATCACCATCATTTACATGACCTGCAAGGATTTCTTTCGACAGTTTGTTTAAAACTTCTTGCTGCAAAACTCTTTTTAACGGTCTTGCACCGAAAGCCGGATCGTAACCTTTATTGGTAATATAAGTAATCGCATCTTCGGTTGCGGTCATGAAAATGCCTCGTTTTGCAAGCATATCATTAAAGCCTCTTAATTGATAATGCACAATTTTGCCAATTTCTTTTTTATTCAAAGGTTGGAAAAGAACGATTTCATCAATTCTGTTCAAAAATTCTGGACGTAACGTTTGCTTCAACAAGGTGAAAACTTCTTCTTTGGTCTTCGCCACAATTTCCTCCGCATTGTCATCGGTGATATTTTCGAAATTTTCCTGAATCAAATGCGATCCCAAATTGGAAGTCATAATAATGATCGAGTTTTTAAAATTCACAACCCTGCCTTTATTATCGGTTAATCGTCCATCATCCAAAACTTGCAATAAAGTGTTGAAAACATCGGGATGCGCTTTTTCAATTTCATCTAAAAGCACCACGGAATAAGGTCTTCTTCGCACCGCTTCTGTTAATTGTCCACCTTCATCGTAACCAACATATCCAGGAGGCGCTCCAACCAATCGCGAAACAGAATGCCTTTCCTGATATTCACTCATGTCAATTCTCGTCATATTATTTTCGTCATCGAACAGATATTCTGCGAGTGCTTTTGCCAATTCGGTTTTCCCAACTCCAGTTGTTCCGAGGAAAAGAAAACTTCCGATCGGTTTTTTCTCGTCGCTCAATCCTGCACGATTTCTTCTAATAGCATCCGCAACTGATTCAATGGCTTCTTCCTGTCCCACTACTCTTTTGTGCAGTTCATCTTCCAGATGCAACAATTTTTCTCTTTCAGACTGAATTAATTTCGTGACAGGAATTCCGGTCCATTTTGAAATGACTTCGGAAATATTTTCTGCGGTCACTTCCTCTTTGATCAGCTCGTTTTGATGGTTTTGCATTTCGAGTTCGAGTTTTTGCAAATCATCTTCTTTTTCTTTTATTTTTCCGTACTGAATTTCGGCTACTTTTGCATAATCCCCGATTCTCGAAGCCCTTTCTGCTTCTAATTTTAATGCTTCAATATCATTTTTAATGGAAGTTAAATCCTCCGATTTTTGTTTTTCCTTCAACCATTTCGCATTAATTTCATTGCGCTCTTCAGAAATTCTGGAAATATCTTCTTTCAGATGAGTGACTTTAATATCATTTCCTTCCCGGGAAATTGCTGCTAATTCAATTTCCATCTGCATCAGTTTTCGATCCAAAACATCGAGTTCTTCAGGTTTTGAATTGATTTCCATTCTCAATTTAGCGGACGCTTCATCAATGAGATCGATGGCTTTATCCGGTAAAAAACGGTCAGAAATATAACGTTGTGATTGCTCCACTGCGGCAATAATTGCTTCATCTTTGATCCGAACTTTATGGTGGGCTTCATATTTATCTTTAATTCCACGCAGAATAGAAATCGCCGATTCGGTATCGGGTTCTTCTACCATTACTTTTTGGAAACGTCTTTCTAACGCTTTGTCTTTTTCAAAATATTTTTGATATTCATTTAAAGTCGTCGCACCAATCGCTCTCAATTCTCCTCTCGCTAAAGCCGGTTTCAGAATATTTGCCGCATCCATCGCGCCTTCTCCACCTCCTGCTCCAACTAAAGTGTGGATCTCATCGATGAAAAGGATAATCTGTCCTGCAGAATTGGTGACTTCATTAATAACGGATTTTAAGCGTTCTTCAAACTCACCTTTGTATTTTGCACCCGCAATTAGAGCACCCATATCTAAAGAGTACAAGGTTTTATCCTGCAAATTTTCGGGAATATCGCCGGAAATAATTCGGTGCGCAATTCCTTCTGCGATCGCGGTTTTACCAACTCCGGGTTCACCAATTAGGATTGGATTATTTTTGGTTCTTCTGGAAAGAATCTGCAAAACTCTTCTAATTTCTTCATCGCGCCCAATTACAGGATCAAGTTTCCCTTCTGCGGCGAGAACATTGAAATTTTTAGCGTATTTGTTTAAACTTTGATAGGTTTCTTCGGAACTTGCAGAAGTTGCTTTCGAGCCTTTTCGCAATTCGTTGATCGCCATTTCCAAACCTTTTTTCGTGATGCCCATATCTTTGAGCATTTTGGAAACCTCAGAATTCACATCCAATAAAGAAAGCCACAGATGTTCGATGGTCACAAACTCGTCTCCCATTTTCTTTGCAATATTGGGCGCATCGAGCAAAACTTTATTCGCATTTTGGGAAAGGTAAATATTTCCACCTTCCACTTTTGGTAGTTTTTCGAGATTTTCTCGGTTTCTTTCTCTGACTAAAGTTAATTCGGCTTCTGATTTCTTTAACAAAAACTCCGAAATATTTTCTTCTGTTTGGAAAATCCCTTCCAATAAATGTTGTGGTTCTATTTGCTGATTGCCAAATTCCATTGCCACCTGTTGTGCTTTTTGGATGGCTTCTTGTGATTTTACAGTATATTGATTTAAATTCATTGTTATTTTTTTTAAAGGTTAAAAATTTTAGAAATAGTAGAAACTCAATTTTTTAGGAGGAATTCCTACTTTTTCTAATCAATTATAATCATTCGATGAGATGCTCTCAAAAACTATACTTATTCAATTTTCTTAAAAAAATACTGTCAGAATTTCCGAAATATAAATTTTAACACCTTGATAATCAGACAATATTTCCACATTTGTATTATCATATTCTAAAGGTAAGACATAAAAGAGCTGTTTAAATTTTTTATTACTCTGAAATTAATCATCTATTTTTAGCTTCTAAAAAATAAGTATATTTGTTGAACTCACCTTTTATATATTTAACATTATTTATGCACCATTTTCATTCATTAAAAACGACAAAAGTAAGCAAGGAAACGAACGATTGTGTTCACATCGCTTTTGCAATTCCGCCCGAATTAAGACATGAATTTACCTTTAAACAAGGGCAATACATCAATGTACGATTTCTGATGGGCGAAGAAGATCTGCGAAGAAGTTACTCGATTGTCAACGCACCAAGTGAAGGAAACGGCGATCTGGAAATCCTGGTCAAACACCTCGATAATGGAAAAGTTTCCACTTATTTAAATCAGGTTTTAAAATTGGGGGATTTTGTTGAAGTCATGGCTCCTTCCGGACATTTCTACACGCATTATCATCCATCGAATGAAAAAAATTACATTGGTTTAGCGGCAGGAAGTGGAATTTCTCCCGTTTTATCGAATCTAAAAGAAGCACTTTATCAAGAACCGAAAAGCAACGGATATTTGATTTTTAGCAATAAAAGTTTCGCTGAAATTATTTTTAAAAAAGAAATTGATGCTTTAGTAGCGCAGTTTGAAGGAAAATTAAAAGTCTTCTATCTGGTTTCGAGAGAAAAACATTTCGAAGATGAACTTTTTGAAGGCAGAATTTCCGCGGAAAAACTGGATCTTATTTTTGAAAAATTTCCGGAAATTCCTGTCCAGGATTCTACCTATTTTATTTGTGGACCTTCTGAAATGATCAAAGGAATTGGGGATTATCTGAAAAAAGACAAAAAAGTTCCTTCATTGCAAGTAATGTATGAGTATTATTCGGCGCCGGACGACGGAGAAAGTTCTGAAATGAGCGATGAATTTAAGGCCATTCCGAACTTGGAAAGCATGGTCACTTTAATCATTGATGATGATGAATATTCTTTTCACCTGAATTCTAAGAAAAGAAGTATTTTGGATCAGGCGTTGAACGATAAACTTCCGGTTCCATTCGCGTGCAAAGGCGGCGTTTGCTGTACTTGCAAAGCACAAGTGATGGAAGGTGAAGTTTTTATGGAGAAAAATTTCGCGTTGACCGAAGATGAAGTTGCGCGCGGTTTTGTTTTGACCTGTCAATGTCACCCGACAACAAATGTGGTGATGCTGAATTATGATGTATAATTTTTAAATTTAAAAAAATGCAAAACTGGAAATTTGTTTCTTTAATAGAAGTTGACAAAGAATTTAAAATCGAAGGAATCAACATTTGGAATCATTATTGGAATTGTTCCGAAAGAAAGATTGAAGTAATTGGTCCATTAAGTGGAAATCCTTATTTATTCAATCAATACGAAATAAAAAGCGCTGAAAAAACCATCACTTTTGTCGTTGGTGAATTTTCGGAAGGCAGAATTGGATTGTACATTCCAGAGGAAACTGCAATTCCCTCTATCTAATTAAATGATTAATTTAAAAAAATTAAGATGAATCAGGAAAAATTTTTAGAATACGTTCAAGACGAAAATAAAGTAGAACCAAAAGATGTAATGCCCGATGATTACAGAAAACTGTTGGTTCGCCAAATTTCTCAGCACGCCCATTCCGAGATTGTAGGAATGCTTCCGGAAGCTAACTGGATTTCCCGTGCGCCAACTTTAAGAAGAAAAATGGCACTTTTGGCAAAAATTCAGGATGAAGCCGGACACGGACTTTATTTATATGCTGCAACAGAAACTTTGAACAACGGAGAAATTGCTGCAGACCGCGATTCTACGTACAACGATATGCTTTCCGGAAAAGCAAAATATTCCAGCATTTTCAATTATCCTGCACTTTCCTGGGCAGATATTGGAGCGATCGGTTGGTTAGTTGATGGCGCTGCAATTATGAATCAGGTCATGTTGATGGGGAATTCTTACGGACCTTATTCCAGAGCGATGGTAAGAATTTGCAAAGAGGAATCTTTTCATCAAAGACAGGGTTATGAAATTTTGATGACGCTTTGTCGAGGAACAAAAGAGCAAAAAGATTTAGCACAGCAAGCTTTGAACCGCTTTTGGTGGCCAGCTTTGATGATGTTTGGACCAAACGATTCCGATTCTCCAAATTCAAAGAAATCCATGAATTATCGGGTAAAAAGAGAAAGCAATGATGATTTGCGTCAAAGATTTGTGGATGTTACGGTTTCTCAGGCAGAATTTTTAGGATTAAAAGTTCCGGATGAAAATTTAAAATGGAACGAAGAAAGACAACATTACGATTTCGGAGATTTACCTTGGGATGAATTTATGGAAGTTTTGAAAGGAAACGGACCTTGCAACAAAAAGCGTTTGGAAACGAAAAGAAAAGCTCAACGTGAACATTCTTGGGTGAAAGATGCGGCGATGGCTTTTGCGGGAAATATGAAGCATGAAACTGCAAATCTTTAAGTGAAAATATAATTTATGATCTGGACTGGACGTTTCGATGGTGATGAACCTTTATATCACAGAATTTTTCAAAGGGTCTCTTTGGAAAATAATTACGAAAATATTTTACCGAATGATTTCGTTTTACACGGATTTGCGGTGGATGAAGGCGTGAAAAGAAACAAAGGAAGAGTCGGTGCGAAAGACGCTCCCGATTTCATCAGAAAAAATTGCGCGAATTTTCCGGTTGTAAATCCAGATTTTTCTTTAAAAGATTTTGGAAATTTGGAATGCAATCCCGATAGTTATCGGGACGAAAATTTGGAGCAGGCTCAAAATCTTCTGGCTGAAAAAGTTCAAAAAACATTAGAAAAAGGCGGCAGATCAGTAGTTTTCGGAGGCGGCCATGAATCCATGTACGCTCATTATTCTGGTATTAGAAAAGCTTTTCCGAATAAAAAAATTGGCATCATTAATATAGATGCACATTTTGATAATCGGGAAATAGATTTGAAAGTGGGTTCAACATCGGGAACGGGATTTTGGCAAATTGCGCAAGAAGAAAAACTGCACTCCTTACATATTGGAATTCAGCGCAATTCGAATACCTTAAAGCTTTTTGACATTGCCCACAAAAACGGAATGAAATACATTTTAGCAGATGAAATTTTCTTTGAAAACCTCCCCAATGTTTATTCAAAAATCGATGATTTCGTAGAAGAAGCCGACCTACTTTACGTTACCATTTGCATGGACGTTTTCAATGCTTCAATCGCTCCCGGAGTTTCTGCTTCTGCCTACAATGGAATTTTTGCCGACGCTTCCTTTATGCATTTTTATAAACATATTTTAGATTCACAAAAATTGAAAGCTTTAGATGTCTGCGAGGTGAATCCAACCCACGATATTGCAGAACGAACTTCAAAATTAGCTGCAGCTTTAGTTAATGAATGGTTTATGGTATAGAAAAAACAGAAGCTCACAAATCACTTAGAAAAACAGAGGACTCCTTTTTATTTCTATTTCGCTTAATAATCCTTTCTTAATTTACATGAATGATCATTACTATTAATAAATCTTCAGCTGCTGAATTTAGAATTTACAAAGAACATTTTCTAAAATTTTCTGTAAGTATTGGCAAATAAGCGGATTGCAAAACAATCGATTTATTAAGCCTATTAATGATTAATTATTTCTAAAAAAACTTCAAATTATAAAGAATTTTATATATTTGCAGCAATTAACAACTTATTAAAATAAATTACTATGTCAGACATTGCATCAAGAGTAAAGGCTATTATCGCTGATAAACTCGACGTTGAGGAAACAGAAGTTACTCCAGAAGCTAGCTTTACTAACGATTTAGGAGCTGATTCATTGGATACTGTAGAATTAATTATGGAATTCGAAAAGGAATTTAACATCCAAATTCCTGATGATCAAGCAGAAAAAATCACCACTGTAGGACACGCTGTTGCTTATATTGAAGAAGTAGTGAACAAATAATATTCGATCTCAACGAAAAAAAAATTTATGGAATTAAAAAGAGTAGTTGTTACCGGTTTCGGCGCTATTACGCCTGTTGGAAATAATGCCAAAGATTACTGGGAAAGCCTTGTGAAAGGTGAGAGCGGTGCTGCTCCTATTACTCTTTTTGATGCCACAAATTTCAAAACCAAATTCGCCTGCGAAGTAAAAAATTTCGATCCATTGAATTATTTCGATAAGAAAGAATCAAAAAAAATGGACCGAAACACGCAGTTCGGACTCGTTGCCGCAAGAGAAGCCGTAGAACATTCTAGGATTATCGAAGACCATGTGGACAAAAACAGAGTTGGGGTGATCTGGGGTTCTGGAATTGGTGGCTTATCAACTTTTGAAAAAGAAGTTTTAGAGTGGGCAGGAACAGATATTCCTCGATTTAATCCTTTCTTTATCCCAAAAATGATCGCCGATATTACTGGAGGTCAAATTTCTATTGAATACGGATTTCACGGACCGAATTACACTACTGTTTCAGCGTGTGCTTCCTCTGCAAATGCTTTGATTGACGGTAAAATGCTCATTCAGTTAGGCAAAGCCGACGTCATTGTTTGTGGTGGTTCTGAAGCTGCAATTACAGCAAGTGGTGTTGGTGGTTTTAATGCGATGATGGCACTTTCTACCAGAAATGATGATCCAAAAACCGCTTCACGACCTTTTGATAAAGACCGAGATGGTTTTGTTTTAGGAGAAGGAGCAGGAACCATTATTTTAGAAGAATATGAACACGCAATAAAACGTGGCGCTACGATTTACGCAGAATTAACTGGAGGTGGAATGAGTGCAGATGCTTATCACATGACCGCTCCTCATCCTGAAGGTTTAGGCGCTTATCTGGTAATGAAAAATTGTTTAGAAGATGCAGGTGTAACAGCCGACGAAGTAGATCACATCAATATGCATGGTACTTCTACTCCATTGGGTGACATTGCAGAATCAAACGCAATTTCTCGATTATTTGGTGAACACGCTTTCGACATTCAAATTAATTCTACCAAATCAGTTACGGGTCACTTACTTGGTGCAGCTGGCGTGATTGAAGCGATTGCCATACTGAACAGCATAACTCATGGAATTGTACCACCTACCATCAATCATTTTACAGATGATGAAAAAATTGACAGCCGACTTAATTTTACCTTTAACAATGCGGTAAAAAAGGAAGTAAATATAGCGATGAGCAATACCTTCGGTTTCGGTGGACACAATGCCTGTGTACTTTTCACTAAAATCTAAGAAAATTTACAGATGGAGTTAAAGAAATATCTTTCTCAATTCCTCGTCAACAGAAAAAAAAAACTTTCGGAAAAAGACTATATTTTCAGTACCGAACTCACTAAAATTACGGGTTGCGGACAACAGAATATCCATCTTTACCGCGAAGCATTTTCATTAAAAACATCTTCCCGAAACAAAGAAATTAAAAATTACGAAAGACTCGAATTTTTAGGAGATTCAGTATTGGGAGCGATTATTTCGTGTCATCTATTCACAACTTATCCCGATGCAAATGAAGGTTACCTTACCCAAATGAAATCGAAAATTGTGAACCGCAAAAATCTAAATAAATTGGGTAATGAACTGCAACTCACGAAATTTTTGCAATATGATTCTACTACAATTTTAAGCGAAAATATTTCGGGAAATCTTTTGGAGTCTTTGGTAGGCGCACTTTACCTAGACCTGGATTATGAAACCTGCCGAAAAGTCGTTCTGGAAAGACTTCTAACACCGTCGGAGATGAATAAGCTCGAAAATAAAATCGTGAGCTACAAAGGGTTACTTTTAGAATGGGGACAGAAAAAAAAAGTGACCATCAAATACGAAACCTGCGAAGAAATGCAGCCCAACAAAAACTTAGTTTTCCGAAGTGTTGTCTGGCTGGATGAGGAAAAGATTTCAAATGCTACAGAAACCTCTAAGAAAAAAGCGGAAGAAAAAGCCGCACAGAGAGCCTTTTATATCCTAAACAAAAAACAAAGCATCCTTGAAATCTCAAAAGATACTGCTTGAAATTGAAGACGAAGATGAAGAAATAACTTTAGGTTTAATTCGTCTCGCAAAAGAAGTTCCAGAACATGAATTTTTTTACCAACTCAATGTACGCAACTCTTTCAAATTAACTAGAATTGCAGATTTAGTGTACTGCGGCGCGTACAACGACTATTTTTTTCCCAGGTTTGAAGGTTTTCATTGTGATTCGAAAGTTTGTTTTCAGTTTATTGCAAACAAATCCTCCCAACATATTCAGAAAAAAGTTTCGAACGAATTATTTTCAGGAGAACAGGAAACCAAATTCCTGCTGAATCATTTTCAGGATGTCGATTATCTCCTGAAAACATCGGAACCATTTAATGATTTTTCCTTAATTTTGCTCCCGGAAAATCTTATGTTTCCAATACAACATTTTCCACTAAGCCCTATCGAAGAGCTTTATCAAATAATTCAATATTATGAATAAATATTTAAAAAAAACAAAAATCATCGCAACCCTTGGACCAGCCTCTTCTGACAAAGAAGTCATTTTACAGCTCATTCAAGCCGGTGCAGATGTTTTCAGAATAAATTTCTCACACGCAGATTACGATTTAGTTTCCAGAAACGTACAAATGATTCGAGAATTGAATCAGGAATACGGATTTTCTGTAGGTATTCTCGGTGATTTACAAGGCCCGAAACTTCGTGTTGGCGTAGTAAAAGAAGGTTCCTATCTGAATCCAGGCGACATCTTAACCTTCACCAATGAAAAAATTGAAGGGGATTCTAAAATGGTGTACATGACCTATCAAAAGTTTCCTCAAGATGTAAAGGCAGGAGAAAGAATTTTGATCGATGATGGTAAATTAGTCTTGGAGGTTTTAGAGACCAACAATATCGACACTGTACGAGCAAAAACCATTCAAGGTGGACCGCTGAGTTCTAAAAAAGGAGTGAATTTACCGAACACCAATGTGTCGCTTCCAGCTTTAACTGAAAAAGATATTGAGGATGCTAATTTCATGCTCGATTTAGAATTGGATTGGATTGCATTGTCATTCGTTCGTCATGCGCAGGATATTATTGATTTGAAAGAAATCATGAAAAACCATCCTACTAACAAGCACAAAACGCCGATCATTGCTAAAATTGAAAAACCAGAAGGGGTAAAAAATATTGAAGAAATTCTTCAGGAATGCGATGGTTTAATGGTAGCTCGTGGAGATTTGGGCGTAGAAGTTCCGATGGAAGAAGTTCCGGCCATTCAGAAAAATTTGGTAGAAATCGCAAGAAAACATTCGAAACCCGTGATTATCGCCACCCAAATGATGGAAACCATGATCACCAGTTTAACACCAACAAGAGCTGAAGTAAATGACGTTGCAAACTCCGTATTAGACGGTGCCGATGCGGTAATGCTTTCAGGCGAAACTTCCGTTGGAAGATATCCTGTAGATGTGGTAAAAAACATGTCGAAAATCGTAAAAAACATTGAGCAAACCCATTTTTACCAAACGAAAAATTCTCCGATCGAACGTGAATTTAATTGTATTGATGAGCGCTTCATTACCAACAGAGTTTGTCTTGCAGCGGTAAGAATTGCAAAATCAACCAATGTGGAGGCGATTATTACCCTCACTTATTCTGGCTACACGGCTTTCCAAATTTCTGCACACCGACCAAACTCGAATATCAT
Source organism: Kaistella chaponensis (assembly GCF_900156725.1). GTDB lineage: Bacteria > Bacteroidota > Bacteroidia > Flavobacteriales > Weeksellaceae > Kaistella > Kaistella chaponensis. Next base: position 9,956 of record NZ_FTOI01000001.1, on the reverse strand, counting down.
TGTTTTCAGTTCTAACAAAAGAGTTTTAACGATGCTTAACTTGCTTTGGGGCGTACGCGCGTACTATTACGACATGCAAAAATCGACCGATGAAACCATCGTACAGGTAAATATGTTGGCGCACACCCACGGTTTTGTAGAAAACGGCGATTTCGTGATCAACCTCAACGCTACTCCAGCGTATGAAGGCGGAAAAACCAATACATTAAGATTAACGACGATTTAATAGCGATTGTCCAAAAGCCATAGGCTAAAAGCAATAGGCTAGAAGCTAAAAGCCATTTGCCATCAGCAAAAACACAGTCTGCCCCCATTTATTTGGTGGCAGATTTTTTTTGTCTGGAAATTTGCTTTATTTACTGCGGAGAAGGCGCTCCCTTCTATTTATTTACAAAATCCTTTTGTCGGATAATTGGTTAAAAAACATTTTCAATCTGTTTTCTAAATTCAATTAAAAAAAGTGAGTTTTAACGGTTATTTGGTTCACTATTTCTTATTAATTTTGACTTACAAATCAATTAAAATTTTTAATTATGTCAATTAACAACCTCAACAACACGCACTTGACTGCGGCACAAATCGACGCAATCAACACCGCACTTGCTGCTTTAGAAGCTGCACTTGCGCCACTTACCGCAACGCTTACGCCAAATGAACGCAAAACCTATGGAAGCGTAAACGAATAGAACAAACTTCTGGTGAACAAAGTTTGGGATTACCGCAGAACCAGCCCAGAACTTTCTGTTCAAGATGAAGACTGGGTAGAATTTGAGAATGACTACAACAGCAGACTCTTCCTGGAGGGCGCCTTCAATAGATTGGAGGCATTGCAGGAAAAAATGAGAGATGCGAAGATCCTACACGATTACGACAATTACCAGTCAGCACTGAATGATTACGCGTTCACCACTTACAAAGCAGGTTCGAACTCGGCGGGTTTCCAAACCAAGATGAATGAGCTGAAACAGTTTTTTGGAAAACGTATAAAAAACACACCACCAGTAGAAGGTGGCGACAGTATCTAAAAAAGGCTGCTCACCATTACGAATCTCTGCCTTGGGCAGGGATTTTTTTGTGTCGTTTCGGTTCGGAACCTATCCGACGGGGTTCGGAACCGAAAATTTGCGGTTCAGAACCGGGACGACGGGGTTCGGAACCGGGACGACGGGGTTCAGAACTGGGACGACGGGGTTCGGAACCGGGACGACGAGGTTCGGAACCGGGATGACGGGGTTCGGAACCGGGATGACGGGGGTTCGAAACCGGGAATTTGGGGTTCAGGACCGCGATGGTGGGCGTTTTACTTAAAATTAACAATAGAATACCCAAATAACTGATCTTACCAAGACTTTTCGGCAGTATTAAGGGGTAGATTTTTTCGTTTTCTTTGGTTTCTCTTTGGTAAATAAGTCTGCTGTGTATTTTTCATAGAGCTCAAATAGGAATACCATCCTGTTGGCTTCGCTGGTAAAAGCTTGTGGTCGGTAAGCCAAGTCCACGGCTTTGTCTAAGTCATTGTGGGCTTTTACCAAAACAGGCGGCATCGTCAAAGGATCATAAAGAACCGCCAATGAACTGTTCGGAAATTGCAGTCGTGCGTCCAAAACTTTTTGTGCGGCTGTTTCTATGGAGTTGATCTGTTTATCGCTGGGATTTTCTGGGAACGGATAGTTGTTATAAACCAATTCATTTGAGTAGCGGTAATCACTTTTTATACGACCGCACATATTTTTAACCCAAACCATATGAATGCTTGACATTAGAACACCAAAATGATAGAGCTTTGCACCTTCAATAAATAGACAACTATCACTTGCAATAGAATTCTCGACAAAGAAGCCCAAAGGAATATATTTTCTATTCTCAGATGAATGACGTGGTATTAGCACGTAATCACTTTTTGGTTGTCTGTCCTCTCCAAACAAAGTTGGGAAAGCTGCCAGTTTTTGAGTTGCTTGTCTTGTGCTTTTTTCCCTAAGTTTTCTGACATTTTCAACTCTTTCAGTTACAAGTTTTGTTTCTTTTAAATCTGTTGGATTTGCACTTTTAAGCCATAAACACCAACGTTTATGACCATTTAGAAATTCGTGAGCTGAAATGAGTGGTCTGAAAAACTTTTCCGCTTTCGGTTCTTGTTCAATAAATGCGTTTTTTTCTACGTCTGTGAAAAGAAAATTTCCGCCATCATTAGGCATACTGCCAAATGATATTTCTGGAATATTGCAAATAGGTTTTCTGCGTTTACCAACAAAAATATCTTTTGCATCAACTAAATATGGATTGATATTTTTTGCTTTTATTTCGTGGGCTTCACTTTTGATATCTTCATATTCAAAAATACTTTTGTTTGATGTGTCGTAATTAGCGAACCCAACGATCACGCAATAAACCGCTGCATTTCCTTTGGCTTCATTACTCCATTTAAAAGTTCGGTGCGCAAAGTGAATTTTAATGTTGTATTTATTAAGCATTTGTCCCCACAGAATACTCGTTTGTTCCCCTTGAACAATGGAATTTGTAGAAACAAAGGCAACTTTAATTTTGGTGTTTTGAATATATTTTGCGGCTTTAATATACCAACCTGTTACATAGTCTAAAACTCCAGTTCCGTCTGCATAGTCAAATTCTTTTACAATTTGGTTGCGCTGATTTTGCTTCATGATTTTAGAACCAATAAAAGGAGGATTTCCAATGATATAAGAAAGCTCATCCTTAGAAATTACTTCTTCCCAATCGAATTCCAAAGCATCACCATGAACAATTTTCGCAGATTTTTTTAAGGGCAAACGCGCAAAGTATTGTCCAAACTCATGGCTGATCAACATATTCATTTGGTGGTCAATGAGCCACATTGCCACTTCGGCAATTCGTGCAGGGAACTCTTCATATTCTAATCCGCTCATCATATCGACATCCAGCCAAATAATACTACTCACGTCAATCACTTGTTGACCGCCTTTGTAGGTTGCGCGCAAAATTGCTAACTCCAGCAAACGCAATTCCCGGTAGGTAATCACCAAAAAATTTCCGCAACCACACGCTGGATCCAGAAATTTCAGGGTGCTTAGTTTTTTATGAAATTCGGGGAGTTTGTTTTTGTTGTCTTTTATGCCTTCAAATTCTTTCCAAAGTTCGTCCAGGAAAAGTGGTTTGATGAGTTTCAGGATATTGGTTTCACTAGTATAATGTGCGCCTAAGTTTCTGCGTTCCTTCGGGTTCATCACACTTTGAAACATGGAACCAAAAATGGCGGGCGAAATTTTACTCCAATCAATGTAGCAGCAATTCAGTAATGCCTGTCTCATTTTGCTGTCGAAACTTGCTGTAGGTAGGGATTCTAAGAACAGTTTTCCGTTGACGTATGGAAAATCTGCCAATTGCTCGTCTTGGTTTTTGTAGCGGTTTTCCTTCGGCGTGTTCAGCACCTGAAAGAGTTCGTGCAGTTTTGCAGCAAGATCGCTCCCATCCACATTGGTGCGTTGCTCAATATATTCCTGGAATTGCTGCTTATTGAAAATAGTGGTGTCTTCTGCAAAAAGCAAAAAAAGAATGCGAACCAAATACACTTCTAAGGAATGACCGGTGTAGCCAATTTCCTCTAACCGATCGTGAAGTTTGCCCATCAAATCAGCGGCTTTGATGTTTGCAGGATCCTGTTCTTCGTAAACTTTCTTTTGGTACCCCAATAAATAACCGAAATGCTGAACATTATTTACAAGATCATCGAGTTTAAATGCTATGGTTTTATTTTCTTCCAAATCGTAGAGCCGGAAGTTTTCAAAATCACAAATCAAGATGTATTTCGGGAGTTCGTGTTCCTTCAGTCCGTGGGTATAATCGATGGCTTGTTGGTAGGCTTTGTCAAGGTTTTTGCCGCGGCTTTTCATTTCTATTAAAATGGTGCCTTTCCAAAGCAGGTCAATGTAACCGTCTTTGTCATCTAATTTTTTCACCCGATGCTCGAAAGTGGAAACGCGTTTTCGTGTGATGCCAAAAACATTAAAAAACTCAACGAGAAAGGGTTTTGCATCTGCGTCTTCGTTTGAAGTTTCTGCCCATTCTTTGGAGAATTTTAATGCGCGGTCTTTTATTTCGTTCCAACTTAAAGCCATTATTTTTATTATGTTTAATTAAAAAATATTGAGGGGTCAACTTGAACCTCACTTATAGATATCTTTTTAATGATCATCAACTAAATATAATAAAATAAATTCAAAAAATAGGAACCGATTTTCTTAATTCCAAAAAAAATCCGCTCAGAAAAATATCTGAACGGATTATTTATTATTATTGCGTCGGTCGCTGACCGTTACATCATTCCCGGCATTCCACCTCCCATTGGCATGGCTGGTTCTGCGCTTTTCACTTCGGTGATGACACATTCTGTAGTCAACAACATTCCTGAAACTGATGCTGCGTTTTCTAAGGCTACACGAACTACTTTCGTAGGATCGATAATTCCTGCTTCGTACATATTCACGTACTCATCAGTTTTTGCGTTGAAACCGAAATCTCCGTTTCCTTCAGAAACTTTTGCTACGATTACAGAACCTTCTCCACCTGCATTGGCAACGATTTGTCTTAATGGTTCTTCAATCGCTCTTCTGATGATTTTAATACCAGTATCCTGATCCTGATTGTCTCCTTTCAAATTGATTAACGCTGAAATACTTCTTACCAAAGCAACGCCTCCTCCAGGAACAATTCCTTCTTCTACTGCTGCTCTTGTTGCGTGCAAAGCATCATCAACACGGTCTTTTTTCTCTTTCATTTCTACTTCAGAAGCTGCTCCTACGTAAAGTACCGCAACTCCACCTGCCAATTTAGCAAGACGTTCCTGTAACTTTTCTTTATCGTAGTCGGAAGTTGTGGTTTCCATCTGTGCTTTGATCTGGCTTACTCTTCCTTTGATTAAAGCTTCGTCACCACCACCGTTTACCAAAGTGGTATTGTCTTTATCGATCACAATTTTTTCTGCAGTTCCAAGCATATCCAAAGTTGCGTTTTCCATCGTGAAACCTCTTTCTTCAGAAATAACAGTTCCACCCGTTAAAATCGCGATATCTTCCAACATTGCTTTTCTTCGGTCTCCAAAACCTGGCGCTTTCACGGCAGCAATCTTCAATGATCCTCTTAGTTTATTTACTACCAAAGTTGCTAAAGCTTCGCCCTCAACTTCTTCACAGATAATTAGTAATGCTTTTCCTGATTGTGCAACCGGCTCCAAAACTGGAAGCAAATCTTTCATGGAAGAAATTTTCTTTTCTACCAAAAGGATATACGGATTTTCTAATTCAGCGATCATTTTTTCAGGATTGGTCACGAAATACGGAGATTGGTAACCTCTGTCGAACTGCATTCCTTCTACCACATCTACGGTAGTGTCGATTCCTTTTGCTTCTTCAACAGTGATTACTCCTTCTTTCCCTACTTTACCGAAAGCTTCAGCGATTAGAGAACCGATGGTTTCATCATTATTTGCAGAAACAGAGGCAACTTGCTTGATTTTTTCTGAATCATTTCCTACTTCCTGAGACTGAGATTTCAGGTTTTCAACTACTGCAGTAACTGCTTTGTCGATCCCTCTTTTTAAGTCCATTGGATTTGCTCCAGCTGCAACGTTTTTCAAACCTTCTCTTACGATTGCTTGCGCTAAAACGGTAGCTGTAGTAGTTCCATCTCCTGCGATGTCATTGGTTTTAGAAGCCACTTCTTTTACCATTTGAGCTCCCATATTTTCTACCCGGTCTTCGAGTTCAATTTCTTTTGCTACAGAAACACCGTCTTTGGTTACGTGTGGTGCACCGAAAGATTTTTCGATCACTACGTTTCTTCCTTTTGGTCCTAATGTTACTTTTACTGCATTTGCTAATGCATCGACTCCTCTTTTAAGAGCGTCTCTTGATTCGATATCGAATTTTATTTCTTTTGCCATAATGTTTTGCTTTTGGCGAATTGCTTTTGGCTTTTGGCTTAAGCAATTCGTAATTTTAATTTTGTTTTTTAATTTTCTTTAAGCTTATTCCACAAAGAAACTAGCTTCTTTTTTAATACTATTAATTCCAATAAAAGATTCTAAAAATCAATTTCATTGATGTATCCTAAATCTTTAGTCAAAATTAACTGGTTTTCAGCTTCATTAGATGAACCTAAAGCGATGTTGACAAAATTAGCAAACTCCTTATCTGAATTTCTGCCACTTCCTTCTGAAATATTATATCCAATTGAAGCGAAAGATCTTCTGATTTGAGAGGTTAATCCGAATAATTCTTCTTTAGGAAAATGCTTTGTTATAGAATAAATTTTTAAAGTTAATTGATGGCTCATTTGCCAAACTTCAAATTTTCTAAAATCTCTCATTTTCGTGAATTTTACAGACTTGCTAAATGCCAATCGCTAAAAGCCAACTGCTAAAAATTATCCAATAATTCCTAAAAGGTCAGATTCTTTTACGATCAAATAATCTTTACCATCTAACTTTAATTCAGATCCTGCGTACTTTCCATAAAGAACTTTGTCTCCTGCTTTTACGGTAGTTGGCTCATCTACTTTTCCTGGTCCTACTGCGATCACAGTACCTTCTTGTGGTTTTTCTTTTGCAGTATCTGGAATTATAATTCCGGAAGCGGTTTTTGTTTCAGCTTGAATCGGTTCAATTAAAACGCGATCTGCTAATGGTCTGAATTTTACTGACATATTATTTTGGTTTAATTTATTATGTTATGGTTTCAACTTCACTAAAACGATGCCACGGAAAGTAATCTGAAAATCTGTCATTATTCATGAATATAAATTGAGAAATTTTGGCAGAAAAAAAACCATTCAAATGAATGGCTTTTTACAATTTATATAGTTTTTCGGGATTTCTTTTGACCTTAAAGAAATCAAAAACCAAAATGATGTTATCTTTTGGATAAACTTTAAAGTACATTTTACATTTTTTTTACCAATCAAAGCAAAATGTATTTGATGCTTTTTAGAATAATAGGGATAGGTAACCAATTTGATTTTCACATTTTCAATCACCTTTTCATATTCAGAAATAAATACACGAGTTTGTTTCTCTGTCCATTTTTCTGAAAGTTCATTTAAAATCTCATTAAAATGAATATTTGCTATTTTTGAGAATACAACTCGCATACCTTATCCTCGATATTTTTTCTAAAACCTTCTTCGGAAATAGTTTCTAATTTTCCACTAAGAAAATCATTCTCCATCTCTAAAAAATGTTCTAAATGCGTATCATCTTCCTCCACATTTACAATGCCTTTTATGTTTTCTAGAAATTTTAAAATCAATGGCAAATGTTGCTTTTCAATTTCTATATTTAATTTTATGGTTTCCATCTTCTGAAATTTTAGTAAAGTTAAATAAATAGATTTTATCGCATCCTACTTTCCAGCTGCTTGCATCGGATTTACTTTTCCGGTTGATGCTCCGCGTGCAGAACCGCCCTGTTTCATTTTGAAAACTTCAAATTTTGAAGTTGGTGCCGGAATTTCGCCCCAGAAATTATTGGAAGTATCGATATCTGCCGTTTCTCGCATCGGATCAAGTTGAATAGATTTTAGTTTCTTGTCGAAATAATACGTTTTAGAAACGTTGTTTTCATTTTTTCTCCAGATTTGTGCAGATGACTTATCAGTAAGTTTAGAACCGTCTTCAAAAGTAAATTCTAAAATAATCGGCATTACTAAACCTCCTTTGTTCGTGAAATCGATTTGATAAGCGGTCATGTTTTGCAAATTAACTTTGTCGTTTGCGGCAATATTTTCTAAGTTATCGTTTTTTAAAGTATAGGATTTCGCCTGATCTACTTTTTCCATTCCGCGATTGTATTTCCAATAGAAATCTTGGGTTTCCTTTTCTACATCCGTGTAAAATACGATGTTTTTATCTTCTTTATTTCTGATTTTAGAAATATCTGTAAATTCATTTTGCTGGGGTTTATCCACCGTATAAATAACCTCTTTATTTTTGACAACCGCATCTAAATCAGGCGTCGCAACCGTTACTTTGTCGATAGAAATATCTACAGGATCAATTCCGTAAAACCAACCGCGCCAAAACCAATCGAGGTTTTCAGCACTTGCATCATTCATGGTTCGGAAAAAATCTGCCGGTTCCGGATGTTTAAAAGCCCATCTTTTTGCGTACGTTTTAAAAGCCTTGTCAAATAATTCTCTTCCCATAATGGTTTCGCGCAAAATATTCAATCCTGTTGCCGGTTTTGAATACGCGTTCGGACCAAATTGAATGATGTTTTCAGAATTCGTCATGATGGGTTCCAACTGATCTTTCGGCAGCTTCATGTAATCGACAATGGTGTGAGCTGGACCGCGGCGAGAAGGGAATTTATTATCCCATTTTTCTTCGGTCAAATATTCCACAAAAGTATTCAAACCTTCATCCATCCAAGACCATTGTCTTTCGTCGGAATTAATGATCATGGGGAAAAAGTTGTGGCCAACTTCATGAACAATTACGCCGATCATCCCATTTTTTATTCCTTCAGAATAGGTTCCATCTTTTTCGGTTCTGCCATAATTGAAACAAATCATGGGATATTCCATTCCGTTTGCAGCTTCAATAGATTGCGCAACTGGATACGGATAAGGAATGGTAAATTCTGAGTAGGTTTTAATGGTGTGAGCAACTGCTCTTGTAGAAAACTTGCGATATAAATTATAGGCTTCTTTCGGATATAAACTCATCGCCATCACTTCATTTTTATTTTCTGGAATGGTGACTTTCATCCCGTCCCAAATAAATTTTCTGGAGGAAGTCCAGGCAAAATCCCGAACATTTTCGGCTTCAAATTTCCAGATTTTTCGATCTTTAGATTTGCTTTTCTCTGCTTTTTTTGCCTCTTCTAAAGTTACGATTTCGACAGGTTCATTTGAATTTTGTGCTTGTTTCCAGCGAGAAAGCTGGGCAGAAGTTAGTACTTGTTCGTAATTTTTACCCACCCCAGTTCCGGCTACAATATGATCGGCGGGAACATTCATCGAAACTTTGAAATTGCCAAAAACCAGCGCAAACTCTCCTCTTCCGGTAAACTGATTGGTTTGCCAACCTTTGAAATCGCTGTAAACACACATTCTTGGATACCATTGGGTGATGGTATATAAATCGTTGCCATCTTCGCGGAAATTTTCATAACCTCCTCTTCCACCCATGACCATTCGGTTCGGAAATTTATAATTCCAATCGATTTTAAATGTGAATTTTTCTCCTTTTTTTAATACTTTCGGAAGATCGATACGCATCATGGTTTTGTTGACTACAAATTGCAGTGGAACTCCTGAATCGTCTCTCACTTTTTCTAAATTTACGCCATAACCATTATCTTTTACCGGTAATTCTGTTGTTTTCAACCGGTCGGTTGTGATCATCTTTGGTAATTTTGTTCCATCATCGTAACCTGCATCTTTTAGAGATGAATGTTCGTTCTCATCTAATTGCAACCAAATGTATTCGAGATCATCTGGAGAATTATTGTAGTACGTAATGGTTTCTGACCCGCGCAAACTTCTTTTGTCTTCATCTAAAAAGGCGGTAATATCGTAGTCGGCGCGGTTTTGCCAATATCCTTGTCCGGGAGCACCGGAACCGGTTCTGTAAATATTCGCAGTGGGCAAAATGGTTCCGAGTTGTTCGAATTTGTTACCATGATTGCTTGTAGGATTGTTTTGAATGTTTTGCCCAAAAGCAAAAGCAGAACAAAAAAGAAGCGTAGCGATTTTGAATTTCATTGTAAAAGGAGAGTTTGACTTAAGTTTCAAATGTAATTAATTTCTGTGGAGTAAGAACCACTTTTCAAATAAAGGCCTTTGATTGCGAACGAAACTTGCGCCCCGACTTGATTTCTATGACACCGCCAAACTATTTTGGTAATTATTTTCATATTTTTTTCCAGATTTGAGTACTGCAAAAATGAGATGGATTATTTTATT
>NZ_FTOI01000007.1 GCF_900156725.1 Kaistella chaponensis | reverse complement strand
CTTAACACAACTCACCTTAAATTCTAAACTATACTTTGATTCTCCCATAATAAAAATGCCCCTAAAAAGTGTCTAACTTTTTGGGGGCAGTCCAATTGAGCGGAATTTTATTTTTTTGGGCGAAAATCAGCGTTTTATTAACGACTTCAATCGGTTGCAACAGTCCGGAATTGATCAAAGGAGACAAAATACTGTGATTCAGATAGGATTCTTTCTGAACGATCGCATCTTCATAAACACCGAAATCCTGAAATCGGTAATCCAAAAACTGTTCGAACCACTCCTGCGATTCCTCATGACTAATAGGGTAGAGCGGATTTTCGGAGATTTCTCCCGGATTGTTACTGAATTTTTCTTCCGTATAATTGAGGGCCTCTTTCCAAAATTCCGAAGTTTCGGGAAAGTGAATAAAAGGTGGCGCTTGATTTTTTGGATATTTCTTTCGGTTTTCCGCATCGAAAGTCCATTTTTCACCTTCGGGTTTTCCGTCTTTGGTCATCAAAATGTGGAGGCGAATTCTTTCCTGTTTGTAAAAAGCGGTTTGAAAGTAGAATTTCTTTTCCGGATTGAAAAATTTTTCCAGATCGCTTTTATTATTGATGAATTGTGGCGAATCAAAAATATGGAGTTGAATATTTTCAGTAACTTTTTTCAATCTGCGTTCGAGCCAATCATCTGAAGGTGAAATCACATTAATTTCGGTGATGTTTTCCTTTCTAATTTCAGTTTGAAAATTTCGGATATCCGATAAATCATCTCCACTTTCAATATAAATCACTTTTGCACCATTCTTCTCCAAATATGTTTGGAAAAATTTCATGGAGGCTCGATGGAAAGCAATTTTCTGTTTATGAAACTTGAATTCCCGGAAAAATAAATGTTCCTCGATCAAATAGAAATCACCATCATTTTTTAATAAAGGATGATTTTTAAAAAGCTGATTGGAAAATATAATGTTAATCGATTTCGACATCAATTTTAGAGCGTTTTATTTCGTTTCAAATTCGTTTTGCAGTTCTTTTTTGATCTTTTTCCAATAGTTAAAGAATGACGGAAAATTACCTTCCAAATTAGAAAGTGATGTTCTGTTTTCTCTTGTTCCTGCGTAATGAGAATTCGTCGGATGTTCCTTGTAACAAATGTTATCCGTGGAAATTATTTCATTCAAAGCTGAAAATTCGCCAACAAAAATTTTAAGATCAGGAATGTTTTTGGAAAGCGCCAAAGCAAAATCCAGACATTTTTCAGAAACGGGAAATTCTTCAAAAAAGGTAGGTTCTAAAAGCAAAATTCTTTGAAAAGTTTCGTTTTCATGCCACGCAAAATCAAGATTGTAGTAATTAAATACCAATGTTTTTTCATTTAAAATTTTGTCATTTTGTATAAAATCTAAAGACGTTCTACCATTGAAATGCTGTGTTTCTTTTAAAAGATCTGGAGTTTTTAAAGTCTCAAAATCATCATATTCGACATCTAAAAAGGTGTTTTTCTGAGTTCCGCCAAAATATTTGTTCAGATTGTCCTGATTCGCGAAATATTTCTTTTTCGAGAAACTTCCGGCGACCCATTGCCAACTTAAATGATTGCTCGCCAAATCGCCGTCGAGTAAATTACTGTACAACCATTTTGCAGGTTCAGACCAATGACAGTGGGCAATATTGCAACAAACTGAAGCGAGATACATTCGCAAATGATTGTGAAGATATCCAGTTTCATACAACGTTTTTACGGCTTCATCTAAAATTTGAATTCCGGTTTCGCCTTTTAAAACTGCGGTTGGAATTCCAGTACTTTCTACATTTTCCTGGGGTTGTTTTAAATCTGAAAAAATATCATCGCCTTTTTCTTTCCAGACATTTTGAAAAAAATCGCGCCACGCTAATTCCTGAACGAGTCTTTCCACTTCAAACCATTCTAGTTTTAAAGTTTTCAAATGGTCAAAAACATCGCGCGATGAAATAACACCCCGAGAAATGTAGGGACTTAATTTGGTAATCGCGCCATCTCTGAAATTTCTGGTGAAGCCATATTGTATGGGATCAATCTCTTGAATGCGGTGTTGGATATCGGTAATGTTGGTTGGAAACTCGATGGAATTGTTTTTAGGAATTAGATTGAATGAAATAAATGTATAAAAATAATTTGGGTTGTAGGGAATTTGATTGACGATATTAAAATTTTGAGCATAAAAAAATCCACTCTGGGTAAAGTGGATTTTCTAAATTATGAATAAGTTTAATTACCATTTGCATCTGAATAATAGATCTTATTTTACCAAAACCATATCTCCATTTGCAGGATTTAGATAAAATTTCTCGCCTTTACTATTCTGCATAATTGTGGCACCATCGCTATTAAGACCAAGAACTTTTATTTCTGGCTGGAACTTATTCGTTTTCCAGGTAAAAGATTCTACGTTATTAGAATTGTTAAGTTTTTGAAAATACTCGCTTTTTGCCCATACTTCAGGTTTGATAAAATTCATATCACCAGTGGATTTATCAAGCGTAAACAATTCTCCTTTGGTATTTCGGAAAACCGTATTTCCTTTTGAAACACCTTCAATCTTAAGGTTTTCGTTACAGTTGCACTTATGAAAAGACCCCATTTTTAAATAATCATTTTTTAGATTAAATTTTATATACATGGATTCTTTTTTGGGAGACGTAACAACAGCTTGTTTTTCGTTTTGTGCCTGTATATTTGTTGAAACAGCTTGTAATGTGATTAAGGCGGCTGCAGACAGAAAATCGTTTTTTGTTAAGCGAAATGCTGGTTTTAGATGAGTGTTTTTCATTGTGTTATTTTTTAAAATTAATATTATTGAATAAGTGTTTTTCTACAATTAGTAGAGCCACAATAGCAAGGATGCAATTTTTTTCTCTCTCGAAGACTTAAGTTTCGCTCATTGGAACTGCCCAATTGATAGTCGAAGAAAAGTTCATCACCTTCTGAAATGTCTTCCATAGCATAAATGTATGGAGTATTGTCAAAAAAATAGACTTCGCAATTAGGCATACAACTGTGATTAAAAAATCGGGCATCGTTTCCTTCTCGTTCACCGTCAATCGCAGTTAAATCATCTAAGCGCATCACGTAAACTAAAGTGGTTAATCCTTTTTCCAAATCTGAAGGTAAATCTTCTTTAAGAATTCTTTTACCCATATACTCAATGATCCGTGTTCCCTTAGGAATTGCCTTTTTTGCAAATACACCTTTGCCATGAATTGGTGAATCTCTTACCAATATAAAATCCCGGTCTACAATTGATTGATTGCTTTTCATGATGTTAAATCCTGCTCCTTAATAATTTAGAATCCTGGATTTCGTGGATCAACACCTTTACCATTCCACGCAATTTTAATTGCAGAACATCTACCATCTTGACATCTTTCTGGCGTAATGAGAATCAGTTGTTTCGTGTCTTTTTCATTTGCTGGTTCCGTAGAATAAAAGCACGAAGCTGATTCTGCACTCTTACAATCGGGACCTTTTGGACAATAAGTTTCGAGTTTTGCCACGGTATTATTTTTAACCATTAATGGTTTTACTAGAGAAAGGGTAACTGTTCCAGGACTGTTTGGATCTTTTCTTTCTACTTGGTAAATTCCTTTTGCAATAATGCAGGATTCTACTCCTAAAGCTTTGCAAACTTCGGCAGGACAAACGTAATCTTCTTTGTATTCAAAATAGAGAATTGCGCCGTTTTCTGGATTTACACAAGCGGGAGTTTTTCCGTTCCAACCTTTTTTTACCGATTCTTCTGCTCCCATTTTCCCAGAATCTGCTTTTGTCATCTTAGTTTTTTCTGCGACTCCGTTCCAGCCTTTTTTTGTTTTGCTAGAAATTTCTTGTGCATTTACAAACAACGTGATTCCTAAAAGGAAAGCTGTTAAAACTGTTGTTGTTTTGAAATTTGTCTTCATCGTTAATGATTTTAATAATTAAAATTTTTATTCTTTAATAAATTTTATTTTGTAATTTTTTGTTGGGGTTACTATTTCCAGATAGTAAATGCCTTTCATCAAGCTGGAAACTTCGACCGTCTTAGAATTTGTTTTGATGCTTTTTAAAAGCCGACCTTCAGAATCGTAAATTTTGACTCCGGTTATATTTTGGATATTATTGATGAGGAGTTCTGCTTTCACAGGATTGGGGGAAATAGAAATTTTATCTGCTGAAAGTCCATTGGTCGCTAAAACTCCACTTGGAGTAATAATATTATCTAAAACATACCAATGCAGATAATTTGAAAAACCAGAGAACTCCAGATGATAGTTTCCTGCAACGCTCACTGCTATAGGATTTGTAGTGCAGGTATTAGTTGGCGCTATTCCATAATGTTGAGATTCATTGATACACAATCCACTTACTGTTGTGAAATCTGCAATAATATTTCCGCCAGAATCTTTCAATCTTATGGCAGGATTTCCCATTGGTTGATCACCCATCATAGGGTCAAATCGTGCATTGATATAACTATACTGAACAAAAAAATTTCCTGCTGATACAGGAAAACTTGATGATTTTAGATAAAAGATATCGGTAAAAGTACCAGATTGATTAATCTGCAAATAACCTGAAGGCGCAGTGATGCTGAAAGTTGCCGGAGTGATGCTCCAACCTGTAGTTCCACTATTGAAATTTCCATTAGGAACCTGGCCGAAACTTAATGTAAAAATAAATAGAAAGGGTAATAGAAGTGTTTTCATGGTATTATATTTAAAGCTTATAACAAATGTCTGAAAATAATAACATAAAATTTGTAAAGTGGTTAATTATTTTTAAATGTAACTTGCAATAAACAGAACAAAATATTTTTCTGTTAATAAATTCTGAAATACATCTTTGAAATTATTTTAGTTGACTTTAAGAAAGTTACTTTAATCCTGTCTTCTTCAATTCATAAAATAAAAAAGCCAACGTAATATTTACGCTGGCTTAAAAAAATAAATCTATGAAAAATTAAGGTCTATTTCTGTTAAGAATAGAAGTGGAATAAATTGGAGGAATCGTCCATGTAAAAGTTGAGTAGTGATCCGCTCCTTGTGATTGATAACATACGCTACAATCTTCGAAATGCACAATACAAGTCATTACAATTTCTAGATTTCCGTTGCAGTTAAGATTCACAGGCAACTGAAAAACAGGATTGTAAGTTGAGCCAAGTGTCAAATAATTTCCGCTCCAAAATTCTACTTTATTCCGTTCTTTGAAAATTCCGGAACCTGGTGATGGTAACCCAAAATTATTCAGACCTCCAATGGAACTTGGAGAAACGATATTTAACGTACCTAAAACCGTATTGCTGCAGGATAGATAGGTGGTAGGATTTAAAGTTCTGACATCTGTTAAAATAAATTCTACTTTATTCACTTTTGGTGCACCTGGAGCAAAGGTTAAAGTGGTATTCACCTTTCCGCTATTATCAATACTGTTAATTTTGAAAGTGAAATTCGCAGCATTTCCAGAATTTGTAAAACATCCTTTGGTGCTGCCGAAGATACAATCTGAAATATTTACAGAAGCGTTATTCGCAATGGTGTCAATAGGAATAAATATTGGTCCGGATGGCGCTTGTGGAAATTTAACCAAGCTCATTTTTTTGTCAATATTACTTTCCATTTTCATTTTTTGAATAAGATCGCTTTTTTCTATTTCGGATGTTGCGGCGAAATAGTTATTGATGAGTTCTGCATTATTATTAACGATGATCTTTGGTAATAAGGCAGGATTTCCTTTTGCGGAAACTACTGATGCCTGATTAGACATATATCCAAAAGTGACATTCGCTGTATTTTTCACCTCCAAAACTTGATTTGCATTAAGATTATTCGTGTTGTAGATTACAGAATACTTTATTTTTAAAAGGGTACAAGGTTTTAAATTATACTGATTAATTGTTAAACTATTTACCGTAGAACTCATGGAAGCGTAACTTGGAACACCCGTTGGAGATTCTTCGAATTGAATATTTCCTGGTTTATTTACACCTTGTCCAGAGGAAATGGAAAGGGGAGAAGGAACGGTAATGATATCATTAATATTTACAGTAATTGGGAGATATCCCATATTCAGCACCCAAATTTCGTAATCTACTCTGGCTTTTTTGGATACACAATCTGTAAACCATT
The DNA here is from genome assembly GCF_900156725.1 of Kaistella chaponensis. Lineage (GTDB taxonomy): Bacteria > Bacteroidota > Bacteroidia > Flavobacteriales > Weeksellaceae > Kaistella > Kaistella chaponensis. Next base: position 167,481 of record NZ_FTOI01000007.1, on the reverse strand, counting down.
TTTTAGCAGTTTTTTTGGTAATGACCAATTGATCTTTATTGACTACTAAAGTGACTGGATTTGAAATCTCTGAATTTATCATTCCACTTCCAGCATCTTTATAAGTTGTAGTGAACTGATTTGTAAGACTTCCATTCGGTGCGGTAAGTGCAATTTGACCTTTAATTTTTACAATATAATGCGTGATTCCAGTACAGGTGAATTTGTCTAAAATATTTGGACCAGTTAATTTAATTTTTAATTTCCCACCAACCAAAGAGATGGAACTGCTTGATGTAATATTCGATAATTTTCCGGGTGGAATAGTGCTGAGATCACAAATATTAGTAATGTAATTACCGTAATTGCTTATTTTGTAAACTTTAATATCATTTACATTGGCAGAGAAGTTTGCAGGTAAATTGTCCTCGATCACTACATTTGTTGCATTTGTGGTTCCATAATTATAAGTGTGTAATGCATATTCCACTTGATCACCTGGTAAAAAACTAGAGGAATTAACTCCACCACAACTGTGTGATGCGATGGTACATAATTTTTTAGTCGTAATGATAGTGGCTTGATTTGGAACTGTTTTTAAGCCAATGTCACAAAAAGCTTTGGTGATGAAACTTGGTGGTTGCACTCCGTCATTTAGACGTACTTTTAGATTTACACAATTCTTAATTATTTGGTTTGGTAAAGGGGTCGTCACCATAAATGGAATGGTTATCGTAATCGTACCACCCGGAGCTAAAGCCGTTGTCGTACTAAAATTTAAACCTCCAGAAGTAACCGTTAAAGCACTGGAATATACGGCGGGAAAAACGGAAATTCCTCCTGTATTGACCGTAATTAAATTGCTTGCTGGGAAAACATCGGAGAATTTAATGACATCATACTTGTAACTGGAAGTACAATTTTTAATGGTAATAATATACTTTCCTTTGCAACCTGCCATAGTTAGATTAAGATCATTTCCATCCATCTTTACTTTTTTCTCCGCACAAACTGCTTTATCTTCAGGTATGGAAATACTTCCTGTATTGGTGCAACTCACATTTAAAAGATCAAAGTTTGCTTCTAAAACGCTGTCGTCACCACAAACATCTGTTAAATTTGCTTTAACCGTATTTAGTAAATCAAAAGGAGTTGAGGCACAGGAACAAGTGGTGGTTTTTATTTTGACTTGAAAAAGATAGCTTCCTAAAGTTTTGCCAGAAGTTGTCGTTGGCAAATTCCAGTTAAAATCCATTCCATACGGAGCAGCTACCGCATTTCCAATGGTAGTAAAACTTCCTGGTGTGGCTTCATTTGGAATGTAGGTCACAGAACTTCCGGAAACATCTGCTCCAATACATGGTGATGAGGTAAACTGATCTAAAAAGTTTGCACTTGGTAACACATTCATGTTGAATTCTCCTACAGACGAGGAAAGTCGAACATCATAAATTAAATAACCACCGGTAAAAGATCTGAAGGTTTTCTCTAATTTCCAGGGACTTGTGCTGTTCACTTTAATTTTTGAAACTAAACTTACAATTGAACTTGGAGCCGGAGCTCCAGCTTGTTTTATTAATTTTACTTGATTGCTGATCACCGCGTTATTCGGTAACGAACATGCATTTGCATTGAGTGCAACTTTTATCTTAAAACTCAGATTTGCACTTCCAGCTCCGGGACATAAATTTACAGAGGGGAATTTGAAGGTGAGAATTCCAGTGGAACCTGAAGCAGGTTGAATTAGTCCTGACAATGAGGTTGGACACCAATTGTTGTAAAAAGCAAAGACCGTAGAAGAAGTATTAAAATCACTGCTGATATAATCCAGATTGGGATCTAAAATATCCTGAATACTTCCCAATTCAGATAAAGAGGTTATTCCGCTTATACTTATAGTGTACTCGAAAACTTCGCCCACGTAAGGATTATTATTGGAGGCGGTTTTGGTGATGTTGATGGCTTTAACCTGTGTAAAAATACCAAGGAAGAGCGCTATAAAGAAGATGAACTTTTTCATTTTTTTTGGTTTAAAATTTTTAAGACAATTAATTAAAACACTCTGGTAATATAATTTTCGCAATTGGTTCCATCAGCGAAAAATAAAGTAAACTTGATGTAGTATTTTTTCACCGTTTTCAAACTCATTTTATCGATTTTCAAATTGTAGGAAATCGTTCCGGTTGCAGGTGTTGTAAAATTGCTTACAATCATGTTACTTCTTGTCATTGTTAAACTAAAAGGAACTGAAACCGATCCATTAATCTGACTGGAAGACAAAAATTCAAAATTTGGAAGTGGATTAGCAACTGCAGCATTATTTTTATCCGCAGAAAAGGAGATCAGTTGTGCAACTACTTTTTTGAGTGGTCTGGAAGAATTTGCACCCACGATGGTTCCATTTATATTCGCGATATCACCACTAACAAGTGCAATTGGTGGACTTATAGTCACATTATAACAATCTGCACAACTTACTACAAAATAAACCACACATGTAGAACATAAAACTCCATCACACCATCCTTCAGCAACCAGACGATATGTTCCAGAGGTTGAAGGCATCGTTAGATCTTTATCCTGACCAGAGTTTGCCGTTGTAGCGCTCATTACCGTTCCCGCTTGATTGATGATTTTATATTTGATAACAGCGGTGCAGTTTCCGTTTGGATTACAATAAAAGGTATAATTAACTCTTTGCACTGAACCTGGTGTGAAAATTTTTGCCAATGTAGTATTACAGTTGACAATTCCAATATTTGTCCAGATTCTCTTGCCCCAATTACTGTTCAAGCAGCAAGAAACTGGATCCGGAAAGACTACTTTGAAAGAAATAATACAAGTAGTACAAGGTGATTCCAAACATAATCCAGTTGCGATGATGCGGTAAAAACCTTCCGTAGAGGGCATTGTAATATTAACATTGGTTCCACTTATTGCAGTTGTAGTACTGATAATATTTCCAGAAGCATCAACCAGATCATATTTAATGTAAGGTGGACAATTTGGTTGGCAAGTAAAGTTGTAATTTAATGTTTGGATACTGCCTGTAATTTTATTTCCAATAGTTTGTCCGCAGATTAAATTATTTTCTCCCATCCACTGAATGGTTCCCCATCTGCTTCCTTTGCAACAATCTGTAACACATGGAACCGAAATATAAATGTCACAATTGTCACATTGAGTTGTAGCAGTCGCCGTAGAACAGGTTGATTTTAAAACAATTTTGTACGTTCCGCACTCGGCGATCCGATTTTGCGCAAAAAGTCCGGGAGAAATATTGGCGTAGATTAAATTTCCGTTCAGATAGATATCCAATACAATATTACTTGCACATCCTCCTGGACCACAAACGTAATTACTCAGATCGAAAAGAATTCCACTTCCGACGTTCGCACTTATTTCTCCACCACAAACTGTTGATAAATTGGAAAAGCTGGTAGAATTCGGCCCGAATAATTTATAGGTAATTGCAGATGTAAAACTTCCACAACTGCACTGAGGGAATTTATTAGGGTTTGAAGTAGATGGATCTTTTGGTGTAACCGTGGAACCAGTAGGTTTTGCACTGATTTGCGACTTAATACTACTTCTTGATTTATTGATTTCTACTTTCGCAGGCTCGGGATTATTTGAACCACCTGTAGAATCAGAAGGTTTTGCACTGATTTGCGACTTAATACTACTTCTTGATTTATTGATTTCTACTTTCGCAGGCTCGGGATTATTTGAACCACCTGTAGAATCAGAAGGTTTTGCACTGATTTGCGACTTAATACTACTTCTTGATTTATTGATTTCTACTTTCGCAGGAGTAGGAGTTTCTCCCGATCCATTTGTTCCACCAAAAGAATAACTTAACCCAACACTTGCGCTGAAAGCATTGTAAGTAGTTTTTATAACTTCACCAGTAACTTTTGTTCCCAATTCTACTTGCTGTTGCTCATATTGTCCCCCTTGATTCGGTTTTCCAAAAGGCACCAAACTGGTCAACTGCGTATTTATTTTTGGTCCAAAAACATAAGCTCCGTCCGCAAAAACGCCGAAATTTTTAGTAAAAAAATATTGCGCTCTAATTTTTGGCGTAATTGCTAAACCACTGGTTTTCGTTTCTGGCAAAGTCCATAGAGTATATTCTACGGGTTTGCCGTTAACAGTACTATTTTGCAAAACGCTTAACGCATTTCTATTCAAAGAAAAATATTCTGCAATGATCATGGGAGAAAATATAAACCGTTCTCCCAAATTGAAATTCATCTGCGGTCCAGCTCCGATCCGGAATCCACTTTGTCCGGAAGCTCCAGTTTTATAAGAAACTTCAGTATTGGTTTGTCCTGAAATATTTAGTGGTGAAGGCAAAGGAGAACTGGGATTTTCATTATTTTCAAAGTAAAAAGTTCCCCCAATATTAAATCCAAAACTTCCACCTTTTACCGTTCCGTCCCAACCTTTTCGAAAGAGGGAAAATGGAATAAATGCATCCGCACTAATTCCCGATGAGTTTAAAATATAAGCATCTTTGGTTGCAGAATTAAGTTGAGTAGTATTGTATCCGAAAGAAATACTTCCTCCTTTTACTACGCCGTCCCAACCTTTTCTTTCGTTTTGCTGAGCTTGATAAAGCGTTATCGCACTCAGAAAATAAAACATTAAAATTCGTTGAAGTGTTTTCATATTCGTTTTATTTAATTTTTTTCATGACAAAGATTATAGAATTTTGTCCAAAAAAAAATCCCTAAAAGTAGGGATAAGGTAGATTGGAGACTGCAGGATTTTAGATTAAAGATCCAGGACTTTCAGCTTATAAATTTTTATAATACCACGCAATCGCTTCTCCCAAAGAGGAAATGTGAAGTTTTTCGTAGATGTGTTTTGTGTGAGAATTGATGGTGGAATAACTTACACCCAGTTGATCGGCAACCATTTTATAACTTTTTCCTTCCGCGAGGGATTTTAAAACTTCCTGTTCTTTGGAAGTTAATATTTCCAGATTTTTTTTCGGCGCAAAATACTCCAGAACGCGCTTTGCGATGGCGGGATTCATTGCAGCGCCACCTTCATAAACTTCTTCTATCGCCTGTAAAATTCGCGTTGGACTGTCGGATTTCAAGATATATCCACTTGCGCCATGAGAAATACTTTTAAAAATTTTGTCACTGTCATCAAAGGCAGTTTGAATCAAAACTTTAATCTGTGGAAATTTAGATTTAATGAGTTTTAATCCTTCCAAACCATCTACAATTGGCATATTAATGTCCATCAACACTACATCTGGAGCATATTCTTCCATTTCGCGCAGTACATTTTCACAATTTTCTGCATCTCCTACATATTTCAGATCGTCACTTAAAGAAATAAGTGCCTGTAAACTTCTCAGCCGGTCTGAACTGTCATCATATGCAAAAATGCGGATCATTTGGTGGTCGTAATTCAAAAAATTATTTGACAAAGGTAGGGGTTAAATCGCGGTTTAGGTCTCCCTAATTATAGGGATAGAAAAAATCAGCTTCGTTCCAATTCCTTTATAGATCTGAAATTTCCCACCTAATTCTTCCGTTCTTCTTCTCATGTTAGAAACCCCATTTCCTCTTTTTTCAAGTTCCGTAAATCCGATACCGTCATCTTCAATTTCGAGGATATAATGTTCTTTTGATTTTTGAAGGATTAAACAAACTTCATTTGCCTGGCTGTGTTTTAAAATATTATTTAGCGCTTCTTTACAGATGAGAATTAAATTTTTCCGCGCAGAAAAGTCCGTAATTTCAGAATCGATGATGATATCGATCAAGATCTCATATCTAATATTGGAGCTTCCTAAAATTTCACTCGTGATTTTCTTAATTCTTGTACTCAAGGTCATAAATTCATCTTGATGAGGTTTCAAGCTCCAGATAATATCGCCAATATTTTCCGAAATACTTTTTGCCTGAGTTTCAATCTTGTTTAAAATCTTTTTAGCTTCTGTAGGATTTTTATCTAATACTTTTTGTGCAACTGCACTGTTTATTTGCAAACTACTAAGTGAAGCGCCTAAATCATCATGAAGATCGGCGGTGATTTTTTCTCTTTGATTGTGCAGATCGGTTTCGTGGTTAAACTTTCTTTTCTGCTGCATTGATTTTTCACGGTTAATCGAGTAGTAAATAAGGGTAGAAGTCAAGACCGAAACCAGGATCCAGAACCAGATGGTTTTATAAAATGGTGTTTCTATTTCGAACGTTAGCTTGATGGCGTTTTGATAAATCTTGTTGTTTTCGTCGACGACGCGAATTTCAATTTTATTAACACCGCTATTCAGTTGCAGGTTCAGAAAATTGCCTTCAATATCCGAGAATTTATCTTTATTAACGGCGTATTGAAAGTTTTTGAAATGTCCCGTAATATCCACTCCGGCTAATTCTAAAGAAATATTGTTTTGATCGCTTTTCAATTGATAAGTAGAATCCAACGCGACGGTCTTTTCATTAATTTTTATTGAAATTATTTTCGGCTGAAGTTGCAGCTCTTTTTGAATGATTTGAGAAGGAATTTTGGATACGCCATTGTCTGTAGCTGCATAAACAGTATCTTTTTTCAGGTCTAAGAAATTGACGACATTAGACGTTAATCCATCTGAAGTAGTCAGTTTTGAAAGAGATACTTTTTCTAAATTGGCGTAATTTAAAATGAAGATTCCGGATTTCGAACCCATCCACAATTGCGTATTGATGTTGAGTAATTTCGAAATATTATTGGGAATTCGTTTGTCATTGATGAACTCTTTTTTGATTGTATTATTTTCCAACAGGTAGAGATTTCCTTTGTACGTACTGATCCACATTCTCGATTTGGAGACGGGTTCAAAATGTTCAATCGTATCATTTTGAAAAAGATGATTTGGAACAATCAGTTGGTACTTATTTTTACTTAAATCATACCGATATAATCCATCGATTGCCGAAAAGTAGAAAGAATGGTCATCATCTCTTTTTAGATTTAAAATTCTTTCTTGGGAGAAATTCAGAAATTCATAGTGGTCAGTATTCACATTGTATTTTACCAAACCAGCCGTACCTCCTAAAATTAATTCATTTTCATTTAGTTTTAGAGAGGTTTTTACATTTTGTCTTCTGTTGGTTTTGGTATAAAAATTAAGTTTCTTTTTTAAATTAATTAAAATTCCCTCATCAGAAACAATGATGGTTTTACCCGGAAAAAAATGGAAATTTCTGATCCAGATCGTATTATCTTTTAACGTACTAAAATTATATTTCGTTTCAGTTTTACCTTTCTTTACGTAGATTTCACCCTGATAATTTCCGGCGTAAACCGAACCATCATCTGAAACCTTAGCCGATAAAAAATTTGAGATCACTCCTGTTGAATAGTGCTCTTTTTTGATGGTTTGATCGGTATAACACATCAATCCATTATTCACTGTGGCGACCCAAATATTATTTTTGGAATCCACATAAGCAGTATTTACATTGAATTCATTGGGTATGGTAGAAAGTAATTTTAAATTTTTTTCATCATAAATATAGATCGTTCCGCTCTTGGACATTAGGCTTAACTTATCCGAAGAAAGCTTTAGCCATTTTATGTTTTCCGGCACCGTTAATTTTTGAATGTCGTATTGAAGTGGATGTAACTTATTTATTTTAATCTGGGTGATTTCTTTGTCAGAATATCGATAGATCCCGTAATTATCAAAATATTGTATAAAAGAATTATTAGCATCTACATATTGAACACTCCCTAAAAATTGACTATTCTTATAAAAATCAATGCTTTTATTTTTTTTATCGTTTACAAAAACTTCTCTAGTTTTTATATTAACCAATTCATTTTTAAAATATAATTTGTTAACATCGTTAGCTTTTTCATTTTCATTGATTTTTACTTTGTCAATGATTTTTCCCTTGCTAAAAATGAAACTTCCAATGTAATTATGAAAGAACAGATCATTTTTATTCACCGCATATATATCCTGAAACAGAGCCGTACTTAGTTCTTTTACGTGTTTGTCAAAGTCTAAGCAAACAAACCGATTTAGTTTTTCATCAAAATAACTGGGTGGTTGTTTGTAGGTATTTACCCAGATTGTTCCGTCCTTTTGTTTGATGACGTTAATAGCATCATTGGAGGGCAAACCATTTTTCGTATTGTAATTAACGAAGCGTTTTCCATCAAACCTAGAAACTCCATTATCTGTAGCAACCCAGAGAAAACCGTTATCATCTTGCACCACTTCATATACCAAATTACTGGGCAAACCATCTTTGGTACTGAAGGTGTTGGTAAGATTGTAGTTTTGTGCAAAGCAATTGGTCCCGAAAATCAGAACAAGTAAGAATAAAAGATATTGGTAGAGATTTCGAATAATTTTAAATTTTAAGATAAGCGAATGTACTCAAATTTAAAATTTGGACCTCAAAAAAAGCCAACTCCGAAAAGTTTGCTTTGTTTAAAAAACTCTGTATTTTTCTAACATCTAACATCTAACATCAAACATCTAACATCTACTTCAATTTTTCCTTCAAATATTTTCCTGTAAAGGATTTTTTATCTTTCGCCAGATCTTCCGGTGTTCCCGCGAAAACAACTTCGCCACCATATTTTCCGGCTTCCGGACCAATGTCGATCACGAAATCTGCCGTTTTTATAATATCCGGTTGATGTTCGATGACGATGACTGAATGTCCCAATTCAATTAAAGCTTGAAGCGATTTCAGCAATTTATTAATGTCATGAAAATGCAGTCCGGTAGAAGGTTCATCAAAAATAAAAAGCGATTTATCGGTCGTAATTCCTTTTACTAAAAAAGAAGCCAATTTTACCCGTTGCGCTTCACCACCTGAAAGGGTAGAGGAACTTTGGCCCAATTGCAAATAACCTAAACCAACTTCCTGTAGAGGTTTTAGCTTGGTCACAATTTTTGTTTGATGGTTTTCTGTGAAGAATTCCAAGGCTTCATCTACCGTCAGATGAAGAATATCGGAAATGTTTTTTTCGTCGAACTTTATTTCCAGAATTTCATCTTTAAATCGTGTTCCTTTGCAGGTTTCACATTCCAGCTCTATATCTGCCATGAACTGCATGGACACGGTAATTACACCATCTCCTTTGCAATCATCACATCTTCCGCCATCCACGTTAAAGGAAAAATGTTTCGGTTTTAGGTTTTGAACTTTCGCCAATTTCTGTTTCGAAAATAAATCCCGAATATCGTCATACGCTTTTAAATACGTTACGGGATTTGATCGGCTGGATTTTCCGATGGGATTTTGATCGATGAGTTCAATGTTTTTAATGAGTTTTTCCGGAAATTCTACTGAATCATAATCGCCTTTTTTTCCGCCCATTCCGAGTTGAATCTGAATATCATTCGTCAAGACTTCTTTCATTAAAGTAGATTTTCCACTGCCCGAAACGCCAGAAATAACAACCAGACTTTCCAACGGAATATCTACATTGATGTTTTTTAAATTATTTTGTCGGGCGCCTTTTACATGAATCCATTCTTTGGATTTTCTGCGGGTTTCAGGAACTTTAATTTCTAATTTCCCAGTTAAATATTGCGCTGTTAATGAATCTGAATCTCTTAATTCTTCAAAAGGACCAGAAAAAACCAATTCTCCGCCTAAATATCCAGCTTCCGGACCGATATCAATGATGTAATCTGCAGCTTTCATCACGTCTTCATCGTGTTCTACGACGATCACCGTGTTTCCTAAATCGCGCAGATTTTTTAACACTTCGATTAAATTTTCGGTATCTCGGGAATGCAAACCGATCGAAGGTTCATCTAAAATATAAATCGATCCTACCAAAGAACTTCCTAAACTTGTCGCCAGATTTATTCTTTGACTTTCCCCTCCAGAAAGCGTATTTGAGGTTCGGTTGATGGTTAAATATCCCAATCCAACTTTCTCGAGAAACGCCAAACGGGTCGTGATTTCGTAGAGCAATCTTTTTGCAATTTCGGCGTCGTGTTTATTGAGCTTCAAAGATTGCATTAAAGGTAAAAATTCATCCAACGGAAGTTCAATCATTGATTGAATGTTGTGTCCGTCTACTTTCACCCATTTTGTTTCTTCGCGCAATCGTAAACCTTCACAACTCGGACACAAAGTTTTTCCGCGAAATCGTGACAGCATAACGCGGTATTGGATTTTATATAAATTTTCTTCAAGCATTTTGAAAAAACTGTTTATAGAAGGGAAGTTGGTCGTTCCGTCGCCTTTCCATAAATAATTTTTCTGCTCTTTTGTAAGTTGATAATATGGTTTGTGAATCGGGAAATCTTTTGCTTTTTTGATGAAATCTTTCCTCCATTCACTCATGCTTTCGCCTTTCCAACTCGCTACAGCGTCTTCAAAAATTGAAAGATTCTTATTCGGAATCACCAAATCTTCATCAATACCGATTACTTTTCCGTACCCTTCACATTCCGGACAAGCGCCATAAGGATTATTAAAGCTGAAAAAATGAACATTGGGTTCCATAAATTCGATGCCATCGAGCTCGAATTTATTTGAAAATTCTCTGATTTTACCGGTTTCAATATTTTTCAAAGAACAATAGCCACGACCTTCATAAAATGCCATTTGGATAGAATCTGCCAATCTTTGCAAGAAACTCTCATCTTCTTCATAATTAAAACGATCGATGACCAACTGGATTTCCATTTCTTTTTCTGGCAAGAAACCGAAACTTTCCAGGTCTTCAATTCCGACCACATTTTGGTTAACTTCCAGTCTTGTAAAGCCCGAAACTTTTAGGGTTTTCAGAAGTTCGCTGAAATTGTCAACCTCAAATATCAAAGGACTTCTCAAAAGAAAAGTCTGGTTTTCATTTTCTTTGATGAAATTAATGACATCGCTTACGGAATCTTTTTTTACCTCATTTCCTGAAACGGGAGAAAATGTTCGTCCGACACGAGCGAAAAATAATTTCAAGTAATCATAAACTTCTGTAGAAGTTCCAACGGTAGAACGCGGATTTGAAGAGATCACTTTCTGCTGAATCGCAATAGATGGAGCCAAACCTTTAATGTCGTCAACTTTAGGTTTTTCTAATTTCCCTAAGAATTGTCGCGCATAAGAACTTAAACTTTCTACATACCTTCTTTGTCCTTCCGCATAAATCGTATCAAACGCAAGAGAAGATTTCCCACTTCCCGAAACGCCCGTAATCACAATGAGTTTGTTCTTTGGCAGAAGTACATCAATGTGTTTCAGGTTGTTGAGGTGAGCGTTTTTTACGAAAAGTTGTTTTTTGATATCGATTTCGGTCGTTGTAGCCATAGGTAAAATTGAGACGTACAAAAATACTGTTTTTTTTGACGAAAATTTTTAATATTATGTAGATTAAAATTTGGTTGGTTTTTAATTTTTTCCAATATTTGTGAAACAAATAAAGTAATATGATCATGAGAAAACTATTTAATGATTTAATTACACATTTGATGAGAAAAAGATAGCGTTTTACGACTAACTATCAAAGAAAATGCAATTCCAAGGAGTTGCATTTTTTTCGTTCTATATTAAAAAATTCTGAGAGAAAATTCTTTTTTTATTGGTGATTTCTGAAATATATTTGCCGCTTCAAAACTAGAAAATCGGCCAGTTTGGATGATTATCAAAAAAATTACGGAATGAAAAAGGGAGTTATCAGTATTTTATTTTTAGGCAGCATTATCAATTTTTCAGCTCAGGAAAAAGAAAAAAATATTTCCGAAGTTATTGTACAAGGAAAATTTCTTGCACTGCCTTTAAAAAAAGTCAATGAAAATGTAACCGTCATTTCAAAAAAAGAAATTCAAAATTCGCCCGCGAAAAGTGTGGAGGAAATTCTGGCTCACTATACAGGATTTGATATCCGAAGAAGAGGCGGAAATGGTGTTCAAGCTGATATTTCTTTGCGAGGAAGCAGTTTCGAACAGGTTTTGATTTTGGTAAACGGAATTCGAATGAACGATTCCCAAACCGGCCACAATTCGATGAGTATTCCCTTTGATATGGCTTCTATAGAAAAAATAGAAGTGGTAAAAGGTCCTGCTGCAAGACGATTTGGTCAAAATGCTTATGCAGGTGTGGTGAATATTGTCACAAAAGCCAGTTCCGATGAAAATGTAATTATTTCGGGAAGTGGAGGAGATTTCGAAACCTATTCTTTAGGAATTGGAGCAAATTTTGGAACCGAAAAAATCTCCAATTTTTTACAAGCCAATTCTTCCAGTTCAAGTGGTTATCGATACAATACCGATTACAAAATCAACAATGTTTTTTACCAAAACCAATATCAATTAAATAATGGTTCGATCAATTTTCAGGCTGGAATTCAGGAGAAAAAATTTGGTGCTAATGGATTTTATTCTAGTCCTGCAGCAACAGAACAGTACGAAGAAACGCAGGCTTCGCTTGTAAGTATAGGAATCAATAAAAAGTTTTCAAAATTCAATCTGAATTCTAATATTTACTGGCGACGAGGACAGGATTTGTATCTTTATAATAGACAAAAACCAGAAATCTACCGCAATCTACATGTCGGAAATAATATTGGTGCCGAAATCAACGGTTCTTATCTTTCAAATTTTGGAACAACTGGAGTGGGTGTTGAAGCGCGCAAAGAATTTTTGGCCAGTAACAATTTGGGATCTCGCGAACGATTTGTAACACAGGTTTTTCTAGAGCATCATTTTGCTTTTTTTCAAAACAAATTGCATTTTTCTCCAGGAATTTCTTGGGCAAATTATGACACTCAAGGCGATTTCTTTTATCCCGGTTTAGATCTTGGTTTTGATTTTAATGATCACCATAAAATTTATGGAAACGTGGCAAAAGTAAGCAGGATTCCTACATTTACCGATTTGTATTATGTAAGCAAAACAGAAAAAGGAAATCCGGATTTATTGCCCGAAAATGCTCTTTCTGCAGAAGTTGGTTACCGTTTTCAACGAGATGGTTTTTTGGCAAAAGCAAGTGGGTTCCTACGCAATTCAGACAATTCAATCGATTGGACCAAAGAAAATCAAAATGATATTTGGAAAGCCCAAAACATAGGAAAAATTGAAACAAAAGGAATAGAAGTAGAGTTCGGGCAGCATTTTAATTCGTTTGTGAAATCTTATTTTGTAGGGTACACTTTTTTAGATAGCAAAGCAAAAGAACCCCAGAATCTAATTTCACGCTATGTTTTAGAAAACTTAAAACACCAGTTTGTAGCAAAATTGGAAAATAAATTTTTGAAGAATTTCACCAGTCAGTTGATTTATAGATATAATGAGAGAGTAACCACCGGAAGTTATCAAATTCTGGATGGAAAAATAAGTTATGACTTTAAAAATATGAATCTTTATGTCTTAATCGACAATATTACCAATAACGTCTATTCTGAAACATTTGGAGTTCCGATGCCAAAACGTTGGTTTCATTTAGGCTTTACGTATAAAATTGGACTTTAACATTGGGAAATTAGTGGGGATTAATTCCATCTATTTTAGTATTTTTGCGAAATGAAAAAAAGGATTGTCCAGCTGTTTATGATCATGGTTTTTAGCAGTATTGCTGCGCAAAAGGAAAACATTTCCAGTTTCACTACGGTAGCTGTAACCTACAAGTTTCATCCCCAGTTTTTTCTTTTTGTGGAAGGTCAAATGCGTGGAATTGAAGAGTATTCTTATCCAGATTATTACGAAATTAAAGGGGGAATTGGTTATAATCTTACCAAAAATCATAAACCTTTTATAGGAATTGGGCGATACGGAAATTACAAAGACCACGATTTCAGCAAAGAAGAATTTCGAATCTGGTTGCAAGATGTCATTGATTTTAAAGCAGGTAAATTTAAATTTGAAAACCGTTTTCGGGCAGAAAAAAGTTGGTTTTATGAGCCGCAAATCGATGTGCATTCGCAGCGCGTTCGTTTGCGTTACCGGATGAATATTTCCGTTCCATTAAATTCGGAAACTGTAAAACCTGGAACACTTTTCGCCAATGCGTATGATGAAGTTTTTTTCATCACCACAGAAAACCCTTTATTTGCCCGAAACAGAATTTATGGTGGAATCGGTTATCAGATCGATGAAAATTTCGGTATTGCTTCAGGTTACCTTTGGCAAAGAGAATTTGGCAGTTCAGGCAACAAAAATTTACATTATTTATATCTCGCATTAAACATCACCATCGATTCTTCGCAGGATAGAAATTATCATTTTCCGGGGGCAGATTAAGTGTTGATAACTTTTCTTCAAATTAACCTTTAAATTTTGCGTTTGTTTCCTTATTTTGCTCCAAATCCTTATATTTGTAAAAATATTTTTTAGAGGAAACACAACTGTTTCAGAAAACTTTAGAAAAAATAAATATTAAAGAATGAAATTTATTGTTGCAAGCGGAGAATTACAAAAAGCATTGAACACCGTAAGTGGTGTGATTTCCAGTTCTCAATCGAGACCAATTCTCGAAAACTACCTTTTTGAGCTTGAAGAAAACAATCTAAAAATAACCGCTTCTGATGGTGAAACGACTTTGGTTACGACTTTGGAAGTCAAATCCGACGATACCGGAAAATTTGCGGTTCCTGCGAAAATCTTCCAGGATTTTGTAAAAACATACAACGAACAACCATTAACGCTTTCCGTAAAAGAAGCTACAGATGGAAACGGAAGTTTGCTCGAGATTTTAGATGAAAAAGATAATTTTGCTGTTGCACTTGATAATGCAGATGATTACCCGGAACTTCCGGAATTTGATGCTTCCCAAAGCGTAAAGATTTCTGCCGGAATTTTATCAGAAGCTTTAACAAACACGCTTTTTGCTACAAGTAACGATTCTCTGAGACCAGTGATGACAGGAGTTTTGTTCCAGTTTAAAGAAGACGAAACCAATTTTGTTTCTACTGATTCCCACCGATTGGTGGTTTACAAAAGAACCGATCTCATCAATGCAGAACCGATAGAATTCATCATGCCGAAAAAACCATTGGCAATTTTCAAAAATATTTTAGCCAATTCTGGGGAGGATGTTACGATTGAGTTTAATGAGAACATGGCGAAATTCACATTTGGAAACAATACCTGGATTTGTAGATTGATCGATGGGAAATACCCAAACTACACGGCGGTAATTCCAAAAGAAAATCCAAATATTTTAACAATCAACAGAAATTTACTGTTGAGTTCCATCAGAAGAGCTTCCATCATGTCGAATAAATCCACGAACCAAGTGCGATTTAAATTGTCTGGGAATATTCTTCACCTTCATGCAGAAGATACCGAATACGCAAACAAAGCAGATATGCAGATTCCTTGCGATTACAATGGCGAAGACATTAACATCGGTTTCAGTTCGAAATTTTTAACAGAAATGTTATCAGTTTTGAGTTCAGACGATATCACCATGAAAATGTCGCAACCGAATAGACCCGGAATTATCGAGCCAGTTGACGGTTTAGAGGACGAAGAAAAAATCCTCATGCTTTCGATGCCGGTAATCGGAATGTAAAATGAAGATTAAAAATTTAAAAAGTTATAGCCCGATGTTTTTCGGGCTTTTTTTATGCACTTTGTTCTTGTTTAAAATGCGCAATGCTTTAAATTACATTTGAATTTAAACTTTAAAATCACGATATTTGCAAACTTAATAATAAAAATATTTTTGGTTTTTGAAATCTCAAATCTCAAATCTCAAATCTCAAATCTTTTTTCAATGAAAATCTCAAATAACTGGCTGAAAGACTATATCAAAATAGATTTAAAATCTGATAAAATCGGAGAATATCTTACCGATATCGGTCTTGAAGTAGAAGGTATCGATAAATTTGAATCTGTAAAAGGAAGCCTAGAAGGAATTGTGGTCGGAAAAATCTTGACTTGCGAACAACATCCGAATGCCGATAAATTAAAAGTGACCACGGTTGATATTGGGAAAGGAAAAATTCTGAATATCGTTTGTGGTGCGCCAAATGTTGCGGCTGGACAAACCGTTCCTGTTGCCGTGGTTGGAACGATTATTCACAAAGGTTCAGATTCTTTTCCGATCAAAGAAGCTAAAATTCGTGGCGAAGTTTCGCAGGGAATGATTTGCGCAGAAGACGAAATGGGTTTGAGTGAAGATCACGGTGGAATCATGATTTTAGATGAAACCAAATTTGAAGTCGGCAGAAATTTCGTCGAATATTTTGAATTGACCAATGATGAAGTTTTCGAAATTGGATTAACGCCAAACAGAACAGACGCAATGTCCCATTACGGTGTTGCGCGCGATTTAAATGCATTTTTGGTTTCCAATCAAATGAAATCTGAGTTCGAAAAAGCAGTTTCTAAAACATTAAATATCGAAGGAAATACAGATTTTCAATTAGAGATTGAAGACTCAGAATTATGTCCGCGATATATTGGAGCAGTCATTGAAAATGTGAAAGTTGAAGATTCTCCCGCTTGGTTAAAAAACCGTTTGAAAGCAATAGGATTAAGTCCGATCAACAATATTGTAGATATTACGAATTATATTTTGCACGGTTTTGGTCAACCGCTTCACGCTTTTGATGCCGATAAAATTTCTGGTAAAAAAGTGAAAGTTGGTGTAAATCCAGCTGGTTCAAAATTCACCACTTTAGATGGAGTAGAAAGAACTTTGAACGGTTCTGAGATTATGATTAAAAATGGCGAAAATCAAGCAATGTGTATTGCAGGAGTTTTTGGTGGTCAAAATTCTGGCATTTCCGAACATACAAAAACGATCTTTTTAGAAAGTGCCTATTTTAATCCAATTGCGGTAAGAAAAGCAGCGAAATCTCATGGTTTAAATACCGATGCATCGTTCAGGTTCGAACGTGGAGTAGATCCCAACAGTACCAGAACAGCCATTACGCACGCGATTTCTATGATTGAAGAGATTGCAGGTGGAAAATTGGCAGGTCAACTTTTGGAACATTATCCTAAAAAATTGGAAGATTTTTATGTGATTCTAAGATTTTCAAAAGTAGAACAGATTTTAGGAACCAAAATTCATAAAGAGAAAATAAAAGAAATTTTGAAGTCGCTGGAAATTCAGGTTCTGAACGAAATTCAAAATGGATTAGAGCTTTCCGTACCTGCTTACAGAGCCGATGTAACACGTGAAATTGATGTGATTGAAGAAATCCTTAGAATTTACGGTTACAACAAAATCGATTCCCCACAAAAGTTTTCTTTCAGCCCTGTAAAACTGAGTTTTGATGACCAAGATGCTTTAGAAAATTCGTGGGGAAGAACTTTGCAAAGCAATGGTTTTAATGAAGTCATGAACAATTCGCTGACTTCTGTGAAAGATGAAACCAACGCGGTAAAACTTCTAAATCCATTGAGCGGAGATTTAGCATTTATGAGAAAATCTTTGTTAGAAGGTCTTTTGCAGAATGCAGATTATAATATTAAAAGAAAAAATCAGGATATCAAGTTTTTCGAACTGGGAAAAATTTACCACAAGAAAGAGAAATACGAAGAGAAAAAGCAATTGGCAATATTGGTTTCCGGGCGTAATGTTGCTGAAAACTGGTTACAGCCAAAATCTGCTACCGATTTTTATATGTTGAAGTCTTTCGTAAAAGTTCTTTTAGAGAAATTGAATTTGAAAATCGAAGAGAAATATTTAGTTGATGCGCGTTTTTCTGATGCATTGGAATTGGTTGCGGAAGACAAAACCATCGGGAGATTGGGTAAAGTTTCTCCCGAATTACTGAAAGATGCAGATATTGATCAGGACTGTTTCTATGCAGAGATCGAGCTGGAAAATTGCCAGGAATTGCGGTCAAAAGACAATTTGAAATTTGTAGAGATCCCGAAATTCAATAAAATCAGACGCGATTTGGCTTTATTGGTTGATAAAAATGTGACGTACGCAGAACTTTTCCATTCGGCGAAGAAAAATCCTTCAAAATATTTGAAAAACATCAATCTTTTTGATGTCTATGAAGGAAAAAATCTTCCGGAAGGCAAGAAGTCTTATGCGCTAAGTTTTGAACTTTTAACTGAAGAAAAAACTTTGGAAGAGAAAGATATTACGGAAGTGATGAATTCTTTAATTAAAACATTCCAAAAAGAGTTTTCTGCGGAATTACGTTCTTAAAAAAGCTTCAGAATTATTACAAAAAAGCATTTCAACTCGAAATGCTTTTTTTATTTGGATGGAATATCGAAAAGCGATTCTGTGGAAGTCGATATAATTTCTTAAATTTGAGAAAATAAAAAAAATGAAGAATATTTTTTTAGCAGTTTTTGCAGTCGCAGCAATGTTTTCATGCAGTTCGATGTCTAGCTCGAAAAGTCGTGGCGCGCAAACAAATATTGCAGGAACCAATTGGACTTTGGCCGATAACGTAAAAGGGAAAAAACCTACTCTAAATATAGAATCTGGGAAAATTACAGGAAATGCAGGGTGCAATAATTATTTTGGAGAACTTTCTCTGGATGCAACTGCCGGAAATTTCATCGTTAAAAATGTGGGTTCAACCAGAATGTCTTGCGATAATATGGAAGTTGAAAGTCAATTTTTGCGCATGTTGAATGAAGCCGATAAGTACGTTGTATCAGGAAATACGCTGGAATTGTACAAAGGAAATCTTCTGCTGATGAAGTTAAATAAATAATAAAGAAATTTTTTAAATAGATCTAAAAAAAAGGAACTCAAATTTGAGTTCCTTTTTTTTTTTTATGCTTCTTCGTCTTCTTCGTCATATTTTGCGAGTTCTTCGTCGCACCATTTGAAGGCTGCTTCTACAACTTTGGTGGCTTCATCTGCCATTGTTTCTTCATCATCGCCTTCTAAATCATCGAACCATTCAACTTCTTCCTCTTCTACATTGAGGACAAATCTTGGATATTCTGTGTGAACTACAAATAGATCTTCAGGAAAATCTGAGTTGTCGGCTAATAAAAACTTTGGTAATTTCATAATAATTAATTTAACTCGTCAAAAATACAAAAATTATTGAAATTTGTTCGTGTCGATCTTGATTTTTTGTAAAACTTTATATTGTGTTAAAACATTTTGATTCAGCGTATCACTTGGTTTAAATGTGACTTTTACGTTGGGATTTACGGTGCTTATCAATTCGGCGATCTGCATTTTCGACAGATCAAATTCATTTTCCATATAAAAATTGACGCGGCCTTTATCCAAATGTTCTTCTTTTAAAAATCGGGCGATTTCTCGTCTGTTCTCCAAATAATTCCCCTTGGAAAGCCACGTGAAAACAAAACCCGTAATCAAGCTCAAAACCGTGATTCCGTAGGTGAGTTTCCCAAAAATGGCAAATAATTTTTTGAAGTAAACAAGCCAAATTCCGAACGAAAAAGGCGCCATCAAACGGTAATCAATTGGATTGACCGAATAGAAATACTGAATAAAATAGGAACAGATGATGCCAACAATTCCCACAAAAACAAAGAAAAATTCAGTTTCAGAAAGCTTATTTTTCGTGAATAGAAAAACCATCAGAAAGATATTGAGTAAACCCAAACCGTAAATACCGACATTAATGATTCCACCCGAAGGATTTGCAATGTGTATAAAAGGATTAAAAACGGTCGTCAAACCTTGAAAAAGTTCGATCAGCAATTGAGAAGTAGTGTGCAAACCAATTTCTAAAAAGGTAGAAACATATTTTTCATCAAAATAATCGATGAACAAAAATTTGTAGGCAACAACAAAGAAAAATCCGGCTAAACCCGAAATGATGAAAATTTTACCGTACGATTTTTTATATTTTAAAACACCAAAAAGTCCGGTTGCGAACATTAAAAATAAGGCCGGATAACGAATATTGTACAATAAAATTAAAATCAAACTTAAATATAAAACCGCTTTCCAACCTTTGATTTCTTCTGTAATGATTTTTTGAGCGATAAAAAGAAAGAGAAATACGACCGGTAAAATGAAAGCTTCGCTCATCGTGTATGAAAAGATAGAGACGAAACTGAATAATCCACCAATCAAAATGGTTTCTTTCAAGTAAAATTTCGTTTTTGCGGCAAAATAAATGATCAATAAATAAGACAGAATTCCAACAATTTTGCTCGCCCAAAATTCATCAAAACCGAAAAGGGTGAAAAATTTTAAACTCAAAGGATAACCAAGCGGAGTCACCGTATTATCGATAATCGGGAAAACGTTTGCAGTTCTCATGTAGCGAATAGAATCGGGATTTACCCTTCCTTTTTCGTTGAGAAGAAAACGCAAAATGATCATCACAATAGTTGTAATGACCATTAAAATTTGAATTAAATTTTCCTTTATTCTTCTCATTAACCGGATGATTTTAATTTTTCTAAAATCTAAAATTTACAATTATTTCGCAAACATTTTCGCCACTTTCTCCGCTTTTTTGCTTTCAGAATAATCATAAAAACCTTCCCCGGATTTTGCGCCGAGTTTTCCTGCCATTACCATATTCACTAACAAAGGATTTGGTGCATATTTTGGGTTTTTGAAACCGTCGTACATCACATTTAAGATCGCTAAACAAACATCCAAACCAATAAAATCTGCCAATTGCAAAGGTCCCATCGGATGAGCCATTCCTAATTTCATCACCGTATCGATTTCTTCAACACCTGCAACACCGTTGTACAAAGTTTCGATGGCTTCATTGATCATCGGCATCAAAATTCTGTTTGCCACAAATCCTGGATAATCATTGACTTCAGTCGGAGTTTTCCCCAAAGTTATACTCATTTCATAAATCTGGTCAAAAGTTTCTTTTGAAGTAGAGTAGCCTTTGATGATTTCTACCAATTTCATAATCGGAACCGGATTCATAAAATGCATTCCGATCACTTTGTCTGGACGATTCGTCACCGACGCAATTTTCGTGATGGAAATCGAAGAAGTATTGGTTGCGAGAATGCAGTTTTCAGGAGCTAATTCATCCATTTGTTTAAAGATTTTCAGCTTTAAATCTAGGTTTTCTGTCGCTGCTTCTACGATCAGATCTGCATTTGTTGCACAATCTTCTAATTTGGTAAAAGTGGAGATATTGTTTAATGTTCCTTCTTTTTGTTCTTCGGTGAGATTTCCTTTGATAATAATTCGGTCCAGATTTTTGGTGATCGTGGCAATTCCTTTATCCAGTGCTTGTTGCGAAACATCCACTAAATTAACTTTAAATCCGGTTTGTGCAAAAGTGTGTGCAATTCCGTTTCCCATGGTTCCAGCTCCGATTACTACTATGTTTTTCATTGATTTATTTTTAAAGTGGTTAATCATTTTTGGTGTAACTTTTTCCTTCTTCTAAAAGGGTAGCTTCACTTTCTGAGGTTTTAAATTTTGTTTCTATAAATATTCTTTTTCCGTCGGTTCTATTCATGAAAACTGCGAAATGAAGGTGCGGTCCGCTTGCAAAACCTGTACTTCCGCTGTAACCGAGTAGTTGGTCTTTTTTTATGAATTCTCCTTTTTTTACAACTGCTCCCTGAAATTTTAAATGAGAATAGTCTGCAAAAGTTCCGTCGCTGTGCATGATCAGAATTTTGTTATTGTATTTTGCACAGGAAATATTGGGACAATTTTGCGTATTGTTATTGACAACCTGGACTACAATTCCTTCTCGGGAAGCCAATATTGCACTTCCCGTTTTTAAATTAAAGTCCAGTGCAAATTCATTTTGGTGAGAAAATTTTCCATTGTAACCCTGAAAAATAGACTGGGTTTTTCCTTTCTCATATGGCAGTGAATAGATATAACCACTGTCATAATTTTCTTGCAGTGCGTTTCCAAAATTATAAATTGTAGTGTACGAAAAAGAATTGGATGAATTGGGCTTAATTTCTTTCAGTACCGTAATGAGAAACTTTTTTGTTTTCTCCGGAATGACTACAATACCTTTATTCGCAAAAGTAGAAGTTAAGTTGGTCAATTTAAAATCAAATTGAGATGACATCGGCATTGGTTCATTGTTATCTGCATATATCGAAATCTCGCGATTGTTGATTTCATGGTAGAAACGGAGATTCCATTTCTCCTGAGAAAGCAGAAAAACATGTATCAACAGAAAAAATAATACAAATTTTGGTTTCATTTATTTTCTGCTAAAATAATCAAAAACACGTTTAGAAATATCGGCGATTATTTTGGTATTGGTTTCCTCGGTTTCCATAGAATCAGAAACGAAAACGCTGATTGCATAATGTTTTCCATTCGGAAGTGTAATAATTCCGATGTCATTTTCAGCAATTGTTAAACCTTTTTCATCTTTTCCGGAAGATCCCGTTTTGTGTGCAACAGGAGTTCCTTTTGGTAATTGAGCCACAATTTTGGTGGTTCCAGTTGTGGTTTCGATCATGGTTTTCATTAAAAAACTGGTGGAGTTTTTAGAGAGAACTTTACCATCGAAAAAGTTCATTAACAGTAAATTGCTATCGTTGGTTGATGTAGTATTCCAATACATAAATTCATATCCTTTATGCATTTGAGCTTCATCAGCTTTAATGGTGAAATTTTTTATTCCTTTATTATTAATGAATTTCTGAACCGTTTCTGTTCCGCCGATTAATCTTAATAAAAGGTCGCAACCGTTATTGTCGCTTTTCGCAACGGTATATTTGATGAGTTCACTCAAAGGCATTTCGATATTTCCGTCTGGATATTTTTCCCGAATCGGACTCCAAGTATTTTCTAAAAGATCAGCTTTTTTAATGAAAATCGGTTGATCCAATTTCAGTTTTCCCTGATCAACCTTATTCAAAACCGCTAAAGCAATATGAAATTTAAAAACGCTCAACATCGGAAGTTTTTTCTCGCCATTTTTATTTTCAAAATGAAGCGGAAAATCAATTCCAGTAACAGAAACTGCAACCGTTGCGTTTTTATCATTGGTGATTGCGTTGATTTCTTTTTTTAAATCTTGCTTTTGTGCAAAACAGAAGAAGGAAAGGAATAATAAGAAAAAGGTAAGATTTTTCAATATCTTAGGATATCCATAGTAATTTTTCATCAGTAATTTTCCATTTATTATTAATTCTTTTCAACTCAAATTTAATACCTTGTCCACACATTCCACCACAATGAAAATTTAATTCAACGTAGGCTTTTGTTCCTTTTTTATTAAATATTACATTTGAAATAACAAATTCGGATGTAAAATCTTCATTACAATTATCGATAAAATTATTTTTACAGGGAAGTTTCTCTAATCTTTTTATCTTTAATTTATTAATTTTTGAGAAATTGATTGGATTTGTTTCTACAATTAAATATTGATCATCTCCCCATTCCTGGACTGAATTATATTTTTTCTGATAATACTTCAAAGTATCTAATTTAAAAAAATTAGGAACTAAATAATAACTTAGTTTTCCTGAATTAATTAAACTGTCGTTAAATTTTTCATGGTTTTTACTTCCAAAAGTGATTGATTTGGGAGGGAAAATTTTCTTACCGTACGCATTTACTTTTTCCATTAAAATTAAATTTATAATTTCATAGGAATCTTTTTCAATATTTTCTTCACACTGAAGAAAAAGGCTTATAATGAAAACCAGATAAATATTAAATAGAATTTTTTTCATTTTCAAATTATCACATCACCACATTATCACATCAAATCATCACATCAACTAATCATCTTAACAATCTCCAAAGCTACTTTCAAAGCTTCTGTTCCATCTTCCAAAGAAACTTCCACATTTTTATTTTCAGTGATCGCATCTGCAAAACTTTCTAATTCATCCAGAATCGCATTGTTCGGTTGAATGTTTGGATATTCGAAAATAATCTGGTTCTTTTCACCTTCCGCATTTTCAATGATCATATCGAAATCAGAAGGGTTTTCTGGTGCCGGTTTCATGCGAATGACTTCGGCTTTTTTTTCTAAAAAATCTACAGAAATATAAGCATCCTGCTGGAAAAATCGGGATTTTCGCATCGCTTTCATCGAAATTCTGGAAGTCGTCAGATTCGCCACGCATCCGTTTTCAAACTCAATTCTCGCATTACAAATATCCGGAGATTTCGAAACCACCGAAACGCCACTTGCATGAATTGCTTTTACTTTTGATTTTACAATCGACAGTAAAATATCCAAATCATGGATCATTAAATCCAAAACAACAGAAACATCCGTTCCACGCGGATTAAATTCCGCCAATCGATGGATTTCAATGAACATGGGATTTTTAATATAATCTTTGGAGCCAATAAAAGCCGGATTGTACCTTTCAACGTGCCCAACTTGCGCTTTGATACCAAATTCACGGCATTTGTAGAGAATTTCTTCCGCTTGTTTTAAAGTTTGCGTAATGGGCTTTTCAATGAAAAAATGAATTTTTTTATCGATCGCTTTCATCGCATAATCGTAGTGATAAAGGGTTGGAGTTACAATATCGAGCATCTCAATCTCGTTGAGTAAATCCTCGAAATGTTCGAAATATTTGTAGCCCAATTCACTTTCCAGTTTTCTGCCATTTTCAGCATCTGCGTCGTGAAAACCGACCAATTCGTATTTTTCTGATTGATTCAGAAGTTTTAAATGTATTTTTCCTAAGTGACCTGCGCCAACTAAACCCGCTTTTAGCATTGAAAATTAATTTTTGTAAAGATAATAAAAGATGTTAGAAGCGAGAAGTTAGATGCTAGAAATTCTAATCTCTAAATTCTCATTTCTAAAATCTAATTCCTATTTTTGTGAAATGCAGGATTCATACGTACACAAAGGAAAAAGGAAAATTTTGGTGGAATATCTTCGGGAAAAAATTGGGATTTCAGACGACAATGTTTTGAAAGCCATCAATGAAGTTCCACGACATCTTTTTCTGGAAAGCATTTTCGAGGATTTCGCCTACGAAGACCGCGCTTTTCCGATCTTAGCAAAGCAAACGATTTCGCATCCTTCCACCGTTGCGGAACAAACAGAATTGCTAGAAATTCAGCAAAAAGATAAGGTTTTAGAAATCGGAACCGGAAGTGGTTACCAAACCGCGGTGTTGGTCGCAATGAATGCTTGGGTTTATACCATCGAGCGCCAAAAAGATCTGCACGATTTCTCTCAGAAAAAATTGCGTGAATTGCATCTTCGTCCGAAATTTCAGAGTTTTGGGGATGGTTTTGCAGGATTGCCAACATTTGCACCCTTTGATAAAATCCTCGTGACTTGCGGCGCAGAAACTTTACCCACCGAATTGCTTCATCAATTAAAAGTAGGCGGAATGATGGTCATTCCATTAGGTAAAACGGAGGAACAGGTTCTTACAAGATTTACAAAAAAATCCGAAAAGGAATTTGAAAAAGAAGAATTTGGGGCGTATAAATTTGTTCCAATGCTCAACAATACGAATCATTAAAATGATCTGAAAATTTTTCAATTAAGTGGAACATATATTCAGATTCTTTAGGTGCAAAATGTAAGTGGATATTTAGGATGAACTAAATTTTAAGCTGTCTGCAAAAATTTAGGTGAAGGAATTTTGCAACATATTTTCCCTTTAAACTTCTCTTTAAAATGCTTTTCCCTGAATGATTGATGATGATTGTAAAGGAAGCTGCCCCATAAACAATTAAATTTTTTGCCACTCTCCAAAAAAAAGGAATTAAAACGCGCTAAAAGAAGGTGATCTGTTTATTTTTTTAAGCGCCAGTTTTAAAAGTTCTGCTTTATGGAAACCTAATAAATATCACGTTGCAAATTCGCTTATTCATTTTATAGATTGTATTTTTGCAATTGCTCAAAAATTATCCTCAACGAATAGAACTGAAAATCTAAAAAAAAGTATTTTCAGTAATCTTTAAAAGTATTGTATTCTCATGAAAAAAATTCAGAATATTCTTATTTCCACTCGTACAATGGCGGTTTTGCTGGTTCTTTTTGCTGTAGCAATGGCCTATGCAACTTTCCTTGAAAATGATTTCGGAACTCCCACTGCAAAAGCCCTGATTTATGAAGCAAAATGGTTTGAAGCAATCATGCTCCTTTTGATCATTAACTTTATTGGGAATATGTTTCGGTACCGATTATTCCGACGGGAAAAATGGCCAACTTTGGTATTTCACCTTGCATTTGTTCTCCTCTTCATTGGAGGTGCAGTGACGCGGTACATTAGTTATGAAGGAATTATGCATATTCGAGAAGGAGCTACATCTAATGAAGTAGTGACGAGTAAAAACTATTTTAAAATTCAGATCGAAGAAAAAGGTGATATTTTGAATTATCAGGATGTTCCTTTTACGATGATTCCAGACGGAGCACGCGAAACCAAATTAATTGCAAAAATATTCGCTAAAAATTTCAAAGCGGGATATGATTACCACGGAAAACAGATTACGGTCAAACAACTTAAGTTTGTACAACGTAAAAAAGACAGTTTAGTCGCGGATAATTCAGGAACAGAATATCTACATGTAGTTTCTACAGGACAAAGTGGCCGTGAAAATATTTACATTAAAGCTGGAGAATCGAAGTTGATTAATGGGACTTTGGTCGCTTTCAACCGCGCAATTGCAGGTGCGGTAGAATTTAACAATTCGAATGGAACCATGCTCATAAAAACGCCTGTTGATGGTAATTTTATGACGATGGCAACGCAAGCAACGGGTACAACGAAGAAAGATGAATTTCAACCTTTGGTTTTACGGAGTTTATATACGATCAATGATTTAAAATTGGTAGTTCCGGAAGGTTTGAAAAAAGGAAAATTAATTTCCTATGAAGGTGATCGCAAAAAAGATAAAATGGTTCCGGATCAGTTAACGGTTGAAGTTCAAGGTCCAAAAACGAAAATGAATGTTGATTTATCCGTGGAAGAAGGAAATCCAAATGCGTATAAACAAATTACGATCGATGGTCTGAATATTATTTTAGGATTTGGACCCAAAGTCTATAACACTCCTTTCTCCCTGAAACTTGAAAAATTTGTTATGGAAACTTATCCAGGAAGTACCTCACCAAGTGCTTACGAAAGTCACGTGAAAATCATTGACGAGGGAAAAGAAACACCTTATAAAATTTATATGAATCACGTTCTTAATCATGGTGGTTATCGGTTTTTTCAGGCAAGTTTTGATCCCGATCGAAAAGGAACAGTACTTTCTGTAAACCACGATTTCTGGGGAACATTAATTTCATATTTAGGATATGCATTCTTATTTTTAGGAATGTTTGTGACCTTCTTTTGGAAAGGTTCTCATTTCTGGAAACTCAATAAAAATTTACAAGCAGTGAATCACAAAAGAGCAGCAACAGTTTTATTATTGTTCTTAAGCTTGAGTTTTAACGCGCAGTATATCGATACGCACGGAAAAGACGGTAGTGAACAAAAACATTCTGCATCAGATGGTCACGATCATGGAAATGCAGACGCAGCTTTAATGCAAGAAGCAGCTCCAAAAAAACAAACGAATACATTGGCTTTAAAGTCACCAAAAATGATCTCTGCCGATGAAATCATTAACCGAAATAAAATTTCTGAAGAACATGCTGAAAAATTTGGTAGTCTTCTCGTTCAAAATAGAGAAGGTCGTATTGTTCCAATCAACACGCAAGCTTTAGATGTTCTAAGAAAGTTATATAAAAGCGATAAATTTAAGGGTACGAACGGAAAAAGTCTTACCGTTAATCAATGGTTTCTATCAATCAATACCGATACCGCAAGTTGGACGATGGTTCCATTGATAAAAATTATTACGGGAGGAGAAGAATTACTGAAGAAAACCAAAGCCAACGCAGAAGGTTACACTTCTTTGATGAACATGTTTCCTGCGGATGCAAATGGTCAGCTTCACTATGTTTTAGAAGAAGATTATCGGATCGCCTTTGCAAAGAAACCAGCTGCTCAAAGCAAATATGATTTAGCGGTAATTGATCTTAATGATCGTGTTCAGGCTTTTAACGAATTTTTCAGCGGTCAGTTTTTAAGAATTGTTCCGGTGCAAAACGATCCAAACAGCACTTGGCATTCTTGGCTTGACCAAAATTTTGAACCCGACACCAATTCCCAAAAGGTGATGGGACCTTACTTTTCGAGTGTTTTAGCAGCACAACAATCCGGAGACTGGTCTAAACCTGATACCGAACTTAAAATCCTTTCAGACTATCAACAGAATTGGGGTAAAAACGTAGTTCCTTCCGAATCGAAAGTGAAGTTGGAGGTTTTTATGAACAAAATCAACCTGAATTTCAAATTGCTGATTTTCTACACGATTATTGGTGCTTTGCTTTTACTACTGGGATTTGTAGAATTGTTCAAACCTAACAAAATACTAAACCGAGTGATCAAAGGAATTATTGCTTTTGGAGTCATCGGTTATTTGGCTCATTTCTTAGGGTTGGTTTCCAGATGGTATTTATCCGGTCACGCTCCTTGGAGTAATGGTTACGAAGCAATTATCTTTATTTCCTGGATCGGAATTTCTGCAGGTTTAATGTTTTATTTCGGATTTGGAAAACCAAGTTTGAAAAAGAAAGACAGTTCCGAAAAAATTAAAAGAAACAATGTTTCCAACGCTTTAATTCCTGCCGCAGGATTTATGGTTGCCGTGATCATGATGGGATTTGCGCACGGTGGTTCTGCTTTGGATCCACAAATTACGCCGCTCGTTCCTGTTTTGAAATCGTATTGGTTGATTGTTCACGTGGCAATTATCACATCGAGTTACGGATTTTTCGGCTTGTCGATGGTTATTGCGGTCATCACTTTGTTATTTTACATTATTTCCAATAAGAAATCATATCTTTTTCATCACGACACTACAATAAAAGAACTAACCATCGTTTCCGAAATGTCTTTAACAATGGGACTTTTCGCTTTAACGGTTGGGAATTTCCTCGGCGGAATTTGGGCAAATGAATCGTGGGGAAGATACTGGAGTTGGGATCCAAAAGAAACCTGGGCATTTATTTCCATCATGGTTTATGCCTTCGTTTTGCACATGCGACTCGTTCCAGGATTGCGCGGAAGATGGTCATATCACGTTGCAGCAATGTTCTCATTCTGTTCGATGGTCATGACGTATTTCGGGGTAAATTATTACTTAAGCGGTCTGCATTCTTATGCAGCAGGAGATCCAGTTCCTGTTCCAGCTTGGGTTTATATCGGTTTATCGAGTATGGTTGTACTTGCAGCCGTTTCTTTTATAAGTTTGAAGGCTTTGAAAAAATAAGTGTAACGATCAAGATCAAATCCCGGAAATTTTTTTCGGGATTTTTTTTTTGGAGCACAAAAAGATAGGCTTCTGCGCCAAGACTCGACCCGCTTTCCGTTATATCTTTTTCTTTTTTCTTAGAAAAAAAAGAAAAAGGATGCCACTGCAATCGGGGCTAAAACAAAGGTTTTTTCTTCTTTTAAAATTGTATTAAAAGCCTTTTTTCTCAATTTTTAGACATTATTCAGCGAACTTAAAAAAAACGGACAACTTTTTGGAAGTCAAATTTCCTTCTAAATTTCACATTCATTATTCCTATCCCTTTTTCTTGTTTAAAATAGCCTAAGAATGATTAAATTTGTATTAAATTTAAAACTTCAATCAAAAATGATTGGTCATCAAAATCAAACACTTACCTCTTGAGTACTTATCTTACTATTCTCGGCTTCAATTCAGCAATACCTACGGTAACTTCATCGCCGACTGCGCAATTTCTAGAAATGGAAGAACGGTCTTTCCTGATCGATTGCGGTGAAGGAACACAAGTGCAGCTCCGAAAAGCAAAAGCCAGATTTTCTAAGATCAACAATATCTTTATTTCGCATCTTCATGGCGATCACTGTTTCGGATTACCGGGATTAATCGCTTCCTTCCGACTTTTAGGGCGCGAAATGCCGCTGAATGTTTACGGCCCGAAAGGAATCAAAGAAATGATGGAAACCATTTTCCGAATCACAGAAACACACCGTGGTTTTGATGTGATTTACCATGAACTTAGTGGCAAAACATCAGAAAAAATTTATGAGGACAATAGAGTAGAAGTCTATACGATTCCCCTTGATCATCGGATTTATTGCAACGGTTATCTCTTCAAAGAAAAACCAAAAGAACGCCATCTCAACATGCAGGAAATTTCAAAATATTCCGAAATAGAAACCTGCGATTACCATAATTTGAAATTGGGTAAAGATTTTATTCTCAGTGATGGTTACGTTTTAAAAAATTCTGTACTCACCAATGAACCCACCAAATCCGTATCGTACGCATTTTGCAGCGACACTCGCTATATTGAAAACGTAGTTCCGATCATTGAAAATGTCGATGTCCTTTACCACGAATCCACTTTCCTGCACGATTTAAAAGAAATGGCAGATTACACGGGTCACACAACCGCTTTAGAAGCTGCCAGAATTGCGAGAAAAGCCAATGTTGGAAAATTAATTTTGGGTCATTTTTCGAACCGTTACGGAGACTTAAGCGTTTTCACCGACGAAGCCCGCGAAGTTTTCCCCAACAGTTTTTTACCAAAAGTTTTGGAAGCAGTGAAAATTGGATAAAAGAATAGTTGGTTAGTTAATTTTTGATTGAAAGACAACGTATTGATCGTGAAGGAAATAACGATCATAATTTTCATCAATCAAATAAAAATTTCATCAAATCCTCACATCAACACATCCTCACATCAACAAATCATCACATCAATAAATGACCGTCCCCGAACTCAAATCCTTCCTCGACGAAAAAGCAGATTTCTACAATAATCTTTCTTTTATAGGCGATGATCCTATTTCTGTTCCGCATCGTTTTTCGCTGAAACAAGATATTGAAATCATCGGATTTTTAACGGCAACCATTTCTTGGGGAAATCGAAAATCAATCATTAACGATGCTGAAAAAATGCTAAATTTCATGGGGAATTCTCCTTTCGATTTTATTAAAAACAGTTCGGTAAAGGAGCTGAATTCTTTAGAAAAAACAGGTATTCACAGAACTTTTAACGGCGAAGATTTTAAAGAATTTGTCATTAATTTGAAACGAATCTATTCACAAAACGAAAGTTTAGAAAACCTTTTTTTAATGCAAAATGGGGAAGGGAATTTCTATCATGCTTTGCATCGTTTTCGGGAAAATTTTATTGGAGAAAATCTCCATAGAAGCAGGAAACATGTAAGTTCAACCTACAAAAATTCTTCTGCAAAACGACTCATGATGTTTCTGCGCTGGATGGTTCGAAAAGACAGAAAAGGAGTCGATTTTGGATTGTGGCACAATATTGATCAGAAATATTTATCGATTCCATTGGATGTTCATACGGGGAATATTTCCCGGAAACTTCATCTGATTCAAAGAAAACAAAACGACTGGAAAACGGTCGAAGAAATGGATTTGATATTAAGGAAATTTAATCCTGAAGATCCTGCAAAATACGACTTTGCCTTATTTGGATTGGGCGTTTCAAAGGATTTTTAACTAAATTTGCACTCATTATGGATAAATCAAGCAGAGCAGAATTACGCGAAAAAAATATAAAATTTCTTACCAAAGTTACCGATGGTGTGATGTGGTGGATTGGATCTATTCAGTCGCTCGTCATGCATTCCATTGTTTTTGTTGCAGCTTTTGCTCTTCCGGTTTTGCATATTGTTTCCATTGATAAAATGCTATTGATTCTCACCACGGTTTTGTCTTTAGAAGCGATTTACCTCGCTATTTTTATTCAGATGTCTGTCAATAGAAGTCACGAACATATTGAAGATATTCGCGAAGACATCGAAGAAATCCAGGATGATATTGAAGAAATTAGCGAAGATATCGAGGAAATTAGCGTCGATATTGATGACATCCAGGAAGATATTGAAGATATTGCCGAAGATGAAGATTCCGACGATCACAACGAACGCGCCAGAAATGTCATGCTAAAAAGCAATGTTTCTTCTAATAAAAACGACATCAAAGCAATGAGAGAAGTCATTGCAAACCTTCAAAAGCAGTTGGAAGAATTAAAAAAAGAAGGCAATAGTCTATCTTCTGAGCAATAAAATAGTTCGATTTTTTTACGACCTATAACGCATTTTTCCACTCCTGTGTTAAAGATATAAAATCTTGAATAGTAAGTTCTTCCGCACGTTTATCCATAAATAGATGAGATTGCAAAGCTTCCGGAATTTCTAAAACTTTCAACGAATTCGACAGCTTTTTCCGTCTTTGTCCAAATCCTGCTTTTACAATTTTTTTGAATAAAATTTCGTTGCCGACCAAACCATCCTTAGGATTTCTTGTTAGTTTGATAACACCCGATTTTACTTTTGGCGGCGGATTGAAAACATTTTCATGAACCGTGAATAAATAGTCCACATCATACAACGCCTGAACCAAAACCGACAAGATTCCATACGCTTTCGTTCGTGGAACTGCCGCAGTTCTTTCCGCAACTTCTTTCTGAAACATTCCCACCATTTCTGGAATATAATCGTAATAATCGATGATTTTAAATAAAATTTGGGACGAGATATTGTACGGGAAATTCCCGATGATTGCAACCTGACTCTCAAAAGTTTCCGCGATATTGAGTTTTAGAAAATCACCGATAATATGTTGGTTATCTAATTTAGCATAATGTTTCTGCAGATATTCCACGGATTCATGGTCGATTTCTGCCACAAAAATTTCCGATTCTTTATCCAAAAGATACTTGGTGAGAACGCCCATTCCAGGTCCAACTTCCAATATTTTTTGGTAGTGATCGAATGAAAGAGCGTCCACAATATTTTTTGCGATATTTTCATCCGTGAGGAAATGTTGACCGAGATATTTTTTTGCTTTTACGTTCATAAATTCAGTATTCAAAAGGAAAAATCTGCGTTAAAAGGCATTTTCTTTATGTTTTTTTTAACATTGATTTTCTAGGATTCTCGGCAAATTACGGAAGATTTTTTCTAATTTAGCAGAAATTTATTATTTAATGGCAAAGACAGTTGAAGATTTTAACAAAAGACGACTCCGATCCAGTAATATTACCGTTGTGGTGAGTATCGCGCTTGTGTTATTTTTATTAGGATTAATGGGCCTTATTCTCATCAATGCTCAGAAATATTCTGATTATATCAAAGAACAATTGGTAGTGAATGCCTATTTTGACGAAAATTTTGATGCCAAAGATTCTGTGAAGATCGTGAAGCAAGAAAATGATGCTTTCAAAAAAATACAAAATTTAGCTCCCGTTAAACGCGCAACTTATATATCGCGACAAATGGCAGCTGATGAAGCCAGAAAAAGCATGGGAATTGAATCCAGTGCGCTTTTCGAAGAGAATATTTTCCCGTCTTCCGTAGAAGTTGCTCTAAAACCCGATTACGTAGATCCTGCAAAAATTGATGAAGCCATCAAACAGATCAAAGCGACACCGGGAATTATGGATGTTAAAAACAACAGCACATTAATGGTTGAAGTGTACAACAACCTGAACAATATTTTAAAATGGATTTTAGGTTTTTCGATTTTGTTTTTAATCTTAGCAGTAGTTTTAATTAACAACTCTATTCGTCTGAAAATTTTCTCCAAAAGATTCATTATCAAAACGATGCAATTGGTTGGTGCAAAGCGTCGTTTCATTCTGAAACCTTTTATTAAAGAAGCGGTTATTTTGGGCGTAGTTGGAGCAATTATCGGTTTAGCGGTTCTTTTTGGTGCGTGGTATTATTTTATCACCCAAATCGGAACTCCTTTTGTTCAAGACTCGAATCAACTCATTATTTTGGTAATTGCCATTTTTATTTTGGGTGTAGTGATTACCGTTCTCAGTACCATTTTCGCCACTTGGAAATTCCTTAGATCGAATGTTGATGATCTTTATTATTCTTAAAAATGAGCAAAAAAAATCAAAAATTTTCCGCGGATAATTACGGAAATACAGAAACCGGAACACCGCCTGAAAATACCTTCTATTTCGGAAAAGAAAATTATAAATTCATGTTAATTGGTTTGGCGTTAATTGTCGTAGGTTTTCTACTGATGATGGGTCCCGATGCAAATACAGTTGATGGTAAGTACGATCCAAACGTTTGGAATGAAGGGATTTTCTCCATCCGCAGAATCCGAATTGCACCCATGTTGGTCATCGCTGGTTTCGTTGTAGAAATTTACGCGATCCTCAAAAGAAAAAAAATATAATTTAACCCCCACAAAATATACTGCTTTGTCAAAATTAAAA
Source organism: Kaistella chaponensis (assembly GCF_900156725.1). Lineage (GTDB taxonomy): Bacteria > Bacteroidota > Bacteroidia > Flavobacteriales > Weeksellaceae > Kaistella > Kaistella chaponensis. Next base: position 133,419 of record NZ_FTOI01000007.1, on the reverse strand, counting down.
CCTTTGACAAAGTTTTTTTTTAAAACTAAAATATGGATATACTTCAAGCCATTATTATTGCAATCGTAGAAGGTCTTACCGAATTTCTTCCTATTTCATCAACCGCTCACATGGGTTTTGCCGCTAGTTTAATGGGAATGGAGGAATCTGAATTCCTTAAGATGTTTCAGGTTTCTATACAGTTCGGAGCTATTTTGGCGGTTGTTGTCGCTTACTGGCAGAAATTTTTTGATTTCTCTAACCTTAAATTTTACTACAAATTGGCATTCGCGGTGATCCCAGCTTTAGGTTTAGGGTTTTTATTTGATGATAAAATCGAAGCCGTTCTCGGGAATCAAATCGCGATCTCAAGCATGCTTGTTTTAGGTGGAGTCGTTTTATTATTCGTAGATAATTGGTTCAAAAATCCAGTCATTCACGACGAAAAAGAAATGTCCATCAAAAAAGCGGTGATCATTGGTTTTTGGCAATGTCTTGCCATGATGCCCGGAACAAGTAGAAGTGCAGCTTCCATTATCGGTGGAATGACGCAAAAACTCACTCAAAAAGCCGCGGCAGAATTTTCATTTTTCTTGGCCGTTCCTACGATGTTGGCTGTAACGGTTTATTCAGTTTTTGTAAAAACTTGGGGCAAAGAAACGCCAAATCCAATGAAAGGTTATGAAATGATTATGGCAGACAATCACCATATTTTGCTTTTTTTCATCGGAAATATTGTAGCATTTGTAGTGGCTTGGATCGCTATAAAATCCTTCATCAGTTTGCTTCATAAATACGGTTTCAAACCTTGGGGTTGGTACAGAATTATTGTGGGAATTGTCCTTTTAATTTATTTTACGCAGTTTCAATAATATTTTTTTGGCAGACATCCCGATATCTATCGGGACCGCCCTCCGTTCCCGCTTTTTTTGTTATTGCGAACAAAATGAAGGATTCCGTTGAAGTTTTTCAGATTCGCAATAACAAAAAAGAGCTCCACTCAGGTCGGGCTGCAACTCGGAATTTTTTACCCAATTTATTTTTTTTAAACAGAAAATGAACATCAACATACCAGAAATTTTGAGCAAAATCTGTTACACAGAACTCGTGTATCAAAGAATTAACAAAAAGCTGAAAACTGAGCTTTCAAAACTGGAAATAGAAAAAATGCTTTTTGATATTTTGAATGAAACTCAAGAAAAATATTTCAAAAAAATTGGGAAAAATATTTATGTAAACAATTCAGATAATAATATTAAAATCACCATCAATTCAAATACATTTAGAATTATTACGGTCGATAAAATTGTAAAAAAATAAAATTTCTTTTACTTTGTCAAAGCTGTTTACAGAGTTATAATGCTTTGACAAAGTTTTATCGAAAATTTTCTTAATAATCTTTCATCATCCAACACCCATCAATAAGCAAAAAAACATGACCAACGGCTTCAAACTCATCGGAATTTCAGTTCGCACTACGAATCAGAATAATCAAGTTCAAGAAGACTTGGGAAAATTGTGGGGACAGTTTAGCTCAGAAAATATTCACTAGGAAATTCCCAAGAAAATTTCAAATGAAATTCTAGCAATTTATACCGATTATCAAAGCAATGACACCGAAGATTACACCACAATTATCGGCGTTCCGGTTTCTACTTTAAATGAAATTCCAAACGGAATGATTGGTCAGGAATTTCAACCAGAAAATTTCAAAAAATTTATAGCAAAAGGTGAAATGCCAAAAGCAGTTGACGATACTTGGATAAATATCTGGGAACAAGACGAAAATCTCAACCGAAAATACACCTACGATTTCGAATTATACGGTGCTAATTGTAACAAAGGCACAGATTCGGAGGTGGAAATTTTTGTTGCTGTAAAATAAAAAAAATAGTTTGTACAGAGCGTTGTCAAGACTTCAAGCCTCGACAACGCTTTCCTACTTTCCCAAACCTAATTCCTAATTTTTTTAAGATTTAAATCAATGCTTTGACAAGATTTGTCATGGTGCGAAATTCTATTTTCAAGACTCTTAACGTTTTTAACAGATTTAACGGGATTTTTTATAACTTTAGATTGAATTAAAATAAAGGTTAAAATATAAAAAATACTAATTTTTTCTTATTAAAATGTTTTAATTATTGAGAATCTGTTTTTAAAATGTAATTTTTTTTAATAGAAAGTAAATTTCACGAAAGCTAAAAAATACCCTTTTGTGTAATTGACTAGAGTTTGTATTATCTTCATCTTTGCTGAAAGAAATGAAATGAAAACAAAAATTGCCATCGTAGAAGACGAAAAAACGTATAGCAATATGTTGAAAAAAATCATCGATTATCAGGATGATTTAATGTGTGTTGCGCAATTTTTTAATGGTAAAACAGCAATAGAAAATTTGCAAAATTACGCACCAGAAGTTGTTTTAATGGATGTGCAATTACAAGATATGCTCGGAACTGAGGTGGTAAAAAAAATGAAGCCGCTTTTACCGGACAGCAAATTTATCATGTGTACGACCTATGAAGACGAAGAAGTGATTTTTGAAGCGCTGAAAAATGGCGCATCCGGTTATCTTTTGAAAGATGAAAGTTTACAGAAAATTATCCAATCAATTAAAGATTCTCTGCAGGGAAGTTCGCCAATGAGCAATAGTATTGCGCAAAAGGTTTTTCATTTTTTTCAGAAGAAAAATATTTCAGAAAAAATTTTAGAGACATTGTCCGAAAAGGAATCAGAAATTCTGAAACTCTTGTCTAAAGGTTTTTTATACAAAGAAATTGCCGACCAAAAGTGCATTAGCATTGAAACTGTGAAAAAACATATCGGGCATATTTACAGAAAATTACATGTTGCTAACAAAATAGAAGCGGTGAATATGCTTAAAAACAACTGAATAAAATGATAATTAAGAAGTTTTTCTTGCTTCTTTTATTTCTCCCATTGCTATTTTATTCTCAAAAAACGATTATGATTGAGGGTGAATCGGCAGTAGACATTAACCAGCAATCTTTATATTCTACTTCTAACAAAAATTCGATCAATTTTAATTTTTCTCCGAATCTACCGATATTAACAGATGCTCCGATTGCTACTAAAAATGTTTCTTTGTTTTTTGAATTGCAAAATAACAACGAAAACGATTCTCTATTTTATATAACGAGTAATGACGATGTTTCTGAATTTTATTTATTTACTAAAAATAATAATAAATTATTGAAAATAGGAGGAAGTGGATTTTCACATTTCAAAACTCAACTATCTGTTCCTGGAAATTCTAATGCGATAGTCTTTGTTTTAAAGCCTCACGAAAGGAAAAAATACTATTTAGAAGTCCCGAAATTTGATAACGAAATATATTTACCAGAGTTTTATGTACAATCTGAAAAGGAATTTTTAATCGCTAATTACAAGAATTCGCAATCCTATTTTACTATTCTTTCTTATATTTTTATTGGCATTCATTTATGTTTGCTTTTTTTGGGATTATATAAATTAAAGTATCAAAAATTCAGAAAACCACTTGTTTATTTCATTATTCTTAATTCGGTTTATATTTTTTATATATTCTTCAATACCGAAAATTTAATTTTAGAAAACACTCTTTTTCCGGATGTTCCCAATATTATTTACGAAAAAATTCTTGGTGCTTTAGAACCTGCGCTTTATTATTTGTTTTTTTGGAGTTATTTAACATTCAATAAAAAATACCATTATTTTGGGGTCTTTCTAAAATATTCTGGATTGTATTGGCTGGTCTATTTTATCGTGAGAAACGTACAATTTGAGTATGAATGGTATGTAAAATTCTGTAATTTTATAAAAGATTTTGCTACAATTTATGATTTGATCATTACATTTTTGGTGTTTTTATATTTATTAAAGTTTAATTCGATATTTTACAAATTTGCAAGAATTGGCGTTTTTTTACTATTAATAAGTGCTTTGCAAATGTCTTTCCCTTTTATAATGGGTTTGCTGGGATTTAGCGAAACTCCTTATGTAATTAGCGAGTTCTCTTATATTTTTATGGGATTAATGATTGTTTTGGATTTCCTTCTCTTTCTGTACGGAATTAATTTGGATGAGTTACAAGCGGTGAAAGAAGGTCAAGAGTACAAAAATGAACTTTTATCCAAAGAGCTCGAAAAGCAAAAAGAACTCGAACACGAGCGAGAACGCATTTCCAGTGATATGCACGATGATATTGGGGCCAGAATTTCTGCCATGAAATTGCACGGAGAATTCATTAAAGAAAATTTTTCCGAAGATCCAAAGTTGAAAGCCGAGCTCGATGAATTATTTAAAAACACTGAAGAAATGACCGTTTCTATGCGGGAGATGATTTGGAGCCTGAAATCTCAGAACGATTTTTTGCAAAATTTCATCAGTTTTGCTCAGCAATATGCAACGGGTTTTTTTGCAAAATCTAAAGCCCAAATTCACTTTAAAAATGAGATAGAAGAAAACCAACATTTCAATGCAGAAATCCGCAGAAATCTTTTTCTTTGCTATAAAGAAGCGCTGAATAATATTTACAAACACAGCCAAGCGACAGAAGTTTACATTATTTTTTCTACAAAAAATAGTAGATTACAATTAGAAATTTCTGACAATGGAATTGGTTTTCAGCCCAATGAAAACAACCAAGGAAACGGAATGTATAATATGAAAACCAGAATGACGGAGATTTCGGGAGATTTTGAAACCCCGAAAGTAGAAAAAGGAATGTTGCTGCGATTTAGTACGCCTTTAGAACTCGTATAAATTCTAATTTAATAAATATTTTAAAGCTTCAAGTCGTATAGATTTTGAAGCTTTTTTTTGCAAAAATATACCCGTTTGTGTAATTGACTGGTGTTTTCTTTTAAGGGAAATTTGTCATTAAAACTAATAATCATGAAAACTAAAATTTATAGTGCTATGAAAAAGATATTTTTACTTACGATTGTATTTTTTAAGATGAGTTTTGTTTTTGGGCAGAATTCTGCTGATTGGAGTCCATGGATAACTGCAGATTGTTACAAAGGAATAAAATACAAAGTAGCCAATTGGGGTAAAGTATCTGGAGATTATTCTGATTATTATTGGGGAATTATGTTTCAAAATACTTATTCACAACCAATATCATTCTCCTATCATTTTAGTGTAGGTAATGAAAATCCACCTACAAAATACAATTATACAGTCACATATCAAATTGAACCAGGTGGAGTATATAGTAATGATGGAACCAAAGCAACAGCAATTTTGTTCAAATCAAGTTCCACAAATTACAAAGTTTCGATTACAGATGTATGCGTAGGTAATTGTGATAGTAATTATATTAATTGTCAAGGTGTTCCACAAAATTCTGTTACTAATTCGAGTAATTCAAATTCGAACTCGACAAATCAAAACAATGCTGGTGGAAATTTCAGCAATGTAAATGATGAAATTAGAGATTTACAACGCAGACAATCAATCGCTTGTGGAAAAATGCAACAACAAGGGCAACCATTCAACAACCGATTATGTACGGAAGGATTAAATGGTGCATTACCTCAAAATGATTCTGATATAAGGAAATACCTTGTTCAATTGCGAAGTCAAGTTAAAGAACTTGAATCTATGAATAATTCAAATACAACCACTCAACAAAATGACCTTACCGATTACAACAACAGCAAAGCAGATCTTGAAAGAGAATTGGCTGAACACAACTCGGGAATACAAAAACAAAATGAAGAGAATGCAATAAAAGGACAAATTTGGGACAATGCAATAAAAGCTGGAGTAGATGCACACAACTCAGGAAACTACACCGAAGCAAAGAATCAGTTTACTATTGCAATCAATAATTCTACTAATGGACAAGACAGACAAAATGCACAAAATTATTATGATAATTCTGTAAAAGCTGAAAAAAGCCAAGAAAAAATAAAAGCAGTAACAGATTTAGCACAAGGAGTAATTCAGATTTTGGGCGATGCACACGAAAACAAAATGCAAAAGCTAAATGCCGAAATAGATGAAATGGACCGAAAGCAAGAAATTATTAATAATGATCAAGCTATAAATACTTTGAGCGACACTAAAATTTTTGAAACCTATGCCAATTATGTAGCTAAAAATTTTGAAGCTCTGAATATTAAATTTGAGAAGTTAACAATTTACAAAAATGAAAAAAACGAAAAAGAAGCTCATCTTAATTTTACGGGTTTACAGGTTATTATTACAAATAGATGGTTGAATAACAAAATGCAGAAATACATTAATGTTCAATCAGATACTGAAAGTTTGTATAAAAGCATCTATAACACACCATTTTTTGAAAGTTTAAAAAAGCTTGATCCATATTACAATGAAGAATTGAGACAAGAAATAAGAACTAATACAAAAGGTAATAATTTTCTCATTTATGGATTAGAAAACACACAACCTTTTATTGACGTTTATGATCACGGCTATAAAAGTAGCACATACAAAGGGTTTAATATCATTTTGCAAAATCTTGAAAATGAAGCAAAAGGAAAGTTAAACAAAACAGATAATGCAGTAGAAACTCTTTTAGAAAAAGCGAAATTATTTGAAAATGGAACAAGTGGTGTAGAAAAAAATTACCAAAAATCACTTCAATTTTACCAGCTAGCATTTGATAATAGCAACGATAAAAATATCTTAATAGCGATAGGAAAATTGTATGAAAAAGGTGATGAATTTTTACCAAGAAATGTAAATACCGCTATCGCTTATTATGAAAAGCATATAACAAATAATGATAATATTAATCCAGATGCTTTTTTAAAATTAGGTAGCGTCTACAGTGAAAACAAATCTGATGTGTATAATTTAGAAAAAGCGAAAAATTACTTTGAAAGTCAAATTGCGTTGTTAGAGCAAAAATATAATGTTACACAAAACGAAGAAGAAAAACAAGAAATCAAAAGTAAGATTGCAAGAACATATTATTTATTAGGGTCGCATTATAATTACTCAGCAAAAAAATATGCAATTAGTATTGCTTATTATGAAAATGCATTGCAATGGAACGAAAATGATTCTGAAACAGCTTACTATATTGGCTACATATATAAAGGCGGGTTAATGGGCAAAAATTTTGACAGTACTTTTAAAAAAGACAAGAAGAAAATAATATATTGGAGAGAAAAAGTGTGTGAGATTTATTCACGGATTGCCACTCAAAACGATAATTCAAAAACAAACGTAGCAAAAGTGTATTGTGATTTAGCTAAGCAGAATTTAAAATAATTACAGAATTTAGAATTAATGAAATAATTAAATAAAAACAAAATTTACTATTTTCTAGTCCTGATTTTCAGCGTTAATCACTTACAACCTTATCCATAAACAAAAAAAAATTATAAAAGCCACCAGTTATGTAAATTAATAAACCAATAACCATGAAAACAACAATTACTTATTTATTATTAACATTTGCGTTTCTAGCAAACGCACAAGATGGAATTTTAGATACCAGCTTCGGAACCAACGGAAAAATAGATTATTCATTCTTTTCTACTTTTGTTGATATGAAGGTGGACAATGGAAAAATGATAGCTCTAGGAAAGCATACCGATGGAAACCCAATTTTAGTACGATTTAATCTCGATGGCACATTAGATACTACTTTTGACAATGACGGAATCAAAATAGTAGATTTTGGGAATGACAGCGAAACTCCTGCTTCTTTCGCTATCATGAACCATTCAAGTGGTTATGCTTATCTTGTAGCTTCCTCTATAAGCGGAGAAATTGCAAAAATTATGGAAGACGGATCTTTTTCTTCCTCTTTCGGAACCAATGGAATTTTAGAATACGAAGCCACCGGTAGTTATAGACATGCTTCTGTAAATTACAATCCTTCCACTGAAAAAATTACTTTAGTAAGAGCAGATGGTAGTTGGAACAGTAGTGATGGTGGAAAAATATTAAGATTGAATGCTAATGGAACGATAGACCCGACTTTTAACAACGGAAATATGAAAAGGTTTTATTTTTATAGCGGCGGACAGATTATTAATCTAAATAGCGCTCATACAGATACGGCAAGTAATATTTATATTCATGGCTTATATACACAAGGAGGCGTTCAGGATTCGTATACCGTAAAATTTTCAAATGTAGGAGTTCAGGACTATAGTTATAGTTTGAATGTCAATGGATCTAGAAGTTATGATCCGTCACCAAGATATTTATTAAACGGATTAAATAGCACTTCTTACATTTTTGGGATGAGTACAACTTATAAAATGATGGTTGTAAAAAAAGCAGCAAATGGTAGTTTGGATCCTACTTTTGGGACAAATGGTGTAGTGTCTTTAGATTTACCTAACAAATATTATGACAATGTAACTTCGATTGCTCCGTATTCTCATGGTATCGATGATTTTAAAATTATTCTCGCAGGAAGAACCCGACAACAAACCGGTAACTCTGATGTTTTTCTTAGCCGAATTAATTCCAACGGTACGTTAGATAGTACTTTTGGAACATCTGGTTTCACTTCTGTGCCTACAACAATTGCCAATCATACTTCGCCGATTTTTTTGGGAGTAGATTACAGCAACGGAAAAATTTATACAATGGGCTATACTGCAACAGGAATAGTTTCAATGTTTCGATATGGAGTTAATCTTATTCTCCAAAACGAGGAAACTTCCAATTATGTTCTAAAGATTCACCCGAATCCTACCAAATCTAATTTAAATTTTTCCCAAGAAATTTCAGAAATAAAAATCACAGATTTAAGCGGCAGACAAGTGTTTTTTAATAAAGAAAAAACCAAAAATATTTCTGTAGAAAATTTACCAAAAGGAATTTATTTCATCAATGGAAAAAATAATAAAGGAGAAATAATTTCAGAAAAAATAATCAAACAATAAACACTAATCATGTTTTTTCAAATGCCAAAACCAAGGATCACCCCGAAAGTTTTGGCATTTTCTGTATATTTGGCCTTTTAAAAAAATGAAAACAGCCGAAGATTTTTTAAACGGACAAACCATCCTCCTCGACAAACCTTTGGATTGGACGAGTTTTCAATCCGTCAATAAACTCAAATATAAACTCAAAAGCGAATTTAATCTTCCAAAGAAATTCAAGATTGGTCATGCCGGAACTTTAGATCCAAGAGCAACCGGACTTTTAATTATCTGCACCGGAAAATTCACCAAGATTATTCCCCAAATTCAAGATGCGCCGAAAGAATACTTCACCGAAATAAAAATCGGAGTGCAAACAGAATCGTACGACACCGAAAAACCGGAGATTCTTCACCAGGATATTTCTGAAATTACTGAAACCCAAATCAAAGAAACTTTAGAAAAATTTCTTGGAGAAATCGATCAGAAACCACCCATTTTTTCAGCCATCAAAATAGAAGGAAATCGCGCCTATGATTTAGCCAGAGCCGGAAAAGAGGTTGAAATGAAATCCAGAAAAACAACGATTAATTATATTGAAAATATAGAAATTGATTTGCCTTTCGTAAGATTTACCGTGGGTTGCTCCAAAGGAACTTATATCCGGAGTTTGGCGCACGATATTGGTCAGAAATTGGGAGTTGGCGCGTATTTAACCAATCTTCGCAGAACAAAAATTGGGGATTATTTAGTTGAAAATGCAAGTTCTGATTATTTGCAAAATGATTTTAAATTTAATCAAGAGTGAAAAAATTAATTCTACTTTTTTTTATTGCAAGTTCTATTTTTCTTTATTCGCAAAAAACAACAACAAAATTAGGAGTATTCACGTCTTTGGATGCAAATATTGGTTTTGATTTGGGAAGTATGATTAGAAATAGTACGGCGAAAACTGATTACGAAAAAAGTAAGCTTCCGCCCGGAAAATATAATTACGGATTCAGTGTTTTAGCTGGTTATCAACCTTTCAATTGGTTTTCTGTGAGTGGTGGTTTGCGATACAGTTACATTGATCCGAATTTCCACTTGATCTATTATAAAGTGCAACCGAATTTTTATATCAACGCCCCTGAAACGGATGATCTTGTTTATCTTTTTGCTAACTTTGGCAACAAAATCAATCACACGGCTGCTAAAAATGCAGGATTTGTCGGCATTGGAATTGGTGCAATAGAGCCTTTAAGCAAAAGATTCGGACATCAGTTTCAAGTGAGTTTAGACGATCAGATCATCGATGGTGAAAGTAGCGTTTTCATAGGAATATCTTACGGAATCATCCTTTTTAGCAATAAAAATCTTTAATAAAATTGGAACAAACACGTATTAATAAATATCTTTCAGAAGTCGGTTTCTGTTCGCGCAGAGAAGCCGATCGTTTGTTGGAACAAGGCCGAATTACCATCAATGGTGCAATTCCAGAAATGGGAACCAAAGTTTCTGATGCTGACGAAATCTTTGTAGATGGAAATTCCATTAAAAAATCGGAAGAAAAACCCGTTTATATTGTTTTAAACAAACCAGTCGGAATCGTGTGTACCACCGATACCAAAAGAGAACTAGACAATATTGTTGAATTTGTGAATCATCCGAAAAGAATTTTTCCCATCGGTCGGTTAGATAAACCGAGTGAAGGTTTGATTATGCTTACCAATGATGGTGATATTGTAAACAAAATACTTCGCGCCAGAAACAACCACGAAAAAGAATACATCGTAAGAGTTGACAAACCCATTTCTCCCAAATTTTTGATGCAAATGCGTGGTGGAATTCCTATTTTAGACACTGTTACAAATAAATGTGAAGTAGAACAGATCGACAATTTATCGTTCCGAATAGTATTAACACAAGGTTTAAACCGACAGATCCGCAGAATGTGTGAGTTCTGTGGCTATGAAGTGAAAAAGCTAAAACGCATCCGAATTATGAATCTTAAACTGGATCTTCCGGTCGGGAAATGGCGGGATTTAACGGAAACAGAATTAAAAGAACTGCATGCACTTCTGGGGGATTCTAATAAAACGGTGGATTAAAGCAAGACCTTTTTAAACCGAAAAAACCACAAATATTTTTTACTTTTTTTAATTTTTTCGACAAATAAAACGCTGTCCGCGGCTTTGTTTTGAAAGAGAATCTCGATTTTTCAAACAAAATTTAAATGTCTAAAAATCAATTATTTACTATCTTAATCTTTAAGAAGTTTTAGTGTTTTTCCTTCAAATAAAGATATGCCGTCAAATATTTATTAAGGCGTTTAAAATCCCGGTTCGTAAGCGGTTCGGTGAAGCGTTTTAAATCCATGTTATCCGCGAGATCATTCATTTTTACCGAGACTGCAAGTGGCGACTTTTCCGTCTGTTTTACGAATTCTGTGTAGTCCTGATCGGCCGGAGTTTTGGTTAAGCATTCAATTGCGAAAACAATATGATTTGGGAAACCTTCTTCCAAAAGGTCATTCAACGTAATTTCCGGACAATCTTCGATGACATCATGTAAGACTCCTACAATTTTTTCATCGTAGGTTTTGCCTGCGTTCATTACTCTTATCACGTGTCCAATATAAGGCGTTCCAAATTTATCGGTTTGTCCTCGATGGGCTTTTTGGGCAATTTTAATGGCTTTGTTTAAGAGTTCTTCCTTTGTCATGTTGCTATTTATAGTAAAATTTAATTGGATGGAAATATATTAATTTTAAGGGGAATTGTCGTAAAAATTTCTTTTAAATATTACTGCGGTTTAGCCATTAATTTTAATTTTTTATTGAGTTCTTCTAAGAGTTCGAGCTGCTTTTGCTGTATATCGCAAAGGTGTTTGTACTGATCGATAATCGATAAATCTACTTTTTCATGCAGGTTTCTGATTTCAATTTCAGATTTCAGGTTAATCATGTAATCATTGATGGATCTTTTTCGATCTTTCACTTCCTTCCGATTTTGACTCATCATGATAATCGGTGCCTGAATCGCGGCAATACAAGATAAAATTAGATTGAGCAAAATATACGGATAAGGATCAAAACTTTTATTGACCATAATGTAGGTATTGTAAAAAATCCATAATATCAAAATAACGCCGAAAATGATAATAAACCTCCAACTTCCACCAAATGTAGCCACTTGGTCGGAGAGTTTTTCTCCATACGTGCGCTCTTCATCTACTTCTTCAATCGTTGTTGTAATAAGTGTTTCTTCTTTAATTGCCTTTTCTACAATGTCGTGCATTTTATGCAGTTGAGCATTTTCATTTTTCAAAAGATCAAGGACGTATTTCTTATTTTTCATTTTTAATATTTTTAAATGAATGGTATTAATTTTATTCAACCAATACTGGAATTAGTTTTCTATCTGAGCCAGAATTTTTTCAAAAGTACCAAAACAATCAATGCGATTCCGATAATGGATGCGCCAAAAAGGATTTCGGCCAGATTTTCCCAACGTTGCGTCCAAATCAAACTTCTGCTTTTTATCGATGCAAAAGAAAGGATTACCGAAATGCATAGCAAAACCGAAACGATGCTTGCAACTTCGTCAATAATGGAGTTGGAGGTCGCAGAACTGAGGTGTAAAGACGTGATTACAATTAAGCAGAATCCCAGTAAATTAGCAGCAGTGGGAAGAATATGTTGTGAAGTTTTATTCGACATAGCATTGGTTTTTAGAAATAAGGAACAATTTTATCTGCAAGCATTTTGGTATTACCACCAAAATGATGATCACCCCGAATGTGAACAAGCCGATAATCTTTCAGCGTGATTTCTTTTCGGGGAAAATATTTATTTTCAAAATCACTTACTTGCAACAGTCCAATGATGATGAAATCCTGAATGCTTTTTTGAATTGATCATCATCTCTTCAATCCACCTCAATAAAATTCTAAATTCTTTTCTCCCTTTTTTAGATGACCTGATTTGATCGTTTATTTTGAATTTGGAGCAGGAAGTACAAAAACGAGTCGCAAAACTGACCTCGAAAATGGGAGAAGGCTGGTTTGTACCAAGGAATGAATAAGCCTTCTTATCGAAAACCTTGTCGAATTTGATGTTTTTTGGTGAAAACTACCACGGACTGTTTCATGGAGATTCGGATTTACGCCCTTATTTGATCGATTGCTTTGGCAAGTTGATGGTCTTTTTCGGTGATGGCATCATCTTGATCATGCGTACAGAGGGTGATTTTCACTTTGTTGTATTCGTTTGACCAGTCGGGATGATGGTTTGCGCATTCTGCAACCAGAGCAACTCTGGTCATAAAAGCAAAGGCTTCAGAAAAATCTTTAAACTTGAAAGTCTGCTCGAGTTTTCCATTGATTTCTTTCCACATGATTAAATGGTTTTGGGGTTTGTATAATCTTTCTATGGATGCATCAAATATGCTTCCAATGAATGCTATACCGATTGATCCTTTGAAAATAAGGAGAAACAAGTAATTTTGTGGAGTCCATTTATTCGTGGATGGCCCATTTTATCGAGCCTTTGCGCGGAAATTCTTTGCTACGGCATGCAATGGAGTTATTTAACTTATCCTAAAATTCCTAAATGTACCAAAGTGCGATTCAACAACTTTCTCTTTCCGACGCGGTGATCTTCTGCCATAAACGATGGTTTTCAGCGAGGACAATCATGATCTTATCATCATGTGCAATCTTATTCAATCCTAGGTTTTGGTCTTTTTGCTTTTTAAACCGTTTCTGTTTAATGGAATAAACACTGAGGAAAAGGGTGTGCAAAAAAAAGGGTGAAGCCAAATTTTTTCAACTTAAACCTGCGCATAAGCGGCATTTTTTCTCCAGTTTTCATACGTCATTTCAAATTTCATTTCTTTGGTTCCGTTTGTCCCAGCTTCTGTCCAACCTGCTTTTCGGTAGAAGTGTTCTGCTCTTGTATTGAAAGCCGTTCCCAACCAGATTTGATGCTGAGTTTGTGAAAAATACCAGTTCAGCATGGTGTTATGCAATTGTTGACCAATGCCTTGTTTCTCAAATTCCGGATCCAGGAATAAAGCCCAAACATTATGATCCTGCAAATCAGCGATGGCAAATCCCACTATGTCATTTTCAATTTCATACACCCAACCTTTTCCGCGCACGGTGAGAAAGGCCGTACAATCTTCATCTGTCACCAAATCGGGGTTCGATAAGGTGTTTTCCTTTACCGCATTTCTGACTTTCTGAATCTGCTTGATATCCTCAATTTTTGCTTCTCGTAAACCCATTTCTTTTTTGTTGATGCTAAAAGTATTTTGTTCTTTTTACTAATCTTCGCAAACCTTGTCAAGATGCAAAACCTTGAAAATGTTGAATTTTTCACCTTCATTTTAAAAATCCAGCCGTTGTTTTTTGATGAGGAACGGATGCGATTCTGCTGTAATACTTATGAATTCTCTCGCTACTGAAAGAGACGAAGCAGACTGCTCATTTGTCGGTTGAATCTCATCTGAAGTAACCCACTGATGGAGGTTTTTACTACCTTTTGACTGGTCCGTTTTTAAAGCGTATTTCGCAGTATTTTCAACAGATCGCGTTGGTCTTTTATTTCAAATTCTTTGATGTAATCCTCGTTGGCAAACTCCAGTTTCAACCGATATAAAGGCACAAAAAACAGCCGTTCCGGTTGGGTGGAAGTGCCGCCAATTCCGAGAGCGACAAATACTTTTTCGTTCTTTGTTTTTTGATAGGTGTTGTAGTTCTTGATCTGATAATCTTTTGCCCAGTTGATATTGCCGCTTTTGAAGCTGCTTCTCCATTTGCATTCTACCGCAAAATGGGCGCTTTGAGTTTTAAATTTCAGGTCGGGTTCTGTGTTTTCTAAGGCAGAAACGCCGTCTTTGTGATAATCAGAAACTTTACCCACCAATTGAATGCCCTCCGTTTTTCCGAGTAACTGAATGAGGTAGTCTTCAAAATCATTGCCTTTTTGTTTATTGACCGCAGAAAAATCAGCAGGTGGTATTTCCTTTTTGGTGTAGAAATAGTAGGAGAGTGCCAAACTCAGCACTCCGAGGATTAAAAATAATAAAGCCATTTTTTTCATTAATAGTTCTTAGTTCTTTAGTATTTGTCACTTAATTAACCTTGTCAAGGTTTTGAACCTTGACAAGGTTAAATTTTGGGGATTAAAAGTAATACTTTCCTTTTTTTTATTGGTATTTCGTTATTTCTTAGCGCTTTTCACTTAATTAACCTTGTCAAGGTTTTGAACCTTGACAAACCTTTGTTCGACTTTGCTTCGTATCAGTTCCCAAAAAAAGTACTTTTTTTCGAACCATCCTCGAAGAAACCACGAACCATCATGAGAGAACTAAGCGATC
Organism: Kaistella chaponensis; assembly: GCF_900156725.1. Lineage (GTDB taxonomy): Bacteria > Bacteroidota > Bacteroidia > Flavobacteriales > Weeksellaceae > Kaistella > Kaistella chaponensis. Next base: position 118,217 of record NZ_FTOI01000007.1, on the reverse strand, counting down.
AAATAAGGAAATTTGCTTGATTAAATTCTAATCTCAGTAATAAGATCAATCAAAGTCTTTTTCCGCATGCTTTTGTCATTTTAAAAATGTTTGAAGAAAAGCGTAATGAATGGCAACAAAGAAGTAAAACTTTAAATCATTAAAAATAAGGTTTTACTTTTTTAAAGGGGTTTGCAACGATTCTGTGAAATATATATCGCGCATCATTATTTTAAATTCGTCCATTGATGGTCTTAATCACTTCAAGAGCCACATGTTCCCCAGAAAGCATGGCAGCATTTAGAGAACCATTAACCAAAGTATCCCCTGCAAGAAAAATTTTCTCTGAATATCGACTTTCAGTAGCGGTTAAAGTATATTTGATCTCTTTTAAATCGGGTAGTGCTTTTGGGATTTCATAGGTCTTGATCCATCTCAGAACATCAATATTGAAGTGTTCTTTTAATTCACTTTTTACTTTTTGCGTGAGTTCATCACCTTTTAAACCGTGATTGTCGATAACCGTAACGCAAAGCAGTTCTTTCCCGCCATTCCGCGCAGTTTTCAAACTGGTGGTATAAAAAAGATTGTTGATTAAGGAATTTTCTTTCGGTAAAAGTCCGATCAGTGGTTTGGCAATGACGCGTTTTTCGGTTTCAAAATAAAGGGTGAAACAGGATTTCCACTTTATAGATTTTTTAGAGGAATTAGAAAGTAAAGCAGTAGAATCTGTGGCGATAATGGTGAAGTCGCTTTCCAGAATGGTACCATCTTCTAAGGTAATTTGCCCATCAATGACGGATTTTACTTTAGTATTAAAGAGGATTTCCGTCGTTTTCAATTGGTTCTTCAATTGATCAGGAATGGCTTGGATTCCGGCTTTTGGTACCGCTGCATTTCCGGTTCCAAACATTTTATAGACAAATTCAAACATCCGGCTTGATGTTTCCAACTGCGTTTCCAGAAAGATCCCGCTAAAAAATGGTTTGAAAAATTGCGTGATCACTTCGTCTGAAAAGCCAAAATCCTGCAAATACTGAAGCGTGGTTTTTTCCTTTTCCTCAAATATCGCTGTAATTTTTTTTTTCTTGAGTTGAATGTTGAGCTTTAGGATTTTAACTTTATCTTTTAAAGGAATTAGGCTGGAAAATACCGTCGGAAACAATAAGGAAAAATCACGCAAAGGATCGCCAATTTGGTTTTCTTTTCCCTCTTTAAAAATGGATGCTCCCGGTAGGAAATTTTGCAATTCTAAAGCTTTAAAATCCAGAAATTTCTGCGCTGCAGGATAGGCCGTTAACAAAACCTGAAAACCGTGATCCAGTTGATAACCTTCGATGAGGTCTGTCTTTACGCGACCACCAACAAAATTGGTCGCTTCTACAATGATAGGGGAGAACCCGTGATCTTCAAGCGTCTTCGCAGCTATTAAACCACAAACGCCCCCTCCGATAATGTGTATTTTGTAATTCTGTTTTTGCATCATAATTCTATAGACAGCAAAAATACTCTTTTTAAGAAAATTGTAGTGGAGTGCATGAATAAATAAAAAGCGCTTTAATAAAAGAAATCCGTGTTTAAAATTTTAAACACGGATAATGATAAGTTGATGAAAAACTGTTCGTCGATTTTCTATCATGAAAATTTAAAACGGTTGATCAGGAGAAGTTGTTCTGATGAGTTTGATGTTTACAAACTCCAGCAGACCTTCGATCGCCTGTTCTCTTCCGTAACCGGATTTTTTCGTACCACCAAAAGGAAGTTGGGGCGCTACACTTGTCGCATGATTGATGTAGATCATTCCGGAATCTATTTTTCGGGCGACTTTCACTGCTTTTTTCGTGTCGGTCCCGAAAACGGTTCCCCCTAATCCAAATTCGGTAGCATTGGCAATTTCCAACGCTTCTTCGATTGTTTCGTACTTGTAAACCATCATCACAGGTCCGAATACTTCTTCAAAATAAAGATCCATTTTCGGAGTAATATCGGTGATCAAAGTGGGTTCTAAGAACGCTCCGACGCGGTCAATTCTTTTTCCACCCAGTTCAATAGTCGCACCCTGTTCTGCGGCTTTTTTGATTTGAGCCAATACATCTTCTGCAGCTTTCTCTGTACTTAGAGGCCCTAATGTAGTATCTGAATCCATAGGATTTCCAACTTTGATCTGGGCAAAAGCTTCTTTCGTTTTGGCTAAAAATTCTTCGTAAATACCTGATGCTACAATGATTCTTTTTGGGGAGGTACAAACCTGTCCGCCATTCGCCATTCTTCCCTGAACTGCAGTCTTCACGGCTAACTGAACATCGGCATCCTCTAAAACAATGAAGGGATCACTTCCGCCTAATTCCAGCGTCGATTTTTTTACCTGTTTTGCAGCGGCGGTCGCAATACTTGCGCCGGCTGGTTCGCTTCCTGTTAAAGTTACCGCTTTAATTTTTGGGTTTTCTACGATGGGCTCGATATCTTTTCCGGCGACGAATAAATTCGTGTAAACACCATCCGGTAAACCGGCTTCTTTGAAAAGATCTTCCATCATTTGCGCACATTGCGGCACATTGGATGAATGTTTTAAAACCATTGCATTACCGGCAGTAATATGTGCAGCGGCTGATCTGGTCATCTGATAAAAAGGGAAATTCCAGGGTTGAACACTCAAAATAACTCCGATCGGCTCGTAACTTAGAAATGCTTCGCCGTGGGGAACTTCTAGTGGTTTATCTGCTAAAAATTCGGCAGCGTTATCCGCATAATAATCAAAGATAGCGGCGCAGATTTTTACTTCGCCAATTGCCTGGGCTAAAACTTTCCCCATTTCCAAAGTGGCTAATTTTCCGAGGTCTTCTTTTTTGTCGCGCATCAAAGAAGCCATTTTATGCATGATCTTGGCGCGCTCTTCGATGGACGTATTTTTCCATGATTTAAATGCCTGATCTGCTTTATCAATCATGGAGGCAACCTTTTCAGGAGACATTAATTCAAATTCTTTTACCACTTCATTATTAAAAGGATTGATGCTTTTTATAGAAGGTGTTTTGGTTGTATTGCTCATAATAATATTTTTGTGGTTTAGTGATTTCAAATTTTATTCCAAGCGTTCATGAAAAGACGGTAGATGATAGATTGCGATCATACACAAAATAAATCGAAATCACTTTTATCTTCTAATGACCTGAAAAACTGTGACCTTAGCATCACTTAATAATTCTTCTTTCAATTTTTAAAAATTTTTCGATTTGGATAAAAAATGGGTGTTTTCACGGTGGATTGAATTTGTTTTTCTTGTTACTTTTGGTATAATTAATTAATAAAAACACTAATTATGGCAATCAACAATCTAAACAATGTGCACTTAACCGCAGCACAACAAGACGCAATCAATGATGCAATTACTGCTTTGGAACTGGCATTGGAAATGCTGACCGTAGCGCTTACACCGGCTGAGCGAAAATCTTATGGCAGCGTAAACGAACAAAACAAACTACTGGTGAACAAGGTGTCGGATTTCCGTAACAGCAGTCCGCAGCTTTCCGATCCCGAAATTGACTGGACGGAGTTTGGTCTGGATTACAGCAGCAGACTTTTTCTGGAAAATGCCTGGAACAGAATTCAGGCGCTGCAGGAGAGAATGAGAGATGCGAAGATCCTTCACGATTACGATAATTATCAGACAGCGCTGAATGATTATGGATATACCACGTATCGGGCAGGTTCCGGAGCAGCAGGTTTTGAAAACAAAATGAATGAGCTCAAACAATTTTTTGTTTCGCGGGGCAATAAAAAACCGCCCACAGAAAATCCTGTTGTTGAGTAACAAAAACAATTTCTAACCATCAATCCCTGCTTCGTGCAGGGATTTTTTATGCAATCGCGGTTCAGAACGAAGCCGACGCGGTTGTGAACCGGGACGACGGGGTTCTGAACCGGGATGGCGGGGTTCCGGACGAAGCTGAAGCGGTTCTGAACCGGGACGACGCGGTTCTGAACGAAGCTGACGGGGTTCTGAACGAAGCTGACGGGGTTCTGGACCGGGATGACGGGGTTCTGAACTGGGATGACCTGGTTTAAGACGGAAAATTTGTGATTTTGGAAGTTTAAGTATTATCAAAAGGGAGATTGGTGTTGCTCGAAGTCGGGAGACTTTGCCAGCAGCGGAAATAATAAAAACATTGTCTAGGTTAAATTATTCTTTTAAAAACCCGTATTCATATATCTTTGGTTTTATGACGTCTGCAAGTATTTTGAGATTTGATCTTAAATCACCTAATAATTGAGTGTACGTTTCATCTTCACTTCGGGAATTCATTCTGCCTTTTTCGTTTCTGCCCTGGAAATATTCTCTGATATCGTACAAGCTAGCGTTCACATTATAACCACCCCGTCCTTCGGACACCCCTCCGGAGGAGGGGAATTTTTGAGCGTGATAATATTTCCATAATTCTCTTCCGGCATCAAAGACTGCGGTTGCTTCTGCTGAAAATTGTCTTGGTTGATTGTCGTAAATACCACCGGAGTTTTCATTTTCGAATAATGTGTTTTCAGATGGCTCTTCTATTTTTAATTTCCCGTTAATGAAATTGGTCATGAAATTACTGGCAAATTTTTCTTTGGCGTTTACTTCATGTTCGGTGAAGGGAATCCAGTGGTTTATTCCAGATTTTGCTGAGATATCATTCCTGAAAAGTGTAAATACCAAACAGTTATTCTGAAATTCTAAATCAGTCATCCAACGATTGTTCGGAAATAAAAATTGATCTCGATCATTTAGCCAATCGGCAGATATACAATGACGAACAGCAAAATATATACTTGATTCTTTTAAATTTGAAACTCCAATTGGTTTAAAATATGTTGAAGTTTGGTTTTTCTTTTCTACTTCAATAAATACCCCGTTTTGATTTTGAAAATCATTGCTATTACAAGATAAAAATCCTATTTCCTTTTTAATATTTGACCAATTTGGACGTAACCAGTCATTTAAATATTTTTCGTTATTGTAACTAAATATTTTTTTATTTCCGATGAATTTAGATTCTGAGTCAAAAACATCTGCAATTATTTCTTGAAATATTTGATTTTTTTCACTGTTCCAAATGAAAAACCCGATTGGAAATTTTCCTTTTACATTATCAAATGTATCGGCTGGAACTAAAAAAAGTTTCTCAAGCTTAGCTTGGAATACTTCGCGAAATTCTAAGAAGTAAGAAGATTGTAAATTTTTCAACTTTGAAAAATTTACAATCTTGCTGGTAGGAATGTCGGCATATATTCTCATTAAAAATTGCACGTAAAGTTCCCTCTTTGAGAAAGTACTCATTTTAGCAAAATACTTTTTATGACTCATCGTCTCATTGGAAACACCCTTTTTTGATTCTTTATGTTTAGTGCTACCTGTTTCCGCATAAGGCGGATTAATATAAATGACCAACTTCTTTCTTTTCTCTTCGTTATTAATAATGTCCTGTAAACTTTGAGGGAGTTTGGTGAAATCGTCATTTAAAAAATCGAACTGAAAAACATGGCTGTCCAATAAATTTGCGCCGTGTTCTATCCGTTCGTGCATTACATTTACATCTGCCTGATCGAGCGTACTTGCATAAATATTATATTTATTCGTTAGGCCTGCCAAGAGATTTCCTGTTCCTGCAGCACAATCCCAAATGTAATATTCGTCTTGCCAGTCTTCTCCTAAATAATCTGCAATATATTTCTGGGATAATTCTACCCATTTACGCGGTGTAAAGAATGCCCCTTTTCTTTCCCGAATATCCTGCGGAGCGAGCAAATCTCTGCGTTCTATAATATAATCCTGGAATTCTTTTATTGGTGGTCTTTTGTATAATTTCCAAAATTGCAGATAGGTTTCTGTATTTTTAAATTTAATGGTTGCATCAAACATTTGCTTCAGATCTTCCTTTGCTATTTTATAACCTTGGTTTTGAAAGACCACAAAAAGACTGTCTCTTATGGTGAGATCATCATCAATGTTTTGGGTATCTCTATCGTCTACAAAAAGATCAGCGAGATAAAAATCGTTGTCGTAAATATTTGCTTTTTTTAGGTCGTCCCAATTAACATCGATATTTGGTTTCACTATTTCAAGCCAACGGAGATAAATAGGAATGAAGTTATTTTTATCAATTTTTATTTTATTAGCCGTAGTAGCTTTTGCCACATTGTTTTTAATAAAAGTCGCGAGTTCTTTTTCATCTTTTTGGAAATCAAAAATGTAGCTCTTTTGTTTAAGAATTGCTTCGATTCTTTCTTTAATCAATTTAAATTCTTTGGTGGAATGATTACTTGGCGTAACATTCCAGTTGAAATCATTGAGATAAAAAATATCCTGAATGCTTATGTAAGGAATAAAAGCCATTTTCTTAAAATCAAATGCACCTAAGAAAGCAGGGGGTAAAGTTTTGTCAAAAGTTCTGGCTTTGCCAATGGTGAGTATTAATTGAACAAACATCGCAGGAACATCGTAATTCCCTGTCTTTGCTTCTGCCCAAAGCAACGCCGTTCTACCAAACAAATTATCCTGTCTCGGAAAAACGGAAAAGTCGATATTTCCAATGATTTCGGTGGTGTCAAATTGGCTGAACCAGTCTGCCCCAACTTTATTTTTTAGTTCTTCTTCTCTTATTTTTTGGTATTTCATTTTATATCAAACAAATCATTTACGTAATTAAGTCTTGTATTTTTCCGCTTTCTTATATTCAAACAAAGTTGGACTAAATGTAAAAAAAATATATGGAATGGAATTTCATTTTGTTAATAAATCATTAATATTACTGCATTGCGTACAATTTACGACTTTAAGCCCGCTACGAAAAGTCTCCGGCTTTGAGTCAATAAACAAAACGCCCCAAATTCTTGAGGTGTTTTGTTTAATTAAGGGATTGCTTCGTTCCTAGCAATGACGGTGACCGATTTTTTGTTGAGCAAAGTTTCCAACTTTGGGTCCTATACAAAAAAAGAACGCCCCGATTTCTCAGAGCGTTCCAACCACATGTCAAACTATTGCTAGTAAGATCCTTTTTCCACGAAATGAGCGGCAACTTTTTCAGTTAATGCTACTACATTTGGCATATTGGTGTATTTGGTAAATCTTCTTAATCCTGAAAGCATCATGCGCTGTTCGTCGCCTTCTGCAAAAGAGACAATTCCTTCTTTCGCGGCAGTGGTGATTGCTTCCACGGCTTTGTAAAGGTTCAGTTGTGCCATTGCTGCTTCTACTGAATCGGCAGAGAAATGTTTTTCTGCTCTTAAAACTGCAGATTCTGCCATGTAGATTTGGTTCAGAATTTCAGAAGCATTCAACAAAAGGTGCTGCTGTTTTTCGATCTCCATCATGTATTTCTGAAGCGCGGCTCCGGCAACCATTAAGAATACTTTTTTCAGGTTGTGAAGGATGGCTTTTTCTTCAGACATGTAAGCTGAAAAATCAGGAACTTCGAAAGACGGAATTCCCATCAATTCTTTCCCGATTGCCATCGCTGGTTTCAAGAGATCCAATTCGCCTTTCATGGTTTTTTTGATCAACATTCCTACCGCAAGAAGACGGTTGATTTCGTTGGTTCCTTCGTAGATTCTGCCGATTCGGGCGTCTCTCCAAGCTGCTTCCATCGGTGCATCTGCAGAGAATCCCATTCCACCATAGATCTGAATTCCTTCATCCGCAATATGTTGCGTAAGATCGGAAACATATACTTTTAGAATTGAACATTCTACCGCGTATTCTTCCAACGCTTTTAGCTCTGCTTCTTCGTGCGTGGATCCTGCTGCTACAAATTCTTCAATCTGATCTTCTACATTTTTCGCTGCTCTGTACGCTGCAGCTTCGGAAACGAAAATACCCGTGGTCATTTCTGCAATTTTCTTACGGATCGCCCCGAAAGTAGAAATAGAAACGCCGAACTGTTTTCTTTCGTTCGCATAATTGATTGCTAAACCTGTGATTCTTCTTTGTCCGTCGATGTTTGCCGCAGCTAATTTAATTCGGCCTGCATTTAAAGCATTCAAAGCGATCTTGAAACCGTTGTTTCTTTCGCCTAAAAGATTTTCTACCGGAATCTTCATATCATTGAAGAAAACCTGACGCGTAGAAGAGGATCGGATCCCCAATTTGTGTTCTTCTTCCCCAAAAGTCATGCTGTTTGGATCTTCCAGTTCAGAACGGTTGATCACGAAACCGGTGATGTTTTTATCGTCTCCAATTCTTGCAAACAAGGTGAAAGTATCTGCAAATCCCGCATTGGAGATCCACATTTTCTGTCCGTTGATGATGTAATGTTTTCCGTCTTCCGACAATACTGCTCTGGTTTTTCCGGAGTTTGCATCAGAACCTGCATCCGGTTCTGTCAAACAATAGGCTCCGAATTTTTCACCTGTTGCTAAAGCGGGAAGGTATTTTAGTTTTTGTTCTTCGGTTCCATAAAGCAGGATCGGAAGTGTTCCAATTCCCGTGTGTGCGCCGTAAGCGGTTGCCAAAGAACCATTGGCTCCGGAAACAACGTCGCAAGTTAACATGGTGCTCACAAACCCCATTCCGAGTCCGCCGTACGATTCAGGAACCGCGATTCCTAAAGCTCCGAGTTCTCCAAGTTTACGCATGGTTTCTTCTGTCAACGCGTAATCTTTGTTTTCGAAACGCTCTCTTTGTGGAATGACGTCTCTGTCGATAAATTCCGTTAAAGATTCGCGAAGCATTTTTTGCTCCTCGTTCAATTCTTCTAAACTGAAAAGTTCTGCTGCAGGAATATCTTTGATGATGAATTCGCCGCCTTTTAGTGTATTGCTCATTATTGTAATTTTAAATTATAGATTATAGATTTTAAATTAGATTCGCGTTCATAAATTTTAGATGTTTATTAAAAGTTTCCATTTCATTAATTACAAAACATGTCAATTAAATTGTTTTCCATCTAAAATTTATAATTTAAAATCTAAAATTGTAGTTCGTTTAGATTCTTTTATAAATTTTGAGATGATGTTTTGATGATTTTAGTTAAGATATTGATGATGCTTTCAATCTCTTTCAAATAAGGTTCGACGTCAATTTGGACCAAATTTGAAGAATGATATAATCGCAACCAATATTTTGTTTCTCTTGCTTCTTTATTTGCAATAGATAGCTTGGAGATAAAATCTTTTTTAGACTGAGCTGCAATCCCTTCTTCTACATTGGCTCCGATTGATGTACCACTTCGAAGAATTTGTTTAGACAAGATATACTCATTCTGAGATTTGCATTCCATGTAAAATTTAATAATACTCAATGCAAAATCGAATGTTTTTATCTGAATTAAATTATCTTCTTTGTAACTCATCTCCTCTAAAATTTATAATTTAAAATCTAAAATTTTTAAAGAAGCTCGAAAATACTCGCTGCACCTTGTCCTGTTCCTACACACATGGAAACCATTCCGTATTTCATGTTTCCGCGTTTGCGCATTTCGTCGAGAAGTTGAACGGTTAATTTGGTTCCGGTACAACCGAGTGGATGTCCGAGTGCGATGGCGCCTCCGTTGACGTTTAAGATATCTGGATTTAGATTAAGTTCTTTTTTCAAAGCCACGGATTGAGAAGCAAAAGCCTCGTTCAATTCGATGAGGTCGATGTCTTTTAATTCTAAACCTGCTTGCTTTAAAGCTTTTGGAATAGCGTACAAAGGTCCCATTCCCATGATTCTTGGCTCTAAACCTGCGGCGGCGTACGCTGCCAATCTTGCTTCTGGTTCAAGGCCTAATTCTTTTACCATTTCTTCGCTCATTACAATCACGAAAGCAGCACCATCACTCATTTGAGAAGAGTTTCCTGCGGTTACCGATCCTCCGTTTGCAAAGACCGGACGTAATTTTCCTAGACCTTCCAAACTCGTGTCTTTTCGTGGACCTTCATCCATTGCAAAGTCGTATTTCTTGGTCTGCATTTTTTGGTTTTCATCCAGATAATTGTATTCTACTGGAATAGAAACGATTTGATCTTTGAATCGTCCGGATTCGTTGGCTTTCAAAGCTTTTTGGTGAGATTCAAAAGCAAACTGATCTTGTTCTTCTCGGGAGATTTTAAACTGATTTGCTACCTCTTCTGCAGTGTAACCCATTCCCCAATAATAATCGGGATTGGATTTTGCCATGTCGCTTTCCGGTACTGGTTTGTAACCACCCATCGGAATGTAAGACATGGATTCTGTTCCACCCGCGATGATACAATCAGCCATTCCTGCTTGAATTTTCGCAGAAGCAATTGCGATCGCTTCAGATCCAGAAGCACAATATCTGTTCACGGTTACTCCGGGAACTTGATCGGTGTTTAATCCCATTAATGAAATGAGACGCGCTACGTTTAGCCCTTGTTCAGCTTCCGGCATTGCGTTTCCAACGATTAAATCGTCGATTCTGTTTTTGTCGAGTTGTGGAACGGCTTCCATTAATTTTTCAATAACGGTTGCTGCCATGACGTCGGGTCTGGTAAATCTTAAACTTCCTTTTGGCGCTTTACCAACGGCAGTTCTGAAACCATTGATTATATATGCTTGTTTTGACATTTTTTAATTTTTTAAATTTGATTTCGCTACTTCGCAGCTTCAAAAAAACCTTCTAATTTCATTGGGCTTCACCCAATGCTATTGATTTCGCCACTTTGTGGCTGCACAATTGAAAATTAGTTTCTCAATGGTTTTCCTTTCGTTAACATAAACTGAATTCTTTCCAATGTTTTTCTTTCCCCACAAAGCTGTAAGAACGTTTCTCTTTCGAGATTCAATAGATATTGCTCCGTAACAACAGTTGGTTCGGAAAGATTTCCTCCCACTAGAACGTTGGCTAACTTGTCTGCGATCAATTTGTCGTGCTCAGAGATGTATTTTCCGGTAAGCATTTGATCGGTTCCAACCAAGAACATTCCGAGTGCATCGCGACCTAAAACTTTTACTTTTTGTTCGATGGGTTGCGTGTAACCGTGTTCGGCTAAACTTAAAGCCATCATTTTAGCAGTCTTGATCTGACGGTTTTTATTGACCACCACGATGTCTTTATGATTTTCTAAAATTCCCATATCGTAAGCTTCGTAAGCAGAAGTCGCCACTTTACCCATCGCGATGTTCATGAACATATCTCGAAGTCTGTTGTTCTTCACATCATCAGAATGGAATTCACGGGAAACTCTCAATGCCATTTCTTTTGTTCCACCACCGCCAGGAATTACGCCGACTCCGGTTTCTACCAATCCGATATAGGTTTCTGCAGCTGCAACAACGCGATCGGCGTGCATGGTCATTTCGCAACCACCACCAAGAGTCATTCCGTGAGGAGCAACTACGACAGGAATTGAAGAATAACGAACGCGCATCATGGATTTTTGGAAATAGGCGATTGCCATATTCAAATCATCCCAATCCTGATCGATCGCCATCATTAAAATCATCGCTAAATTGGCTCCGACAGAGAAATTAGCACCCTGATTTCCGATGACCAAACCTTCATAATCTTTTTCAGCTAAGTCGATGGCTCTGTTCAAACCATCTAAAACTTCACCACCCAAAGAGTTCATTTTAGAACGGATTTCAAAATTGATAATTCCATCACCCAAATCCTGAATTGCAGAACCTGAATTGCTCCAAAGGGTTTTGTTTTTTCTGATATTATCAAGGATGATAAAAGATTCCTGACCTGGAATACTGTTGTAGTTTCCAGAGTTTTTGTCGAAGTATATGGTTTGACCTTCGTCGTTTACTTTATAGAAAGAAGCTACGGTTTTCACCCAGTCGGAAACTTCGTAACCCGCTTCTTTTGCAAGTTCGATTCCTTTCTGAACACCAACGGCGTCCCAAATTTCGAAGGGTCCGTTTTCCCAACCGAAACCTGCACGCATGGCGTCGTCGATCTTGTAAACTTCATCCGAAATTTCTGGAACTTTATGAGAAACGTAAGCGAACAAAGCGCCTAACGATTTTCTATACAATTCTCCGGCTTTGTCTTTTCCACTCACCAAAACCTTGAAACGGTCGATTGGTTTATCGATACTTTTTGTTAATTCTAAAGTAGGGAAGTCTGATTTACCTTGAAGTTCGTATTCTAAAGTGTCCAGATTTAATCCGTGAATTTCGGATTTACCTTCAGCATTTTTTACTTTCTTATAAAATCCTTGTTCCGTTTTTGAACCCAACCATTTGTTGTCGATCATGGTTTGGATGTATTTCGGAAGTGCAAAAACATCATTAAAATCGTTTGCTTCAGCTTTACTGTCGCGAACTCCGTTTGCTACCATGACCAAAGTATCTAGACCAACAACATCCGCAGTTCTGAACGTTGCAGATTTCGGTCGGCCGATTACAGGTCCAGTTAGTTTATCAATGTCGGAAACATTTAATCCTAAATTTTGAACTTCATGAAGCAAGTTCATCATAGAGAACACCCCAATTCTGTTGGCGATAAATGCAGGAGTATCTTTCGCTTCTACGGTTGCTTTTCCCAAGAATTTAGCTCCATATTCCATGTAGAATTTGATGATCTCCGGATCAGTTTCCGGGGTTGGAATAATTTCTAAAAGCGGTAAATATCTTACCGGATTAAAGAAATGCGTTCCTGCGAAATATTTTTTGAAATCATCGCTTCGTCCTTCGATTAAGAAATGAATTGGAATCCCGGAAGTGTTGGAAGAAACCAAAGTTCCTGGTTTTCTGTGCTGTTCAATTTTTTCGTAAACCGATTTTTTAATGTCGAGTCTTTCTACTACAACTTCAATAATCCAGTCGGTTTTTTTGATCTTTTCTAAATCATCATCGAAATTTCCTACGGTAATTCTCTCCGCAAATTTAGGTGAATATAAAAGCGCTGGACTTGATTTTTGTAGTTTCACAAAATTTTCCGTTGCAATTCTATTTCTTACCGCTTTGTCTTCTTTGGTTAGCCCTTTTTTCTGTTCAGCTTCCGTCAGTTCAAAAGGTACGATATCTAATAAAAGCACTTGCACGCCGATATTGGCGAAATGTGCTGCGATACCGGAACCCATAATTCCTGAACCGAGAACCGTTACGTGTTTAATTCTTCGTTTCATTTATTTATTTTTTATTATTTAATTCGTTTGCGATTTTCAAAATATCGGTCATTACTTCTTTGAAAATGTCCATTTTTTCAGTGGGAATATTTTCTATCACTTTTTTGTTAAAGTTCACCACAACTTCTTTGGATAAGTTTCGGGAGTTAAGACCTTTGTCGGTAAGTCTAATGATCACTTCGCGCTTATCGTTGGTCGTTTTCTCTTTATAAATGTATCCGTTATCTTCCAGTAATTTAATTATCCGCGTCAAAGAGGTTGGTTCAATGGCCATTTTGGGACCAAGATTGGTGCTTCGTGTTCCTTCTTTAGGATCAATTTTCAGAAGCGTTAAAGCCTGAACAGCAGTTGCATCGTGAACTTGCGCTAATTCCGAATACATTTTCGAAACAGCAAGCCACGTAGATTTCAAAATGAGATCTACATTTTCAACTTTTTCATCATTTTTTTTGTTCATATTTTTTAATAATGTGGTTACCCAAATATAAATAATATTATGCATGCATAGTATATTATTTTTGTTGAATAAATGTTAATCGTTGAAAATCAACACATTAAAATATATGAATTGCATAATACTATGCATGCATAGTATTGTAAAAAGGACCCATTTAATAAGGATTTAACGAAGGTTTTCGATGATGTGTGAAAGATCCGCAAAAGAATCGCAGTTTTGCTGAAAATTAGGTTTAGATATGACCCAAAATGTTCCTTTCCATTCAAATTTATAAGAGGAAAGGTTTTTTCTGAAGTTTTTTTGAAGAAAAGAATAGAGCATTTCTTTTTCTAATGAAGGCGCATCAATATAAGGTGGTGAAAATTCTTCGTCGAGGTGAAAAAGTTGTGGATTAAGGAGTTCATCATTTTTCAATAAAATATCTTCTGTAATTCCTGCTTCTAATTTTTCGTTGTGAATGAACCACATTTTAGACGCAAATTCTTTAGACAAACGCCAATCATGGGAGGAGAACAGAATGAGTTTGTTTTGATTTTTCGCTAGTTTTCTGAGGAGTTTTAGAATGATAATTTTATTTTCTTCATCCAAGTGAGTTGTTGGCTCATCTAGGATAATCATCGGTGAATTCTGCGCCAAAGCTCTTCCTATAAATGCTTTTTGAAGATTTCCATCGGATAATTGATGCAGTGAAAAATTCCGGTATTGCATTAAATTCAAATTTTCGATAATTACTTCAACGTGTTTTTTATCAGCATCATTAAGCTCAAAATAATAAGGATAATGAATGTATTTCCCGAGCGAGATCAGATCAGTTACGGTATAATTTGCAGGAATTTGGGATTTCGAAAAAACCACCGCAATTTGTTCAGCAATTTCTTTGTTTGAAAGTGTTTTTAGGTTTTTTCCGCCGAGAAAAAGTTCGCCTTCTAAAGCAGAAATCTGATTAAGAATACTTTTTATTAAAGTCGTTTTTCCCACGCCATTGTTTCCGACCAAAAGACAAGTGTCACCAAGTTCCAAAGTGGTATTAACGCCTTTAATTAAAGGAGTTTGGTGACCAATTGTTGTATTTTTTAATTTTAAAAACATATTTTGTTGTTGGATTTCGCAAAGGCGCAATTTTTTTGCTAAAATACTTCTTTAAGGCGCAAGGAATTTGACAAAGTCAAATTTTCTTTTTTTTATAAGCCATTTACAATTCTTGTTACTCCATTTTTGAATAAATCTGATTGAAAATTGATGAGTAAACCTAATCTACAATCGGTCATTTTTAGATAGGTTAAGAGTTGTTGGGCTTTGTGTGAGGAATTGATGTAATCTACGGTTTTTATTTCCAAAATTAACTTGTCTTCAACAATCATATCTAATTTATACGCATTTTCAATAGTCAATTCTTCATATTTAATGGGCAATAATTTTTGTTTTTCTACTTTCAATCCTGCTTTTTTCAATTCATAAAACAAGCATTCTTCGTAAACAATTTCAAATAAACCGGGACCTAAATTTTTATGAATTTTTAAATCGATCTCAAAAACAATTTTTGATAATTCATTTTCTGTCATTTGTGTAGTTTTTATTTTTTTAAACATCAAAGGATAGATTTTTGAAGTATATTACTACAGTGTAAATTTTATCACGGATAAAATCCTCGCGTCTTAAAGAAGTATTTTTGTAAAAAAAATAGCGTCTTTGCGACTCACCAACTTATTTGCTATTCTTCAACATCATCATCAAAATTACAGGAATTCCAAAGAGTGAGGTAATTATATTTAAGGGAAACTGTGTCGTTTCGGAAATGATCGAGAAAAATTCCATGATTAATATTCCTAATAACATATTCAAAATCCATTGTTGCCATAATTTTGCGGGATTAAATAACATTCTGCAAAAATGCGGAACTACGATTCCGATAAATAAAATCGGTCCCAAAAATGCAGTCACAGAAGCAGAAAGCAGGGAAGAAGCAATGATTACAAAATACTTCAACTGTCTTAAATTAACACCCAAACTCTGCGCATAAGCTGTTCCCAGCGAATTTCCAATTAACGGTTTGATGGTTTTAAAAGTAAGGAATAATCCCAAAATCACAATCACGGAAAGAATCCAAATTTGATTCGTAGAAACCTGATTATTAGCGCCAAAACTCCACAAAACATAGTTTTTCAAACTTTGATTTTCTGCATAGAATTGTAAAATAGAAACAATCGCTCCGGCTAAAGCAGAGATTAAAAATCCGAAAATAATCAAGAACGATTTATCTTGAAATTTACCTGAAAAAGCAAGCAAAATCAGCATCAAAACCAAACTTCCTCCAATTGCGGAAATACTTAAAAAGCTGTTCTGCAAAAATTCTGGAAGGATAAAATCCTGAGAAAAGAAAATATAAAATGCCACGCTCAAACTTGCTACCGAAGTAATTCCCAAAACTGATGGTCCAGCCAAAGGATTTTGAAAATATTCCTGCAATAAAAATCCCGAAGTAGGAATAGAAATTCCCGCCAAAAGCATTACTAAAATACGATTGATGCGCAATTGTGCAATTTGTGCTTGATCTGAACTGGAGGAGAGAAAATCTGAAAAATTTAATTTTATAAATCCAATATTCAAATTAATCACCATCGAAACCAAGATTGCAATAAGGATTAAAATAGTGGTAATCTTAAAATTTTTGTTCATTTCAGAAAGAGGGTAATGTTGAGGACAAAAAAAAGAAAACACCTTTGGAGAGATGTTTTCTTCGACTTGTTAGTTGAAGTTTATTTGAAAGAATTGAGTTTTTCTGCCAACATTTCCTCACTCATAGATCCTAAAGTTTCATCGGTTTTATCGCCTTTTCTTAAAAAAGTAAAAGGAATTGCTCCACCGTCCCATTTTTTAAAATTCGCTTTGAAAAATTCGGGAGTCAGTTTTGAACCATCGATAAAAACAATATGATTGGAAAGGTTTTCTTTTTCTGCAAAGGCTTTCACTTTCGTATCCCAATCTTCTTTTTGGTCGAGATCAACGAATGTAAATTTTACCGGTTGACCTTTCATTTCTTCCATTTTCTTTTTAAAATGCGGAATTTCCTGCATACAAGGACCACACCACGTTGCAAAGAAATTGTTGACATATAAAGTATCACTATTTTGTTTGCCTAGAAATTTTGTGGTTTCTTCGGGACTTAATTCTATTTTTTTGAAAGGAACTGCCGCTTCAACCGTTTCATTGGATTCTGGAATTGTGATCGAATCTTCTATTTTGTTTTCTTCGTTTTTAGTGATTTTCGTTTCTTTTTTACAAGCAGAAAGCAGTGCGATAATCATTAAACTAAAAGTTAATTTTTTCATTTTATTTTTATTATTTTTGACTCATTATTGATTATGGAAAAACTCTTACCTAAAGCAAAGCAAACTGAATTTCATTGGCTAAAATTAGCAAAAAAACGACAGTTGACCAAAACCATCTTTTTTTTGGAATTTGAAATTCCTCAGTCTTTGCAAGTCCATTTTCAGTTTGAAGCCGGGCAATACGTCACTTTGAAATACTTTTCGATGGGACAGTGGAATCAAAACGATTTTTCGATGACTTCGGCGCCTTATGAAGGTAAAATTACTTTAGGGATTAAAATCAATTACGAAAAAAGTTCGGCGAAAGATTTATTTGAAAACCTGAAAGTCGGCGATTTACTTGAAGTTTCAGAACCTAAAGGTCGGTTTACGCTGGTTTCTAAACCCCACGAATTTCGCACCATTATTGGTTTTGCGGGTGGAATTGGGATTACTCCATTGCTCAGTCATTTTAAAAATATTCTGCGAAACGAACCTCGAACACGACTTTTTCTTTTTTACGGCAATAAAACCAAAGAGGATATCGCTTTTAAAAATGAGCTCGATGAATTGATGAATTCCCATTCTGATAGGCTAAAAATCTATTATTTCTATTCGCAGGAAAAAATAGGAAATGGCTTGTTTGAAGGTCGATTAAATGAGAAAAAAGTCGCTTTAATCATCAATCAGATTTTACTTCTGGATGATACCGATGAAGAAAGCACCATTTGGGATGCTGTAGATGAAGTTTTAATCTGTGGCAAAGGAGAAATGATCAAATCGGTTGCTAATGCATGTTACCATCACGGAATCCCGAAAAGGAATATTCATTTTGAACTTTTTGAAGAATTTAATGAAGATATTTATCCTGTTGAAAAAGATTTTCCGTTGATTGAAGATATTGAGGTTGATTTCAAACTCCTTCATCATCAATATTCTTCAAAATTAAAAAACAATAAAGTGAGACTTTTACAGCAGCTTTTAATTCAAGGGTTTCCGGTGCCATATTCTTGTAAATCAGGAATTTGTGGCAGTTGCGAATGTGTTTTAGAAGAAGGTGATGTTGAACTTTTGGAGAATGAATATTTAACAGAAAAGGAAGAAAAAGCAGGAATAATATTAGCCTGTATGTCGGTTATTCTTAGCAAAAATATTAAAGTTAACTTTGATTTAAACTGATGATTTGAAAAAGATTTTAGACCTTTTGAAATCATTTTTCACTTTGGTGGAAATGGGAATTTTGCTGATGATTTTAGCAAACGTATGGGTGTTTGCAGTCACCAATGGGAAGACTTTTACCAAAATTTCGAAAATTCCACCAAGAGAAACCGCCTTGGTTTTGGGAACTTCCCCAAGGATGAAATCAGGAATTTCAAATCCCTATTTTACGTCCAGGATGGACGCAACAGCATTGTTATACCATCACGGAAAAATTAAGAAAATTATTGTCAGCGGAGAAAAAAGCAAAGGATATGATGAACCATCTGCCATGAAAAATTACTTGGTGTATCAGGAAGGAGTTCCCGAAAATATCATTACCGAAGATCCCAAAGGTTTTAAAACGCAAGTCAGCATCAATAACTGCAAAAATATTTATCATCAGAACAACGTGATTATCGTGTCGCAAGGTTTTCACAATCTTCGCGCTTTATTTTATGCACGAAATAATGACATGAATGCATTGGGTTTTGATGCACAAGATGTTTTAAGCAATCAAAGTTTTTATAGAAATCAGTCGCGAGAATTTTTGGCAAGAGTTTCTGCTGTGCTTTTTTATATACTGAACATTGAGAAAAAAGGGTGATTTTAGCGCGCTTTAGTTAAATTTCTGACCTTAATTTTTAAAAAATTCGTACAAAAAGCTATCTTTGTGCAAACAAAAATATATGCTCGTTATCGGAATCGCGGGGGGAACCGGCTCAGGTAAAACCACTGTTGTGAATAAAATCCTTCAACAACTGAATGTTGAAGGTGTAAATGTACTTTCGCAAGACAATTATTACCATGATAATCAACATCTTACGCTTTCTGAACGAGAGGTTTTAAATTATGATCATCCAAAGTCGATTGATTTTGATTTGTTGATTAAACATGTCGCAGCACTCAAAAATGGTGTGGCGATCGAGCAACCGATTTATTCATTTGTTACCCATTCCAGATCTGGAGATTTCGTTTCTATCGAACCCAAAAGTGTTTTGATTGTAGAAGGAATTTTGGTGTTGACGAATTCCGAATTATTAAAGGAATATGATCTAAAAGTCTTTGTTCATGCGGATTCCGATGAAAGATTGATTAGAAGAATCCGTCGCGACACCCAGGAAAGAGGTCGCGATCTGCAGGAAGTTCTGCACCGTTACCAAACGACGCTGAAACCCATGCATCAGGAGTTTATAGAACCCTCGAAAAATGAAGCAGATTTGATTGTTCCCAATATGAAACAAAACACAGTCGCAATTGATTTTCTTTCGACCGTGATCAACAATACTTTGAAAAAAACGCATTAAATTTGAATTGAAAATTTGAATCGTGTTCCAGAAATAAAGCGTCATCAGATGAAAAAATTAATTAAAGAAATTACCCCAAAACCCCCGATTATTAAATTTTTTCAAAAATATATTTTGACGAAATATTTTATTACGGTTTTTCTCTTTTTGATTTGGATGGTTTTCTTTGATAATACCTCTTTTCTTGTTGTAAATGAGCTCAATGGAGAAATCAATCGCTATGAAAAGCAACTGGCTTATTATAAAGATGAATACAAAAAAAATGATAATTTCTTCAAAAAATTAATGACGAATAAATCGGAAAAAGAAAAATTTGCGCGCGAAAATTATTTCATGAAGAAACCCAATGAAGAAATTTTTATCTTGGTGGTAGATTCTACCAATTTGAAGCGTGCCGATAAATAATCAAATTTGATAAAACTTAAATAATGTTTGCAAAAACGACTTTAAAAGACTGGGAAAATTTGGTTCAAAAGCAACTGAAAACAGAAGATATTTACACCGTTTTATCGAAAGAAAATCTCGAGGGAATTGAACTAAAACCTTATTACGATACGGTTTCAAAACCTTTACCCAATCTTCCGAGAATAGAAGAATCTACGCATCTGGTTTCGCTTTATCATGCAAGTGCCGAAGAAAATGTATTTGCTTTTCTCCTCGATCAAAATGTTGAAAATTTGACAGAGAAAGTGATTTTTGTGAATAATAAAGATTTAGCGGATCATATTTCTTTAGACGAAACCAACCGCTATTTTTCTTTGATCGACGTTTTTTCAGAAGACGAAAAAGCGGAAGTTAATCAGCAGTTGGTTCAAGAATTATTGGCAAAAAATTTCGACCGAAATATCTGTATTGATGTTTCTCTCCATCAAAATTCAGGAGCGACAATCACTCAGCAATTAGCCTTTGCTTTGGCTAAAACAAAAGAATTGACAGAGATTTTCGGGTCAGAAATTTTAAACAAAATCATTTTCAAAATCGCCATCGGTGGAAATTATTTCTTTGAAATTGCTAAAATCAGAGCACTTAAATTGCTTTTTAATCAATTTTCTAAAGAATTTGATTTCAATGAAATTCCCTTCATTTTTGCGGAAACTTCATTAAGAAATAAATCGAAAAATGATGCGGAAAATAATTTAATTCGTTCAACCTTAGAACTTTCTGCAGCCATGATTGGTGGTGCAGATGCTGTTTTCAGCAATGATTATAAAATGGAGAATTCTACTTCTCTTTCTGAGGAAGTTTCTTTCAAGCAGCAAATTGTTTTGGCGTATGAAAGTATTATTAATGTTTTCGATGACGCTGGAAACGGAAGTTATAGCATTGAAACCATCACGCAGCAATTTGCAGACAAATCCTGGAAATTGTTTTTGGAAATCGAAAATAATGGAGGGTATTGCGAACTTTTGAAAGCGGGAAAAATTCAGGAGATGATTTACGAATGCGCCCTGAAAGAACAAAATTGGGTAGAAGAGGGGAAACTAAAAATCATTGGCGTCAATCTTTATCCGAAACTAGAGAAAGTCAGATCAGTGGAAGAAATGTATGTTTCAACGAAAATAAAACCAGTTCGCTTAGCCGAAATGTTTGAGTAGATTTTGTTGTGATCACACGCATTTATTTCTGTTTTTCACTTGAAGTATTTATTCGGTTTTGAAAAGAATAGAAATCAATGATAATCGCAATGGTCTGTGCAGAAAATTGCTGTCAAATCATTGGACTTTGCAGAAGATTTTCCAACGATCGAGCAAGATCAATTCGTTTTTTCGTGATAAATTGGATTAAATTAGAGGGTGAAGACTGAAATTTTAAATAAAGAAGTTCAAAACTATATCAATGCAAATTTAGAAACCGATTTGCATTCTTTATTGTTAAAAAAATCGCCTTTTTCAGATGTTTCAATGCAGGAAATGGTGCAACAAATTAAAGGTAAAAAAGTAGCCCAGCGAAAATTCCCTTTTTTGCTCAAAGAAGACATTGTTTTTCCACCAAATCTTAATCTGGAGCAAGCTTCATCACAATCGACCGCAGAATTTAAAGCAGACAATTTGAATGGGAAAAAGTTCCTCGATTTAACTTGCGGTTTCGGAATCGATGCTTATTTTTTGTCGCAAAACTTCGAAGAAATTACTTTAGTAGAAAAGAATCCAGAGCTTTTAGACCTTGTGAAACACAACTGGAAAATTCTGAATAAAAAAGCCACGTTCGTCAATGAAAATTTGGAGCATTTTTTAGCGAAAAATAGCGAAAGTTTTGATGTCATTTATTTGGATCCGGCGAGAAGAGATTCTGAAAAAAATAAAAAATTTCTGCTCGAAGATTTATCGCCCAATCTTTTAGAAATTCAGGATCAGCTTTTAGAAATTTCTTCTCAAATTATAATTAAACTTTCGCCTTTAATCGATATTTCTTATTTGATTTCTGTTTTAAAAAATGTTGCCAAAATCCAGATTATTGCAGTTCGAAATGAAGTAAAAGAATTGATTGTTTTTCTCGAAAAAGCAAGAAAAGGTGATGATGTAGAAATTTCGTGTATTAATTTAGAAAGTGATGATGCTGAATTTGCTTTTCAATTTAAAGAGGAGAAAACCGCGGTCTCTGCATTTTCTGAACCGCAACAATTTCTCTACATTCCGAATAATGCGGTTTTAAAATCAGGTGCATTTAATTTAGTTTCTCAGTTTTTCAATGGTAAAAAGCTTCATCCGAATACTCATTTTTATACGAGTGACAAGCGAATAGAGCGTTTTCCGGGGAGAATTTTAGAAATAAATATGATCGATTCCAAACACATTAGAAAAGGCGAGAAATACAATATTATTTCGAAAAATTATCCCTTGTCACCAGATGAAATCAAGAAAAAATACAAGATTTTGGATGGTGGAAACTGCTATTTAATTTTCACGCAAACCCAAAACAGAAAGATTATTTTAAAATCTCAATAATTTCTTTGCTGAAAATGCCAATATTTCTTACTTTTGGGCAGTGAAAATTTTAAATATTCATAATAATCATAAAGTAGATATGAAAAAAGTAATTTTAGGTGTTGCAATCGCTTGTTTAGCATTAAGTTGTAAAAAAGTTCAGGCGGGCGGAAATATTGGTGTTTTGAAATTGGAAGAGGGAACTGAAAGATACACCGATGATGAGATGTCTGATAAAGCGACTGAAGGGAAAGAAGCAGCTGCGAAAACGGTAGATGGAACTGCAACTGCAGACAGCACCAAGAAAGCAACTCCAGCGTTAATGGATAGTGCGAAAATTATTCCGGCAAATTTGCAGTCTCCGATGAGAGAACGAAAATAAAATATTTCTAGAATATAATTCAAAATGTCTTGCCTTTGCTGGACATTTTTTTTATTTTTACTGAATCCGATTTTTTAATAATTTTAATGAAAATAAAATGAAAGAAACCCTGAATTACATACAGGAAAACAAGCAACTGTACATTGATGAGCTTTTCGAATTGTTGAGAATTGCCTCTATTTCAGCAGATCCAGCTTATAAAGACGAGGTTTTAAAATGTGCAGATGAAGTTGCGCGATTTTTAGAAAATGCTGGTGCCGATAATGTGGAAGTTTGCGCTACGAAAGGATATCCTATTGTTTATGGTGAAAAATTAATTGATCCCAACTTACCAACCGTTTTGGTTTACGGGCACTATGATGTGCAACCGCCGGATCCATTAGAATTGTGGAAAAAACCTCCATTCGAGCCGTATATCGAAAAAACAGAAATCCATCCGGAAGGAGCTATTTTCGCACGAGGTTCCGCTGATGACAAAGGTCAGTTTTTTATGCACATAAAAGCGCTGGAAGCAATGATGAAAACCAATACTTTACCTTGTAATGTGAAATGCATTTTTGAAGGGGAAGAAGAAGTGGGTTCGAAAAGCTTGGAAGCTTTTGTCAATGAAAATAAAGAAAAATTATCTTGTGATGTTATTTTGATTTCAGATACACATATTTATTCCAATGAACAACCCACGGTAACTACAGGATTACGAGGTTTAAGTTATGTGGAAGTAGAAGTGGAAGGACCAAACCGAGATTTGCATTCCGGACTTTATGGTGGTGCAGTTCCCAATCCTATTCACGTGCTTTCGAGAATGATCGCCAATTTGATTGATGATAACGGACACATCACGATTGAAGGTTTTTACGACAATGTAGAAACGGTTTCTGAGGAAGAAAGAGCAGAAATGAACAAGTTGAAAGATGATCAAGAACACTTCAAGAAATCAATCGGGTTGAATGGAGTGGAAGGGGAAAAAGGTTACACTACATTGGAAAGAACCTCAATTCGCCCGACTTTAGATTGCAACGGAATTTGGGGCGGTTATATTGGTGAAGGAGCAAAAACCGTTATTCCATCGAAAGCCTTTGCGAAAATTTCAATGAGATTGGTTCCATATCAAACTCCAGAAGAGATCACCGAAAAATTCACGAAATATTTTGAAAAGCTTGCTCCTGCAAACGTGAAAGTAAAAGTAACGCCTCATCATGGTGGAATGCCGTATGTTTTACCAAGCGACACGAAAGAATTTAGAGCCGCAAAAGCTGCTATGGAAACTGCGTTCGGGAAAGAAGTTCTTCCGTACAGAAGTGGGGGAAGTATTCCTATTACAGCAATGTTTGAACAGGTTTTAGAGGCCAAATCAGTTTTGATGGGATTCGGGTTAGATTCCGATGCAATTCATTCCCCAAATGAGCATTACGGTTTATATAATTTCTATAAAGGAATTGAAAGTATTCCGTTGTTCTTTGAGAATTACGCAAAATAAAAGCGTTTTTTCTAAGTAATTTTAATAAGAATTGATTAATACGTATTAATCAATTTTTTTTGCTATTTTAGTCGACGAAAAACAAACTCTATTTTTATGAAAAAATTCTATTTTTTAAGTGCAGTAGCACTTTCAACAACATTCTTCTCCGCTCAGATTTTAGATTCTGATAATTTTAATGCCTTAAACAATGGCGATGTTGGTACAAGCACCACATTTGGAGCACCTGGACAAGGCGGAATTTACACCAACGGAGGTGCAAATGCAGATTATCAAATTGTGAGTATTGATGCTGGACACGGAAAGTCTTTTCAAATGGCTTCAGGAAATACAGGCGTCGCAACTGCTTCAAACAGACAGGCTGTAAAACCAGGTCTAAGTGCGGCATGGAACGCAAGAACTTCTGGAAATAATATTATTCAGGAAAAATTTGAAATTTATACCGGAACGGCAGTTGGTTCTACCAGAATTGGTACCAATATTACATCTACTACAGCAGGAATTGTAGGGATTCACTATAATTCTGAGACAAAAACACTTAATGGTCAAGCTAATATTACACCAACCGGAGGAGCTTCAGGTTTTTATAATATTACAGGAATTACCCTAAATACGTATCCTGCAAACACTTGGATTTCAGTTGCATTTACCTATGATTCAGTTAACGGAATTATTACCTATACCGTTGATGGAGTGAAAACAACACTAAATATTGCAGGTTATGCGGTTACAAAGAATTTAGCACCAAATCAGCACAATATCGTTAATCAAGTAAACGCTACCAATACAGCGGTCAATAATGGTTCCATCGACAATTATGTGATCTCTGCAGAGAATACGGAAAGTTTAGCAACAGGACAGGCTGTAACCAATAACGCGAAAATTTCGCTTTATCCAAACCCAACAGCAGATTACTTAAACTTTAGTGCGAAAGTAAAATCTGCACAGATTTTTGATGCTGCAGGAAGAAACGTATCTTCATCTAAAGCAACAAATAACCAAATCGAAGTAAGAAACCTTGCAAAAGGAGTTTATGTGGTGAAGTTTGAAACTGAAAATGGTACGCAAACTGAAAAGTTTATCAAACAATAATAGACAATTATAATATTTGTTAAAAAGCGCCTCTATCTGAGGCGTTTTTTTTATATTTAAGGTTTAAAATTTAATCATGTTTGAAAATAAAGTGGCCTATATAACGGGTGGTACTAAAGGAATCGGATTTGGGATTGCAAAAATTCTGTTACAAAATGGAATCAATGTAGCGATTACGGGTAGAAAAAAAGCAGACGTGGATCATGCCGTTTCGGAACTGTCACCAGATTCATCAAAAGTTTTAGGAATCGTTTCAGATGTAAGAAATTTTGAGGAGGAAGTACAAGCTGTTTCGGCGATAAAAAATCACTTCGGTCGCTTAGATTATGTGATCGCGAACGCTGGTTTGGGAGTTTTCAAACCTGTTGATGAACTTTCTGTTGAGGATTGGAACGATATGATTGGAACCAATCTTTCAGGTCTTTTTTATACTTTGAGAGCTTCAATGGAAGAATTGAAAAAATCGGAAGGATATTTTATTAGTATTTCCAGTTTAGCGGGAACTAATTTTTTTGAAAAAGGTTCAGGTTACAATGCTTCAAAATTTGGTGCAGTAGGTTTTACACAAGCTGCGATGATCGATTTGCGAAAATACAACATCAAAGTTGCTACGATTATGCCGGGTTCTGTTGCAACCAACTTTAATGGAAATGTACCTTCTGAAAAGGATTCCTGGAAAATTCAACCCGAAGATTTAGGGAACTTGGTTCTCGATATCCTTAAAATGAATCCACGCTCTTTACCTTCTAAAATTGAGATTAGACCCTCAAAACCAAATAATTAGTCGCCATAATTATTATGCGGATAATATATTTTCCTAAAAATTTATTATGCATGCATAGTATTTATATTTATATTTACAAAAAATAAAATAAGGCAGTTGTGCTGCGAAAAAATGTTTCACTTCTAACCAAAAAATAAATAAACATTGACAAATGAAAATATTAGTATGTATAAGTAGTGTTCCAGATACTACTTCAAAAATTAATTTTACAGCAGACAAATCAGCATTCGACAAAACCGGAATTCAGTGGGTGATCAATCCATGGGATGAATTCGCTTTAACGAAAGCAGTTAAATTGCAGGAGACGCAGGGAGCAACCGTAACAGTAATAAATGTGGGTGATGCGACCACTGAACCGGTGATCAGAAAATCATTAGCGATCGGTGCAAACGATGCAATTAGAGTGAATGTAGAACCGAAAGATAGTTATTCTGTTGCAAAAGAAATTGCAAATGTTGCCCAAAATGGAGGTTACGATTTAATTCTTTGTGGGAGAGAATCTATTGATTATAATGGCGGTTCAGTTCCTGGGATGGTTGCACAATTATTGAATCAACCTTTCGTAAATGCTTGTGTGGGTTTAGAGGTAAATGGCGCTGAAGCAAATGCTGTTCGTGAAATTGAAGGCGGAAAAGAAACTATTTCGGTAAAACTTCCCGCAGTAATTGCAGGACAAAAGGGAATGGTTGACGAAAAAGATCTCATCATTCCAAACATGAGAGGAATTATGTCGGCCAGATCAAAACCTTTGCAGGTTGTAGAACCTACTTCTTCTGAAGTAAAGGTAGAAGGTGTTTCTTACGATTCAGTTCCACAAAGAGCTGCCGTGAAAATGGTTTCAGCAGAAAATATAGACGAATTGGTAAGATTACTTCACGAAGAAGCAAAAGTAATTTAATAAAGAAGTTAGAGATTAGAAAATAGAGTAAGATTGATTAAGAGATTTTATTCAATTATTGATAATCTAAAATTGATAATCTAAAATTCAAAATTTAAAAAAATGGCAATATTCGTATACGCAGAAAATATCAACGGAGTTTATAAAAAAGCAGCTTTCGAATCGGTTTCTTATGCAAAAGCGATTGCAGATCAAGCGGGCGAAACCGTAACTGCGATCACCATAAACCCCACCGATTCTTCAGATTTATTGTATAAATATGGAGCATCACAGGTGATTATTATTAAAGATGAAGGTTTGAAGAATTTCAGTGCTAAAGCATATGCTCAAGCTGTGAATGAAGTTTCTATCGGAAATATCATCGTTTTCCCGCACACTACAGATGCTTCTTCGATCGCTCCAATGTTGGCGATTATGAACGGTTTTTCTTTAATTACAAATGTGATCGAAACACCAGAAAGCCTATCACCATTTCAGGTGAAAAGACGGGCATTCTCCGGAAAAGGTTATATGCACGCAAAAGCAGATGCACAAGGTGTGATCGTTACCATTTCTCAAAACGCTTATGGAATCAAAGAAAATGCGGTTTCGGGATCTGAAGAAATAAAGGAACTATCCGTTTCAAATGAAGATACCAAAGTTATTTCTCACGAACAGAGTTCTGGTAAACTAGACTTGAAAGAAGCAGAAATCGTAGTTTCCGCAGGTCGAGGATTGAAAGGTCCAGAAAACTGGGGAATGATCGAAGATTTGGCCAGTCTTTTGGGAGCAGCAACTGCTTGTTCAAAACCGGTTTCAGATATCGGTTGGAGAACTCACGCAGAACACGTAGGACAAACGGGGAAAGCGATTTCACCAAACTTGTATATTGCAGTTGGTATTTCCGGCGCAATTCAGCATTTGGCGGGAGTAAACTCTTCTAAAACCATTGTGGTAATCAACAGTGATCCTGAAGCACCTTTCTTTAAATCTGCGGATTATGGAGTAGTAGGTGATGCCTTCAAAATTATTCCTGAATTAACACAGAAAATTAAAGCTTTAAAGGGATAATTTTTTCTAAAAAATACATGCTAAAACGTCAGAGAAATCTGGCGTTTTTTTATTTTATTTTAAAATGAATAAGGATAGGTGAAATAGTTTGCGAATTGTTTAGTGAAAAAGAGTAATTTTACTATAAATGCGAATTTTGACACAATACCTTTTTTAGTGGAAATGTTCATTTGGAATATGGCAATTTCTTTTCAACTCTTCTTTGTTATTATAAGTGGAGTTATTTTTGTGTTTGTAAAGGACAAAAGTTTTAAATATTACGCACTCTACAATCTCTTTTTATTGCTCTACTTATTGAGCAGGAATGACGAGTTTTATGACCAATTTCAAAATGCTGTTGGTTATTTTTTAGGTTCCCATAATGCAGAAGTCTTTACCCAAATTTTTAATTTTTATATCCAAATAATCTTTTATACCTTTTATTCGCTTTTTGCGCTTTATTTTTTAGATCTGAATAAGCGGAACAAAAAATATTTCAATAATGTTTTGTGGTTGTTGAAATTTTTGGTGGTTTTGTTCCTGTTTTTTGGAGTTCTCACTTTTTCTCTGAAGAACGCAGAATTGTTTATTGCTCTCTACACCTTCCTTTATTTACCGGTAATGCTTATTGTATTTTTCCTAACGATTGTTAAAGCGGTAAAAAATTCAGGCAATCACAAATATTTTTTCCTGTTTGGAGTAATTGTATTTGTAATTTGTGCTTTAATTTCGTTTGTAGGCACCTTTGTTCCTTCTTTAAATATAGGTAATCCGATGGTGTTTTTCTATGTCGGAATCGTGATTGAAACGATTTTTTTTAGTTTAGGTCTGGCCTACAAAATAAAATTGATGAATGATGAAAGAAACAGAATTCATTTTATGGTAATCCGACATAAACACCAGAAACAAATCAGTAAACTTCAAGGCTTACTGGAAGGTGAAGAAAATGAAAGAAAGAGGATTGCCGAAGAACTTCATGATGGGATTGCAGGTGATTTGTCTGCAATTAAATTAAATTTATCTTATTTAAAAGAAAGTATTAATGACGAGAATAATGATAACGTTTTAGAAGATTTATCGGAAATTATCGATAAATCTTGTCTTCAAATTAGAGAAATTTCACACAATCTTTCGCCCTCTCCCATTACGAATTACGGAATCGTAAGTGCAACCCGAAAATTTTGCAAAAAGATTGAAGACTTATATAAAATAAAAGTCAATTTTTCGTACACCGGAGAAAAAATGGAGCTCTCGAAAATAATCGAAACCCATATCTATCGAATCATTCAAGAGCTGCTAAATAACATCGTGAAACATTCTGAAGCGCAACTTGCTGAAGTTAAAATTACCTATGATGATCCTTTCATAGAAATTCTTGTGAAAGATAATGGCAAAGGATTTGTCCTCAATTCTCGGTCAAAAGGGATTGGTTTAAGCAACATCGAATCCAGAGTTCGGTACATGAAAGCCTGCGTTAAAAAGGAAAGTACAGAAAATGGCAGCACCTTTACGATCATGATCAATTTAAATGAAATTCCTAAAACTTAAACATATTTTATGATTTACATCATAATTTCTTAAATAATTTTCAGAAAACTTTTGAAAATAAATTCCTAATCTAAAAATTGATTTATATTTGTAGCTATGGATTACAAACGATTAATCATACGTGGGATTTCTTACAGCCAAACACAAACTGGAGCTTATGCGCTTCTTTTGGAAGACGAGGAAACCAGCGTAAAATTACCTGTAGTTATAGGGAATTTCGAAGCGCAGTCAATTTCTCTTGGTTTAGAGAAAGATATTCATCCGCCACGACCTTTAACACACGATTTATTTGCAAAATTTATAACCTCTGCTAATTTTACTATAATTTCTGTGATTATCTATCAAATTATTGATGGCGTGTTTTTTTCGAATATCAACTTCAAAAATAATTTAAACGACGAAGAACTCATTTTAGACGCTCGAACTTCTGATGCAGTCGCAATGGCGGTCCGGTTTGAAGTTCCTATTTATACCACTCCGCAAGTATTAAGTGAAGCAGGAATTTTATTAGAATTAGATCAACCGGAATCAGCAGATGCCGATTTTTCGCCCCTTGCTTCCGAAGGAGATTTGGCTTCTTTTACGGTAGAAGAATTACAAAAATTGATTGATGATGCAGTGAAAGAAGAGGATTTTGATGCAGCATTGGAATTTCAGCAGGAGATTAAAAGAAGAAATAAAAAAATTGATTAGAAAATTTTATAAATAAATCATGAATTTAAAATTAAGACTTACTGTATTGTCTTTCCTGCAGTTTTTTGTGTGGGGAGCTTGGCTGATTACCATCGGAGTTTATTGGTTCGGAACCAAAAATTGGGGAGGCGAAGAATTTGGTAAAGTTTTCGCAACTTTAGGAATAGCCTCGATCATCATGCCTGCTTTAACCGGAATCATTGCAGACCGCTGGATGAATGCAGAAAAACTCTTTGGCATCTTGCATATTTTGTATGGAGTAACAATATTCTTTTTACCCTCCATTACGACACCAGAAAATTTCTTTTGGGTCATGCTTATTGCGATGATGTTTTACATGCCGACAATTTCTCTTTCCAACTCAATCGCGTATTATGTTCTTAAAAATAATAACTACGATGTTGTAAAAGTTTTTCCACCCATCCGTGTTTGGGGAACCATTGGTTTCATCGCTGCGATGTGGATCACCAATCTTACCGGGAATAAAGCTTCTGGAAATCAATTTTATATTGCGGCGGTGATCGCAATTATTTTGGGGATTTACTCTTTTTCTTTACCAAAATGTCCGCCTCAGAATTTAATTCCTGCAAATGCTACTTTATCAGAGAAATTGGGTTTAAATGCTTTTTCGTTATTTAAAGATTACAAAATGGCATTATTCTTCTTTTTCTCCATGTTTTTGGGAGCAGCACTGCAATTAACGAATATGTATGGCGACACTTTCTTGTCCGATTTCGGTAAAATTCCCGAATATGCTGAAAGTTTTGTCGTGAAACGATCAACCTTAATTATGTCCATTTCTCAGATTTCCGAAACTTTGTTTATTTTGGCAATTCCTTTCTTCCTAAGCAAATATGGAATCAAAAACGTGATGTTGATGTCCATGCTTGCGTGGGTTTTGCGCTTTGGTTTATTTGCTTACGGTGTTCCTGTAGGATTTGGTTTGGGATTGATTGTTCTTTCTTGTATCGTTTACGGAATGGCTTTCGACTTTTTCAATATTTCAGGATCGTTATTTGTGGAAACAACTACCGATTTTAAAATCCGTTCTTCTGCACAAGGTTTATTTATGATGATGACCAATGGTTTTGGCGCAATTGCCGGAAGTTTGGTGAGTGGTTGGCTTATTCAGGAGTTTTTTACCCAACCAAATGGAGATAAAATGTGGCACGAAATCTGGCTTGTTTTCGCAGGTTACGCTTTAGTGATTGCAGTTCTTTTTGCTATTATGTTTAAACATAAACATAATCCGGAAGAAATTGCAGCGGTAAAACATTAGAAAAAACCTTTAAAATAATATAAAACACGCTTTACCAAAAGTGTGTTTTTTTTTGTAATTTGGCGTACTTAAAATTAACGCTTCCAAACTGAAAAATACAGTTTAAAAAGCATCAAATAAATTATAAAATCTATTTATGAAAGAAGTATTCATCGTTTCTGCAGCTAGAACACCAATGGGAAGTTTTTTGGGAAGTTTATCTACGGTTCCGGCAACAAAATTAGGTTCTACCGCGATCAAAGGCGCTTTAGAAAAGATCAACCTTGATCCGAAATTGGTTCAAGAAGTGTATATGGGAAATGTTCTGCAAGCAGGTGAAGGTCAAGCTCCTGCTCGACAAGCAGCAATGGGAGCAGGATTATCTGAAGAAACTCCCGCTACAACTATTAATAAAGTTTGTGCATCGGGAATGAAAGCGGTGATGATGGCTGCACAATCCATTAAAGCAGGTGATCAAGAGGTGATCGTTGCAGGTGGTATGGAAAATATGTCTTCAGTTCCCCATTATTTTAATGCGAGAAACGCTACGAAATTGGGTGACGTGAAAATGCAAGACGGAATGGTTCTCGATGGTTTAACCGATGTTTACGGTAAAGTTCATATGGGAGTTTGTGCCGAGAAATGTGCAGCTGAATATGGAATTTCAAGAGAAGACCAAGATCAATTCGCGATCGAATCTTACAAACGATCCGCAAAAGCTTGGAGCGAAGGAAAATTTGATGAAGAAATTGTATCTGTAGAAATTCCACAAAGAAAAGGAGATCCAATTATCTTTAAAGAAGATGAAGAGTACAAGTCTGTAAACTTCGACAGAATCGGAACTTTACCAACGGTTTTCCAAAAAGAAAATGGAACGGTAACTGCCGCAAATGCTTCCACGCTAAATGATGGTGCTTCTGCTTTGATTTTAATGTCGAAAGAAAAAATGGAGGAATTGGGACTAAAACCTTTGGCAAGAATTGTTTCTTACGCCGATGCAGCCCAAGCTCCGGAATGGTTTACAACTTCTCCAGCGAAAGCTTTGCCGATCGCTCTAAAAAAAGCAGATCTCCAAATTTCAGATATCGATTTCTTTGAATTTAATGAAGCATTTGCAGTGGTTGGTTTAGCAAATAATAAAATTCTAGGCCTCGATGCTACCAAAGTAAATGTAAACGGAGGAGCTGTTTCTCTCGGTCATCCACTCGGAAGTTCAGGTTCCCGAATCATTGTAAGTTTGATCAATGTACTAAAACAAAATAACGGAAAATACGGTGCTGCTGCAATCTGTAACGGAGGTGGTGGTGCAAGTGCGATCGTAATTGAGAACATGTAATCGATCTTATTTCTTTAAATTTAAACCATTAAGAATTATTAATGCCTTTTTTTCATTGATATCTTAATGGTTTTTTTATTTTTGTTCAACTAATTATTTTAAAATGTCAGTAAACGCCGATTTGCAAAAGCCAAATATCAAGAATAATCCAAAGATCATGAAAGCTTGGGCTTTGTACGATTGGGCAAATTCTGTGTACTCTTTAGTAATTACTTCCACGATCTTTCCTATTTATTATTCCATCATTACCACAGCTTACAAAAAGAAAGTTTTTATCGAAAGTTCTGGGGAGTGGAAAGAAGTTCCTGTGCCGAATATGATCAATATTATGGGGGATTCTTATGAACCCACGGCGATTTTCAGTTTTTCATTAACCCTGTCTTTTTTAATCGTAGTAATTATTTCGCCCATCTTATCTTCATTGGCGGATACCATTGGGAATAAGAAATCATTTCTTCAGTTTTTTTGCTATTTGGGATCTACCTCTTGTATGGGTTTAGCAATGTTTACAGGCATGCAAAATGTATTTCTGGGATTACTCTTCAGCATTACTGCAAGTGTTGGTTTCTGGGGAAGTTTAGTATTTTATAACTCGTTCTTACCCGATATTGCGACGCGTGATAAGCAAGATGCACTTTCTGCCAAAGGATATGTTTACGGTTATATTGGTTCAGTAATCTTGCTGATTATATGCTTGTTACTTATTCAGGTTGTTGCAAAAACGCCGGAGGAAACCAAGATTTATACCAGAATTACTTTCTTGATTACAGGAGCTTGGTGGTTCGGATTTTCACAGTATACTTTCAGATACTTACCTCAGTTTGGACTTATAAAAGATAAACTGCCGAAAGATTTAGTGCTCTTGAATTACAAGAACATCTTCGAGAAACACGAAGAGCATGGTGGTTTTTTCGAGGTTTTGAAAGATAATTTGGCCTTTTATGTTGATGTGGCAAAAGAAAGTTTTCGAGAGTTGTTTAAAGTCGGAACAGAACTGTTTAAAGACAGAAATCTCAAATTTTTCCTTTCCTCTTTTTTCTTTTACAGTATTGGGATGCAAACCATTTTTTTAATGGCAACCTTGTTCGGAACCTCCGAAATTTTCACCAAAGAAGAAGATCAGTACAAATTGATCATCACCATTTTGGTTATTCAAATTGTTGCGATTTTTGGGGCATTGGCTTTTTCCCGATTATCAAGAACGATAGGAAATAAAAATGTGATCAGTATCGCAGTCGCGATCTGGATTATTTGTTGCCTATCCGCATTTTTCCTCAACAAAGAAAATCCTAAAGTTGAAATGCAGTTCTATGTTTTAGCAGCATTTATAGGTTTGGTAATGGGCGGTTTGCAGGCAATGTCGCGGTCTACTTATTCTAAACTGTTGCCGGAAGATTCCATGGACAACACTACGTATTTCAGTTTTTATGATGTTTTAGAAAAAATGGCGATTATTTTGGGCTCGCTTATTTTCGGGATTGTTATTCAGAAATTTCACAATATGCATTACGCGTTTATCGGAATGTCTTTCTTTTTCGCAATAGGCTTAATTTTAATCAGATTTCTTAAATTAAAATCCCATAAAGCATAATTTGGTGAATTCAATATTTTTGATAAGTAATTTATTGATAATCAGAAATGTTGTATATTTGCAGTGGAAAATAACCAGTAATCTATGACGAATCCTTTATTTTACGCAAAAATCCTGTTGTTCGGTGAATACGGCATTATTGAGGATTCTCAAGGACTTACTTTACCGTATAGTTTTTATAAAGGTGCGTTGAAATTTTCCTCTTTGCAAAGTGATTTTGAAAAGGAATCCAATGAATCTCTGAAGAAATATGCCAATTATCTTAAAGATTTAGAGCTTCCAGATGCATACACGATTAATATTTCTGCTTTGCAGAAGGATATTCGAAAAGGACTTTTCTTTGATTCAAATATTCCACAAGGTTACGGTGTCGGAAGTTCCGGTGCTTTAGTAGCGGCAATTTTTGAAAGATATTCCATTAAAACTTATCTTCCTGAACATATTTCTAAAGACGAACTCAAAGATCTTAAAAAGATTTTTGGCCAAATGGAAAGCTATTTCCACGGTAAAAGTTCTGGTATCGATCCATTAATCTGTTACATGAATCTCCCAATTCTTATTGAAAATAAAGAAAATGTAAACAAAGTTTCCATCCCACAAAGTGAAGAAGGAAAAGGTGCTATTTTCTTAATTGATTCTGGAATAACAGGTGAAACTGGACCTATGGTTCAGATTTTCTTTGAGAAAATGAAGACTGAAGGTTTCCGAAAAACAATGAAAGAAGAGTTTATCCGCTACAACAATGCTTGTATCGATGCTTTTTTGAAAAAGGAAATGACACCGCTTTTTAGAAATTTGAAAAGTCTTTCTGTTTGGGCGTATGAACATTTCAAACCCATGATTCCCGAAAGCATTTATAAAGCCTGGAAAAAAGGGCTCGATACGAATGCTTATTACCTTAAACTATGCGGAAGCGGAGGCGGCGGATATATTTTGGGTTTTACCAAAGATTACGGAAAAGCAGAAAAAATGCTCGAAGGTTTTCACAAAGAAGTCATTTATAGATTCTAAAAACTGAAGTCGAAAAATTTGCAATCTCTTTTACATTTATTCGGCTTTATTTATGAAAAATCCTCTCTTTTACAGAATTTCACAGTTAATCGGTTTCCTATTGGGAGCAAGGGTTTTCGTAACGATACTTTTAACATTTGCCCTCTATGTTTCTACTTTTTTCCTGTTCAACAGAGAAGAAAGTTTGCGAAATTTCGTTTTTGATTTTCGCGTTCACGGAATTATTTTCTGCACCGTTCTAAGTATTTTGGCAGGCGGAATAATCAATCAGTTCTACGACCAAGAAAAAGATCAGCTGACCAAGCCTTTCCGAACGAGAATCCAAAAGTTTTTAAAGCAGAAATATTTTTTATACGCCTATCTTACCTTAAATTTAATTTCTCTTGGAACGGCATTTCTCATCTCTCCACGGGTTTTCTTTTTCTTCCTGATTTATCAATTTCTCATGTGGTTCTACAGCCATAAACTCAGCAAAATTTTAATTGTTAATAATTTAACATTTGTAAGTTTGACGGTTTATCCTTTTTTTGGAATGTGGATTTATTACAAAACGTTTTCTGCCAAAATATTTCTGATGGCAATTTTTTTGTTTTTAATCTTATTAATGATCGACATTATCAAAGATTTCTTAACCAAAAATGCAGATAAGATGTTTGGCTATGCAACCATTCCAAATCAATTGGGCAGCAATGTTTCAAAAGTGATTTTAGGGGTTATTTCTGTTCTTTTAATGTGGATTTCTACCGTAATAATCAGCAAAGAAGGAATTCATAATATTATGAATTTATACTTTGCAGGTGGATTATTGGTACTTGTTTTCACCATATATCTTCTCTTAAACCCCTATAAAAAAAGCAATTTCTTAGTACTGAATATCCTTAGAATCTGGGTTTTTGTTGGCATTATCGCCATGTTGATGGACGGAATTATTTTAAGATTTTAAGATATTCTCCGTATCATTCTCTTTGGGATTATTGATTTTATATAAAAAGAACGACACACCAGTTTCAAAGCCTCCCAAAAGAACTAAAAAATACCTTATCTTTGCAGATAAATTTTTCAGAACATGAGCAGAGATCGAAACAGTAAAAGTAAGCCACAAAGAATAAGCAAAATTTCCAATTCAGGAAATACTGCAAAACCACGTGCACAAAAATCTACGCGACCACGTCCTGAAAGATCAGAAGAAAGCAAAGAGCCGAAAGCTGCAAAAGCGCCGAGAGAACCGAGACTAATGTCACAGTCGGAAGCGAAAAGCTACGATAAATCTTTTGAAAGAACAGCGAAACCAGCTGGTAAAAGAATAGGAAAGTCTTTTGGTGCAGCCGGAAAATTTGTAAAAGGGGAGACTAAATCCCGCACTACAAAACTTTTCAAAAATTACGAAAGACCAGTAGATGAAAACGAGAAAACACGAAACTTCGTTCAGAAAAGAAGATTCGATAAATTAGCGAAAGAAGTTCCCAAAGAAACCATTCGTCTAAATAAATATATTGCCAATTCAGGCATTTGTTCGCGCAGAGAAGCTGATGAATTAATCACGCAAGGTTTAGTACAAGTGAATGGAACGGTGGTTACCGAAATGGGTTATCAAGTTCAGAAAACCGATAAAGTAATTTTTGATGGACAAGGAATTACACCAGAAAAACCCGTATATATCTTACTGAACAAACCTAAAGGTTATATTTCTACAACCAAAGATGAAAAAGCCAGAAAAACAGTGATGGATCTTGTTGCAAACGCTTCACCATATCGTGTTTTTCCTGTGGGAAGATTAGATCGATCCACAACCGGGGTTATTTTGCTCACCAATGATGGTCACATGACCAAAAAATTGACGCACCCTTCATTCAACATGAAAAAAATATATCATGTTACTTTAGATCGAAAGTTGGATAGAGCAGACTTAAACGCAATTGCAGAAGGAATTCGATTAGAAGAAGGTGTTGCCGAAGTTGATAGCATTTCTTACATCGAAGGAAAACCAAAAAATGAAGTCGGAATCGAAATTCATATCGGTTGGAATCGAGTAGTGCGCAGAATTTTCGGAAGATTAGGATATGAAGTTGAATTGTTAGATCGTGTAATGTTTGCAGGATTAACCAAGAAAAATATTAAACGTGGACACTGGAGAATTTTATCAGAATTAGAAGTCAACAACTTGAAAATGATGTAATTTTTCTTTTTTAAAATACCTATGAAAACCCTTTTTGCTACAATGCAGAAAGGGTTTTTAATTGGAGAGAGCGCAGTGTTTTTTTAAGGAGCAATGAGATGCTATAAAAGCAATTTCAAACTCACAACCGTTTTTACCGATCAAGATGAAATCCCCGAATTACCCAATTCTGATTCTTATCGTAGTTTTTCTGAAGAAAGCAAAACCAACAAGAATTCGGTAACAAAAGTAACTTTAGACTTCAAAAATGAATCCCGAAAACACTTTGAAAACAGGTGCGAAATTTGATTCCAGAGAGGTTTTACCATGATTTTAAATGATGAAGATTTCAAATTGGAAGTCTTAAAAAAGCACCATTAAATGCATTATCTTAAACGCTAACCAGCAAAACCATCTTAACCATTCAAGATCCGAATGTTTTTTTATTAAAAATTTAAGACCCATCTTTTTCTCACCCCTTAAATTCTTCGTAATTTCACGTCAAAATTAGAACTTATGACCTCATCAGAAAAAATAGTGGCGCTTCGCCAAAAAATGTCAGAAAATAATATCGACGCCTTTATTATTTATTCTGCAGATCCGCACATGAGTGAATACTTACCGGCAGAATGGCAGGAAAGAACTTGGCTTTCGGGTTTTTCAGGATCAGCGGGCTTCGTTGTAATTACCAAAAACAAAGGCGGTTTGTGGACCGACGGAAGATATTTTGTACAAGCTCCTCAAGAATTAGAAGGTTCTGGAATCGATCTTTTTAAAGAGGGAATGGAAGGAACTCCTCATTACATCGATTGGATTAATTCGGAAATTCCAGAAAACGGACTTGTCGCGGTCAACGCCATCGCAACTTCCCACGCAAATTGGGAACTGCTTTCTGAGAAATTAGCCGCAAAAGGAAACAAATTGGTGGATTTGCCTTTGTTGAAAGAGATCTGGACCAACAGAAATGCAAACACTAAAAAGAATCCGATATTCGTACAACCTGTAGAAAGAGCCGGAAAATCGGTTACGGATAAATTGATCAGCATCCGCAATAAAATGGAAGAATTAGATGCTTCAGTGCACGTAATTTCTAGTTTAGATGATGTTGCCTGGACTTTAAACTTGCGTGGAAGTGATGTGCAATCAAATCCTGTGTTTTTAGGATATATAATGGTAACAAAAAATGAAGCAAAACTGTTTGTCGATCTGGAGAAGTTAGATGTTGATGCAAGAAAACAAATGGATGATTCCTGGGTGAAAATGCTTCCTTACGAAGTATTCTATCATGAATTAAAAAACATTAAAAACGAAAAAGTGCTTGTTTCGCCAAATAGCAATCAATCAATTTTCGAGGCGTTAAAAGACAATAATACCTTCATTAAAGCTCCGGTTCCAGGAAATTTAATGAAAGCCATTAAAAACAAAACCGAACTAGAAGGTTTCCGAACCGTGATGCAGAGAGATGGAGTAGCGATGGTGAAATTCCTTTATTGGCTGACTCATCAAGCAGGAAAAGAAGCAATGACCGAGTTTTCGATCGGGGAAAAACTTCGCGGTTTCCGCGCAGAAGGAAAAAACTTCGTTGGCGAAAGTTTTGGCAGCATCGTCGGGTACAAAGAAAACGGCGCCATCATGCATTATTCCGCGAAAAGTGAAGGCAGCAAAGAAGTGACGAACCAAGAAACGATTCTTGTAGATTCTGGCGGACAATATTTAGAAGGAACAACCGATATCACGCGAACGATCGCCTTAGGAAATGCTTCCGATGATTTCAAAAACAACTGTACTTTGGCTTTAAAAGGACTCATCCAACTTTCTATGGTGAAGTTTCCGAAAGGAACGCGCGGTGTTCAGCTTGATGCTTTTGCGAGAATGGCACTTTGGCAGCAAGGAAAAGACTACAACCACGGAACCGGACATGGAGTTGGGAGTTTTATGAATGTTCACGAAGGCCCACAAAATATCAGAAAAGACATGAATCCACAGGAACTCATTCCGGGAATGGTTTTATCGAATGAACCTGGATTTTATTATGATTACCACTATGGAATTCGTCACGAAAACCTCATCGCAGTACGAGAACTCGAAACGACAGATTTCGGAACTTTCTATGATTTCGAAACATTGACGGTTTGTCCGTTCGATAAAAACGTAATTGTTACCGAATTACTCACCGAACCAGAAAAAAACTGGCTCAATGATTACCATGATTGGTGCAAAGATAAATTGGAAAACGATTTGGAAGGCGACGTGAAAAATTGGTTTTTGGAGCAGGTTAAACCCCTTTAAAAAAACAAAAAGTGCAACTTGAACGGGTTGCACTTTTTTAATGTTTGAAAACGGGGAAGAAGTTGATTACCTTGTTTTCATATTTTTATCCATTTCACCTGATTTAATAGGGGCTAGAAAGCGATATTCTACCCTTTGATGCAGTTGAGTTTCGGAAACGAATATTCATCAGTTCCAGATCTTTTTTATAAAATTCAAAGCATTCTCACTGCTAATTTTAGTGGTTTGTTCAGCGCCAAATTGTTTCCTAAAAACCTCATTAATCTGCGGATAACAATCTGCATTTTCGTGTGCCGGAAAATAAAACGGGATTCTGGATTTGTCCAGCATACCTTTCGTATAAAAATAATCTGCACCGTAAGAAATGGCGTTTTCACCACCTAAAGAAAGTCCGTGCGCAACATGCTCTTCCAAAGCTTCCACTTTTTCCGGATTCACGAAAGCGCGAACAAAATTAAGTCCGATTAAACCCTTTTGATGGATGATTTCTTTCGCCACATCATCGGGTAAATTCCGTGGATGATCAAAAACCGGACGGTAATTGGAGTGACTCGCAATGATGGGAATATTCAAATTTTGCTTTGAAATATAATCGAGTAAATCGTAGGCTAAAGCATCACTCGTGTGCGAAAAATCGATCGCGATGTTTCTTTGGTGCAAGTAATCAACCAAGGCTTTTCCGTCGTCTTTTAGACCAGCTTTTGAGTAATTTCCACCACCGAATCTGTTTTCTTCGTGGTGCGTAAAACTGATATAGAAAACGTTCCCCACATTTTCTATGATTTTTTCTAAGTTTTGGAAACCTTCTTTTAAAGTCATTTCTTCATTGCAAAAAGCAGAACCGCTTTCAATTGAAGCGAGCATTCCGATGTTTTCATGGGTTCCAAAATGTTCTAAATGCTTCTTTTCAAAACGGTATAATTCATTTTCTTCTTCATTTAAATTTTTAAAAATTTCGCTTTGAACGAATCCAAATTGATGACTGGTTGCTTCTACCGCGGCAAAAATCGCCATGATCTGGAGTTTTACCTGGCCTTCTTTCAAAAATGGAATCGCGCAACCAATTTCTTCAGTTTTGTATATACCGGCATTCTGTTGGGTAAGATAACTGAGTAAATCGCAGTGAAGATCGATGACAGGTTGATTCATGTTTTCGTTATTTTGAATTATTTTGCAAAAATACTCATTTCAAAATTGGAGGAGAAGGAGCAATAGAGATCAGTATCGGAAAGCATTTCAAAAAGGCGCAACTCAGCCAATTTGAAATGATGAAAATCGCAAATACAAATAAAAAGGGAACGGGTGTTTTCAGGTCTTTTCAAATTAAAATCAGTAAGGAGACCGATGCATTTTTTTCACCCCTCACCAAAATGAAGACGAAGAAGCAATTGACTTCGTACCATTAACCCACAAAGAGGGGAATCGGAATGATTGAAGTTGTAAAATTTCCTTTTAATGATGGATTTTAATAAACGCCGAACAAATTTTTTATCCTGATAAAATCTATATTTTGGGCATCAGAAAGATCTAAAAAGTACCGTGTTTGCCAAGCTTGGGTTTTTTGTGATTGTAGATTTACCGTGGAATCCCAACTGGGATAAATCCTCATTCCGCGTTTTCCGTCTCGTGTTTCATTTGATATAATGCGGTGTTCGAGCAGTACTTTTTTCAGGAACATAAAAAGTCCAAATTGTGTAGGCGTTTTTGTGACAATCAGCAG
Source organism: Kaistella chaponensis (assembly GCF_900156725.1). GTDB lineage: Bacteria > Bacteroidota > Bacteroidia > Flavobacteriales > Weeksellaceae > Kaistella > Kaistella chaponensis. Next base: position 76,729 of record NZ_FTOI01000007.1, on the reverse strand, counting down.
GGAATCTACTTCATCTTTGTGGTCAAAAGGAGCGGTTATTCCTTGTTCGTTGCGTTTCCAGATGCTTACAAACTGCCCAGTTTTGGTCGGTGTTATTTTGGCAACGCGAAAAATGATCTTTTTGTCATTCAATTTAAAACGATGAGCACCATATTCCTGACTTTCTGCTTCAGGCTTTAAATCGGTAATTTTCAGATTGCACGATGTGAAAATCAATTCATGGAGTACATTGATTTCTGCTATTTTAATGTTTCGAAAGTTCATCATCATTCTTACTTTTTTAACTTTCTTTCATTTTCGAACTAACCAATTAGCACACTTTCAAATAAAAAAATCGCCAAATGAGCAAATCATCACATTCTCAAATCATTACATCGTCAAATCATCACATCAATAAATCATCACATCACCACATCACCAAATCATCACATCACCAACAAAATCTTCCCAATATGTTCGCTGCTTTCCATCAATCGGTGCGCTTCGGCGGCTTCTGCTAAAGGAAACTTTTGGTAAATAATGGGTTGAACCGCTTTGGAAAGAAATAGGGGCCAGATATTTTTTTCGACTTCCTGCGCGATCTGGGTTTTTACTGCGGCAGATTGCGGTTTCAGGAAACTTCCGGTCAAGGTTAGATTTTTCGCCATGATCGTGCGAAGATTGATGTTCACGTCGGTGCTTTTCATGCCGTTGATGTACACGAGGCGGCCTTTTTTATTCAGGATCTCGAGGTTTTTTTGCGTGTAATCTCCACCGACCATATCGAGAATCACATCGATGTTTTCGTCTTTCCAGACTTCTTCGAAAGCTTTGTCTTTGTAGTTGATTACCTGATCAACGCCCATTTTTTCTAGGAATGCTTTTTTTTCTTCGGTTCCAACGGTGGAATAGGTTTCGCAACCCCACGCTTTTGCCATTTGCAATCCCGTGGTTCCGATGCCGCTTGTTCCGCCGTGAATGAGTAATTTTTCCCCACGTTGTAATTTCCCCAACATAAAAATATTGAACCACACCGTAAAAACCGCTTCCGGAATGGCGGCTGCATCTTCCAGACTGATTCCTTCCGGAATGGGAAGACAATGCGAACTTTCTACCGCTACATATTCAGCATAACCGCCGTCTGCAATCAGCGCACAGACTGCGTCGCCCACTTTTTTGTCGGTCACATCGGCGCCGATCTCTTCGATAACGCCGGAAACTTCTAAGCCCGGAATCAAAGATGGGGGCAAATCTTTGCCGTAAGTGCCGGTATTTTGTCGCGTAATCACATCGCTGCGGTTGATTCCTGCGGCTTTTATTTTGATGAGCACCTGATTGTTTTCTGGTGTTGGTTTTGGGGTTTCCTGCAGTTGTAAAACTTCTGGTCCGCCGGATTTGGTGATGTGGATTGCGTGCATAATTTGTATTGTTCGTGCTAAAGATAGCCTATTTTTCAATTTTTAAAACTGGTGAAATTCCATTTTAAAAAATATTTAACAGAAATTTGAAATCTCCAAAAGAAAAACCACCCTCCATTCTAGCCGCGATGGAAACGGCATCCTTTTTTGTGATTGCGAGGACGAACATTTTCAACAGCGTACCGCCCTTTGTTCGCAATCACAAAAAAGATACAGTGGACAGCGCGTGAAGTCTTCGGAAGAGGCGAAATCTTGGTGCTCCTAAATCCCGATAGCAATCGGATTATTTCCGTAATTTTGCAGCATGAATCAAGATACGATCTGTGCGATTGCCACCGCAAACGGAGTGGGCGCTTTAGGAATTATCCGACTTTCCGGCGCGGAAGCCGTGAAGATTGCGCAAAAAACTTTTAAAGGAACCGATTTAGAAACAGTGAAATCGCATACCGTGCATTACGGGTATATTGTGGATGGGAAGACGCAAGAAGCAAGAGGCGAGAAGCAAGAGGCAAGAGAAAAGAGCAAAGAGGATAGACCAGAGATGGAGGAGGATGAGGAATTTAACATTCAAAATTCAAAATCTAAGATTCAGAATTCGGAATCATCCCTCACCCAACATCAAACATCCAACACTACCCAAGAACTGATCGACGAGGTCATGGTTTCAGTTTTTCGAGCACCAAAAACCTTTACGACGGAAGATGTGGTGGAAATTTCTTTTCACGGATCGCCGCATATCGCTCGCAAAATTCTGGAAGTTTTGGTGAAAAACGGGGCTCGACTCGCAAAAGCCGGAGAATTTACCATGCGTGCTTTTATGAACGGCAGAATCGATCTTGCACAAGCGGAATCCATCGCTGATCTGATCGCCTCGGAAAATGAAGCCTCGCGGAAAGTGGCTTTGAATCAGTTAAAAGGCGGCATTACGAATGAGATTTCAGTCTTGAGAAATGACTTGCTGAATTTTACCTCGCTTATTGAACTGGAGCTCGATTTTGCAGAAGAAGATGTAGAGTTTGCAGACCGCGCCGCCATGAACCAATTGTTGCTGAATCTGCGCCAAAAACTGCGCGCTTTGATCGAGAGTTTCCAGTACGGAAATGCGGTGAAAAATGGAGTAGAAGTCGCCATTATCGGGAAACCAAACGCCGGAAAATCGACGCTTTTGAATGCGTTGTTGAAAGAAGAAAGAGCCATCGTTTCTGAAATTGCAGGGACCACCCGTGATACGATCGAGGAAGTTATTCACCTGAAAGGAACGGCTTTCCGGTTTGTAGATACGGCCGGACTTCGGGAAACCACCGATGTCATTGAGAAAATTGGCGTGACGAAAGCGAAGGAAAAAATTGCCTCCGCAAAAGTGTTGCTGTATCTCTACGATGAGCGCGATTCTACGACGCAAGAAGTAATTGCTTTTGTAAAAGAATTTTACCGCGAGGATTTGAAAATCGTCTTGGTGCACAATAAAGTAGATCTGACCAACCAGGAAACGCCCAACAGTTTTGATGCCACCTTGAACCAGGAACTTTTCCCGGATTTTTGTGATGAATTGTTGAGGATTTCCGCCAAAGATCAAACCGGAATTGAAGCTGTAAAAACAGTGCTGATCGACTACGTAGAAAATCTGAAAGACGAGGAAAGCAATGTGATCATTACGAACCAAAGACATTTCGATGCCTTGCAGAAATCACTGCAATCGGTATTGCAAGTTGAACATGCGGTGAGTTCCGGCATTCATACCGAACTCTTGGCATACGAGTTGAGAAATGCGTTGGAGCAGTTGGGTGAAATCTCCGGAGAATTTACGAATGATGAGGTTTTGGGGAATATTTTTTCTAAGTTCTGTATCGGGAAATAAATTACGTTTTCTTTAGTTTCTTTTTCTTTCTTTTATTTGATTTACAGTTCTTTATGTAAATTTTATTTTCTCTTGTTGGAGTTTATTTCTATATTTGTACATCTTTTGTACACCTCAAGATACAAAAGTAGTACTGAGGTGTACAAATGTACACCTCAAATAAAGCTTATGAAAATTACATTAAAACAAAAGAAATTGGCCGACGGTATGATTAGTCTCTACGTCGAATATTACAAAGGTTCATCTACGAATTTGCAAGGGAAACGAATTCATCTACGTGATTTTGAGTACCTCAAGTTGTATTTACACCCAGAACCAAAGTCCGTTAAGGAGAAGAAAGAAAACAAAGAAACTTTAGCTCTAGCAGAAAATATATTTGCGATTCGTAAAGCGGAATATATACAAGGCAAATATGATCTTAAAGATAAAGTAAAATCAAAGAGGCTCTTCCTTACCTATTTTGAGGAACTGACTGAAGAAAAGCAAAAGCAGGATTCTTCTAATAATTACGGCAATTGGTTTTCTACTTTGCAACATCTGAAAAAGGTTGTTCCAAAAAATATGACGTTTGACGAAATTGATGAAAATCTCATCAAAAAAGTCCGGAAGTATTTTGAAAAGGACGCTCTGACAAAAAGTGAGTTGTCACTTTCACAAAATTCAAAATATTCTTATTTCAATAAGTTTAAAGCAGCTCTAAGAAATGCTTTTGACGATGGTTATCTAACCGTTAATTACGCTGCAAAAATAAAATCATTTGATCAGGCAGAAAGTCAAAGAGAATATCTGACTTTTGATGAACTGCAATCTTTAGCCAAAGCCGAATGCAAATATCCGGTTTTGAAAAAAGCATTTCTTTTTTCGTGTTTGTCGGGACTTCGCTGGTCGGATATTAATACTTTAGTTTGGTCTGAAGTTCGTGATGAAGGTGATGTTTTTAAAGTTAATTTTCGACAAGAAAAAACCGATGGTGTAGAATATTTGTATATTTCAAAACAAGCTCGTGAACTTTTGGGCGAAAGACAAGATCCTCAAGATCGGGTTTTTAAAGGTTTGAAATATGGGATGACTTATAACACTGAAATTATCCGTTGGTGCAATCGCGCGGCAGTTCCAAAGCACATTACTTTTCATTCTGCAAGACATACCAATGCCGTGCTATTACTGGAAAACGGTGCAGATATTTACACGGTTTCAAAAAGACTGGGACATCGCGAAATTAGAACAACTGCGATTTACGCTAAAATCGTGGATAGTAAAATGAAAGAAGCAGCAGAAATAATTCCAGAACTTAAGTTGGAAATGTGAGTATTTTTCTTTGAAGTATGTTACAGTAAAGAAAAATCTGAGTTTTAAAACCTAATTTTTCACTTTTAAGCAAGTAGAATCCAGAATAGCCCAGATTCATCTTATTTAGACTTTTTTGAACCGTTTTTAATCCATATTAATAGTATTTAGCCTTTTGCAAACTTCTGGTATTGCCCATTAAGTTTATGTTGATGACTTTTGTATCAATAAATCAATCAAACGATACAAATGGAAAATGAACTCATTCTACACAAACTCAATCGTATCGAAAAACATATTTTCGGACTGAAAGAAATTCTCAACACAGAGGAATTATCTGATTATACTGGATTCAAGAAATCCTATATCTACAAGTTGGTTCATACCAACAGTATTCCTTTTTCTAAACCCAACGGAAAAGTTCTCTTTTTCGAACGTAAAAAAATCGATACTTGGTTGTTAAAAAACAGCCATAAATCTAATGATGAAATCCAACAGGAAGCTGTGGAGTTTTCTCTACGAAAAAAGTAAAACCCAACTATTGCAGTAGTTGGGCTTAAATGTATTGTTTCACTTGGAAGTGAAGTACAAATATAGCAATTATTTGTTTCTGCTTCCCAAATACCTAATCTTTTATGGAGGAAGATAAAATGCTGTATCAAACTGGTGCAGTAAGCAAAACTATATTTGATCGAACGCTGAAATATCTTAATTCTAAGTATTCTTTGAGATTTAATACGATATCTCTGGAGTTTGAAATCAAAAGATCATTAGATAAAAAATGGTCGAGTTTGAACTTAAGTTCATTGTATATCGAACTGATTCAATCCGGAATTGATATCCCAATGAATAAATTGGAAATCCTGGTAAGAAGCCATCTGATTAACCAGTATAATCCCATTTCGGAATATTTTGAAAGTCTGGAACAGTGGGACGGCGACGATCACATTAAAAACCTTTGTAGTTACGTAAAAACCAATGATGATAAAGCCTTTCTGTATCATATGGAGAAGTGGTTTACCAGAGCAGTTTTATGTGCTTTAGAAAAAGAAAAAATAAATAAACATTGTTTAGTCCTCGCCAATACTATTCAAAATAGTGGCAAATCAACTTATTTGAGATTTTTCATTCCCAGAAAATTGATGAATTATCTCTCGGAAGATATCGGTTTGGATAAAGACAGCAGAATTAAATTGTGTAAAAATTTGATTATGAATTTAGATGAACTCTCGATTTTAGCCAAAGCAGATATTAATTCATTGAAAGCATTTATCTCAAAAACCCATATCAACGAAAGGCTTCCCTATGCACGTAAAGCGGAGTATTTGGAGCGGATTTGCAGTTTCGTAGGTTCTACTAACAAAACTGATTTTCTAACCGATGAATCGGGCAGCGTGCGCTGGATCATTTTTGAAGTGACCGAGAAAATCAACTTTAATTATTCATTGGAAATCGACATTGATAAAGTTTGGTCACAAGCATACTTCAACGCTTATAAAAAGAAGGGTTTTAATCCGGAACTGACTTTGGCAGATATCTCTGAAAATGAAAAACGGAATGAGAGATTTACGCAGATGACTTTAGAACAGGAAATGATCAACAAGTTTTATGAACCATCGGATAATCTAGAAGAATTCAAGACTGCGACCGAAGTGATGATGGATTTGAGCACGCAGGGAATTCGATTAAACCATTTAAAAATCGGGAGAGCATTATCATCTTTCAAATTTCCCAGAGTAAAACATCCACAAAGACAAATCTATGGTTACCTCATTCGGTTGAAAATCATGGAATAATTAAAAACATAAAAATAATCTACCTATTTACCTAAATATTATAATTAATTGAATTTCAATTTATTATATAGGTAAGTTTAAATAAAAAAAAGTTACCTAAACTTACCTATTAAAGCCACTCGGTAAGTAGGTAGAATGAGGTAAGAACAAAAAATCCCTTTAAATAATTGATTATCTAATGTTTGGTAAGTAGGTAGGTAGTTTAGCAAAAAACATAGAAACATATACAAATATCATGAATTGTTCAGAAGCAAAAAATATATCAATCAGAGCAGTATTGGAAAGTTTTTCTCTTTTCCCTAGCAAAGAAAATTCCCGAACCGCTTTTTATTTTGCACTTGATCGCGAAGAGAAAACACCAAGTTTATCAGTTGATTTTATTAAAAATACCGCATTTGATTTTGGAACCGGAAAAAGCTATGATATTATCTCAATTGTTCAGACCATGAAAAGATGTTCAGTAAGCGATGCATTAAAATATTTAGAACAATTTAATTTTTCTTTTCAAAAGCAAAATCTAAAATTAGAAAATATTCCAAAAGGTTACGAAATAATTGACGTCAAGGAAATTCAGCATCCTGCTTTATTAGATTATTTAAAAAGCCGAAATGTTGAAGATCTAAAAAAATGGGTTGAAGAAATTCATTATCGGATGAACGATAAAAATTATTTCGGAATCGGTTTTAAAAATGACTCTGGTGGATATGAAATTAGGAATGCTTATTCAAAAATATGTCTGGGCAAAAAAGATATTACATCGATAAAAAACGATTCTAAAGATGTAAGAGTTTTCGAAGGCTTTTTTGACTTTCTCTCCTTTAAAAAAGTAGAAAATTATCTGGAAAAAGAAACTTCTGATTATATCATTTTGAATTCGGTTTCGATGATTCATAAAATTAAAAATTTATTGGGAAATTATAAAAACATTGAACTCTATTTTGACAATGACGACGCCGGAACACGAGCCGTTGAAATAATCAAAAATGATTTGAAAAACGCAGAAGATTGTCGGCTTTTGTATTCCGGTTTTAAAGACTTAAATGATTGGTTGATCCAGAATAATCCTACAGAAGAAAGGCAAGTAAAATATAGAAGAAGGTGAGTAAAATAGTACCAGTTTCGAAACGCATATCAAAATTAGAGTAGGTGTCAGCCTGCGTAAAATAAACACAGGAAGAATAAAAACACCTGCGTAAAATAAGTTAAGGCAAAATATGGTAGAATTTTAGTGCAAAAAGTACCCAATGTTTACAAAAAGCGCATGCTGCTTTTTCGTAAAAATGGGAGTTTTTAATTTCTTCCTATCGTCAGAAATACAATTAGATTGAAAATTAATAAAAGATGAAAGCAGATAATTTGAAAAATTTTATAGATAAAATGGCTCAAGAAAATGAGCGAAAAATGAATGCTGAAAAAAGAAAAAAACACTTCCAAGAAATTGGACGAAAAGGAGGTTTAAGGAAAAAATCTGAACAGCAATTATCTAAAGTAATTTCCTTTCGATTGACGGATGTCGAGTATGAAGAAAGTCAGAAAAAAGCGCAAGAATTTAATCTGAAATTATCCGCTTACTCGAGAATGGTTCACCTGCAAAAAGAATTAAAAGTGAATGAATTCGAAACCGATAAAACGCTTTTAAATTACGGAAATAATTTTGTCAGAATCACTAATCTTTTGCGAAATAGGGAATGGAATATGTTTCAAAATAAGAAGCGAATTCTTAAGGAAATACAAGAAGTTATTGACCTTATCCGTAAATATTTATATTCAAAAATGGACGAAAGAAACAAACAATGAACAACTCTGCAACAACCAGAATGATTTCTAAAATCGCTTTGGAATACAACGGAAACGACAAAGGAATGGCTGAACTTGCAGCAGTTAATTTTCTTTTGGGCAGTAATCCAGAAGATCAATTTCAGGAAATGAAAATTGTTGCAGACCGAAATTCAAAGGTGAAAAAATGGGCATTAACCGGATATATTTCTCCACCCGAAGAAATTGGAAAATCGCTTACTGATGAAGAATTGACGGACATTGCGATTGAAGTATTAAGGAAGGTTGGCGTTATGGATCTAAATCAATTTCGCTTGGATATCCACAATAGTACGAAGCAAAAACATATTCATTTTGTGGTTAACAGAATTAATATCCAAGGGAAATGTACAGTAAAATCACGCAAAATAGGAGAGAGGTTTGGTGAAGCAGTCCGACAAATTTGCCAAGAACGAAATCTTAAAACCGATGTAGAAATTGGAATTGAGAAAAAAGCAGAAATGTTGAAAAGCCTCACAGAATCTTTACGAACATCCAATAATTTTGAAGAATTAATTTCAAAAATGCGTGCAAAAGGTTTTGATGTGCAACTTTCATCCAATGTAAAAGATGGCATTTCTGGAATGCGAATCATTCTGGAAAAAGACAAAAATCCTTATACAGAACGACAATACAAAGCAGGTTACACGCTTTCTCAAATTTCAAATAAATTGAGAATTTCGGAAATAAAATTGCTTTTTGAGATAAAACAAACGTTTCGGAAAAACCTACAAAATACTACTACCTTGAATGATCTCAGAAAAAAATTGCAGCAAGATGGCTTTAAAATGAGAGTTCAATACAAAGGCGAATTTAAACCAAATCAGAAGAATGAAATTCAGGATATTTTTATTAATAAAGTCCAACCGTTTGATATTGGACAACAAAAAGATGGCTTCTTTTTTAAAAAATATCAGGGTTTTTCTCTTTCGGCGATTGATAATGTTTTTGGTAGTTTACTGAAGCCTGTATTTACGCCTTCGGAAATAAGAAATAGGGAAGACGATTTTACTACTACTACTACTACTACTACTACTACTACTGTAAAATCAACAACGATAGATACTTTACAAGAAATTGCTAGTGAAGTGATAGAAGGTTTCCTGAAGCCTAATTATGTTTCGCAGCAGGAAGATGAATGGTGGAGGAAGAAACGGAAAATGAGACGATGATTAATAATTTGATGACACAATATTGTGTAATTCGTATCAATTTTTATTAAGATAAACAGTTATTATTTTGATTTATAGCAGTTTAGTGTGATGTTTACTTTTGGCAATGGTGACACTAATGGTGACATGTTTTTATAAAATTCGCCATTCTCCAATTATATTATTTCCTAATCTTTCTATAATTGAATCTTCCTGTAGGGCTTTAAAGGTTATGAATATAGTTCTGTTATTCACAGATAACAGTTCGCTAATTTTAACAACTGTCATTTTTGGATCTTCCTTAATCAAATCCAAAACTTGCTGGTGAAGACTTACTTCTACAAAATTAAAAATGACATAAAAACCGTTATCCTCATATCTGAAAATTGGACAGGAATTTTGGCAGCTTTAGCTTCATTGAAAATTTTAATTGTACCTCTTCCCCAGGATTCTATAAGTCCGCTACGGAAAAAAGCATTAGCAATGTCAGGATTATAGAGTCGGGATGGATGCTTCACTTTCGGTTTTGCCACCGTCCAATTTTCAGGTATTTCTCCCTCACTCTAGATACTAAGATATCTAAAACTAATTCCAGAGAAATCAGAGAAATTAGAGTTTTAGGTGTGTCAATCATTTTGCTGTTTTAGAGTAGATTTTTTTTTTGATTACTATCTTAGTTGTCATTCTCGGAATTGTGCAAGGAAGCAGATGTGTCATCTCCTGAAATTTTTGTCCCAATATATCCGAAGATCATATTGACAAAAACTACGGTGCCCGTAAATAATAATAAATCCATAACCAGGTAAAATGCTGCGATACAACCTGCAGCAGCACTGCACCAAACTGTAGCTGCCGTTGTTAGACCTTGTACATTTGCGCCCTTCTTTAAAATGACGCCCGCACCCAAAAAACCAATTCCCGTTACTACCTGACTTAAAACACGTGTTGGATCAAATGATTCCCCGCCTTGAAACTGGAGCGATAAAAACACAAAAACGCAGGAGCCAACAGAAACCAGCATATTGGTTTTTAAGCCTGCATCTTTTCCCTTAAATTCCCGTTCAACTCCTATCAGAAGTCCGGCTCCAATTGCCAAAAGTATTTTGAAAAGGAAATCAAAATTAAAGGTTAAATCAGGTTGGTCTCCAACTCGTGTTAAGAGCTGTTCTGTGGTTTGTATGGAACTTAAAAATAGAGTAGAAATCATCATTTGTTTTGGCTTTTAATTTTCAATGGTTAAAGATATGGGTTTAAAAATGTGTACTTTTTGTAAACTTTGTATCTCTAAAGACTTATTTTCAGTCCAGTCACAAAGTATAATTCGTGCACCAGATTTTGCGTAAAGTCACTCAATCTGTATTCGGCAACCAGTTCAATTTTCATGAGATCACTCACTGCAAAACCTACTCCAGCTCCGATTCTTTGTTCATATTCGGGTTTGCTGGTTTTGGCTACGGTCAGCAGCGTTTCCAGATCTCCGATTATATAAGCATTGCCTTTCTTAATTTCAGTTCCTTTAAAAGAACGGTTGACTGCAAAATTATATCGGAACCGATGAGAAGTTTCTGATGAAGCGATGCGCTGTTCTGCTCGAACACGGTGCTCAAATTCAGTAGCTTTTGGTTTTGTAGTGTAAGTATATTCTTCGGTAAATCTTAATTCATTTTCTTTGTCCTTATCAAAATTTTCTCTAACCCGGTATTGAATACCAACTGCCACTGTATTTTTATCGCTTAATTTCAATTTGGAGAAATGGGCAAGATCAATTTGCTTGACATCAAACTTAAAAGATTCATCATCATACCAAATGGTTCGCTCTTCAAGAATAAACTCTTGCGAGAAATTCTTACTTACATCATAATCTAACTTAATATACGGTTCATAGAATCCATTAAATTTATTTTGTCCGAAAAGAATGGTAGTTCCCAGTGCGACGAGAACAATTGAAAAAAAATTCTTCATATAGTTGTATTCGTGAGGCATACATCACATCAAATTTGTATACAATACCCTGTTTAAATATCGGCAGTAAAAATAGAAAGCAATACTGTAAAGAATTGGGAATAGAACAGGGTGTAGATAGAGTTTTTCGAAACCTTAAACTTATTCTTGTTTACTGTTACTTCACAAAATATCCCCCCATTAGAGCGGGTTTTTGGTATATTTAACCAAAAAATTAGTGATTTCTTTCGTTTAACACTTTTCCCTTTTCATCAAAAATAATGTGTTTTTCGTCCTGTCCTTTTTCAAGTTCTACTTCGTAGGTTTTCACCTTATTTTTCCACACCATTTCTACATCATCCACTCTGTAGCCTGCGTATTTCGATTTAATTATAGAACGAACGACTTGTGGAAGTTCGGCTTCAGTAATTTCCAGTTCTTTTTTCAGCATATTTCCGGAAGCATTGTACCAAACTTCATGATCGCGTCTATCGAGATCAAATTCAACTTTGTAATGATCCAGTTCTTTTTTCCATTCTGCATTTGTTGCTTTGGGATATTCTTTGTTAAAAGCGTCGTTCAGATTGCCGGGAACGTCAGCCGAATTTAATTCCTGTGCTTTTGCAAAACCGCTGGTGAAAAGCACGACTGCTAAAATTTTTAATATTTTCATACTATTTTCTTTTTAAATTTAAACAAAGTAACTCCTTGAATCTGTAAACAATTTGGAATGAGCTCTAGTAGTCCTAAATACATCTTCGTAGAAAGGATCTTCAATCCCAATTCTTTACAGTTTTAATAGGTATATTTATCGCAAATAATTTCTTTAATGAAGATATTAATAGTAGAAGACGAAGTACAAATGCTTGAAAACATGTCCAAAAATCTTTTGGCAGAAGGCTATTTGGTTGAGACCGCAAGCAATTTTATACAGGCTCAAGAACGCATCGGCGTTTATGAATATGATTGTATTCTTTTAGACATCAATCTTCCCGACGGAAACGGTCTGGAACTTCTTAAAATTATTAAAGAGAAAGGTTTACAGGACGGCGTGATCATCGTTTCTGCGAGAGATTCTTTGGATGATAAATTGCAGGGATTGGATCTTGGCGCGGATGATTATCTCCCGAAACCTTTTCATATGGCTGAACTTCGTGCCCGTGTGAAAGCGGTTTTGCGAAGAAAAAAATTTGAAGGTCATGATGAAATGAAAATAGGAAACATTTCGATTAATACTTCGGACAGAACATTATTTATTGAAAACAAGGAAGTGGAACTCAACCGAAAGGAATATGATGTTCTGCTTTATTTAGCCTCAAATAAAGATCGGTTGGTCAATAAAAATGCATTGGCAGAGCACGTTTGGGGAGATAATATCGATCAGGCAGACAGTTTTGATTTCATCTATTCTCAAATAAAAAATTTACGTAAAAAACTGGATTTTCACAGCGCTGATATTGAAATAAAGGCGGTATATGGAATCGGGTACAAAATGCAGAATAAGTGAAACTTCTTAATTACACTTCTACCTATTTTTCTGTTATGCTTTTGGGATTACTTTCCATTTGGGCAGTAGTTTTTTATTACGCCATGTTCAATGAGATCTATGATAGTATTGATGATGGTTTGGAGCACCGCAAAATGGTTTTGATCGCCCGTGCAAACGAGGATCTATCACTTTTAGACAAACCACAATATGACGAATATTTATTCACGATAAAACAGGTAGACCACAATGACTATCGTGGTTTTAAAGATACTTACAAAGATTCGGTGATGTATATGGTCAATGAAAAAGATCATGAGCCCGTTCGTTTGCTGGAAAGTGTCTTTAAAAAAAATGACGATTATTACAAAATATCCATCGTCACCTCAATGGTAGAGGAAGATGATCAAATTCATAATTTACTTAAATACACTCTAATTTTATATGCGGCTCTGGTTCTCAGTATTTTGCTTTTAAATAATTTGTTTCTGCGAAAAGTATGGCAACCTTTTTATAGAATTTTAGATCAATTAAAAGGGTATCAACTCGAAAAGAATGAACCCATTCATTATAAAGCGACGAATATTGAAGAATTTTCTTTGTTAAATAAAAGTATTGAAAAACTGTTAAACAGAACGCAGCAAAGTTATTCCAATCAAAAACAGTTTATAGAAAATGCCAGTCACGAACTGCAAACACCATTGGCTATTGCGATCAATAAACTGGAACTTTTATTTGAAGATGAAACATTAACCGAAGCACAGGCGGAACAATTGCAACAGACTTTGGAAAATCTGGAAAGATTAACAAGGTTGAACCGTTCCCTTTTGCTGATATCAAAAATTGAAAACGATCAGTTTCAAATGCGTGAAGAGGTACATCTACAAGTTGTGATAGAAAAAAATATTTCAGATTTTTCTGAAATGCTTCATCATAAAAATCAAAAGATCAATTTTGATGCAGAACACAGAACTGTTAAAAATGCTAATCCGGATTTAATCTATATTTTATTTTCAAACCTGATTAAAAACAGCATCGCTCACGGGCAATCTGGCAGCGAAATCTCAATGAAACTGAGCGATAAAGATTTTGTGATCAGCAACTATTCGCAAAGTGATTCCTTACAAAACGAAGATATCTTTGAACGGTTCCAAAAAATAGGAAATAATCCAAATTCTACCGGTTTGGGACTTTCCATTGCCAAAAGTATTGCGGAAAAATTTGGGTTTACTTTGGAATATCATTTTCAAAATGGACAGCATTATTTTACGGTTGAGTTTAATTAAATCCTGCATTTTAAAATTTTTCCCAAATTCTTACAGTTTTGCCTCGCATCTTTGCATTAAATAATTTAAAAATATGTCTAAATTACCTTATTTAATAGCACTTGTACTATCATTAAGTTTCGTTTCCTGTGAAAATGATATTACAACTTCAGAAGTTCCCTCGATCGTAGAAAATACTTTCAAAAGCAAATTTGTTCAGGCAAAAAATGTGGAGTGGGAGTTTGCAAATGAAACTTATGAAGCCAGTTTCGAAGTAGATAACGTGGATCACGATGCGCTTTTGGATAGTTCCGGAAATCTATTAAAACACAAACGCAGAATTGATGGAACTGCCGTACCGCAAGGTATTAGAGCATTTCTTGCACAAAATCACCCCAAAGGAAAATGGGATGATGCGGAATACATAGTGGATGGAAATTCCAAATATTTTCAAATAGAACTGGAAGGTTTTTTTACCGATACAAAACTGGTTCTGGACAGCAGTGGAAAAGAATTGTCTAACATTAAGTATTGGAATTAAATTAACCATTAATTCTTAAAAAAATACTACGTCAACATTCTGAAATTGTAATGATATGAAGCATAATGAATAAAAGTTCTTCCCCAAAGAAAAGTAAACTGCCTCTTTATTTGTCTCTGCTTTTAGTCGCAATTTTGGTCATCTGTTATTTTGCAGTTCCGCCCGTAAATGATTTCTTCAATGAAGCCTGGAGTGTACTTACCAGTGATGACGAAGCGCGGGTAAAAAAATGGGTGGAAGATTTTGGCTGGTTCGGACCGGTCGTGATCGTTGTGGCAATGATCGTACAAATGTTTTTGCTAGTAATTCCTACCATTCTTTTGATGATCGTTTCCACACTTGCATACGGACCTTTTTGGGGAAGCATCATTAATTTTACTGCCGTGATTATTGCTTCATCTGTGGGTTATGCAATCGGAAAGTATTTAGGATTGTCTTTTATTGAGCATTTATTAGGTGAAAAAACCACCAAAAAAATTACAACATTTATTCAAGAATACGGATTTTGGGCGGTAGTCATCACTCGGATCAATCCGTTTTTATCAAACGATGCCATTAGTTTCGTTGCGGGCATTCTCAAAATGAATTACTGGAAATTTATCAGTGCAACCGCCGTGGGAATTACACCTTTAATTTTACTGATCGCCATTACCGGACAAAACACAGATTCCCTAAAGACGGGATTGCTTTATGGTTCCATAGCGAGTTTAATTATTTTCGGAGGCTATATTTGGTGGGATAAGAAAAGGAAGTCTAAACAATAATACTAGATCTCTCTAAAAATCCATCTTCTGGAATTAAAGAATTTTAATAATTCGGTAACTAACTGAAAATAAACGATCATTATTAATGGTTTGGTTTTTCTGCAGAAGGACTGAAAATACGAAATGTTTCTATTGCTATAACTTAATTAATCGCGCATCTTCGAGGTAAATTTCTACTCGTTTGGATAATGTTTTGTTAATGAAAATCTTTTATTCAAAAAGATCTTCTTTATCGAGATTGTTTATCGAGTTTTTATTTGCTCGTAAGAAGAAAACAGAATGTAATAAAAGAAGTATTCCCCAATAAACTGCAACCATGATGGATACGTTTAAATTCTCATATTTAGACCCGAAACCAAGACCGATCCATAAAAGCGATATTCCATTATGTATTAAATAAGTTGTTAGATGAAACCTAAAACCAACGTCATATATTGGTAAATATTCTCCATCTTTTTGTCCGAAATACCAACCTGAAGCGAACATTAGAAGACCATAAGTTGCTGCCGAAACACCAATAATAATTCCGGATTGGTCATCTATTCCATAGCTTAAAAAGTATCTGAAAATTATGGTTAATACAGTTGCAGTTAATGCAAATTTTAATAAATACGGTGTAATTGTTTTCATTGTTCTTCTAATTTTAAAATGTTTTTGATTTCAGTAGAGTAGAATAATTTTATATTTCTATCGACAAATTCATTGAAAAGTACTTGACCAAGATCTGTCATATAGTAGTATTTCCTCTCGGGACCTTTATTTCCTTCCTTTAAGTCGTGAGTAAGAACCTTGATGTGTTCGTATTTTCTTAATGCTCTGTATAGACTTTGTTCTTCACAACTAATTGTTCCGTTCGATTTCTTTTCAATAAAACTTTTAATTTCGTCGACGTACTTTTTGTTTTCTTGAAGCGCCATAAAAATCCAGAGGGTTAATTGCCCTTTTTTGTAGGTGTTTTCCCAAGAAAGCAATAATTCATCTAGGTTGTCGGAACTCTTCATTATTATTTAAATTGTATTAAACAACTTGTATAGTACAAATGTAATAATATTATTTTATTTAGGCAAAAAATTTCAAGATAGTTTAAAATTGAGGTGTATCGCTTAAATTTTAGTTAACTGTTCTGCGGGATCGTTGAGTTGAGAATTAGAATAGATCTCATTTTCTAAATTTAGAAATAGATCCCGCATCAGATTTAAAAGGTTAAAGACGGTTTCTTATTCAATTTTGGGGTCTTTTATTAATTTAGAAGCCAACATTCCTCCAGCGAGTGACAATACGATTACGCCAAGTGACAACCATTCAGGGATTTCTACATGATGAGAAATGATCATTTTTACTCCAACGAAGGCCAGAATCACCACCAAACTATAATTGATGTATTTGAATTTATCCAACATACCCACAACTAAAAAGTACATCGACCGTAATCCCATTATCGCCAGAATATTAGAGGTGAAAACGATAAACGGATCCGCGGTAATTGCCAATATCGCAGGAATGCTGTCTATAGCAAAAAATACATCCGTCAATTCTATGATGATCAGTGCTACAAATAACGGCGTAGCATACTTTACACCATTTTTTATTACGAAAAATTTATCGCCTTCAATCGTTGTTGTAACCGGATAAACCTTAGCGATCCACTTATAGATCTTAAAATCATGTGGGTCTTTTTGTTCGTTGTGACTGAACAGCAGTTTTAGCGCAGTTAAGATCAAGAATACGCCAAAAACATAGATCATCCAACTAAATTCTGTAATGAGTGCTACGCCAAAAACGATCATTATGGCTCTGAAAACGATTGCGCCTAATACTCCGTAAAAAAGTACTTCATGCTGATACTTTTTAGGAATCGCAAAAGACGAAAAGATGAGTGCAATAATAAAGATGTTGTCAACACTCAAAGAGAGTTCGATTAAATAGCCGGTAACAAATTTTAAGACTGCATTTGTTGGGGTGAGGTTCGTTGGGTTCTCGATCCAATCATTCTCAAAGGAAAGATAGACTACTCCGGAAAAAAGCAAAGCACAGGTTACCCAGACACTGGTCCAAATGGCCGCCTCTTTTGTTTTTATTTCGTGAGGTTTTCGGTTGAATACCCCTAAATCTAAAATCAATGCAAAAATTACTACTGCAATAAATACTATCCAAACTATCATAAGTTATCGATTAAAATGGTGTTCTAATTTTTTAAAAATCAAATAGATCACCTAAAAGTCCCTTTTTCTTCTTATAATATCTGTCCTTGTCAGAATAATATTTGTCCTTATCGGAATAATATCTTTCTTGATTCGGGTAATTACTTCGCTGGGGAATTGGGGGTTGCTGAACCGGTGGTTGCTGAACGGAGCGTTCGATAATTTTATCGAGTTCACCGCGGTCAAGCCAAACTCCGCGACAATCCGGGCAATAATCAATTTCGATTCCGTTACGGTCTGCCATTGTTAAGGCAACATTACAATTTGGACATTTCATAATTTTCTATTTTTTATTAAATTGTTTGATTTGTATTTTCTTTTTTAGTCATTAGTTTTATGATCACTGGAGCTGTAACCAATAAAACCAGAGCTATTAATATATATTCTAAATTATTTTTAACCCACGGAATATCACCTAAAATGTAACCCAATGAGGTGATGCTTACAACCCAAACAATTGCACCAACGACATTGTACATCGCAAACTTTTTAAAGTTCATTTCCACTGTGCCGGCGATTATTGGAGCAAAAGTTCTTACGATTGGTAAGAAACGAGCAATAGCAATAGCAAAGCCTCCTCTTTTTTCATAGAAATCGTGCGCCGTTTGAATGTGTTTACGTTTCAAAAACCAAGTATCTTCTTTTCTATTGACGACGTGTTTGAATTTATATCCAAACCAATAGCCGAAAAAGTTTCCTAAAATTGTTGAACCTGTAAATAATACCATCCAAAATAAAAGATTGAAAATTTGCGTCTCAAAAGGGTATGGCGTTTCATTGGCAGAAGCGATGACCATTCCGGACACAAACAAAAGAGGATCTCCTGGTAGAAAAAAACCAATGATAATTCCTGTTTCAATAAATAAGATCAGCAGAACTAAATAAAGTCCGCCATTTTTCATGATCCAATCCGGGTCTAAAAGATATTGAAGGGATTCTAATATAAAATCCATTTGCAGTAGTTTTTTAATTCTTGGCAAAAGTAGTTAAACTATTTTAAATAGAAGTAATACTATCATAAAAAAAAGTAAAGTTTTTTTTGGTAGATTTGTTGAAACTTTTTCAGGAAAGAATTAATACTTATGGAATACCAGTTCAAAATAAAAATGAACGAAGGCTTATATCTTCGTAATCCTGAAGACACGGATTTGGGAAGAAAAATTCTGAAACACAGTGTAGAACTTATTTATAAGTTAGGATTCGAAGCTTTTACTTTTAAAAAACTCGCCGAAGAAATTAGTTCAACAGAGGCGGGTATTTATCGCTATTTTGAGAACAAGCATAAATTATTAATTTATATTACCGCCTGGTATTTTGGATGGATCGAATTTCAGATCAATTTCCAGACGAATAACATCAAAGACCATAAAGTTAAATTACAAAAAATAATAAGCCTGTTAACATCTCCTATTGAAGATGACAAGCAAACAAGTTATATAGATGAAAGTCTTCTTCATCCTGTAATAGTGGCAGAAGGTTCCAAAGCTTATTTAACAAAACAAGTGGCGGAAGATAATAAATTAGAGTTTTTTCAGCCTTATAAAGATTTATGCACGTTAATCGGTAATGTGATATTAGCCTATAATCCAAATTACAAATTTCCTAGATCATTGGCTTCTACGATCGTAGAAATAGCGCATTTTCAAAACTTCTTCATGCACAATCTTTCCTCACTGACCGATTTCAGCAAAAGAAATAAAGAGACTGAAATCGTTGAATTTCTAAATGATTTGGTTTTTTCCAGTTTAGATAGATCTGATACTTTTAAAACTATCTAATTTGCGATGTTAAGCTTTATTGTTTTACGCTTCGCTTGAAAATTATAGTATCATCATCTTACTATTGGACCTAAATCAGCATCCATAAATAATACCACTTTAAATCCGTTGATTGTAGTGCTGTTAGTGAAGTTGAAGCAATTGGATTCGGAGAATTGCGGCGGTTTTTATGAGATGCAGACTGAAATTATTCATCAATTTTAACAAGTTTTTTCCAATCGCGAATACAATATATTCGCAATTTAGTTGTAGCGGTATAATTTTTTTAATTCTTATCAATGAAGTACAAAAATCAGGTGGCAAAATATTATATTGATATTTCTAAATTTAAACGTAATTAAAACCTGATAACATTTAGTAAATAGTAGACGAAAGCTTTGATAGAATATTTTTGAAAAGATGTTGCAGCATGTTATAGCTGTACTACTTTTGTACACCTTGGCCGTTTTTAACCCTCATCAGTACAGACTTCTTTAGATTCTGTATTGGGAAATAATCCCACCTACCACCGCAGCACTCCTTCCCAATACAGGCAGCAATTCCCGCTTATTTTCCCCACGCAATCCGTATCGTTATTGGTTGGATTCGTTGCGTTTGAAGTCAACCAACCAATTCAAAAAAGCAGAATCAGGTTGGAAGCGCATCGGAGTTTCCAGCAATTGGGAGGAATCTAAATTCGCCAATTCATTTTTTGTTAAAGCAATATACACCGTACTTTCCACGACCGATTTCGCAGGTTCACTGCACGTTGACTGGTATTATTCCGGAAATAGAACCACGAGAACATTCGGGAAACCTTGTTGGATTTTTTCAGCTGGCAACCAATAGAGGTTCATTTCTTTTCGTTCGGAAAGGGTGCTTAGAATTGCATCTTTTGTTCCTGAAATCGGTTATATGGTTGAAATTTAAATACTCTTACCAAAAATGGGAAGAACAAGTGGAGGAGTTGTTCCAAAAGAAAGAAGAGGAAAGCTGTTTTCGCAGTGGAGGCAAGGTTCGTAAGGAAGCCAGAAAACTCCCGTGAATTCTTCTTTTTAAGTTTGAGATAGGGGCTTTTACTTTTTTGACAGTAAGAAGGTTCAAATCAAATGATCAGCACCAAGATGGGTACGGTCGAAATCAACCTATCGCCAACTTCGCAATGCCTTCTTCATGTACAATTCATGATCTGCCGAAACCGAAACATTCCCCTTTTTTTATTGCAGACCACCACCAAATAAGAAACGGTGGTCATAGGTTGTAAAAGCGAACTCAACGAAGCTGAAATAAAAAAACAATCCGAGAACTAAGAAGAAACACCCATGTTGCACTGCTTCGAGGGTGCGCTTCACTATGCTCTTGGAACTTCACGCCGCTCTATTTCCTGAATCATAGGCAAAAGGAGGCTCGCTGAATAGCAGTCGTCTAAAATTCCGTTGCCTGAACACGGGAAAGTCAACGATCAAAAGCGGTATTGGTGCGCCTTTGTACGTTTTTTCAAGGCGGAATGTTGTGGTAAAAGATGACCCTCCGTGATTGGTCGGTAAAAAGAGCGTGTTGTACGGTACCAATTTGATAAAAATACCGTGATTTAACGGTGCAAAAATCCGTGAAAACACCCTTTTTTTTTACTCAAATATTTTGCAACTTGCAGGGTGAAACAAGGGATCAAATGAATCCTGATTTCTTCATTTTTTATCCAACACAAAACACATAAAATTATGAAAAAAGCAGAAGAAAACCCCATGAACAGCGAATACACGCAGCAGATTCTAGATATGTTGCAAGTGATTTTCGGCTATGTGAAAAAGGTGGTAGAAAACGACCTCATCTACTATGATAACGCTGATCTGAAAAGAATGTTCCACATCAGCGACAGCACCCTGCACCGGTTGCGGAAACAAGGAGTCATCGAGTACATCAAAATCGGTGGTAAATATTTTTATCGTAAATCTTTTATCGATAGTGCCTTTATTAAATAAAGGCATTTTTTAGGGCCTGCTTCCCGCTCCATGAGCGCACCTCTTTAGAGCTTCCCGACCATCATCCTTCTGATTGATCAGACCTTCCCGCCAAACACTTCCCGCCAAATCCCTTTTTTTTCCTGCCTCCACTTGCCGTCGTGCGATCCTAACACTCGCCACTCAGCGCCGCCGTTCAGAACCCTTTGTGCATGCTCGCAAAATCCTACCATTTCCACTTGACCAAGAACCAAAATGAGTGCACTCCCGTCATTGTTCTACTTCTTAAAGAAGATGGTGGGGTTGAATGCGCTTCAAACGCCTGCACCTAAGCGTTTCCAAAAAAAGAAAGACCTTTTTCCCACCATGTATTCCCGCTTCTTTATTGCTCGTTTGTTCGATGATTGTTCGACCTTTCTTCGACTGTTCTTCGGTAAAAACATCTTTTTTCCGAAGGATGTTCGAACATGACTCGAACAAAGGTCGAAGAAACCCCTTAAAAAACTGCGCGCAATCGGTCAAAATCGGTCAGCGGTTGTCAAAACCTGTCAAATTTTTCACGGGTTTGGAGGGGAGTAAAATTTCGTTTTACATTCGTATAACAAATCCAAAATTATAGTATTATGGCTAACATTAGCAAAGGAATCCTAGGAGGATTCAGTGGAAAAGTAGGCACCATTGTAGGAGCCAACTATCGTGGAAAGGACATCATTAGAAGTGTCCCTAAAAAGAGTGGCAGAAAGCCGACTGAATTGCAATTGCTGCAGCAGAAAAAGTTCAGACTCGTAGTGAGTTTTCTGCAACCCCTCAAACCCATCCAAAGTAAATATTTTGGCATGAGCAGCGGGGTGAAATCAAAGGCTAATTTGGCAGCCTCCTACATGCTCAACAATGCATTGTTGGTGGTGGCAAATGAACCGGAACTGGTTTTTAACAAAATTCTGATCACCAAGGGAGAATTGGCAGGATTTCAAAATCAGGTAGCCACGCCTGCAGCAGGCAGGATCATGAACTTTACCTGGGACGATAACAGTCTTCAGGGGAACGGCAACGCCACCGACGTAATGAATGTGGTGAGTTACAGTGAAGATCAGCAAGTGTTTGAAGTGTTTCAGGGAGTCGCCACCCGTGCAGATGGCACCGCCCAGATCACCCTGCCCAATTATTTTGGCGGACTCGATATTCATTTCTGGATCTATTTCAACAACGCAGAGCAGAAGCTGGCGTGCAACAGTCCTTACCTCGGACTTATTACCTTAATTTAACCAACAACCCCGCTTGAGAGAACGGGGTTTTTTTGTGGGGATTTTGCGATTTATATGGTAAAAGATATATGAAATAATGGTGTTGTAAAAAATATATATTTTTTTACACCATTTTACGGGTTCCCTTTTTTTATATACATCGGCTTTTACTATATTTAACGTCAATTAATTTTTATGGCAAGTTGTTTAAATAAAATCGTAAAAAAGTATACCGAAAATTCATTTGCAGACTGCTTTAAAGCGAAATTTCAAATTTGTATAATAAATTTCAAATCTAATTTTTCAACCCACTTATCCAGTTTTAATGATTGATAAAAAGAAACTGTCAGAAAGAGATATCTGTACAAAGTTCATAAATCCTGCAATTCAGGAAGCTGGTTGGGATATGCATAAGCAGGTTCGCGAGGAAGTGTTTTTTACAGATGGGCGAATTATCGTACAAGGGAAATTATACACCAGAGGTAAGAGCAAAAAAGCAGATTATATTCTTTACTACAAACCAAATATTCCAATTGCAATTATAGAAGCAAAAAAGAATATATTACCTGCAGGTTCAGGAATGCAACAGGCTTTGGAATACTCCGAAATTTTACAGATCCCATTTGTATTTACTTCCAATGGAAACTCATTTGTTTTTCATGATAAAACAAATTCTGGAAAAGATTTAGAAACAGAACTTGCACTGGATGAATTTCCTTCACCCGAAATTTTATGGGAAAAATATTTGAAGCATAATAATCTCGCAGAACCCAAAGCAAAGGAAATTGTAGAGAAGGACTATTATGTAGATACGAGTGGAATGAAACCACGATATTATCAACAAAATGCTGTCAATAGAACAATAGAAGCAATTGCCAAAAACCAAAAGAGAATTATATTGGTAATGGCGACCGGAACAGGGAAAACATATACCGCATTTAATATTATTTGGCGTCTATGGAAGACGGGTCTTAAAAAACGGATTCTTTTTCTTGCAGATAGAAATGCTTTGTTGACACAGACTAAAAATGGTGACTTTTCTCCCTTCGGCAACGATATTATGCACATCATCAAAAACCGAAAAATAGATAAGTCATATCAAATATATTTTGCGCTCTATCAAGGATTAACTGGTACAGATGAAGAAAAAAATGCTTACAAAGAGTTTAGTCGAGACTTTTTTGATCTAGTTGTGATTGATGAATGTCATCGTGGAAGTGCATCAGAAGCTTCTGCCTGGAGAGAAGTACTTGAATATTTTTCTTCTGCAACTCAAGTTGGTTTGACAGCGACTCCAAAGGAAACAAAGGACGTATCTAATATGGAATATTTTGGAAAACCTGTTTATACGTATTCTTTAAAACAAGGCATCGATGATGGTTTTTTGGCGCCTTATAAAGTGGTTAGAGTAACAACTAATGTAGATGAAGGATGGAGGCCAACTGCCGGAATGTTAGACAAATTTGGTAATGAAATTAAGGATCGAATTTATAATCTCAAAGATTATGACAAAACTTTGGTTATTGATGGACGCACAGAAATTATTGCCAAGAAAATTACTGAATACCTAAAAGCAACAGACAGATATGCAAAGACGATTGTTTTTTGTACAGATATCGATCATGCCAACAGAATGAGACAGGCTTTAATAAATGAAAATGCAGATTTGGTTGCAAAAAATTGGAATTACTGTGTTAAAATTACTGGTGATGATGATGTAGGAAAACAAGAGTTAGATAATTTTACAGATGTTGAGGAACAGTTTCCTGTCATTGCGACCACTTCAAAAATGCTAACTACGGGAATTGATACCAAGATGGTAAAATTTATAGTGTTGGAATCTAATATTCAATCGGTCACAGAATTTAAACAAATTATAGGTCGAGGCACCAGAATTAGAGAGGCAGAAGGCAAAGTGTATTTTACCATTTTAGATTTTAGGAAAGCAACAAATATTTTTGCAAGACCTGACTTTGATGGCGATCCCGTTCAAATTTATGAGCCGGGACCCGATGACCCAATTGTTCCGCCTGATGAAGATGATAAGCCAGAACCAACTGTGGGGCCAATTATTTCACCTGGTGATGAGAAAGATCCGCCAGATATTACAATTCCTGATCCTCCTGTAGAGGAAGTTAAAAAGTATTACGTTAATGAAGTTCAGGTCACGGTAATTAATGAAAGAGTGCAGTACTACGGAAAAGACGGAAAGTTAATAACAGAATCTTTAAAAGATTATTCCAAAAAAAACTTAGAAAAAGAATTCAGTTCATTAGATGATTTTATTCAGAAATGGACAGAATCTGAAAAGAAGGAAGAACTCATCAAAGAATTAGCTGACCATGGCGTATTGTTAGAAGAACTGCGCGAGGATGTTGGAAAAGATTTAGATGATTTTGATTTAATATGCCACGTCGCTTTTGATCGGCCATCTTTAACCAGAAAGGAAAGAGCAGATAATGTCCGTAAAAGAAATTATTTTGGAAAGTATAGTGAAATGGCTCAAAAGGTTCTCAACAGTCTTTTAGACAAATATGAAAAAGAAGGATTTTATTCTATTGAGCAAGGATCAATACTAAAAATAAAACCTTTAAATGAAATGGGATCACCCGTGGAGCTGGTAAGAGCTTTTGGAAAAAATAAAGATTTTGAAAAAGCCATGAAAGAATTAGAAAACGAAATTTATAATATCGCGTAAAATATGGCAAGTTTATACCCCACTACACTTTTTCATTTTACAGATAAAGATGGTTTATATAAAATATTGACGTCTAATTTCAAGGTTTCTTATGCTAGAGAAAAGATTTGTGGACCAAATTCAGAAAGGGAATTTGCAGTACCAATGGTTTCGTTTTGTGATATAAAAATGGCAGATTTAAAATATTTTGTAGAGAAAGACTATGGAAAATTTGGTATTGGTTTAACCAAAGAATGGGCAAATCGAAATTCTTTAAATCCTGTTATGTATATAAATCAGCATTGCGATATAGCAGATCGATTTAACAATGGTTTAGCAAGCGTTTATCAAACATTAGGTTCAAATTCACTTACCACAAAAGGTTATCATAATTTGATAAATACTTATCGATATATGAAGAATTATGAAGGAGATTTAATTCGAGATCAAAAAATTACAAAAAATTACCGATTTGCTGATGAAAGAGAATGGCGCTATGTTCCGCCTTTCGAAGAAATCGGTGTTGAACCTTTCGTAGCAAAAACTAGTATTGAAACCAAAGAAAGAAAAACTTTTTATAATAGAAAAATTGATCATTTAAGATTATATTTTCAACCTGAAGATATCAAATATTTAATTGTTGAAAACGAAGACGATATTTTAAAATTAATTGAACATTTAAGATTTGCAAAGGTCAATTTTACAGAAGATACAAAGAAAAGACTGGCAAGCCGCATATTAACATTAGAACAAATTATAAACGACTTTTAAGCTAATGAGTAACATTACGACAAACATAAAAAGCATACGCGACATCATGCGTAAAGACACCGGAGTAGATGGTGATGCACAACGCATCTCACAAATGGTCTGGATGCTTTTCATGAAAATATTTTCAGACAAAGAAGAAGAATGGGAAATTACCATTGACAACTATGTTTCACCAATACCCGAAAATTTAAAATGGCAAAACTGGGCGGCAGATGATGAGGGCTTAACAGGTGACCTCTTAATGGATTTCATTGATAACGAACTATTCCCGGCACTTAAAGACCTGGATATTTCCATTAGTCCGCAAACACATATTATTCGGTCTGTCTTTGATGATACTTATAATTACATGAAAAACGGAACACTCTTCCGACAGGTCATTAATGTTATTGATAATATAGATTTTAACAGCACTACAGAGCGTCATTTATTTAATGACATCTACGAAACTATTTTAAAAGAATTACAGTCTGCAGGTTCTTCCGGGGAATATTATACACCAAGAGCGGTTACCCAATTTATGGTGGATATGATTAATCCTCAATTGGGAGAATCGGTACTGGATCCTGCCTGCGGAACAGGTGGTTTTTTAACCTGTACCATCGATCATTTGCGGGATCAAATTAACACTCCAAAAGATCGAGATATAGTACAAAATTCTATTCGTGGCATTGAGAAAAAACCTTTGCCCCATTTGCTTTGTACCACCAATTTAATGTTGCATGGTTTTGATTTGCCTGCTGTGCGCAGAGACAATTTATTGAGCAAACCTTATTCAGATTGGGGAATCAAGGATAAGTTGGATATTATTTTAACCAATCCGCCTTTTGGTGGAGTGGAGGAAGATGGTACGGAAACCAATTTCCCAGCGAAGTTTAGAACTAAAGAAACCGCCGATCTATTCCTGGCGCTAATCATCAAATTATTAAAAAATAACGGTCGTTGTGCGGTGGTTTTGCCGGATGGAACTTTATTTGGCGAAGGCGTTAAAACCCGCTTGAAAGAAGAACTTCTGGAAAAGTGTAATCTGCATACAATTGTACGCTTACCAAATGGCGTTTTTAATCCTTACACAGGAATTAAAACAAACGTTTTATTTTTTGAAAAAGGAACGCCTACAGAAGATATTTGGTATTTCGAACATCCTTATCCCGAAGGTGTAGTGAGTTACAACAAAGGAAAACCTATTAATATTAAGGAGTTTGACTTAGAAAAATCATGGTGGAACAATCGGGAAGAGAACCAACATGCCTGGAAAGTTTCTGTAGAAGAAATTAAAAAACGCAATTACAACTTAGATATTAAAAACCCGCACCAAGCCGTCGATACTTTGGCAAGCCCGGAAGTGATTTTAGAAAAATTTAATGCTGCCGAAAAAAAAATTGCGTCTGTACAAGATGAAATAGTAAAGGTATTAACTGAAGCCCTACAATAAGATGCAGTTATTACAACATTTTAAAAACCTTACCCTCCATCCTAAAAACGCAAAAGAACTGAAAGGTTTGATTTTACAATTAGCAATACAGGGAAAGTTAACGGCTAACTGGAGAAAAGATAATCCCGAAGTAGAACCTTCTTCAGAATTGTTAAAAAAAATTGAAAAAGAAAAAGCGCAATTAATTAAGGAGAAGAAAATTAGCAGAGAAAAATCTGTACATACAATTTCTGAAGAAAACTTTCCTTACACTTTGCCAAATACTTGGCAGTGGACATACTTAATAGAATTGAGTTCTATTAATGGAGGTTTTGCATTTAAAAGTACTAATTATATTGAAGATGGTGTCAGAGTTATACGTATTTCTGATTTTGATGAAAATGGATTTAAAAATCATAAGGTAGTTAGACATTCATTTTCTAATGATTTGAGTTCTTATATTCTGGAAAGTAAGAATATCTTAATAGCAATGACAGGTGGAACAGTGGGTAAAAGTTTATTTGTTGATTCAATTTCAGAAAAAATGGTTGTAAATCAAAGGGTTGCAACAGTAAAGATTTTTAAATCAATTTACGAAAAATATATAAATTGTGTAATTCCTACTCCATTAATACAAAATGTTATTAACGAAGCGAAAAACTCTACGAATGATAATATTTCGATGTCCGATATCAAATACTTCACCATTCCTCTTCCACCTTTAGAAGAACAAAAAGAAATCGTACGCGTAGTTGAAATACTTTTCAAAGAAGTAGAACAATTAGAGCAATTAACAAAAGAGCGAATTGCTTTAAAAGAAGATTTTGTGACTTCGGCTCTGCGACAATTAACAACTGAGGACACATCGAAAGAATGGGATTATTTACAAGACCATTTTAAATCTTTCTTCACTGAAAAAAGTGCGGTAAAAAAATTGCGTGAAGCAGTTCTACAATTAGCCGTTCAAGGAAAACTCACGGTCGATTGGCGAAAAAACAATCCAGACACAGAAACTGCCACAGAACTTTTGAAACGCATACAAAAAGAGAAAGTCCAACTCATTAAGGATAAGAAAATAAAAAAAGAAAGTCCGCTGCCTCCAATTTCAGATGATGAGATTCCATATGAATTGCCTGAAAGTTGGGTTTGGTGTAGACTTGGTGATACATTATTATTTTCAGATGCAGGAAAAAGTCCAGACTGTGAAAAAAGACCTGTTGTTAATAAAGAATGGGGAGTGCTAACTACAACTTCGATCCAAAAGAATAAGTTTAATCAAAATGCAAATAAGGTTTTACCTGCAAATTATCAAATTAATGTAAATCAAATTGTAGAAATTGGAGATATTCTTATCACAAGAGCAGGTCCTATCAATAGAACTGGAATAGCTTGTAAAGTTGATGAAATGAATTTTAATTTAATTTTATCAGATAAAACTATTCGATTACAATATTTAAAGGATTTACTTTCACCTGATTTTATTGTATCAACTTTAAATAGCGATTTAATAAGAGGTTTGTTATTATCAAAAATGATTGGAATGGCATCTAGTCAGGTAAATATATCACAATCAAATATTAAAAATATACAATTTCCCTTTCCTCCCATTGAAGAACAAAAAGCAATAGTAGAAAAAGTAAATGCCTTAATGCTTTTGTGTGATCAACTGGAGCAAGAAATAGAAGAAAGCAAAAATCTAAATGAGCAGTTGATGAAAAGTGTTTTGCGGGAGGTTTTTACAGATAAAAAAGAAATGGAAAATGTCTGAAGTAGTACATTTTGAACTATCAGAAGATGATTTTACTCGTTTAAATGATGCTTATCCCAATAGAAAGAGCAATCATGACATTGGTAATTTCGGAGTTCAAGTCGTGAAACTCTATCTAGAATCAACAGGATATACAGAGGTTAGAATTAACGTAAAGAAAGTTGATATCCAAGGAACTTTAAATAATGTTGTAGAAAAATTTGAAGTAAAGTCAACCGTGAAATCTGAAATTTCTTATGATTGCCTAAAAGTATCGAGTCCAAAAGATTACAAATCACTTACTGAAGACAATATGGAAATCATAAGAGTTTGCAGAGTAGGACAAAGAACTGTAGATCTTCACTTTTTAAAGCACGGTATTGATTTTCTATTGGTTCCAGAGCCAAGATGGAGATTGCAAAAAATAAGAAGATAAATTTACTTTTTAAATAATTTAAAATGAACAAACATCTACGTATTCTCATAGATCATTCGGGAAGTATGGGTTACATGAAAGGTACAGCGGATGAAAATAAATGGCTTTTAGAAGACGGTTCTCCACGAATTGAACTTGTTAAAAAAATTCTAACTAATGATTTATTGACACATTTAGATTTTTTTGATACTATTAATATTTTCACTTTCCGAAGTAATCCAAAAAATGTTCAAGATTTAATTTTACAAAAGGTTTATGCCGGAAGTGAATTTGAAAACGCAAGTAACGAAGTTAGAAAACTGCCAGTGCCAGAAATGGGCGGTACTCCTTTATTTTTGGCATATCAAAAAACTTCTCACTTCCTAGAGAAAGGTGGTGATAATTCACATCGTATTTTGCTAATCATCACTGACGGTGATGGTAATGATTTTATAAACTTTGATGAAAAAATACTCGAACATCAAAAGAATACAGATAAATATTGGAAGATATTTATTATTGGAATCGACCAAAATGCTGAAGCCGCAAGAAAATCTAAAAATGTATGTGAAAATACAAAGGGGGTTTATATAAATCTAAATGCAATTGCTTATGATAAACAGTATTTTTCAAAGATACTTTTTGAGATGAGATCTTCCATAACGAATGCAATTTTGATGGAGGCAATAAACTTAGATTTACAATCAGATTCGACCGAGGAAATCAAAGAAGAAAAAGAGGATTTTGACGTAAAACAAGATGTTTTAATGAATAACGTGAAAATCTCTGAAGAAAAGTATATTTCCACTTTAGAGAAAACGGTAGAAAGTAATACTATTGCAATCAAATTAATTGGAAAACAGTTAGAATTAATTTCGGCAGAAATTATAAGAGCAAATTCTATAAAATTCGAAGATTCAAAAATTATAATTGACGAAGATCCTATTCTAAATGCAAAAATTGGTAGACGGGCGGAAGAAATTGCATATGAATATCTATCAGCAAAAATGCCAGATGTAATTTTAAGTTGGGAGAACGAATTTACTGAAAGTTTTAAGCAATATGATTTCAGCTTCATAGAAGAAAATATAACAATCTATATTGAATGTAAGGGTACAACAGGAACTGAGAAATACTTTTTTCTAAGTAAAAAGGAATGGAATTTTTTCATTGATAACAGAGATAGATATGAATTAGTTTTGATTTCTCAGTTATATACAAAGCCTTCAATTTACCATAGCGAAAATCTCTTTAATTCAATTTTAAATGGGGAAATCGTACCCTATTCTGAATTAAATAGAAATATGAAAAATGGATTGGTTTATCTTCGAGTTATTTAAATGAGATGTTTAAACAATCTTTTTTTATGGACACTTTACAAGCGTTTGGAATATATAAAATTTGCAATAGCAGCATTATTGATTATGCAAATTCAATTGGAGCAAGGAATAAATGTAAGCAAAAATCTGCCTGAGCAGTTGATGAAAAGTTTATTGCGAGAGGTTTTTGAAGGACAAAAAGTATAAATTATAAAAAAACTACGTATCAATGAATAAATATTCCATGCTAGGAAATTGGTTGAATTTTGAAACCTACTCCTTTGATAAATATATAGAGTTTATCGAAAATAATTTTGAATCTACTTTTAAACTGATTGAGGAAAGGTTTCACGAATTAGAAGCAACTCTTGAGGATGATCCAATTAGAGAAACTGTAGAAAATAATCAAAGTTACTATGATCATTTAATTGATAGCACAATTGATGAGCATTATGAGCATAATGTTTTTCAACAGCGTTATAGATATTCTGTTATAATTCAATTGTTTATTTTTTTTGAAACTGAAATAACAAGAGTTTTAAATTATAATAAAAATCCTGCCTCAAAAAGCGTATCTGGCGATTTTTTAGATAAAGCAAAGGAAGTATTAAAACCAAAAGTGCTTATTGCGGCATTTCCCCAATATGTTTTTCTAAAGAATTTTTTGGAGTTAAGAAATGTAATTGTCCATTATAATGGTAAAGTTAGAACTAGCGACCCAAAAATTTCTAAAAAAATACACTGTTTAAAGGACTTGAAAAAGAGCAAAGGTTTTACCCTTATCGAAACTGTAAACCCAAAATCTATAAGTTACGAGGTGAAAATTGAAGATCAAGAGTTTTTAAAATATTCATTAAAACAGATTGAAGATTTCTTGAGCAAGTTGTACCAAGAGTTAAAAAAAACAGTATAATAAATTTAAAATAAAATATTTTTTAAATAAATAAATTTGGAAATAAAAGAAATTGAAAGCGCACTGGATTTCAGCATATCTTTAGAAAATAGAATTCAGAAAAACTTTGGGGAGTTATTAATACTACTTGAAGATTTTAACAACATCTTTGAGATTGAATCTGAAAAACTACCTTACCATATTAATCTTATAGATGAACTGCATGCAGATGAAAACGCACACAGTCGCATCTTCGCAAAGTTATTAAGGTACAAAAAAAATAATAAGTATCCATTAATAGAAGGTTTTCTTCACGATGTCTGCGGTTTTGAAATGACTATTATAAAACCAGTCGTAGAAAAAGTAGATTCTTGTGGTCGTATTGATATCCCGATTTTTGATACAAATTATGTGGTTTTAATAGAAAATAAGGTCACCGATAAAGCACCGGATCAAAACACTGAGGCAGGTGGACAATTGGCAAGATATATTGAGACCATTAAAAACAGTTACAGGAGGAGTGAAAAAGACATTTTTGTTGTTTATACACCAAAATACAGCAGAGAACCTTCAGCCGAATGTTGGATTAATAAGGATAAACTATCTTATAAAGACAGTTTTAAATTAAGATTTAAATCTGTATCATACCGTGATGATATTTATCCCTGGCTCAAAGACAAAATATTACCATTTGAAGAAAAGGATATTTATTTACAAAGTGCCATCGCACAATACATCGATCATTTGGAAGGTCTATTTAGCATACGAACAATAAACAAAGCAATGAATATGAGATTACAGGAATTTTTGAAAGAACAATTGAATTTAGAAGGTAAAAATTCAGACGAAGCAATAAAAATTTTAAACCATAAAAAGGAAGATTTAGAAAATGCAATTGCGCAAATAGAATTATTAAAATTCGATTATCGTAAAAAAAATGTAGTTGACAGGTTTAATGATTGGAAACAACAAATTATTGCAGACTTTCCTAATTTAAAAATTGTGGAAGATGACCCAAGTGCACGAAATAATGTTATTAATTTAGGTGTAATAATGGAAGTTGATGGAAAAGAGTTTTCTGCACTTGTAGAGTGTATTATTGGCGAACCACTAAATATTTATTTTGGTATTAGTCCGACTTATACAAATCATGGGCGTATTGATCTGCCAGATTCGCTTGCAATAATACTTAGGAAAAATAATTTAGGAGAACCGGAAAAATCGTGGTACGGCTGGAGACATACCTCATTGGCAAATGGTTATGTAGATTTAAAGAATATAATCGAAAAAATTAAACAGGAACAACAATAATCATTACAAAGTAATAATGCATGAAAAAATATTTATTATTTTATTTTTTGTTGTTTTTTATACAAAACTATTTTTCACAGGAGGCACGGTATATAGATACTGAACTTTTAAATGTTCGCAGTGGACCCGGCAAAAATTACGAAGTTTTAGATACCGCCCCAAAGGGAGAAAAAGTTATTTTTATATCCACCAAAGGAAATTGGACGCAAATTCAAATGGATAGTGGCATTAAAGGTTTTGTTTCATCAAAATTTGTAATTAATACGCCACCTACTTCACAAAAAATCAATAATGATCCGGGCAAATGGTGGAAAGTTCCTTTAGGAATAGTAGGATTTCTTTTGATAGTAAAATTCTTTGGCAGTAAAAAATGCTCATCGACATCCTCACGAGATTATTCGAAAACTTTTAAAACTCAACAAAATATGGGCTCCAATGCGGTAGTAGAGACCGTAAATATTTCTTCTAAAGAAAAACCATCAATTGCGCCAAAACCTATTCAAAAAAAGGAAAAATTATATTGTAAGTTTTGTGGTAGAGAAGAGACAAATTTATTTTTTCTCACCAGCGGCAAGTGCCAAAAAAGTTCTTCAGGATATCATATGCCATTTGAAGGAGATGTGGAAAAAAAATACCTTTGTAAATTCTGTGGTAGAGAGGAAAGCAATTTGTTTTTTTTAACTTCTGGAAAATGCTCAAAAAGTTCAAACAATTATCACCAACCTTTTGATGGGGGATTTAAGGATCGCTATGCATGCAAGTTTTGTGGAACTACCGACAGAAGTCTTTTCTTTTTAACTTCGCGTAAATGCAATAAAAGTACAAGTAAATACCATCAACCACTGATTTAAAAATTAGAAGAAAAAAATTTTTGTAAGTTTTCGTCACTCTTCATAATTTCTTGCAAAAAATTAATTAGGTGTATAAATGTCAGCAGAATATTTTAGATTAAAAAGGCCCAATAAATTTATTGGGCTTCAGTTTATTTTTTACTAATTGCTATAGTTACAAAGTTGATAATTTACATTTCTCAACTTTTTATTTTATAATTTAGCAATATAATGAAAGTCTAATTGATGGCTTTCTAATTACCAGGTTCAAAAGTAATTCCAACAGTTGCAGCTTGTTGTTTTTTAATAACAGAAGAGGTTGAATATATTGGTATATTGGCAGAAAGAGTATATTTATTTTTTATTTTAATTCCAACAGTCAATTGAGTAAGCCAAAACTTATTGTCAGAAATTTTTGATTGGAATTGACTTCCACCAATGAAATAAGAGTGCTTAACAGCGCCAAATAATGTGGCTTCATCTTTTATAGATTCTTTTTGTAGCAAATCTACCGTTCCCATGATATATCCAGAAAGTTCATGATAATTGTAAGTGCTGTTGAAAGCTACTTTATCTTTTATGTCATCTACGTTAAAGCGATATTCCACAGGAATATAAATAATGACTTTTTTGCCATTACCAATATACCATTTTGAAAATATAATTGGCGTAATAAGACTGATGTTTAATAAACCTCCATTCATTAGTTTTGAGGTCGCAACGGAATCTTTTTCAGAAGTTTGCTGGCTTATGTTGGTAGCCATTGTAAACTTAAAAGGGAAAATTACGCCACTTACTACATCAGCATTTGCACTAAATGAGCTGCTAAAATTTGATTGTATTCCAACTTTGTTAATGAACATTACGCTTTCTTCATCATTATTGTACAGAAAAAAATATTTAGCACTCATGACACTTCTAAGCGGCAAAAGTCTACTTAAGTAATTTGGTGTTCCTCCTAAAGAGTTAGCTGTTTTAAAAAAAGTTTTTAAGGCTTTATACCTTGCAATTAATTTGTCATACGCTATCATTTGTCTACTGTATTGCCCAGTGTCTGCATTACTATAAATCTTCCGCTTTTGTCCCAGTTCATCAATCCTTTTTATAACAATTGTTCTTAGGTTATCGCAAGCAAATGCGCTAACTTCATTCTCTTTGATACCCATCAATTCTTGCATGTCAGGCTGTAAATATTGTGGAATTGGGACCAAAATACTTCCGGTATCATAGGTATTAATAATTGAAGTTTCAGTTTCAGATTTTTGTACATAAGTAAAATATTCATTCAGTGCTTTAAATTTTTGGATAGAGTCACCGTATTTTTTCATTTTTTCATTGAAGTCTGATTGATTTGTTAAGCATGGGTCATTACTTTTTATTTCTGATATTTTTAGACATTTCTGCATTTCTTCTAAAGTCTCAATTTTTTTTTGAGTTACTTTAGAATATTCAGCAGAAGCATAAGCAGCTACCTCACCTTCTATATTCAAAAGATTTTTCATGTCATCTTTTAAATTTGATGGTATAATAGCTACTGAGTCTCTTAGTAACAAGTTAGAATTACTGACGGTCAATAATTTATTTGAATTTTTATTTTCAAATTTCGTATTAAAATCCGGAATTGTTTGTGCACAGTAAATAGCTGATGACAGTGTCATAATTAATTGTAATAAAGTTTTCATAATTTAAGTGTTTTAAGGTTGTCATAATTTATTTAATTGTCATTTGTTTTGTTTATTTCACATAAAAATAAATAAAAAAAAGCAAACTGACTAGCAATTGTTAGTTTTTTTTGTTAATGTAATGCGTAAAATGGATTTAATTAATGGATTTAAAAAAAATATACAAAAAATAATAAATATAATGCTTGAAATTTTAATAATATAATAAATATTGTACATTAATATATGCATTTATTGATATTTTGCTCAAAGGTTAAATCGACGTTTTTAAGAGACTTAACTTAGATAGATCAATAAAAAGCGTAATATTAAATATTGCACTTTTGATTGTTAAAAATTGATGGTTTCACTCGTCATAATTAATTATTCATTTTTCATGAGCCATAAATGATAACCTTACTCACTACTACATTCCCAACATTCGCAGAAATAGAAACCTCGTTGCATCTTCGTTTAGTATGCATTGCCATACATTCATTGTTTTTCCCACTAACTTTGGTAAAAAATTTAATGTAACCGTGCCATCAATGCGGGTTGCAATATTGTGCAGTAATTTTGTTTTGTGATTGTCCGCCGCAATAAATAAGGAGTACGGCTTAATTGGAAAAAATTCCGCAGAGGGAACTGGTATTGAAAAGCAAAAATTCCGATGACATTTTTGAGTAGCTAAAAACCACTCCACTCTATTTAAGAAGAATTTGCAGTCATTTTGTGTACTAAAAATACAGAAAAATGAGAGCAATTCACAACTGATGCAGAAATATTGCAAATTCTATTGTTATTATGTTTTATCCATTTCTTTAAAATCGTATATTTGATTAACCAACAAATCCTCCGCCCATGTGCTACTACGTCGATTCCCAAATCACCAAAAAAGACCTTAAAAAAATGTACAACGTGGGGTATGAGGGAAAGGATTTTGAAGCCAAAGATTTTTTAAATGGGTACAGTCATCCTTGGGTGGCCGTGATTTTAGATGAAAATCCTGCCGTGGCAACTGCCGCGAACTGGGGTTTACTTCCGGCGTGGGCAAAAGACCGCTCTTTACAGAAGCTGACCTTAAACGGCAAAATAGAAACCATTGCTGAGAAACCTTCCTTTAGAAACAATGTGCAAAAACGCTGTCTCGTGCTCGTGAAAGGTTTTTATGAATGGAAATGGCTGGATGGGAAAGGCAAAGTAAAACAGAAACATTTTCTCGCTTTACCCGACACCAATATCATGGCGTTGGGCGGCATCTACGGAAACTGGACCGACCAAGAAAGTGGGGAAGAACTCACCACCTTTTCTATCGTCACCACCGAAGCCAATGCGTTGATGACCGAAATTCACAATACCAAACACCGAATGCCCATCGTATTGACCAAAGCCATGGAAAAAGAATGGCTCACCGACCGCATTATTCAAGATTTTGCCTTCCCCAATCACGAGGCAGATCTCGTGGCCATCAATCTGGATCAAGCCCAGGAAATGACCACCTTGTTTTAGATGCGCACGCCAACAAAAGCAGGATTCCGCACCCCAAAACCCGAAAAATAGGCGTTACTTTGCGCCCTTCATTTGCTCTGTTTTTCCCCAACAAACGCTTTATCATGCTCACGAAATATTTAATCCTCACTTTTACGCTGATCACCTTTCTCGCCTTTGGGCTGGATAAATGGCTTGCCAAAAAAGGAAAACGACGGATTGCAGAAAATGTGCTGTTGGTGCTCACCTTTTTAGGTGGGACTTTTGGAGCGGTTTTGGGCATGGTTTTTTTTAAACACAAGACGGCAAAAAAAAGTTTCTTCCTGAAGTTCTGCTTCGTGGTCCTGGTTCAAATCGTGCTGATCTATCTGATGAAAGAACATCTTGCCGCCATGCATTAGCAAAGCTCGCCGATCATCATTCGTGAACTTTTCCGCCAAAAGCTCGCCCTATTCATTCCTTTCTCACCCAAAAAGGACGAGGGTTTCGGCTTGATCTTTTGAAGAAGGTGCAGGAAGATTTTCATGCGACGCTCCGTTAGAACCGCGAAGCGCTGCGCTCCACCCCAACTTGGGCTAAAAAAATACCCGATGGCGCTTACCGTGGTGCTTTTGGCATTGTCGAAGAAAGCGCTTGCAACGCAGGTGAATCCACCATCCAGCACCACGACAAAAGCAAAACATGCAGTGTAACCTTCACAAGTAGTACCACCCACAACTGATCCGTTGAGCAAAGTCACACCCATTTTTTCTGAATCCATTCCCAAAGTCTGCACCGTGGGAGAAGGGAGCAATCAAACACCTGCGTTGGTGGCTTGGTTGAAAGCGCCCTGATTTCCCCTCCACCAAACCGAAAGCTGAACGGCTCGAAAGTCGCTTTGAATGCACTTTCACTGTCAATCCTCATCTTTTCATCAATGGTGAAATTGCAGAAATAGGGTAGAAACTTTGAGCAGAAGAGCCGCGCATTGCTCAAACAAAAAATCACCTCAATCCTCCTGTTTGATGGAATTGAGGTGCTTTTTGAGCGTCTTAAAAACGGCGTTGAAGCTTGCGGAATTTTGAACCCGACTCGAAGCGGTCATTCCGCTTTTTGAATTTTATCGCGAATGAGCAGGAAGACAATCGTACCGAAGATTGTATTTACACCAAGATTCGGTGCCGTTGTTCAAGTCCGGAAGAACGGTCGGAAGTTTCGCTGTGGTGCTTTAATAGACAATGCCATTGATATTGGCCAACGTTTTCGTGTAATCTGCGAGCAATTTGGTGATCTTGCTTTCGTCCTGTTCGCGGTACTTCGTGGCATCAAGTTTCAGGAGCGCCTCTCTCGATTGGTTGATGCTGATCAGCAGTTCCTGCGTCTTCGCTAAAGACTGTTTCTTCTGCTGTTCGAAGGTTGTTTCTTGTTTGCTTTTCTGGGTAGCAAGCATATTTTTGAAATCGACCGTAATGGCTGCATCCATCGCATTGACGGTTTCCACAAATTGTTGTCGGCGGGCTGCATAAGGCGAAGTGCGCTCGATGATGAGGTTCATCGCAGAAATGCTGCCCTCTATATTGGTCATGAGTCCTCGGTAGGCTTCTTTTCCCGCAAGGTAGGTTCGCTCTTTCTGCAGGTTGGTCAGGTACGTTTTGATGCGGGGATTGATCTCCTGAAAGAGTTGGGCTTTTCCTTGCCAATCGGTTTTGGGGATGGCGTCGTTTTTCTGGATAAACCTGTTGATTTCTGTGGTGGATTCGGTGAGCATTTTGGTCAATCGCACCGTCGTTTCATTCACTTCTTTCGAAAGGGAAGTCACTTGATCGGTCAGCTTTTTGGCGTAGGCATCGTCTGTGGCTTTTTCCGTGAGTGCAGCTTTTGCGGCGGCTTCTTTTTG
This sequence comes from Kaistella chaponensis, assembly GCF_900156725.1. Lineage (GTDB taxonomy): Bacteria > Bacteroidota > Bacteroidia > Flavobacteriales > Weeksellaceae > Kaistella > Kaistella chaponensis. The sequence continues at coordinate 37,864 of NZ_FTOI01000007.1, read as the reverse complement.
CAGCACCTCTTTTAATTTGTCGGTGGCAGCAGAATGGTATTTGTCGCCCACAACGGCCTGGTTCAGGATGAACTGATAATCTGCTTTGGCCGAATCCAACTGTTTCATCGCGGTATAAAGTTGTCCGCGGTACACGTACGCTTCGAGAATTTTTGGATCGTCTTTAATGAGAAAACTCAGGTCAGCCAAGGATTTCTCCGGTTGGTTTAATTTGAAATAGGCTTTGGAGCGCAGGATAAGCGCAGGTTTTAAGTTCGGCTGTATTGCCAAAGCTTGGTTGAGGCTTTCTACGCCTTCCTGCGTTTTTCCGAGCGCCATTTTTGCAGTTCCTAAAGTGATCAATCCATGCGTGCTTTTGGGATTGAGAAGCATTACTTGCGTGGCATCGGCGATGGCTTTTTCGTTCTGACCCGCCTTTGCGTAAAAATTGGCGCGGTAGGTCAGTAAGATCTCGTTATTGGGATTGGCTTCTAAAAAAGTGGTGAGTTCATCAAGAGCCGGAAGGTAATTGTTTTTCGCAATTTCTGCTTTGGCATGGTCGCTGAAATTCTGCGCAGTCAGCTGCTGATTGGCAAAACCGAGGCAGAGAAAGGAGAGGAGGAGTGTGATTTTTTTCATGGGAATACGGGACTTTTATTTTCTTCAAATATAAAGGGGCGAGTCCAATTGCGGCTACCCAATTCGGGGTATTTATTTCTTCTTTGCATTTAATTTGCTCGATAGAGGCGCATAAAAACAGCTTCTTTCTCCATTGTTCCTCTTGGATCATCCATTAAAGACAAGAAGATATCAGAAACATTCACGGAGATAGGCTTTAAAAGCATTACTCCAATCCTTCTTCTTGAAGCCCAATGTTTTGAAAAGCGGCGGAGCATTCATCATTAAGACCTAGAAAACTGCCGAAAGTAATCTTCTGAACTTTACCACTAGTTTTCAAACCAAGTGCAGGTACAACCGGGAAAATTCCGGGAAAATCTAAAGCCTGGTCAACAAGAATTTCGAAGGTAAATCCTGCACACCCTCGAATGTACTGCACAGGTTGGTAAAAGTTTACAAGGTGGAAAATCCTTTCGCGATGCCTTTGAATACTCGTTGAAACAATGCTTACGGCGAACGCATTACAGATCAATCTTTCTTAAATGCAGATCATCCCTTAAGGAAAATTGCGGATGATGCAGCGCAAAACTGCGGTTTAAATTCAGAGTCTTCTCTGAACGCTTCCTGAAGTTTAGAAATCCGTACCAAAGCGGTCTGGATTTTTTTATGCATAACCCAATCAAAATCTTTATCTTTGCGACCTGTTAATTGAATGGGTTTAAAAGCGTTTTTAAACCTTTAGTTGTAAACTTTGAACTCAAGATATGAAATGTGGAATCGTAGGTCTACCCAACGTAGGTAAATCAACTCTTTTTAATTGTTTAAGCAATGCCAAAGCGCAATCAGCTAATTATCCTTTCTGTACCATTGAACCCAATATCGGAACAGTTTCTGTACCCGATGAGCGTTTGTTTGAACTGGAAAAATTAGTAAAACCGGAAAGAGTTTTACCAGCAGTGGTAGAAATTGTAGACATCGCCGGTTTGGTAAAAGGAGCAAGCAAAGGGGAAGGTTTAGGAAATAAATTTCTGGCAAACATCAGAGAATGTGAAGCGATTATTCACGTTTTAAGATGTTTCGAAGACGGAAATATCGTGCATGTAGAAGGAACTGTAGATCCGCTTCGTGATAAAGAAATTATCGATATCGAACTGCAATTGAAGGACATTGAGACCTTGGCAAAAGCAGTAGAGAAAGCGAAAAAATTCATCAAATCCGGTAAAAAGGATGATGTGATGACGTACGAAACGCTTCTTAATCTTCAGAAATTTGTAGAAGAAGGTCAAAATGCAAGAGAATTTCCGTTGGATGATTTTTCTACACCGATTATTTCTGAGGTACACTTATTGACCAATAAGCCAGTGCTTTATGTTTGTAATGTCGATGAAAATTCGATTAAAAACGGCAACGAATGGATTGGCAAAATCGAAGAAATGGCGAAAAAAGAAAATGCTGAAGTCGTAGTTCTTGCCGCACAGATCGAAGCAGATATCAACGAATTAGATACGTTCGAAGAAAGAGAAATGTTCCTGGATGAATTGGGTCTTACGGAACCTGGCGTGAACAGACTCATCAGAAAAGCGTATGATTTACTTCATTTGCAAACGTATTTTACCGCAGGTGTAAAAGAAGTTCGTGCATGGACCATCGGAAAAGGATGGACTGCACCACAAGCTGCAGGAGTCATTCATACCGATTTCGAAAAAGGATTTATCCGCGCAGAAGTTATCAAGTATGAAGACTTCATTAAATTTGGATCAGAAGCCAAAGTAAAAGAAGCCGGAAAAATGGGCGTAGAAGGAAAAGAATATATTGTGCAGGATGGCGACATGATGAATTTTAGATTCAATGTGTAAGCATTCGACACAGTTGTAGAAGATAGAAAGTTTAGTGTTTGTTCGCTAAACTTTTTTTCTTTTCATATCTTGCAGGTATCAATTATAAAATAAAAATAATGATTAAAAAATTACTTTTGGCATCCACATTAGGACTCGGAGTCTTCAATAATGCGCAAACGGTTGTCTTTACAGAAAACTTTGAACCCAGTACTGCTGCACTTTGGCAAAATATGGACCGCGACGGCGACACGGAAAAATGGGAGTTTCTCGATGCACAGCTCAATGAAGTTGATTCTTTTCAAGGGTATTTTGCTACGTCATTTTCGTGGTATTTGGAAGCGTTTTCGCCTGATAACGCCTTGATCAGTCCGAAAATTACTTTGCCTGCAACGGGAACGCTGCAATTGAGTTTCAAAGTAGCGGCAGGTGATGAAGAGCTTTTTGATGAACATTATGCCGTTTATATCATTCCACAAAATGCAACTTTTACGGGTGCTGAAACGCCAGTTTTTGAAGAAACTTTGGATGGAGGCTATCTTGCAGCCGCAAAAGTGGTGAATATCGACGTGTCGTCTTACAAAGGTCAGGACGTGAAATTGGTTTTCAGACATTACAACTGTACTGATATTTTTTACGTTGGTATTGATGATGTGACCATTACGCAAAGCACTTTAGCGGTGTCGGATTCACAGAAAAATCAGATCAAGATTTATCCCAATCCAAGTTCTGATTGGATTACCATTGAAAACGTGGAAGACCTTAAAACAGTCAGAATTTTTGATAGGTCCGGAAAGTTGGTGAAGCAAACCCAAGCCAAAGAAATCAACATTCAAAACTTTGCTAAAGGGCAATATATCATGAATGTATATACCGGAAATGAGATCGTTTCCCGAAAATTCATCAAGAAATAAATCATTCAAAAGTATAGCGAGCGGACTTCGGTTCGCTTTTTTTTGGTTAAAAAATAGAATTTACGCTTTTAAATATCCTCTTTTTTTTGTAAATTGGGATCAAATTATTTTATGAAAAACATCCAAGTTGCAATCATTGTAGGGAGCCTAAGGAAAGAATCTTTCAACAGAAAAATCGCTGCTGAAATGATTCGTCTTCAGCCGGCAAATCTTGATTTAAAGATTGTAGAAATTAAAGACCTTACCTTTTTTAGCGAAGATATAGAAAATGATCCGCCACCATCTTGGACGGATTTTAAGAATGAAGTTGCTGCAGCAGACGCGGTCTTATTTGTTTCGCCGGAATACAACAGAACCATCCCCGGAGTTTTAAAAAATGCCATGGAAATTGGAGCAAGACCCCCCAAACAAAATTCCTGGAAGGGAAAACCAGGTGCTGTTGTCACCGTTTCTCCGGGTGCAATCGGTGGTTTGGGAGCAAACCAAACGATCAGAAATGCGGCCGTTTCTTTGAATATTCCACTCATGCCACAACCGGAAGCTTACCTCGGTCAAATCAAAGATAAATTGCTGGAAGACGGTAAAACAGTCAACGAAAAAACAGAGAAATTTTTGGTTGATTTCTTAGCCGCTTTTGAAAAATGGATTGACCAAAATAAACAGAACTCCTAGGAATGAAGGGTAAAAAATTTTAGTTGCAGGCAATGCGATAAAACTTTCCCCAAAAATTTTAAAAATCAGTTTCCTTTCACTATTTTTGTGAGTTTCTGAATTTAAAGCACTTTCAAAATAAATATGAGCGAAAACGAGACCGTTAATTATTCCGAAGATAATATCAGAACCCTGGATTGGCAGGAACATATTCGGCTGCGTCCGGGAATGTATATTGGCAAGTTAGGCGACGGTTCTTCTGCCGACGACGGAATTTATATTTTGCTCAAAGAAATCATCGATAATTCTATTGATGAATTTGTGATGAAATCCGGAAAAAGAATCGAGATCAAAATCGATGACGGAAAAGCGGTTGTACGCGATTTTGGTCGTGGTATTCCTCTGGGAAAGGTGGTCGATGCCGTTTCTAAAATGAATACAGGGGGAAAATATGATTCCAAAGCTTTTAAAAAATCGGTAGGTTTAAATGGAGTAGGAACCAAAGCAGTCAACGCACTTTCGGAGTTTTTCAAGGTGAAATCCATTCGCGATGGCAAAATGAAAATCGCGGAATTTTCTAAAGGAATCATCACCGAAGATTTCACCGAAGCAGCGTCAACCGACCGAAACGGAACCGAAATCACCTTCATTCCCGACAGCAGTATTTTTACCCATTTTAAGTTTCGAAAAGAGTACATCGAAAAGATGTTGAAAAATTACTGTTACCTGAATCCGGGTTTAAAAATAGTATTCAACGGCGAAACCTACTTTTCAGAAAATGGACTGAAAGATTTACTGAATGAAGAGATTGAAGGCGAAATTATCTATCCCATCGTTCATTTGAAAGATGATGATATCGAAGTCGCCATCACGCATTCGGATAAGTCGCAATCGGAAACCTACTTTTCCTTTGTGAACGGACAAAACACTACACAAGGTGGAACGCACCTCAATGCTTTCCGTGAAGCGTATGTAAAAACAATTCGGGAATATTTCAATAAAAATTTTGAAGCTGCAGACATTCGTAAGTCGATTATTGCCGCAGTTGCCATCAAAGTGATTGAACCGGTCTTCGAATCACAGACGAAGACCAAACTGGGATCCAACGAAATAGAGCCAGGAAAAGAAACGGTAAGGTCTTTTATTACCAACTTTTTAAAAAATAAACTCGATAACTTTCTGCACCAAAATCAAGAAATTGCAGAAGCGATTCACCGGAAGATCATTATTTCCGAAAGAGAAAGAAAAGAACTTTCGGGCATTCAGAAATTAGCACGCGAAAGAGCCAAAAAGGTTTCTCTACATAACAAAAAACTGCGCGATTGCAGACAACATTACAACGATCAAAAAGCTTTGAGAAAAGCCGAAACCATGCTTTTCATTACTGAAGGTGATTCCGCATCGGGGTCGATTACCAAATCCCGTGATGTAGAAACGCAGTCTGTATTTTCATTAAAAGGAAAACCCCTCAACTGTTATGGTTTGACCAAACGTGTGGTGTATGAAAACGAGGAATTTAATTATTTGCAAGCTGCTTTAAATATAGAAGATTCACTGGAAGATTTGCGCTACAATCACGTCATCATCGCCACTGATGCTGATGTTGACGGAATGCACATCCGCCTTTTGATGATTACTTTTTTCCTTCAGTTTTTCCCGGATTTGATTAAGAACGGACATCTTTACATCCTGCAAACGCCGCTGTTTAGAGTTCGCAATAAAAAGGAAACCCGATATTGCTACACGCAGGCTGAACGAATTAAAGCTTTGAATGAACTGGGGAAAAATCCGGAGATTACGCGATTTAAAGGATTGGGAGAGATCTCTCCTGATGAGTTTAAACATTTTATAGGAAAAGACATTCGATTAGAACCTGTTGTTTTAGGAAAAGACCAAACCATCGAACAGATTCTCGAATTTTATATGGGTAAAAATACACCGGATCGACAAGCTTTTATCTTAGAAAATCTGGTCGTTGAAGATCCTGATATTGATAAAAAAGAGCCGCTCAATGAAGAGGAGGTGGTATAGAATTGAAGTTAAATCTAAATGATGAAAGATGAGATTAAATAACCGCAATAAAATTGGTTTTTTTAATTTTTTAAGTACGTTACTCGTCATGATTTCCCTGTTTGGTATTGTGGGATTTTTGCTGGAACGTTTTCAATATAATTATTTGGGCTTCAGCTCGATCCTTTTCCTGTTGATTCCACTAGTGTTCATCACTATTTTTTACCTTCGAGGGCGACAGATTTTTGAATACGACAGTGACGGTGAAGCTTTAAACTTTAAGAATAGAAATGTATTGCCTTATTTAAGCACGCCTATAAGTGACGAGTTCCCGAAATATAAACTGCAAAATTATGAAATCCTCAATGGTTTTATTTTTAAACGGTTGTACATCAATATTGCAAGCAAAAAGAACCACACCATTACGCTGAGATATGATATTTCTTACCTGAGCAGAAAAGAATTAAATGACCTTAAATTTTCCTTAAGCAAAGTGATTAAAAATAATAAAGAGAGAGAAAACAGTTGATGGAAGAACAAGAAAATCACCACGAAGAATCACTTAAAAAAGTTTCCGGTCTTTACAAAGATTGGTTTTTAGATTACGCGTCTTACGTAATTCTGGATCGTGCAATTCCCTCTATTTTTGATGGATTCAAGCCGGTTCAACGTAGAATTATGCATTCCATGCGGGAACTAGAAGATGGTCGCTACAACAAAGTTGCCAATATCGTCGGGAATACTATGAAATATCATCCGCACGGTGATGCCTCGATTACCGATGCAATGGTGCAGATCGGACAGAAAGAATTACTGATCGATACGCAGGGAAACTGGGGAAATATTTATACAGGCGATTCTGCTGCTGCAGCAAGATATATTGAAGCACGATTGACTCCTTTCGCATTGGAAGTGGTGTTTAATCCCAAAACGACGGATTGGTCCAAATCCTACGATGGTAGAAATAATGAGCCAATCGATCTTCCAGTGAAGTTCCCACTGCTTCTCGCTTCAGGGGTAGAAGGAATCGGTGTAGGATTGTCAACGAAGATTATGCCTCATAATTTTAATGAGCTTATCAATGCTTCTATTGCGCATCTGAAAGGTAAAAAGTTTGAATTGTTCCCGGACTTTTTAACCGGGGGGATGCTCGATGTTTCCAGTTATCATGATGGGGAACGTGGCGGAAGAATCCGTGCAAGAGCCAGAATTATTCAAAAGGACAAAAATACCCTTTGCATCACTGAACTTCCTTTCGGAAAAAATACAAGTGATTTAATTGATTCAATTATTAAAGCCAACGATAAAGGAAAAATTAAAATCAAGAAAATAGAAGACAATACCTCGGATCAGGTAGAAATCAATATTTTTTTGAATAATGACGTTTCTCCCGACAAAACCATCGATGCTTTATACGCGTTCACTGATTGTGAGATTCCCATCTCTCCAAATGCTTGTGTCATCGTAGGTGATAAACCAGAGTTTTTAACGGTTTCAGAAATCCTGCGCAGAAATACCGATCATACGGTTTCTCTCTTGAAAAAAGAGCTGGAAATTGAACTGCACGAATTGCAGGAAAACTGGCATTTTTCTTCACTTGAAAGGATATTTATCGAAAACCGAATTTACCACGATATTGAAGAGGTTAAATCTTGGGAAGACGTCATTAAGACCATCGATGAAGGTTTAAAACCGCATACCAAACATTTACTGAGAGCAGTAACAGAAGAAGATATTTTGCGGTTAACGGAAATTCGCATCAAAAGAATCTCGCGTTTTGATCTCGATAAATTCAAAGAGAATATTGTAGCTCTCGAAGGTAAAATAGAACAGGTGAAATACCACTTGCAACACCTTATTCCTTATGCGATTGATTATTTTACCAATATTCAGAAAAAATATGGCAAAGGAAAGGAGCGTAAAACAGAATTAAGAATTTTTGATACCATCGATGCGACAAAAGTTGCGGTGGCAAACGAAAAATTCTACGCGAATTTTGAAGAAGGATTTATCGGAACTTCACTGAAAAAAGATCAATATCTTTTCGATTGTTCCGACATCGATGATATCATCACCTTCCAAAAAGATGGCACCATGAAGGTGGTAAAAGTAGAGCCGAAAACATTTATCGGCAAGAATATCGTACATGTTGCAGTGTGGAAAAAGAACGATAAACGCACCGTGTACAATATGATTTACAGAGAGGGAAGAGACGGTCCGTTTTACATGAAAAGGTTCTCCGTGACAGGTGTTACCAGAAATAATGATTATAAATTAGCTTCCGACCAAAAAGGTTCAGAAATGCTTTACTTTTCTGCAAATCCTAATGGAGAAGCTGAATCTGTTACCGTCTTGCTAAAACCCAACGCAAGAATCCGGAAAAACAAAATTGAACTCGATTTCTCCGAATTAGGCATTAAAGGCCGTGATTCTAAAGGGAATTTGGTTACGAAATATGCCGTAAAAAAAGTAGATCTCAAAGAAGAAGGTCATTCCACTTTAGCACCAAGGAAAATTTGGTTTGATGATACTGTTCGCAGGTTAAATGCCGATGCAAGAGGAACTTTACTCGGCAGTTTCAAAGGCGATGATAAAATTTTGACCATCAATTCGCAGGGAGAAGCGAAACTGATTACTTTTGAATTGAGCAACCGTTTCGATGACGACTACCTAATTCTTGAAAAATGGAAACCCGAACAACCGATTACCGCCATTTATTTTGATGGTGAAAAACAGATTTATTTTATCAAAAGATTTTTGCTGGAAAATACGACGAATGTTCAGCAATTTATGCTTTCAGACCATCCGAAATCTTTTATAGAAAATGTCATTGTTGCGAATAACACAACTTTAGAAATAGTATTTGCAAAAGATAAAGACAAACAGAAAGATCCGGAAATGGTGAGTACCGATGAATTTATAGGAATCAAGGGGATTAAAGCCATCGGAAATCAGTTGACGAAAAGTAAAGTGAAAACCATTAACATCATCCTTCCAGAGCCTGTAGAAGAACCCAATGAAGGTTTCGAGGCGGAAGATTCTCCTGAACGTCAAAGTGATTTGACCGATGCAGAAGCGACCGATGCTGATTTCCCTGAAGAAGGCACGATTGGTGATCTGTTTGAATTTCCAGAGGAATAATTTCTGCGATACAATAACTAAAAAGACGCTTTTGAACAAGCGTCTTTTTTTATGCAATGATGGGATTGGTTGTTTTAATGATGCTGCAATTTCTTCAATGGTTTTTGCAAGCAACCAGATTCTTTTTCATGAGGATCTTTTCACCTGTCGAAATCGGATCTTCTCTTCAATTTTTAACAAACCATTATATCTGACTCCTGATTCTCTCCATGAGCATTGTGATGATTCTTCGGTTAAATTCTTTGGGATCCACATTGTACTGTTCAAGTTCCTCCAGAGTGAACATTCCTACTGTGATACCGATGAAGATATTTTTTAGCGCGACATCTTTTTGAAGACTTTGTTCAATATAGATGCTTTTTTGCTCTTTTCGCAGTGTACTGAAATCTGTTTTTTTTCGATCGATATACGCTTTAAATAAGGCAAGATATAAGTCATTTTGTAATTTTAAAATAGGGCGTAATGTTTGGTTTTGAAACGATTCTATCGAGGTACTCATTTCTAAAACAGGTATTTCTAAAGAAGGTCTTAAGGCTAATTTGTTTGGCATTTTATCGGAATTTTTGCATTATGTTTCAACAAAAATAGCCTTTATTTTCCCAAATCAGCAGTAAAGATGCAGTTTAAAACGAGTGGGAAATTGCGCAGCTAAATCACCAACTCACCAGAAGATCCCTACAAAATTTTCTTACATTTGAAATATGAAAATTCTGCATACCGCCGATTGGCATTTGGGTAAAAAGTTAGACCGTTTTTCCAGACTGGAAGAACAAATAGAGGTTTTGGAAGAAATCATCGGAATTGCAGACGAAAAAGCGGTTGATTTGGTATTAATCGCGGGAGATTTGTTTGATAATTTTAATCCGAGTGTCGAAGCCATTGAACTGTTTTATAAGACCTTAAAACGCTTAACTGCACATGGAAAACGACCCGTAATCGCCATTTCAGGAAATCATGATTCTCCTTATCTGGTCGATTCTCCGAATTCGCTTGCTCGCGAATGTGGAATTATTTTAATCGGTCATCCCAACACGAAAGTTCAACCCATGAATCTGGAACATTTTAAAATTACCGCTTCCTCGGAAGGTTTTTTTGAACTTCAGCTAAAAAATCAAAACTTTCCAGTCCGGATTGTTCACACTCCTTACGCCAGTGAAATTCGATTGAAAGAATATTTTGGCGAAAATAAAGAGGCGGAACTCAATCGTGTTTTGGCCGAAAACTGGGCAAAAAATGCCGATGATTTCTGCGACGAAAAAGGCGTGAATCTCTTGATGGCACATTTGTACATGAACAAAAAAGGAGCACCTTCCTTAGAAGAACCGGAAGGTGAAAAACCCCTCAAAATGGGAAATGCCGATTTAATTTTTTCCGAAAGCATTCCGACCCAGATTCAATATACTGCTTTAGGACATTTACATGCCTTCAATAATATTGGGACAGCGGAAAAACCGGTCGTTTATTCCTCCTCACCTTTGTGTTATAGTTTTAGTGAAGCGGGACAAACCAAATATTTATCCATGATTGAAGCGGAACCTAATCAGCCGGTTTCTTTTCAAAAAATTCCGTTAACAAAAGGGAAAAAGCTCTTTCGGAAAACTTTTGATTCCGTAGATCAAACGGTGGCGTGGCTTTCCGCGCATCCCGGCTCTTTGGTAGAAATTACGTTAGAAAGTGAAACCTTTTTAAAAGCCGAAGAAAGAAAGCAAATTTACAATGCTCACGATGGAATTGTTCATCTTATTCCAAAAGTTAAAAATCAGGAATTTACCGAAAATAATTTGCGAGAAATCAACTTAGGTCAGGAGATTCTGCCTTTATTTCAAGATTATTTTAAATCTAAAAACAGCGGTCAGGAAGCCAACGAAGATCTGATCAAACTTTTCCAGGAAATTTCAAATTCATAATTCATGATTCCACTTCAACTAACCCTCGAAGGTTTGTATTCTTACCAAAAACGCCAAACGATTGATTTTCAAACGCTGACTGAAGCCGGACTTTTCGGAATTTTCGGACAAGTTGGATCCGGAAAATCTTCTATTTTGGAGGCGATCTCTTTTGCGCTTTACGGGGAAACAGAACGGTTGCACAGTCGCGATAATCGAGCGTACAACATGATGAATCTGAAATCTAATCGGTCATATATTGAGTTCGATTTTATCAATTTTGAAAACAAAAAATTTCGAGCCACGCGGGAATTTAAAAGAAATTCTAAAAATTTTGAAGACGTAAAAGCTTCTGCCGTTTTATACGAATGGAAAAATGATACTTGGGTAACTTTGGAAACCACAAAAGCCGACGAAATTATTGGGTTAACTTATGCCAATTTCAAGCGCACAATCATCATTCCTCAAGGTCAGTTTAAAGAGTTTTTAGAACTCGGTGCGAAAGATAGAACTGTGATGATGAAGGAGATTTTTGGTCTCGAAAGATTTGACCTTCAATATAAAATAGCAGATTTAAGCAATGAAAACAAGTCTAAAACTGGTTTTCTGGAAGGTCAGTTGCAAGGTTATGAAGAAATCAATGAAGATTATATTTCTAGGCAGAAGGAAATTGTAAAGCAACAAACGGAAATCTATAATTCCATCACACTGGAATTTAAAGATTTGGAAAAAAAATATCTGAAGCAAACCACTTTAAAGACAGATTTTGAACTTTTGGGACACAAAACCGAACTGCTAAAAAAACTGGAAATTCAGAAAATTGAAGTCGACGTTTTAGAAAAAAAGACCGAAAAATACGATCAGGTTTTCAAAGTTTTCAATCCATTGCTTTCTGAAAAGTTGAAGCTTGAAAAATTGCAGGCAGGACAAGCTGAAGATCAAACGCAGCAAAAGAAAATTTTAGAAAAAATTGAAAGTGAATTTACTCGGGTTAAAAAGGATTTAGAAACGATTTCACCTCAATTTAAAGCTTTAGAAGAAAATAAAATTCAAGAGCATGATTTGAATTTGATCGTGCAGATGTTGGCTTTTTCCGAAGAAATAAAAAAGGTAAAGGATCGTACAAAAAATGGAGGCGAAAAAGTAAATGAAGTCATTAATGAACAGGTTTTGCTTGAAGAAAAAATTGCACTTTTTACTAAAAATTCTGATGATTTAAAGGCAAAAAGAATCGATGCTGATGTTTTGTTGAATGTGGGAAAGTGGTTTTCTACGAATCAATATTTGAAGGAGTCTTTTTTGAATCAATCTCAAAAAGTGATCGATTGTAAGGCAAATATTCAGCAGATTTCTGAGGAATTAAAAGTTTTAAAAATCAATGAAAAAACCTATTTGGAAGATTTCAAAAGTAAAATGGAGCTTCTCGAAAACCAGAAAAAAAATCTAAACGATCAGAGAAATCATCTCGAAGTTCAGCAAAAGCTCGCGCATTTTTCCACGGAACTTCACGACGGCGAATCTTGTCCATTATGTGGCGCTTTAGAACATCCGAATATCGTAGAATTTACCGATGTGAAAGCGGAAATTGAAAACGTTGAAAGCCAACTTCGAGATTTAGAAGTGGAACAAAAAGCACATCACAATGAATCTTCGGCAATCGAAAAAATGCTGGAACGGAAAAAGATTTTTGAAAATCAGTTAGTAGCTGAAGAAGAAGTCTGCGAGAAAATAAAATTGAACCAGAAAAATCATCTGAATGCTTTTGAATGGAAAGAATTTCATGCCGAAAATGAAGCTGAATTTGAACAAAAACGCAAGGAAGCCATTCACTTAGAAAAGCAAATTGAAGAGCTTAGTTTGAAAATTTCAGTGGAACAAAAAAACAGGCAGAATTCTCAACAAAATCTAGATAAATTCAAAAAAGCATTGCAGGATTTGCAACTTCAGGAAAACAAAGTCGAAACGCAGATTTCCAGCAATCAATCAAATTTGAAATTTCTGAACTGGAACGATTTCAAAGATGAAAATAGAGTCAAAATTGAAGAAAATCTAGCGCAGTTAAGAATCTCGAATCGCGAAACGGAAGAGAACTATCAACTTTTGACAAGAAAAGAAACGGAACTTTCTCCAAAATTAGCTGCGCAAAAAGCTATTGTTGATCAGCTTGAGAAAAGAATTTCTGAAATCGAAAATGAAATCTTGAGTCATCATTTGCTTTTGAATGAAGCTTTACTTTCCTTTCAATTTGATACCGTTTCTGATGTTCAAAAAATTCTGACAGAAGATATTAAAGTGCTTGAAAACCGGGAAAAAATTCACCATTTCAAAATGGAGTTTGGAATTTTAACAAACAGTATTTCTGAATTATCTTTGAAATTAAAAGATTTCACCTTCGACATCGAAGAGTTTGCGCGGTTGGAAAATGATTTTGAGACGAAGAAAGGAGAAACACAATCTGCTGGTGAAACACTTGCGAAACTCAAAGGAGAAATCGATCGTCTGGAAATAGAATTTAAGAAAAAAGAGGTTCTTTTAAAGGATTTGGACCAACTGAAAAAACGTGCAGAAAATCTGAAAGTCATGACTAATCTCTTTAAAGGAGCGGGTTTCGTGCAATATGCTTCTTCTATTTATTTGCGGCAACTGTGCGATCATGCCAATATTCGTTTTCACCGCATGACCAGAAATCAGCTTAGTTTGCAGCTCAATGAAAACAATGATTTCGAAATCGTAGATTATTTGAATGAAGGCCACAAACGCAGCGTAAAAACATTATCTGGCGGACAAGCTTTTCAGGTTTCCCTCAGTTTAGCTTTGGCATTGGCAGAAAGTGTGCAGTCTCATGCAATTGCAGAACGTAATTTTTTCTTTATTGATGAAGGTTTCGGAACCCAGGATCCAGAATCTGTTCAGGTGGTTTTCGAAACTTTGTTGAGTCTTCAAAAGGAGAACAGAATCGTCGGAATTATTTCTCATGTTGAAGAACTGAAAGAGAAAATGCCAGTTTCATTGAATATTACGAAAGATGATGAACGAGGAAGTTTAATTGAACTGGTGTAATATTTGAAAATATTTTCCATCAGATTTTCCCAAATACACCAATAAAAAGCTGCGAATTGTATGTTTCCGCAGCTTTTTTAAGGTTTTAATATTCAGAGTGTTAAGTCGAATGGTTACGCTAAATAGATGGTTTTTACCGTTCTGTAAAAGCTGTTGAACCACCGATCCAGATCGCATCTTTTTTATTGAAATCTACATTGACCATTGCCGCTTTTGTCATTCTAATCAGATGTTCCATTAATTTGGGCTTGTCTGAATCTTCATTCCAAATATAAAGCAAGCGGATTTCAGCTTTCGAAAATTCTCCATTAATGTCTTCAAATAAAGGTGCATATTCCACTTTTCGTTGTAAAATATAATTGGTTCGATCCTCAATTTTTTCAATATCTTTTGGAGTTGGAGTTAAATTAACGCCACTTCCGGCGAAAGAAAACAAAGGTTTCAAGACAAAATCTTCTAAGTTTTCATGCTTTGGAAAATCATTTAAAAAATAGCTTTTAGGGACAAATTCGTGCGTTAATTTGGGTAAAATAAATTTCGAAATTTTGAAAAACCAGTTCGGATGTGTAATCCATTTTACGTCTGCTTCTTCGCGGAAATCAAATTCAGTTTTTAAATCAGGTATTTTATTGATCTCATCGAAAATAACACGGTTGTAAATTCTTTTGATTTGAATTTTTCGACCGTCTTTTTCATAATACAATTTCCGACCTTCTTTTTTGACCTTTGTGAGACACACGATTTCTATTCCGAGTCTTTTTTTCGTAAGATAAAAATCGATATTTGTTTTTTGCGAATCGGGAAAAATTTCCATTAAAATAACATTCTCCGGATTTTCGTCGCCTACAATTAAATCTCTTAATTCTTGATAATATTGCTCGTCGCTTTTGGGTGTTTTCAAAGGTTTTAAAAAATCATATTCGCTGACAAAGGCGTTTTGTAATTCTTTTTGAAAACAATACAAAGTAGGGAAGGATTGTAATTCTATCAGTTCCGGTACGATTTCGCCTTTTTCATTTTGACAAATTCCAAAATCGATGGTGAAAAAATGAGGTTGCAGCGTGTCATTAGGAACTCTACAATCATCGGGAATTGCAAGATCTAATTCCTGTGGAGACATTTCCTTGATCTGTGAAATAATACTGTCGCACGCTCCGTGAAGCTTATCAATAAACTCGGTGGTTAAAAATATTGGACTTTCAGAAACGCGGAATTGCGGATAAATTCCCCCTTCTTCTTGTAAATGATCCAAAATATTTTGGTACTTCTTTGGTGAAAATTCTGCGTTAAACTGTTTTCTGTATTTCGGAATCATAATGTCTTTAATTTACTAAAAAGTTAATTTTAAATAATGCCTCATCATTAATGTAATTCTTTCTGAGGAAAATATACACCAAAGAAACTCGTACAAATTAATTCACCTGTTCAAAAAACGAAAAAATAGCCGATTAAAAAATTAAGCCATTTCAAATTTCAAAATCTGTTCTGAGGCAGATTGTAAAAAGCGGGGTAAAATTTGACGCTGGGTAAGAATAATTTTGTCTGGATCATCCATTCTATCTATGGTTTCCAAATATTTTTCAACGCCGAAATTTTCGATCATCGCCGTGCGATTTTTATCATTTTTTAAATTTTCAATCATTCCTTTCGGATCTGCTTCTGGGTGAAATTGTGTGCCGAAAATTTCTGCTGAAAAACGAATCGCCATCACCGCTCTTTCCAAATGAATGTGTGGTCGGACTTTCTCTAATGCCATAATTTTCATCCCCATTTTTTCCATCTTTTCCTCATCGGCTTCGATCAATTGATAAGCTCTGGAATCTACGGCGTAGAATGGGTTTGGTAAATTTTTGAGCAGAAAATCGTTTTCCCCTTCTTCAGTTTTATGAATTGGCATTACGCCAAAAGAGTAGGATTTTCTCTTGCAAATATTCCCGATATTCCAATGAATGCTTGCAATCTGAAAAGAATGACAGATTAGAAAAAGAAATTTTTTATCTTCCTGTCTTTGATTATGCTCCCAAATTCCGGTTAGAAATTCAGCGTATTTTTTTTCCCATTCGTAGCCTTCTTGATGTGGATTTCCGGGACCACCGGAGGAAATGAAAATGTCAAAATCTGCAATATTTGGAACTTCATTCTTGTATCTCACATCAAAAAGTTCGATAGTAACATCTTCATCCGCATTTTCTTTGAACGCCTGAGAAATTTCTTTAATATTTCGCATTCCCTGATTCGCATGGTTATTATTCATGTCGAGTAGGGCAACTTTAATTCCTTTCATTTAATAATATTTACGGTACAAAACTAGTGAATAAATTATTTATTCATAAGTAATTCCATACTCAGTTTCTGAAATCATATAATCTACAACCGATTTTAGATCTCCAGTTTGCTCATAGACCGCTAATTGTCGGTCTGCACCTGTTCCGTTTTTCATAATTTCCCAAGCGTATTCAACTTCTTTTCGGCAACCCAAATCATCTACAACATCATCGATAAAAGCCAAAAGTTCGTGGAGTAAATCTGAATAAGGAACGCTGGTTTCTTTTCCGAAATCTATAAGTTGAGCATGGATTCCGTCTTTCGAAGCGCGCCATTTATTTTCGTTCAGCAGCAGTCTGCGGTAACTTCTGAAGCTTAAATTCTGTTCGTGAAGTTTGTAAATTTTGGCCACCAAACATTGCATAATTGCTGCGATACAAACGGTTTCTTCTACTCGAAGTGGCATGTCGCAGATTCGAAATTCGATGGTTGGATAAAAAGGATGAACGCGTAAATCCCACCATATTTTTTTTGCATTATCAATGGTTCCTGTTTTAATCATTAAATTAATGTAGGCATCAAATTCTGCGACAGAACTGAAATAACTGGGAATTCCTGTTCGTGGAAATTTCGCAAATACTTCTTGGCGGTACGATTTAAATCCTGTTTTACTTCCTACCCAAAACGGAGAATTCGTAGAAAGTGCGTACAAATGCGGCAAAAAGTAGCGTACAACATTTTGGATTCTAATGCCTTCTTCCCGATTGGGAATACCGATATGAACGTGAAGTCCAAAAATGAGGTTGGACCGTGCAACATCTCCCAAGTCCTGCACAATTTTGTCGTACCGATCGGCTTTTGTGATGGGATTGTCTTGCCATCTTGAAAAAGGATGAGTTCCTCCGCCGGAAACGCGTAAATTATTTTCGTGCGCAACTTTGATGAGTCGTTTTCGAAGATCGGTCAGTTCGGCCTTTACTTCCTGAATATTGTTACAGATGCCCGTTTCCATTTCGATAACGGATTCGTGCATTTCATGTTTTAGATTTTCGAGTAAAGTTGCTTTTCCGCCTTCAATTATTTTGGAAACATGCGAGACTAAATCCCGCGTTTCTACATCAATAATTTGATACTCTTCTTCTACGCCTATGGTAAATTGATGCATGGTTTTGTGTTTTTTGAGTATTTTTAAATCTAAATTTTTTTTCTTGAAATTTACTTTTTCGTAATATTGTCTGTAACAAAAGTTCCCCAAGAAATATTCGGTTTCCCTGCCACATATTCTTTTGCTTTTTCGATCGCAAACTGCGCTGCGTGTTCTACGATCCAGGCAAAATTTTCTTCACCAACCGAATTTCTGTCTGCATCTGGTGCAGGATTACAGAAATCGATCGCGTAAGGAATTCCATCTTTTACTGCAAATTCTACGGTATTAAAATCATATCCTAAAGCTTCATTCATTTTGATCGTGTAATCATAAATGATTTTGAGCAATTTCTCTAGTTCTTTTCCTTCTGTTTGATGCGTAGTTGCGTATCTTAAGTGGTGCGGATTTCTTGGTTCATAGGGCATGATGTGAACATGTTTTTTGCCCAAACAATAAACTCTGTAATAATCCTGGAAGACAATTTCTTCCTGAAGCATCATGACCAATTGCCCTGTTTCGCCTAGTTTTTCCCACATGTCTTCGGCATTTTCTATGCGATAAACACTTTTCCAGCCACCACCATCATGCGGTTTCATATAAGCAGGAAAACCTACATAATTGAAAATATAATCCCAATCATGCGGGAATTTTAAATTTCTAAAAGACGTTTCTGTGGTATCTGTTGGTCGGTCATTGCTGGGTAATAAAACTGTTTTTGGCAATGGGATTCCCAGTTTAGACATCAATGCATTATTGAAAAATTTTTCGTCTGCACTCCACCAAAACGGATTGTTTATCACATAAGTTCCATTCAGTGCCGCGTTTTTTAAATAAGCTCTGTAAAACGGAACGTCTTGGGAAATTCGGTCGATAATTACCGCATAACCATAATCTGCACCTTGTTCCAGTTTATCAATCATTACTGCTTCCGCTACAACTTCACCTTTACCCAATTCGTTTACCTTGTCAATGAAAGCCCACGGAAAAGTGTCTTCCATTCCAAATAATATTCCTACTTTTTTTGCCATGATATTTTTTATTTTTTTATAAATGTTAATTTAAATTTTATTTTACTTTTTTTGAAGAATGCCGATTACTGAATTACTTTTACCCAAAAAATCTTCCGACAAAAGTGGGGAAAACCATTCTCCAAAGTGGCCAATCATGATTGATCCATTTTTGTTCATCATACCAATGATTAATTCCACGTTCGGCTAAGATTCCTGCCATTTCTCGGGTTTGTTCTAAACAGATGTCTTCATCCGAAGTGCTTAAAACGATATGCATGTGTTTAAATTTCCAGGCTTCATCATTCCGCATAAATTCTTGCGGACAGTTGTAATACACCAAATCGTTGCTGAAACCATCCATAAAATTTCTTATGGAAAAAGCTCCGGACAGACAAAACATGTGAGAAACTACATCCGGAAAGCGAAATGCAAAATTTGCAGCGTGATAACCGCCGAAACTTGCACCGGCAACTGCAACGCGGTGTACAGAATGTAATCTCTGAATGTACGGAACAAATTCCTGTTTCAGAAATTGCATGTACAATTCATAGTTCCTGATTCTCTCAGAAGGATGAATATTCTTATCGTAAAAGCTGAATTTATCGATGGTTTCAATGTTGTAGAGTTTTACTTTTCCGTTTTCTACCAACCAATTGAGGCTTTCGTTTAATTTGAAGTCGTGATTTTGGGTATAATCGCCTTGAGAAGTAGGGAACATGATCATTGGATATCCAAAATGTCCCGTGACTTCTACTTTTAAACTCATTCCTAAAATGTGGGAATAAAAATCAGTATGTTCAATTCTAGGCATGTATCTTTTTTTATAGTTTATTAATTTTTTTGATTTATTCAAAGAGAAATCTCTTTTTTAGGAAGATGGTTTTGTTTTTGGCGGCAAAATATTCAGATATTCTTGGGTAATAATCAAGGCTGCTTCATCGAGTTTCTCCTGAATTTTTTCTTTGATGTCTGACTTGTAAACGATTCCGATATGATAATCCAATTGCAGAAATTTCTCTACCTCATCGCAGTGAAATTTCTCGTAGTTTGGAACTTTTTCCTTTCCGAGCGCAACAATTAATCCGGCCGCAAAACCAGTTGATTTCTTGATTTCGTATTTTGTATTTTTTAACAAAGCATCTTCAATTCTTGCCCATTCCCGCCATAAGTTAATTCCGGTAGAAGCTTCCACCAAATCAGGAATATGCGCACCTCCAACTCGGGAGGAAGTTTCCAGAAAATACCATTTTCCATTTTCTTTGCTTCTGATAAATTCAGTATGAGAAACGCCATTGACCAAGCCGAAACTTTTCAGAATATTAGAATTTGCTTTCTCTAATGCTCGATATTCTTCTGAATATAATGGTAATGTTTTGGTCCGAAAAACACCGCCTTCATGGGAAATTTCCATCGGTGGTGATAAGTACTGCGACGCGGAAATGAAAAGAATTTCTTTATCGTATATCAAACTATCCACATGAAAAACGTCGCCGGGTTTGAAGCTTTCCAATAAAAATTTATGACGTTCTGCACCGAGTTTTTCAATTGCAGGCCACAATTCTCCTTTAGATTTTATTTTAACGATTCCTGTTGCAGAAGCTTCGGAACGCGGTTTCAAAACCCATGGTGCAGGATTTTGATCTGCAAATTCATTGACTTTTTCATCATTAAAAATTGAAGAAAATTGCGGTGCATCAATTCCGGAATCTTTTGCCATTTGACGCATCGCCAATTTATCTCTGAAATAGCGGTGCGTTGTTTGTCCCATTCCGGGAATTCTGAAAGTTTCGCGGACAAGAGCTGCCTTTTCTACGTCGTAATCATCTAATGTGATTACGGCATCAATTTTATGGGTTCTTAAAAGGAAAGAAAAACCTTCGATCAAATGATCAAGATTCCAGACAGAAGGTTCAAGTTCCTGCATGTAATACACTTCGGAAATTGCAAACCATGGCCAGTTTTTATCTTTAAAATTTTCGGAGGTAATGAGGATCACTTTATTTCCGAGTTGATGCATCTCGTCCATAAAATCATAACCTTTGTAATAACATGAAATACAAACAATTGTTTTTTCCTTCATACAACGATTTTTAAAAATTAATGAATTTTCAAAAATTTTAACGAATAATTATTAAATAATCAACAGAGATTTTTTATAATCGTTCGTAAATTGAAAATTCACTTTCAATTATACTGAGAAAAATTTTAATACGCTAATTTTTCATTAACAATTTTCTAAAAAATCAATTAATAATTGCACCCCATAACCGGTTGCGCCTTTTTCTTTCATATAACGCACATTTCCGAAGGCAACTCCTGCAATATCGAGATGTGCCCAATTTTGATGCCCTTCGATAAACTGCTCCAAAAATTTTCCCGCAACGATACAGTCACCGAATGGTTTGGACGATATATTTTTGAAATCCGCAACATCGGATTTGAAATCGTCTTTCCAGATGTCCCAAAGTGGAAGATTCCAAAGTCTCTGGTTGGTTTGATCGCCCGATTTCTCTAAAGATTTTTTTAAATTTTCGTTGTTTGAAAAATAAGCGCCACAGGTGTAACCAAACATTCTCACGGAACTTCCTGTCAAAGTTGCCAAGTCTATTAAAATATCGGTTTTGTAATTTTTGGAGAGATAAGAGAGTCCGTCTGCAAGTGTCATTCGTCCTTCCGCATCGGTGTTTAGAACTTCGATGGTTTTTCCGTTGTAGGCTTTTATAACGTCGCTTGGAATATATGCAGTGTTTGAAACCGCGTTATCAGTAATTGGCAAAATCGCAATAATATGAACTGGAAGTTTCATTTTTGCGGCAGCAATTAAAGTGCCGATCACGGCAGTTGCTCCTCCCATATCAGATTTCATGTAATGCAGATTTTCTGAACCTTTAATGGAAATTCCACCGGTGTCAAAAAGTACACATTTACCGACTAAACCGATAGTTTTCGCATTGGGATTTTCAGAATGATATTCTAAAATGGTAAAAGCGGCTTCCTGCGAACTTCCCTGATTAACGGAAAGAAAAGCACCTAATCCGATTTCTTCTGATTTTTTACGATCGAATACGGTTTGCTTGAAATGATATTGAGTGGAGATTTCAGTTAAAAATTCAGAAATATGAGGAACCCGCTTGAAATTTTGAGGTTTGTTCAACCATTCCATACATGCAAATTGACCTTCACAAATGGCGGATGTTTTTGTGATTAAATCCTGCAGATTTTCTTCAGAAATATCGGATAAATTAAGCTGAAAATCAGCATTAAAGATAGGATGTTCTGCTTTAAATGGATATTCGTACGTTCCTAAAAATAAACCTTTTACCAGACTTTCAATTTGATGATTTTTGAAACTATCAGCATTGATTTCTGTATTTGTTGCCTTCAATTTTTTTCTGAAATCGTACGTGAATTTTTCGGCACTTGCTTGGATTTCGAAATTCTGTGGATCTTCTCCCAAACCGATGAGGAAATGAACTTTTTCGTCTTCAACTACAATAAAGGTTTCATCTTTTTTTGCAGAGAAGATTCCTTCTAAATTCTGGTTGAAATTTGCTTTTTCCGTTTGCCAGTTTTCTTCGGTGAAAAAAGAGAATTTCTGCTTGATTTCCTGTGCTGATTTATGGGTAAGATTGATTTTCATTTTGAATTAATCGATTTAAATAAGTTGGATGAATTGGTCTTTAAAAATAAGATTTTTTTAGATAAGATTAATTATATTTTAAAAAAGAAAAAATTGAATCCACCTCTAAGTTTGGAAATTCATTCAAAAACTTTAATGATAAAAAAAGCCGGAAGAATAAAATCTCCCGACTTGTGACCGAAGTCCTTCGTTAAAATAAATAGGATTATTTTTTGATTACTTTATGGCTGGAAGTTTTACCGCCTTGTGTAATCTTCATGATATACATTCCTGTTGGCAAATTTTGAACGTTGATCGTGCTTTCAGACTGGTTACCATCTTTAATGATTTTTCCGTCTGTAGAAATTAACTGGTAATTGTAATCTCCTTTAACATTTATATTCAAAACATTTTTCACTGGATTTGGATAAACATTAACAGCAGTTTCAACATTTGCACCCGCTAAAGAAGCAACGGTTCCTGCAGCTTTAATGTTCAAAGTGTAATCTTCTACCTGTCCGTAAGAGAAGGCTTCACAAGAAGTTGGAATTCCATTGTATTTCATGGAAACTCTCATTCTGGTATTTCCAGTCAATGCAGTTGCAGGAATGGTGATGGATCCAGAAACTGGGGTAGTTTTAGAAGCTGCTTTGGTGAATACGGTTTCTCCGGCGTCAGCAAAATCTCCATCTGCATTGTAATCAATGAAGACTGCATAACCTTCATTGTAGGTAGTTGAAGTCCATTTTGGAGTAATCGTAATCGTGTACGCAGTTCCTTTATTTACATTCGCAATTTGAGCGGTGAAGTTTTCATACCCTGCAGTTCCTGTAGAAGTATTATTGATCGTTCCAAAAACTACTTTTCCGATTTTCTCATCAGAAGTAGAATTTCCTTTGGAAGCGCAATAAGCTACCGGTGGAGTTGTAGTAGAACTTGTTGTTACCGATAAAACGTTGCTTGAAGCAGAAATGTTTCCAGCAGCATCTTTCGCTTTCACAGAAAAACTATACGTTGTAGAAGCAGTTAATCCTGTCACAGAATACGTGGTAGTTGCTGTAGTTCCTAATAAAGTTGCTCCGTTGTAAACATTATATCCAGTTACACCTACGTTATCGGTAGAAGCAGTCCAGGTTAAATTTGTTGCAACAGAAGTTGTTCCACTTGCAGAAAGATTAGCAGGTGCAGAAGGAGCTGTTGTATCTGCAGTTGTTCCACCAGTATATGCTGTTCCTAATCCTACTGCATAAAGTGCGTTTTGTGTCGCAATAGCTTCCGGAGAACCAACGCCGTATAAATCTTTGGCAGACTGAATTGCGTAAGTTAGAACATTTGCATAAGTAGAAGTTGAGGAAAGGTAAGAGGTTTCCATTCTATAGACAATCTTTGCAGATTTATCAAAACCGATTCCAGTTACAGAGTAAGAGTTTCCTTTGTCATTTGTTCCGGTTTTCCCTTTCGTTAAAATGTAGAAGAAGTGATTCAGAACTCCACTGTTGTAATGAACCCCACATTGATCATTGGCTTGCGATGGCGTACAACTGCTTGTTGCAGCTTTCCAGTTTATTCCCAAATAAGTGTCTGGTTGGGCACTTAATCCTGATTTCGGATTACTCATGGAACGTAAATAACCTGGAGAAGTTTTTGTAATGTCTTCACCAATCAGGAAATTCTGTTTGGTTGGTGCAAAAGCATTTTCTACCACTGATCCCCAAATATCTGAAAGACCTTCATTGATCGCGCCGGATTCTCTGGAATAAACCAGATTTGCAGAATATTCGCAAACAGCGTGTCCTAATTCATGAGCGGTTACATCTAAAGAAGTTAAAGGTGAAAAAGTAGAAGCTCCATCTCCATAAACCATTTCGGAGCCGGACCAATAAGCGTTTTCATAAGCAGAACTGTAATGAATGTAACTTTTTAAAGATGCTCCTGCATTATTGTAAGAGTTTCTGTTAAAGGTGTTTTTAAAATAATCGTATGTGCTGGAAACTCCCCAATGTGCGTCTAAAGCAGCATTATCAAAGGCAGCATTGTTAAATTCTGCGGCAGTCCAGTTGTTATCTGCATCTGTGAAATCTGTTGAAGTTAGTGCAGTTCCTTTTCTAAGGTTATAAGTGAAAACGCCATTTCCTCTGGAAGAATCGCGAAGCGTGTAGTTGCTTCCAACCAAAGTGGTCGCAATTGTTTGTGAACCGCTGTATCTTGTAGCTGCAGTTCCATTCACCAAAGCTAATTTTGTATTTGCAGCTTCAGAATGATGTTCAGAATTTTCTTGGTGAGAAGCAGAAGCTTCACCGTAGAAATTTTTCGCATGTTTGATGATTGCATCAGTCATCAAAATTTTGCCATCCAATGCATCTACGTAAACATATTCTCTGCTTAGAGGTTGTGCTGCATAAATGTCAAATTTATAAGCCAGAAGTAATTTAAATGAACCGTCATTTTGTTCGATCGGAATTAAAACCAATTCCCCGTCTGGTTTTTTGTAAGAATTTTCTTTTACGTATTGTTCATCTTCCCACATGTATTTTTGTGCACCGGTATGCTTTATTGCAGAATTTAAAGCTGATGTCGCACTTAAAGCAGGTTTGGTAGTAACGTCGGTGATTGGAAACATGTTCCCGGATAAACTTTCTATTTTTCCGTTTTGGGAATGCGTTGTATAAACGACATACTGAACTTTGATTCCATCATAATAAAGCTGAAATTTTTCATCTACAAAAGAACTTGAGGGATCCAAGTTTGTTTTGATGCTTTGCAAAGATGACCGGAAATCCAGATTCAAACTTTGCTTCAAAATTTCATTAATGTTCGTTGATTTTGCGCTTAAACCACCGTTAAAAGTGATTAAATCAACTCTGCCATTGGAGTCTAAATTTCGTTTACTCACAAACTCTTGTGCCGAAAACTGACCTGCAACGAACAGCATTATTAATCCTGCAGAAAATACATGTTTTTTCATAAGACAATATTTATTTAATAATTTAATCAAATGTAAATAAAATTGCAGTACGAAAAATAAATATTACAATTATTTTTTAAAATTTATTGAATTGGTCTTTTAAGTGATTTATTTTTAACTAAATAGAATTATTGCCCTATTTTCCGTATTTGCATGGTGTTTTGAAAATGATATTGATTGCATAGTAAGATTGGGTTTTTCTGAGTGAAAACAATAAACTCTTATTGAAATCGTAATAACCTGAAAATCAAAAGTTCTATAATGTTTTATTCAGAAATAAGATTGAGAAACTGCTGTTCATCTAATATTTCAATAGTTCCGATGTCTTGCGCTTTTTTAAGTTTGCTTCCGGCTTTTTCGCCAACTACCAAATAATTGAGATTTTTAGAAACCGCAGAAATATTTTTTCCGCCATGTTTTTCTACCATTTCCTCCGCTGCTTCTCGTGTAAAAAGAGAAAGTTTTCCGGTAAAAAGGAAGGTTTTGTTTTCTAAGCTATTGCTTAAAACTTCGTTGGTATTTTCCCCTTTTTCTAATTGAACTCCATAGGATTTTAAGCGTTCAATCATTAAAATGTTTTCTGAATCATTAAAGAATTTGACAATACTTTCAGCGATTTTCCCGCCGATGTCTTCCACTTGAATCAGCTCTTCTGCTGTTGCATTTTTCAAATCATCAATCGTATTGAAATTTTTTGCTAATTTCTTTGCAACCGTTTCTCCAACGTGTTTGATGCCAATTCCAAACAATACTTTTTCAAAGGGAATTTCTTTCGATTTTTCTACACCGTCGATAATGTTTTGCGCAGATTTTTCTGCCATTCTTTCCAATGGAAGCAATTGTTCTTTCTTTAAAACATAAAAATCTGCGGGATTTTCTACCAGTTTTTCCCTGTATAATTGTTCGATGGTTTCTGCGCCTAATCCTTCAATATCCAACGCTTTTCGGGAAACATAATGGATCATTCTTCCCACAACTTGTGGTGGACAATGCAGATCATTTGGACAAAAATGAATCGCCTGATCTTCTAATTTTAGGAGTTCTGTTCCGCATTCCGGACAGTTTTTGATGTATTCAATTTCTTGGGAATTTGAAGCTCTTTTCTCTAGATTAATCCCCACAATTTTTGGAATAATTTCGCCACCTTTTTCTACATACACATAATCATGATCATGCAAACCAAGTTTTTTGATGATGTCTTCGTTGTGCAAACTGGCTCTTTTCACGATGGTTCCTGCCAATAAAACGGGTTTTAAATTCGCGACCGGAGTAATTGCGCCGGTTCTTCCCACTTGATAAGTTACGCTTTGCAATTCGGTTTCTACCTTTTCAGCTTTGAATTTATACGCCATTGCCCATCGTGGAGATTTTGCAGTATAACCCAATTGTGACTGTTGTTTAATGGAGTTTACCTTCAAAACGATTCCATCAATTTCAAAGGGAAGTTCATGTCTTTTTTCGTCCCAAAAATTGATGAATTCTTTTACTTCTTCTAAATTTTTACAAAGTTTTGCCTCATTAGAAATTTTAAAGCCCCATTTTTTTGCGTTTTGCAATAATTCCCAATGCGTTTCGAATGGAGTTTCACTGGAAATAAATTGATATAAAACTGCCGATAATCTTCGTTTTCGAACTTCGGCGGAATCTTGCATTTTCAAACTTCCGGACGCGGTATTTCTCGGGTTCATGAATAAATCCAAACCTTCCTCTTCTCGTCTTTCATTGATCTTATCGAAGTTTTTTCGGGTTAAATAAATTTCACCACGCATAAAAAATTGGTTCGGAAAATCATCTTTTAAAGTTAATGGAACGTCGGAAATTGTTCGAACATTATTTGTGATTTCATCGCCTTGAAAACCATCACCACGCGTTACGGCCTGAATTAATTTCCCGTTTTCATAAAAAATTGAAATCGAGGCGCCATCATATTTTAACTCAGCCACAAATTCTACCGGATCGTCGATGGTTTTGATGATGCGTTTTTCCCAGTCTTCCAAATCATCGAAATCGTAAGAATTATCCAAAGAATACATTCTGAATTGATGTTGAATCGTAGGAAAATTTTTGGTGATTTCTCCACCAACACGCAAAGTAGGAGAGTTGGGATCAAAAAATTCCGGATGTTCTTTCTCTAAATCTTGAAGTTCCTTGAGTTTAAGATCGAATTCACGATCGGAAATTGTAGCATGATCGTTTTGATAATAATTATAATTGTGTTGATGAAGTTCGGCGCGTAGATCTTCTATTTTTTGGGAAATATTGTCGGACATTTTAAAAGATGATTTCTACAAAAATACAAATTCATTTTACAAAACTAAGATTCGAGAATGATTTTCAATTAAAATTAAATATTTTTAAATTTTTATAAGAAATTTAATGAAATTTTAAATTTCAATAGGGGTGTTAATTTAAATTTTAATAAATATTAAAATAATTTTATATTTTTGTAGGGGTAAAACAAAAATAAACATGAAAATTGAAAAACGCTGGATCGTTTCTTTTGCAATAATTTCTATAACAGCGATAACCGCTTTATTTTGGAAAAATGAAGAAATTGCACCCAATATCAACGAGTTTTTGAGTGAAGACAAAATCGTTGGAGCCGATGTTGCATGGATTTTAACTGCATCAGGATTGGTCCTTTTGATGACACCCGGACTTTCTTTTTTTTATGGAGGAATGGTTCGACAAAAAAATGTGATTTCTACCATGTTGCAGAGTTTCATTGCTTTGGGAGTCATTTCTATTTTCTGGGTAGTTATTGGTTTTAGTTTATCATTTGGAGAATCTTTAGGTTTCAAGATCAATGGAATTCATTATGGAATTTTTGGAAATCCATTTTCTTATCCATTTTTCAATAAAGTTGGAAGCCTTCCTCACAAAGACTTGGCTCCCACAATTCCCTTTATTTTATTTGCGCTTTTTCAGATGAAATTTGCGGTGATCACGCCCGCTTTAATTACAGGATCATTTGCAGAAAGAGTTCGGTTTATTTCTTATTTGGTTTTTATGGTTTTATTCAGTCTCTTTATTTACTGTCCACTTTGTCACATGATTTGGTATCCCGATGGATTGCTTAATAAATATTTCGGTATTAAAGATTTTGCTGGCGGAACCGTTGTTCACATGAGTGCAGGTTTTGCGGCGCTTGCTGGAGCTTTATTTTTAGGAAAAAGAAAAAACCTGGATCATCAACCATCTAATATTCCGTTTGTGATTTTGGGAACAGGAATGTTGTGGTTCGGTTGGTTTGGTTTCAATGCAGGGTCCGCTTTGGCTGCAAATTCAACTGCCGCGATGGCTTTTGGAACAACAACAATTGCTTCAGGCGCGGCAATGATTACTTGGATATTTTTTGATAGAATTAATGGAAGAAAAGTTTCTGCAATGGGAGCTTGTATTGGTGCAGTCGTAGGTTTGGTCGCCATTACTCCAGCTGCTGGTTTTATAAGTATTTCTGAAAGTATTTTTGTGGGATTTATTTCTGCTGTGGTTTCTAATTTAATAATGAATTGGAAAAAACTTAAAAAAATTGATGATACTTTAGATGTTTTTGCCTGTCACGGAGTTGGTGGAATTATGGGTATGATTTTGACTGCAATTTTAGCACACGGTAAGAATGCAAGTTTACTACATGGAGGTTTTAGTGTGTTTTTACATCATATGACTGCACTTATTTTAGTTTCATTATTTACTTTTTTTGGAGCGATTTTACTGTATAAAATAACCGATTTTATAATTCCGCTGCGTGTTTCTGAAGATTCTGAAAAAATAGGTTTGGATTTATCTCAACATGGGGAAAATTTATCTATTTGATTTTAAATAAATTCCTTTCTTAAACTAAGGAAAATTGTAATCTAGAGAATAATTGAAATCCTCTTTTTTGCCAAAAATTTCTTTGTATAATAATCTACTTTAAAAAAAATTGTAATGGATAGCCAGAATTGTACGCCCAATAAAATCGCCATTCCAAGAAAAATTTTGGATAAATTTATTTTTTTAAAATTTAAAAATAAATAGAAAAGAGATGATATTGTTTGGTGCAGCAGTTTGACTTTGTATTATTGCGTAAGCTTTTTGTTGGGTTTAGATTGAACTACAAAGTCACAAAAGTTTTCAATAATGAACTCTTTTGTGACTTTCTGATTTTAAGATTGATGTCAATATTACTGAGTCAACATTTCCCCAATTTTTAAAGAAAGTTTTTCCGCATTCGGCAACATTTCTTTTTCTAAAATTAAATTAATCGGAACTGCAGGAAGGTTTAATGAACCCATTGCTTCAACCGGTGCATCTAAATACCGGAAACAGTTTTTAGATATTCTTTGTGCTAAAGCTTCTGCAAAGGAGTTTTGAATTTGTTCTTCCGTGAGAACCAAACATTTTCCATGAATTTTAGTCCGCTCGTAAACCAAATTTTCATCTAAAGGAATTAAGGTTCGCAAATCGATAATTTCAACTCTTCCTGCGAAATTTTTGGCGGCTTCTTTTGCCCAATAAATACCCATTCCATAGGTTATGATGAGCATTGTTCTGCCTTTTTCAGTTTCAGTTTTATCGGCTTCAATAATTAAATTTCCTTTTCCGAAAGGTAAAATATAATTTTCGTCAGGTTCGATGGTTTTTGCCTCTTCTGTTCCGGGAACTTTACTCCAATATAAACCTTTATGTTCCAGCATTATTACAGGATTTGGATCATAATATGCGGCTTTTAACAATCCTTTAAAATCTGCTGCATTACTTGGATA
The DNA here is from genome assembly GCF_900156725.1 of Kaistella chaponensis. GTDB lineage: Bacteria > Bacteroidota > Bacteroidia > Flavobacteriales > Weeksellaceae > Kaistella > Kaistella chaponensis. The sequence continues at coordinate 8,016 of NZ_FTOI01000007.1, read as the reverse complement.
AGCGATTTTTATTCCTTTAATATTCGCCAAAATGCTTTCTACACTACCACTATGATACGGTCCACCTCCGCCGTAAGCGCCGATTGGAACGCGAATAATATTGCTCACCGGAAATTTTCCGTTGCTCAAATAATTTGATTTTGAAACTTCCGTGATCAACTGATTGATTCCGGGATAAATATAATCTGCGAACTGAACTTCCACAATTGGTTTTAATCCAACGGCACTCATTCCAACGGTACTTCCTATAATATATGCTTCCTGAATTGGCGTGTTAAAAACTCTCTTATTCCCGAATTTTTTACCTAAAGTCACCGTTTCCCGAAAAACGCCGCCGATTCTTTCACCCACATCCTGTCCATAAAGCAATGCTTCAGGATGTTTCCACATGATTTCCTGAATAGCGTGAATGGCTGCATCGACCATTACAATTTTTTCCGGATTTTTTCCTTCTCTTTCTCCAACTTCTTCCGTAATCGAAGTAGGAGCGAAGACGTGATTTTCTACGGTTTCTGGTTTTGGATCTTCCGCTTCAATGGCTTTTTGAAAGTCGGATTCCACTTGAAGCCGTGCTTTTTTTTCTATTTGTTTTAAAAGTTCTTCATCAACTCCGTCTTCCAGCAATTTTTTTCTTAAAATATTCCCCGGATCTTTTTGGCGGTGTTTTCCCAGATCTTCTTCATCGCGATAAAATTCACGACGAACGCCGGAAGTATGATGCCCGATTAACACTGTACTTGCACAAACCAAAATCGGCTTTCTTTCTTCCCGAACAAAATTCACAGCTTCTTCCATGGCTAAAAAACTGGCTTCGAAATCGGTTCCATCTACTTTCATTCTGTTTAAACCGACAAATCCGGCCGCGAAATCATAGGCATCGGAAGTTCTGGCTTCTTCTTTTGTTACCGAAATTCCCCATTCATTATCCTGAACCAGAAAAATAATCGGCAATTGATGAAGTGCTGCGAATTGAAATGCTTCGGAAACTTCACCTTCTGTAATAGAATTATCCCCAAAACTGCACACAACTACAGGATTTTTTTCAAATTCTTGTAAATTAAATTCCTGAATATATTTAATTCCCTGTGCAACTCCGGTTGTGGGAATTGCCTGCATTCCGGTAGCGGAACTTTGGTGAATTATTTTCGGTAAATTTTCTGCTCTACTGGATGGATGTGAATAATAGGAACGGCCACCTGAAAATGGATCTTCCGCTTTTGCTAATAACTGAAGCATTAATTGATACGGTTCGAAACCCATTCCGAGCAACATACTTTCATCCCGATAATAAGGTGAAACCCAGTCTTCCTTCGTTAATTGATAAGCAGTTGCAAGCTGAATTGCTTCGTGACCGCGAGAAGTAGAGTGAACGTATTTGCAGATGTTTCTGTTTTCTTCGTACACATCTGCAGTTGCTTTTGCAACCATCATGTGATTAAATGCTTTGAGTAAAATCTCCTGCGAAACCTTTTGTTTTGAATCAATTTCCATATTAACCAAAGATAAAAATTTTAATGGAATTCGAAAAAAAAGAGATTCAATTTTAAAAATAATACTTATCTACTTTTTAAATAAAAAAAAACTCCTGTTTTTAGACAGGAGTTTGAATCGTATTTTTTTATTTATTTTTTGATGAATTTAATCCGATCGATTGTAGAACGGTCGGTTTGAATCTCCACAAAATAAACACCCGGTACAAGTTTTGAGATATTAATTTCTCCTTTATTAGTAATGGTTGAGATTATTTTCCCATCAGTAGAAATTATTTTTATACTTTTTATGTTATCAAGACCCGTAATACTGATGTATTCTGTAGCTGGATTTGGATAGATGGTAATTTTCGTTTGATCAAATTCATTTACAGCGAGAACAGTAGTGCGTACATCTCCCGTCATGGTTGCATTCGTGTCCGTTAAATTTCCACCACATTCACCTGAAGTTACTGCCGTGTTTTCTTTCCAGGTACCGATGGCAATATTGGGTGGATTATTTCCAGCGCTATTTGCTGTTGAGCTGTAATAGATTAGGAATGGATTTACAAAATCGCCATTTCCTTGGTCTGCTAAATACTCCCATCTCGATAAGGTATTGTTCCACTGTAATTTAAATTCACAAGTACCCAAACCGCCGCATGGTTGATTACCATCCACGGGTGTTGTAATGTAAATGTTTTTACCGAAAGAATCGGTTCCAGTCTTATTAAAGGTGTAGGTTTGATTGTCAAACAAGGGAATACAGCCTTTAAAATCTATTGTTTGTGCGAATGAAATATTCCCCAAACAAAACATTGAAAATAAAATTAATTTTTTCATAAATTAAGGTCTTGAGGGATAAATTCCTTGGAGTGCAATAATACATTTAAGTGCCAAATAAGGCGGTCTGTTTTCGTGCGGCAAACTTCCGCCCGTCGGATTGAGCATGGTGCTTTTCATTGTTGTATTCGCAACAGCATTGGAATATTCTTTGTCAAGAGTTTTAGTGTTTGCAGGTAAATTTCCGGTTGGTGATGCATCATTTCCTTCAACAGTGACTGCATTAACGAGGTGAGTATGAGTAGGCATTTCTCCTTGTGTAAGAGTAACTGATTCAACTCCTCCAGTTTGTCCCTGATTATAAATTGACAATTGAGGTCCTTGTCCGGAATGAACGACCACGCGACCACGCATATCGGGTAAAGCAAAATTTGTTGTTCCATTTCCGCCATATTGTGTTCCTAATAAGGAAAATAATGCAGTATTCTGTGCGATAGGTAATAATTGGCCATTGCATTCCGCCCATCCGACGGGAGCAAAATTAAAACCAACAAAAGCAATCTGTCCAAGAAATGGATCTTGACCTTGTGCATTCATTGTAGCGCTTAACATCGTTGCGCCAAAAATCGAAAGTAAAATTTGTTTTTTCATGATAATAGGATTTTTGTAAAATTACAAAATTATAAATTCAGACAATCTATACATTTGTTAAATTTTAATGAACTTTAATATTAATTTTCTATCATATTATGAGTTATTAGTTGTATTTGTATATTTTATCATAAAGTCCATCCTTTAAAAACCCAATTTTATTAATTGTATTGATTCCCTTATTTTTAAACGAAAGCATTAAAAAAAGAGATGCAATAAAAAGATAATTTTAAAAAGAGAAATCATGATTATATCAATTTTGAAAATCCCAACTTTTATTTAAAGAAATTTTAGCCTAATTTTACCAAAATTCTTCTATTTTTTTGTCCAAATTATAAAACATAAATGTATTTAATCTTCGATACTGAAACCACAGGTTTACCCAAAAATTATAATGCACCGCTCTCTGATTCAGACAATTGGCCAAGAATGGTTCAGATTGCGTGGCAACTTCATGCTCAAGATGGAACATTGCTCGAAAATCAAGATTATATCATCAAACCCGAAGGTTTTGATATTCCTTTTAATGCGAGTAGAATTCATGGTATTTCTACAAAAATGGCCAATGAAGAAGGGAGAAATCTTCAGGAAGTTTTAGAAGAGTTTAAAGAAGTTTTGAAGAAAGCTGAAGTAGTCGCCGGTCACAATATCGACTTTGATTACAAGATTGTAGGCGCAGAATTTTTCCGAAAAGAAATTGAAAATTCTTTAGAGAAAATACCTTCCGCAGACACCATGGAATTAGGAACCAACTATTGCCAATTGGGTGGTGGAAGAAACGGCAGGTTTAAATCTCCGAAACTGACCGAACTTTATGAAAAACTGTATGATGAAAAATTCGATGAAGCTCATAACGCTGCAGCCGATGTAAATGCAACGGCACAGGTTTTCTTTGAAATGATGCGGATTGGGATTATTCCGGCAGATAAATTAAAGATTTCTGAGGCAGAATTAAAGGATTTTATTGCACAGCATTCCACTCCAATTCAACCATTCGGGATTATTATCCGACGACAGGTTGCAGGTTCGAAAAAGAAAAAGAAAGTCGATTTTGGTGATACTGATGAAATTGAAATTGGCGACTATTTTAATTTTCACAATCACAGCATTTATTCCTCGCTTCAAGCCTCTTCTAATATACAAGAACTCATCAATAAAGCCCTGGAAAACAATTTTTCGGCAGTTGGTTTAGTTGATTTGGGAAATATGATGGGAGCATTTAAATTCGTTTCTGAGGTTGAAAAAGCCAATGGAAACATCAAAAAAAAATACCAAGAATTTCTAGATAAAAAACAAAAAGCCGAAGATGAAGGAACTGAATTTGAGGAAATAGAACCTCGAAAAAAAGAATTAATTCCAATCATCGGGTGCGAATTTTACATTTCTGACCGTCCCGAAAAAAAGCAGTTTACCAAAGATGATCCCGATCGCAGAACGCACATTGTTTTGCTCGCAAAAAATATGAAAGGGTATAAAAACCTCACGAAATTATCGAGTATCGGTTATGTGAACGGTTTTTACTTCGGAGTTCCAAGGATTTCAAAAGAGATGATTTCTGAATACAAAGAAGATCTTATTGCTTTAACAGCAGGAACTTTAGGCGATATTCCGAGTACGATTTTAGAATTTGGAGAACAGAAAGGAGAAGAGGTTTTCAAGTGGTGGAAAGAAAGTTTTCAAGATGATTTCTATGTTCAGATTCAAAATCATGAGGTGGAAGAAGAAGAACATTTAAATGATGTTTTGCTGGAATTTGCCGAGAAATATGAAACGAAAATTTTAGCGCAGAATGAAACCTTTTACACCGAAAAATCTGATGCCCATATTCAGGATATTTTATACTGCATCAAAGACGGGGAAAAATTATCTTCTCCTGTTGGAAAGGGTTTTGGAAAAAGAAGAGGTTTACCAACGCACGAATTTTACATTAAAAATGAAGACGAGCTCAAACAAACTTTTCGCCAATTTCCTGATGCTTTTGAAGCTTACACTGAATTTTTAGCCAAGTTTGAACCTTACACTTTAAAGCGCGATGTTTTATTGCCAGAATTTGGAATTCCAGAAGAATTTTTGAGCGAGGAAGATCAATTGGATGGTGGAAAAAGGGGAGAAAATGCCTATTTAAGATTTTTAACTTACGAAGGTGCTGCCAAAAAATATCCCGAAATAACCGATGAAATCAAGGATCGTCTCGATTTCGAATTGGCAGTTATTGCAAATACAGGTTATCCAGGATACTTTTTGATCGTTCAGGATTTTTGTGCCGAAGCGAGAAATATGGGAGTTTGGGTTGGTCCAGGTCGTGGTTCTGCGGCAGGTTCTGCGGTTGCATATTGTACAGGAATTACCAATGTGGATCCCATTAAATATGATTTGCTATTTGAACGGTTCCTGAATCCAGAAAGGATTTCAATGCCCGATATTGATATTGATTTTGATGATGAAGGTCGTGATAAAATTATCAAATGGGTGGTTGAAAAATACGGTAAAGCCAACGTTGCCCAAATTATTACCTACTCGGTTTTAGGAGGAAAATCGGCCATAAAAGATGCTGGAAGGGTTTTAGATGTTCCCATTTTCGAGACCAATAATATTGCGAAATTAATTCCTTCAACACCGGGAATGAACATTGCAAAAGCCTTTGCCAAATTTGAAAAACTCGCGCCCGAAGATAAAGTTCTCGCGCAGGAAATGAAAGATATTCTGGCAAATCCGCAAGATGAACGTTATAATGTACTTTCTGCGGCTCAAAAAATGGAGGGCTGTATTCGAAATACGGGTATTCATGCTTGTGGAGTGATCATCACGCCGGAAGATATTTCGAATCTTGTTCCAATAACGATTGCGGCGAAAGATGCAGATATTTTGGTGTCTCAATTCGACAATTCTGTGGCGGAAAGTGCAGGTTTATTGAAGATGGATTTCTTAGGTTTAAGGACTTTAACCATCATCAAACACGCTATCAAACTCATCAAACAAAAACATGGAATCGAAATTGATCCTGATCAGATTCCGTTGGATGATGCGAAAACATATCAGTTATTTAAAGAGGGTAGAACAGTCGGTATTTTTCAATATGAAAGTCCCGGAATGCAGAAATATATGCGCGAACTGAAACCCACGAAATTCGCAGATTTAATTGCAATGAACGCGCTTTACCGACCTGGACCAATAAAATATATTCCAAATTTCATTAATAGAAAAAATGGTTTAGAAGAAACGGTTTATGATTTAGAAGAAACAAAAGAATATTTAGAAGAAACCTACGGAATCACCGTTTACCAAGAACAGGTAATGCTTTTATCGCAAAAACTCGCCAACTTTACCAAAGGTGAAGCCGATACTTTGCGGAAAGCGATGGGTAAAAAAGACCGGCCAACATTGGATAAAATGTATCCAAAATTTTTGGAAGGCGGAAAACTCAATGAACTCGACGAAACCAAACTCAATAAAATTTGGAAAGACTGGGAAGCGTTTGCAGAATATGCTTTCAACAAATCTCACTCCACTTGTTATGCATTAATTGCGTATCAAACTGCTTATTTAAAAGCGAATTATCCGGCTGAATATATGGCAAGTGTCATGTCGAACAACATTAATAATACCAAGCAAATTACTCTGTTTATGGAGGATTGCAAAAGTATTGGCGTTGATGTTTTAGGTCCCGATGTGAATGAGTCTCAATATGCTTTTGCGGTAAATGAAAAAGGGCAAATTCGTTTTGGTCTAGGCGCGATCAAAGGAATTGGTGAAGGTCCAAGTGAAGCCATTGTCGCCGCAAGAAAAGAGGAACGCTACAAAAACATCTATGACTTTTTTGAGAAAATTCCGTCTTCACAGATGAACAAAAGGGTAGCGGAAAGTTTGGTTATTGCAGGAGCTTTTGATGAAGTTGACCACTATCATCGTGCACAATATTTTGATATCGATAATTCTGGTAAAACCAATTTGGAAAGACTTTTGCGATATGGGCAGAGTTTCCAGGATAATATCAATGAAATTGAAAACTCTTTGTTTGCCGATTTTGCCGATGAAGTAAAAATTGAACAACCCAAAATAAATCCCGCTCCAGAATGGCAGAATATGCAAAAACTCAATAAGGAAAAGGAAATTATTGGCTTTTACCTTTCGGCGCATCCTTTAGATGAATATAAATTCCAGTTTCAGTTTATTCAAGGAGCTTTGAGTAAAAAAGAAATTCTTGAAGGCAAAAAAGAGGAAGAAATTGAACTCGAAAAAATTATTGTTCCCCACGATGTTGTAGACGATATTTCAGATGTGGATGAAGATTTGGTTGATATTCCTTCGGAAATTTCTGAGGGTGAAGATAGCGAAATCATTGAAGATTCCGGGAAAAAAGCAGAACCGAAAGGAATGTACAATTTCCTGAATTTAGATGAAATTGAAAATTTTAAAAATACCGTCTTTGCCAATCAACAACCTGAATTATTCAACAACGATAAATTGAGTTGGAAAGAAAAACAGGCTTTAAAAAATAATACTCCGGAATACATGGTGGCTGGTTTGGTTACCGAATATACCGTAAAAGATGGAAAAAATAGTGGGGAAAAAATAGCCTTTTTAACCTTGGAAGATTACAGCGGAAGTTATGGTTTCCGACTCGGTGATCGGGATTATATGAGACTTCGCGATAAAATTGATGTGCAGCGGTTTATCATTTTCAAAGTGAAATTCACTCAAGCAAATGACGGAAGAGTTTTCGTAAATGTAACTGAAGCAATTGATTTGAAAGATGCTTTCGAAAAATTCGCCAAAAAAATGACGATTGTAATAGATTTAAATGATTTACGGCGGGATGACATCGAGTTTTTTAAAACCAATTTTATTGAAACCAATGGGGAACAACAACTTCATTTCTACGTGAAAAACCCTGAAGATCAGTCAACAATGGAGTTGATTTCTATGAAAGCAAAAGTAGATATCAATGGAAATCTCTTAGAAATCATTCACCAAATGCAGAAATATGAGGTCTTTTTGAATTAAAAAGATAATCCTTCAAAGAATGCGTCTCACAACAAAAAGTGATGCGGATTTTTATTTTCATTAAAATTCGATATGCGTTTGAAAAAAGGAAAAGTTGTCCTCTTTAGGC
>NZ_FTOI01000008.1 GCF_900156725.1 Kaistella chaponensis | reverse complement strand
TTCGCTACTCTTTTTTTGAGTGGTGCAAATGTAAAAACTATATCAACATCTCGCAAATTTTTAACCATATTTTACCAATATTTCCAATACTTAAAACATAAAATACTGGCCCATAATCCTATACACAACATAAAAGTTATCCACTTTTTCATTCTTCCCATCAATTAATGCGCAAAAACTATCATTAAGGACTATGAAGTAAATGGATTTTGAGTTGTAGAGATAAATGGCAATGGTTCCCAACGACCGTGAAAGGTTTCAATTCGACTTCTATTAGAACCTTGAAACGTTGCCATCGACAAGAATCAATACAATTTGTTAATACTATTTAATCGAAAATAATTAGATTACTAATATAGGTGGAACCAGTTTTAACGTGGAAAGTAGATTTAATAAATACCAGAAGTACCGCCCAGTTCATTAAACTGAACAAGAATCGTCGTATTAAACAAAAAATCCCATTCTTGCGAATGGGATTCAGATATTAATATTCTTGCGTGATTATTTATTCAACTCCGCATTCAATTTTACAGCATCTTGATATGTTGGATCTAATTGTACAGATTTGGCAACATATTCCTTCGCTTTCACAACCTCTTTTCCTTTAACCAAATATGCAATTGCAAAGTAGGCATAAGATAAAGTCTTTTTGTTAGCCTCCAGTTCTTCAGGTTTTACCTTGGAAATATATTTTTCGTAGCTCATCATTGCAAGTTCGTTATTTCCAGCTTGTTGATAAGCATAGCCTAAACTGTAATAAGCAGGCGCCCAATCCGGAAGCAAACCGCTCATTTTTTGCCAAGTTAAAATTGCGCCATTCCAATTTTTAGCTTCCTGATAAGCGTTTCCTAACTTATATAATGCGTCTGTATCTTGAGGATTATCGGCAACAGCTTTCTTAAGCGCCTGAATTTCAGGGCTGGTTACTCCTTGATCTACAACAGCCTGATTGATACCACCACCACTCTTAATTTTAATCAATTCCTCATCCCAATTTAGAGTATCATCTTTAGCTGCTTTTGCAATAGCAATCTTTTGTTGTGCATCTTGCATCAATGCCGCTTTTTTTGTTGCATCAGTTTCCTTTTCTGCAACACCAGCTGAAATAAGACCTAACAAACCTTGATCTCCTGCCTGAACTCTAGTGGGTCCTGCTTGAGACATGAATTGCTCCAAACTATTCTTTGCTCCTGCATAATCTGCGTCAGCATATAAAAGATATGCTCTCAATTTAAACTTTATAGGATCTTTAACCTTGTCGAATACTTTATCCAAATAAAGTTTTGAATTTGCATAATCTTCATTGGTAAAGAATAACTTGGAAATTTCTAGCTGAGTATCGGGATCTTCGTCGGCATACTGCGCATAATTCATTAAATCTTGTGTTGCTAAAGCATTTTGCTGATATTTAATATCGTAAGCTGCTTTCGCTTTATACGCTGGAGCATACGATGGGTCAGCTACAATCGCACGGTCGATACTTTCTTTCGCTTTTTGCCATTGTTGTGCTTGCATCCACAGTGTTCCAATTCTGGTATAAACCGATGCTTTGTTTTTCGCCACAGGTAATGCTTTATCATAAGCAGTCATTGCTGATCCTGCAACTTGTGGGCTGTTTGTTAATTTTAAACGATAAGCATCACCTAAAGTGTAGTAATAATACGCAGGAGTTCCACCTTTTTGAGATTTGTCAACCGCTCTGTTCAAATAATCTATTGCAACGTCTGCATTCTGTGGGCCTCCAAAAATTGTTAAAGCTTGCGCAGCTCTATAAAGAACTTCAGCATCTTTATCGCGTGAATCTTTTACGATCTGACCAATTTCGCTGATCGCAGATTTATCACCTTTTCCCAGCTTCACCGAAGCAAGTCCTAATTTATTCAAATAGCTTTTCTTATCTGCAGCTAAACCTTTATTAAAATTCTCCTGAGCCATTTCAAAATTTGGCTCAAATTGAGTTAAATATGCGTTTCCTAGATAAAAATAATTTTCAGCTGTGGGTGCTTTCGCAATCATTTCTGTAAAAACCTCTTTTGCTTTTGCGTACTTGTGGCTATCTGCGTTAGCAATGCCATCTTGTAGTGTCTGCGCGACAGCAAAATTAGAAAAGAACACTGCTGCAACCCCAAGTGCAGCTTTCTTTGATAAATTCATTATATTTTTCATTTTTATTTGTTTAATGTTAAGTAATATTCTTCCACCCAATTTCTATACCAAAATCCTACTACTGGTAATAATTGGAACTTTCTTAATAAAATTTTAACGCATTTGAACCTCTCTGTTAAATATGGTATAAGGTTGCAATCCTTCTTTTTCAACTACAATTTGGCCAATCTGTTGACAAGAAAAACGAATAAAACCATTTCCAAGTCCATAGTACGCCTCATTAGTAATAAAATATAAGACTCTGGTAAAAGGATAGGTCATTGCTTTGATATTTTTCATATTAGGTTCAAAGGTTTTACCTTTTGAAATGACGGGAAGAATTTTAATTGTATTTCTTAATTGCTCGGACTCTTTATCGTATGGTCGGCTAAGCGTATTTAAGCTTATTGCTCCAATTTTATTAGGATATTGTCCAATTTCTTTAACTACATTTTTATTTCCGTTGATGATTGAAAATTTCAGTTTGTTTGGAATGGTACCTAATTTTTGAGCAACAAAATTTAAATTACTAGAATTGGTGGCATCAAATATTATATTCTTTTGGTCTGAATTCAATTCATTACTAAGTTCTTCCACAGTAATGCTTTCTCTGGTTGAATTTTTGGGTACCACAAAAACTACCGCATCGGCAGCAAATTTTGCTGGCTCCATTTTCATGTCGATCTTTAATTTGTATGCTTCTTTCTCTTCGTTGGTTAGTTCACGGGACATTACAATCACACGCACCTTATTCTCTAACAAATCCAAAAAACCAAGATCTTCTTTCTTAATGACCAAATTAATTTTAGTTTTCGGATTTAATGCCATATATCTTTCCGTTAGTGCTTCAGAAACACTTCTGAAAGACTCATCGGCAGAAATCGTGATGGTTCCCTGATGAGGATCATCAGGAATTCGGTCTGATTTTTTACATGTAATCATTAATGCAAAAAAACATATTAAAAAAAACAGTTGTTTATAATTCATTTTTACTCTGTCTAATTTTGTAAATAGCTCTGCCAATTCTAAAAATCCCATAAAGGATAAGCAAACTGCCTAAAGTATAAGCAATATTCTCTTCTAAAAAAATTACAAAAAATTTATAGATTATCACTACGATTCCTAAAACTATATAAAAAAATCCAGTAATTAAAGACAACCAATTAAACATCATAAAAGCAAAAATACAAAAAATTAAAAAAAGAGAAGCTTTCGCTTCTCTTTTGTTTATAATAAATAGTTTTTGTTACTCAAACTGCATTGTAAGCGGCATTCTAAATCTGTATCGAACAGATTGACCGTTAATTTTTGCAGGAGCCCATTTATTCTTAATCGATTTTACGGTTCTTACTGCTTCCGCGTTAAAATCTTTATTAGCTCCGTTCGCTTTAACGTCGGTAATACTTCCGTCTTTTTCAACTACGAAAATCACCTCAGTTTTCACTGTTCCAGCATCGCTATCCATTACAGAGGTATCAAAACTACCATTCACTTTACTTCTGAATGAGTTAATACCACCAGGAAATTCAGCTAATTGCTCAACTTCGGTATAAATCTGAGTTTCAGAAACTTGCGGCTTCACCTCTACTGTTGTAGATTTACCTGGACCTGGAGGTGGCGGTGGTGGTGTATAAGCAGGGGTTTTAACACCTTCTTGATTATTTAAACCTGTAGTCGTTTCAAGCTGCTTTGAAATTGGCGGCGGTGGAGTTTCTACTTTCGGCGCCTTCACTGGTTCGGGAACCACATTTTGAATCACTTCTTGCTTTGGCTCTTCTTTTGGTGGTGGCGGCGGTGGAGGTGGTTCGTCTTTAGGTTGCTCGATAACTTTTTCTTCTGGGAGGATATCAATTAACTTAGCATTTACCTCAGTTTTATCTGCGGCGTTCATCTCCTTGATTTTCATAATTACAAATGGTGTTAATACAACAACCACAAATAAAATTGTACCAAGAATGAATGCTTTAGTAAGTATAGACCGATAATGCGTTCTTAGATCAAATGCACCATAAGCTTTATTTCTATTTTCAAATACGATTTCATCCAACGTGGGAGTTCCTTCGTAAGCGTTTTCATCTGCCATTATTCTTTCTTTTAAATATTAAAAGTTATTTGGTAGGTGCCGCTGGAGTTGCTGCTGATCCACCTAATTTTCTTTCGTAAACTAACTTCTCCCAAGACTTAATATCGGTAATACCGTATACTTCATTCTTGGTGATAGCCATTTGATCTAACATATCTACGAAATTTTTATATACTGCATCGTCTGTTGGCTTTATGATCACCGTAAATTTGGTTTGATCCTTAGCTTTAGATTTTGCTTGCTCAATTACTTTTGTAATTCCTTGTCTATCAAAAGTTGTTTCCTGAAGCGTTTGGTCATTAAGACCTGCAGCATCTAACTGGTGATAAAAAATTCTGTTGTCTTTTCCAATGATTAATGAAATTGAATTTGATAAATCAATTTCTGTTGGTGGAGGTTTTTGTGTAGGATCCTTCGGTTTTGCCGGAAGACCTAAATCCATCACATTCGGTTTGTTGAAAGTCGTAACCAACATAAAGAATGTGATCAAAAGGAACGCCAAATCCACCATGGGAGTTAAATCTACGTGAGGTACCGCTTTTTTCGAGCGTACCTTTCCGCCTTTCCCGCCGTTGTCTTTTACTTGTACTTCTGCCATTTCTTAATTATTGCGCCACTTCTTGACTTGTTATTAACCAGAATTTCAAGAAATCAATGTCTCTTAATCCTTCAAATAAAGATTTCACTTTTGGATACTTCGTTTCAACATCCCCTTTGATTGCTAATTTGTAATCAGGGTTTACGGTTAAACTTTGTTGTACCCAATCGATCAATTGTTTATTTGTACTGTCCATTGGAATTCCCGTTTTGCTTTTAAATGCTTTCCGATCTTCCTCTGAAAGATTTAAATAGCCTTTTAATTGATTCATTGGAACTCCTACTGATTTTGAATTAGCAAAAGCTACTTTTTCTTTGTCAGTAAATGTCATACCATACTTCTCTCCCATTTTATCTAACAGAGCGATTCTTTCGGTTCCGTTTTCAACAGGCGTAAAGTAGAATCTTCCGTCTGTTGTACTCAAAATTGTCATCAAACTTGCATCCGGAAGAAGCTTTTGAGATATAGAAGATGGCGTGTTTATCGTCTCGATGTCAGGTTTTGCAAACTGAGCCGTGAGGATAAAGAATGTAAGAAGTAGAAACGATACATCGGTCATGGCCGTCATATCTACCCTTATATTATGTCTTTTTGGTTTGACTCTCGCCATTGTAAATTATTTTTTATTAAATTTCTGTTTTTTGAGATCGTTGTCATATTAAAGATCTCCAATCGGTCGAGAATTCTTAGTGGAATTCTGCGAAAGACTGCTGAATTGACATTGCGATTTCGTCGATTTTGAACGTTAATCCGTCAATTTTAGAAGTAAAATAGTTGTAAAGAATAATTGCAACAGCAGACGTACCAATACCTAAAGCAGTATTAATCAATGCCTCAGAAATACCAATAGAAAGTGCCGCAGAATCTGGAGTTCCTCCTCCTGAACCTAATGCGCTAAACGCCTTGATCATCCCGATTACAGTTCCAAGTAGTGCAACCAAAGTAGCAACAGTACCTAGAGTAGAAAGAATCATCATGTTTTTCTCTAGCATTGGCATCTCTAAAGTTGTAGCTTCTTCGATTGATTTGTTAAGAGCAACCATTTTCTGTTCTTTATTCATCGCAGAATCATGTGCCAAAGCTTTGTAGGTTGTTAAACCTTCTCTTACTACATTTCCTACAGAACCTTCTTGTTTATCACATTCTTCGATAGCTTCGTCAACTTTATTCTGATTTAATAATCTTCTTACATTTAAAACAAAACTATCAACATTTCCTTTTCCAGCTGCTTTTTTAAGTGCTAAAGCTCTTTCAATAGAAAATACGATTACAATAATCATAAATGAAATAAGAATTGGTACGATTGGTCCACCCATATAAATAATCCCCATAAATCCATCTCCTGGATGAAGTTCTTTAGATTCTAAATCTGAGAATGCTACAGATGAAAGACCGTTTAACCTTGGGTCGGCTTTAAAATTACCTGGATTCCCTAATACAAATAAATAAATTGCAACACCTATTAAAATTAGAATAGGAATTATTAACGCAGGATTTAATCCTCCTACTTTTTTAGCAATCACTTGCTCCTCGTTGTTTGAAACATTCATTTCCATACTTAACTAAATTATAATTGTTATTTTTTTTAATTTTCGAGTTGTAAAATAAAGTCAAAATATTTAATCATGCAAGTCTTTCAAAACTATTACAGTTATTTTTTTTCATGTTAAGATTCATTAACATTGCATAATTTGCAAAATATGTATTGAATTTTGGTTATAATTTTGAATTTCAAAAATACCTTTAAAAATTCGCAAGTTTAATAGACCAAATTTTACGATTAATTGCAAGAAAATATTTCGTCGTATTTATTTTAAAAAACAATATTAATGATTTTTTTCGGCACTATGATGATTTTTTTAGGATTATTTCCTGCAAGCTGATCGATTACACGATCTTCTTTTAAAGCGATTTCCTCAATCTCCGAAGCTGTTAAATCTGAAGGAAGCACTAATTTAAATTTCATTTTCCCATTAAAACTAACCGGATAATGAAACTCATCTTCTATTAAATATTTTTCTTCAAATTCCGGGAATTTTTCAAACTCAATGGAATTAGTGTGACCCAAATTGCGCCATAATTCTTCGCAAATGTGCGGTGCATAAGGAGAAACAACAATCGCCAAAGCTTCTAAAATTTCCCTTTTGTTGGTTTTCAGTTTCTGAAATTCGTTGACCGCAATCATGAAGGATGAAACCGAAGTATTGAAAGAGAAATTCGCAATATCTGCAACTACTTTTTTAATTAAAGTGTGCAGGATTTTGTACTCGGCCTTTGTAGGTTCCTCTTCAGAAATTTCAAAACGTTCTTCATTGTGATAAAGATTAAAAAACTTTTTCAAAAATCCGTAAACGCCACTTAAACCTTGCGTATTCCAAGGTTTTGATTGTTCCAAAGGTCCCAAAAACATTTCATACAAACGCAAACAATCAGCTCCATATTCCTCGCAAATATCATCGGGATTAACAACGTTGTATTTGGATTTCGACATTTTTTCAACTTCGCGTTCGGTGATGAACTTTCCTTCTTCTAGGATCAATTCTGCATTTTCATATTCTGCACGCCAGTTTTTAAATTTTTCTATATCGAGTTCATCAGTTCCGCCTTTTAATAAAGAAACGTCAACGTGGATTTTTTGAACCTTATTATCTTTCGCTAAACCTTTAGAAACATATTGATTCGTTCCATCAATTCTTAAGACAAATGCACTCATCCCCAAAATCATTCCCTGATTGATGAGTTTCTTAAATGGTTCATCGTGGTTGATATATCCACGGTCTTTCAAAAACATATTCCAAAAACGGGAATACAATAAATGTCCTGTTGCGTGTTCGCTTCCACCAATGTATAAATCGACTTGACCCCAATAATCGGAGATTTCTTTTGCACAGAAACTTCCATCATTTTTAGGATCCATATATCTGAGGAAATACCAAGAACTTCCCGCCCAACCAGGCATTGTAGAAAGTTCAATCGGGAAAATGTTTATGTCATCAATTAAATCGGTTGAAACAATTTTTTCATTCATTTCGTCCCAAGCGAAATTTTTAGCATTTCCTAAAGGTGGATCGCCATCTTCGGTTGGTAAATATTTTTCAACTTCAGGAAGTTCCAACGGCAATACTGAAACCGGCAAAGTGTACGGCATTCCTTCTTTGTAATAAACAGGAACTGGTTCTCCCCAATATCTTTGGCGGGAAAAAATGGCATCCCGTTGTCTATAATTGGTTGTTCCGTGTCCAATTTTCTTTTTCTCAATTTCAGCGATTATTAATGATTTGGCCTCTTCGTATTTCAAACCATTCAATAATTCTGAATTTACACAAACAGAATCTTTCGAATCAAAAGACTCTTCCTGAATGTCATTTTTGTTTTCAATAACATTAATAATCGACAAACAGAATTTCTTTGCGAAACGATGATCCCGATCATCATGTGCAGGAACCGCCATGACAGCGCCAGTTCCGTACCCCATCAACACATAATCCGAAATATAAACCGGCATCTTCTGATTGGTAAATGGATTCAAAGCAAAAGCTCCCGTGAAAGCGCCACTCACATTTTTCACATCTGACATGCGGTCTCTCTCTGTTTTCTTGGAAGTTTGTTCAATATAATTTTCAACTTCTTCTTTTTGACCTTCTATCGTGAAATTTTTAACCAAAGGATTTTCTGGAGCCAAAACCATAAAAGTGGCTCCAAAAATAGTGTCGGGACGTGTGGTAAAAACGGAGATTTTTTCTGCAGAATCTTCAACTTCGAAAGTTACCTGCGCTCCCTGAGATTTCCCAATCCAGTATTCCTGAGAATCTTTCAACGGTTGTGGCCAATCCAAATCATTTAAACCCTGCAACAATCTTTCAGAATACGCAGTAATTCGCATGCTCCACTGCATCATTTTCTTCTGAAAAACTGGGAAACCGCCCCTTTCAGATTTACCATCTTTTACCTCATCATTGGCCAAAACAGTTCCTAATCCAGGACACCAATTCACAGTCGTTTCTGCACGAAATGCCAATCGGTAATTCAATAAAATATCTTGTTGATCTAAGTTAGAAGCAGTTCTCCACTCTTCTGCGGTAAAATTTAACTGATCGCTTTGTACTGCTGATAAATTTTGAGTCCCATGCTCCTCAAAATGACGAATCAATTCGGAAATCGGTTCTGCTTTATCGGTTGATTTATTGTACCAGGAATCGAAAAGCTGAAGAAAAATCCACTGCGTCCATTTGTAAAAAGAAGCATCTGAAGTTCTAACTTCTCTGCTCCAGTCGAATGAAAAACCGATTTTTCGCATTTGCTGTTCATAACGCGTAATATTTTCTTCGGTTGTTATTGCCGGATGTTGACCGGTCTGAATGGCGTATTGTTCCGCTGGAAGACCAAATGAGTCGTAACCAATCGGATGCAAAACATTAAAACCTTGGTGTCTTTTGTACCGTGCATAAATATCTGAGGCAATATAACCTAGAGGATGACCAACATGCAAACCCGCTCCAGAAGGATACGGAAACATATCCAAAACATAAAATTTCGGTTTATCGGTGGTGTTGTCGGTTTTATAGGTTTGATTTTCTTGCCAGAAATTCTGCCACTTTTTTTCAATCGATTGATGGTCGTAAAACATTTCTAAAATTTAATTAAGTCACAAATTTAAGGTTTTGAAATGAATTTTTGAATGAAACTAATTATTGTAAATTTGTAAGACTAAAGACTAAAAAACACAATGCCTGAAGTTTCAATTATTACGCCTTGCTACAATTCTGCAATTTTTTTAGAAGAAACCATTCAATCTGTTTTAAATCAAAAATTTAAAAATTGGGAATGGCTAATTACTGATGATCATTCTTCTGATCATTCTGTGGAAATCATTAGGAAAATTAATGACCCCCGAATTATTCTTACAGTTTCCGAGAATAATGGCGGTGCAGGTCATGCCCGAAATTTATCATTAGAAAAAGCTACCGGAAGATTTATCACTTTTTTGGATGCCGATGATTTTTGGGAACCGAACTTTTTAGAGGAAATGGTTTCATTTATGAAAAAGGAAAACGCTGAACTCGCCTACTCTAATTACGCAAGATGTGATGAAAAATTGCTTCCGAAAATTGCCGATTTCACTGCGGATAAAGAGGTGACTTTTCAAAATTTATTGAAGACTTGTCGCCTTTCATTGTTAAGCTCTATGTACGATTCTAAGAGGGTTGGGAAAGAATATTTTCCAGCCGGAAGCAAACGAGAAGACCACGTGATGTGGCTCAATTTATTAAAGAAAATCCCGGTCGGGAAACCTTTAAAAAAAACGATGGCTAAATACAGAATGCACGAAAGCAGTGTTTCGCGAAAAAAAACCAACATCATGAAAGACCAGTATTTGGTTTACAAGGATTATATGCATTTTTCTGTCTTAAAATCGTGGTATTACACGGCAAATTGGGCCATCAATGGATTCATGAAATATTCAAAAATTTTTAATTAATGGAGTTTTCAAAAGAGTTTAAAGAAGCAATTTCAAATTTTACTTCTCAAGAAAAAGATAAATTAATCATCCGATTGCTCAAAAAAGACCGCATTTTATCGCACCGCCTCTATTTTGAACTGATTGATCCTGAAACAGCCGATGACAAAAGAGATCAAATGGAAGTTTTGATTAAAGAAGAAGTTTCGTCTGTAGCGAAGAAGTTTGCTCGCACCAAATACTTTTTACCCAACATCCGGAAAATTAGCGCGAAAATAACTGAGCATGTAAAAATCACGACGGATAAATTCGGTGAAGTTTCATTAACGCTTTTATTGATCAGCGAAACCCTCAAAAACCTGCCGAAAACCGGCGATCACTACAAATTGTTCATCTATCTTCTCAATAAAATATATCGTTCGATGATTTTAACTAAAAAGTTAGATCCCGATTATTATCTGGATTTAGGTGAAAATTTTGAAGAAGTTCGAAACCAAATAAAATTGAACAAGCGATTAGATGAATTGGCGCTTCATAACGGTTTATTTTTGCAATGGTTTGAACCGGAAAACATTCCTGATCAGATTGACCTCATCTTAAAAGGGATTAAAGGAGAAGGTTTATTGCGTTAACAAAGCGTTTCAACCTTGATGCATCTTCAAAATTTGGCTCACTACAACATCCGACGCGTTCGGTTGCGAATCTATAAATTCCAAAGCATTTCTGCCCATCTTTTTGGTTGCTCCATCATCACGAACAAAACCAGCGAGATAAGCCGCGGCAAAAAATTCATCTTCGAAGGATTTACCACCATTTCGCGCAATTAATTCATCAGCTTCCGGATTTTTCGTGTAATGATTGCCAAAGAAAACAGGAATCCCAAAAGTTGCTGCTTCCAAAATATTATGCAATCCTTTTGAGTGAAAACCTCCACCAACAATCGCTACATTACCGTAAGAATAAATTTTAGAAAGCAATCCGATACAATCAATAATCAATATTTGAGAATTCGCATCGGGAAAAACACCTGCTTTTTCAAGTTCTGAATAAAGAATTGCATTTGAAAAAATGTTCTGCAATCGCTCTACTCTTTTTAAATCATGAGGAGCAAAGATCAGTTTCACTTCTTTATTTTTGGTGGCGATAATTTCGGCAAGTCTTTCCTCAGATTCCCAACTGCTTCCAAAAATAAGGGTGTATTTATTTTGTTTGAATTCCTCGATGTATTTTACAAAATTATCTGCAGTGCGAAGTTGTTTCACGCGGTCAAAGCGCGTATCTCCTGCTGTTGAAGATTTTACCAAACCTATTTCTTTTGCCAATGCGGTCGAATGTTTGGTTTGATGAAAAAACCAGTCAATATCTTTTTTTAATTTATTTACAAACCATTTTCCATAGGCTTTAAAGAAGATTTGAGTTTCATAAAAAAGAGCAGAAACCACAAAGATTTTGGTCCCTTGACTTTTTAAATCATTCAATAAATGATACCAATACTCATATTTTACGGTGAAAAAAATATCTGTTTTGAAGTTGGATGTAAATTCTCTCACCCAAACTTCGGTATCAAAAGGTAAAAAACAAATCGCATCTGCAATTGTTTTTTTCTTAATGACATTGTCATAACCAGAAGGGGAAAAAAAGGTAATCAATATTTTGTGATTGGGGAATTTCGCCTTCAATTTTTCCAATACCGGAAGTCCTTGTTCATATTCTCCCAAACTTGCTGCATGCATCCAAATTACTTGGTCATCTGGAGAAAATTTAGATTTTACAATTTCGCAACTTTGCCTTCTTCCGGCTAAACCTTTTTTTAATTTATAGTTGAAGATGGCGCCAATTTTCATGGCGGAAATGAGGAAACGGATGAATATGTTATAGATAAATTTCAAAATTGTTCATTTTTAGATTTCATTTTTTTTAGATAAAAAGAATAAGAAATCGTGGTTAAAATTACTAAAAACAAAATCCCAAATAGATAATCCGGGACAGAACTTCGTTTTTTTTGATATAAAAAAAAGATTGACAAATATCTCCAAGAACTCATCAGATCTTACCAAGGAAACACAAGTACTCCAATTGATAAAAGCTTAAGCAAAAAAGAAATCCTTTTCATATTTTAAAAGTAAAAAATTGCTTGCAACGCTCTTGTCTTTTGTCTTTTTTCTTGATTCTTTATTCTTGTTTCTTTTTTCTTTTCTCTTTTCTCTTTTTTCTAAAATCTTTAAAAAACACTTCTCAAAAACCGTAATTTGTGAGTATGCTTATTCAGTTCTTTGTTAAAAATCCCCGTAGAATCGAGAGAATCAATCCGTACTTTTCCGTATGCGTGAATAATATTTTGGTCTTCGAGCAACATTCCGACATGGGAAATTTGTCCATCTAAGTTTTCGAAAAAAGCCAGATCTCCTGGTTTACTTTCTTCCACGAAGCTTAAAACTTCGCCAACTTCTGATTGTTGATGTGCTTCTCGAGGCAAAGAAATGCCGTGAACTTTATAAACCAATTGCACAAATCCGCTGCAATCGATCCCAAAAAAACTTCTTCCACTCCACAAATAAGGAACATTGAAAAATTTTTGCGCAGTTTCTGAAACCTTTTCGGTCTTTAAAAAAATTGGGTCTGCCTTTTCACTATTCACTTCGCTACCTATTGACAACAGAATTACTCCCTGTGAAGTGCTATACATTTGTAACGTATTCTGAACCAGTTCGGTTTTTCTTTGCTGGAAGTATTCTTCAGAAATTTCAGAGATTTGCTGCACATCTACCCATCCTTCATATCCATCAAAATGCATTTTTATCTTGATAAATTTCGCGGCTTTTTCTAGAATATCTACTGTTTCTCCATACAAAATTTGCGAGGTCATTTCCGACTGATGCGATTGTTCTGCGCGTATTGCAGCCACTGAAACGGTGCAGATTCCTTTCTCCATACTTGGTTCTAAATTTTATTTTTTACGGATTAGATTGATGCCGTCTCGCAAAGGTAAAATAAGATTTTCGAAATCTTCATCTTTTGCCACCAAATCGTTGAGTTCCTGTATTTTTTGGGTAGATTTCTGTTTTGAATTTTCTTCCAAGACTTTTCCGTACCACAACACATTATCAAACAAAATCACCGCGCCCGACTTTACCCTTGATTTTATGAGGTGGAAATATTCCGGATAATTTTCTTTGTCGGCATCAATAAACACCAAATCGAAAATTTCATCGGTTTCTTTTAGAAAATCTTTTGCGTCTTTTAATTGAAAATCAATCTGTGCCGAAAACTCACTTTCCTGAAAATATTTTTTAGGCAAATATGCGAGTTCTTCATTCACGTCAATTGTAGTGATTTTACCTTCTTTTGCTAAACCTTCTGTTAAGCACAAAGTCGCATAACCTGTAAAAGTTCCTACTTCGAGAATGTTTTTTGGTTGCAACATTTTAGAAATGATCGCCAATAATCTTCCTTGTAAAAACCCGGAAATCATGTGCGGCTGCGTTGTTTTCTGAAAAGTTTCTTTGCGCAATCTTTTCAAAATATCGGGTTCCGACGAAGCGTGGTTTTCTAAATAGCGATCCATTTCCGGACTTATCTCCTCAAAAAAACTCATTCAATGTTATTTTGGTCCAAATTTAAGCATTTAAAATAAAAAGCGCTGTCAAAGCATGAAGCTCGAACAGCGCTGAAAAAATTTCTTACGAAACAATTGCTTAGTTTTTCACCGGTGCAATGTCCATTAATTTCATGAATTCCTCTAACTTAGGCATGATGATGATTTCTGTTCTTCTGTTTTCAGACCTTCCAGAAATCGACTCATTGGTGGTTTTCGGGTTGTATTCGCTTCTTCCTCCTGCTGTAATTCTTGCAGGATTTACGCCAAATTTAGTCTGTAAAATTTTTGCCATTGAAGTTGCTCTCAAAGCTGATAAATCCCAGTTGTCTTTTGGTAAAGTTGAAGCATTCAGCGGTACATTATCGGTGTTTCCTTCGATCAAGACTGAATACGTATCATAATCATTGATAACTTTCGCTACTTTTCCTAACACATCCTGTGCTGCAGGTAAAACATTGTAATCTCCTGTTTTATACAGCATATTGTCGGATAAGGAGATCAAAACTACTCCTTTCAAAACTTTCACCTGCACATCGCCATCTGCGATATTATCCAAAGAACGTTTCAATTTATTCGACAAAGCGATATTCAAACTGTCATTTTTCGAATTAGTAGAAATCAACTGTTTGATATATTTGTTGGAAGAATTAATCTCTCCAATTAATTTATCAATGTTTGCAGAACCTTTTCCACTGTTCGCTAAACAGGCATCAAGAGAAGATTTCAATGCATCATTTTGGCCTTTCAAAAGTGCGTTCTCACTTGATAAACCTGCATTGACTCCTTTCAAATCCTGAATTTCGCGCTGTCTTTCACCTACATTGGTGATGCACTGGTTGTAATTCTCGTTCAAAGCATCGAATTTTTTTTGGCTCACACATGAAGTCAGCATAACTGCAACTCCAAGAACTGCACCGATTTTTCCTATATTCATAATTTACTATTTAATCAACCAAAAATAGAGAAACGAATTTAGTTAGAAGAATTATCTTTGCTAAATATTCCTTAAAAAAACCTTAAAAATTGCTTAATTTAGAGACTTTCCAGCATGCTTTTCATGAAATTTTCAATGATTACCGAAATGCCAAATTTCTACTCGCGGTCAGTGGTGGTGTAGATTCTATGGTGCTTTTGAACCTGTTTCAAGTTTCGGGTTTCGAGTTTCAGGTTGCGCATGTGAATTATCATTTTCGGGGAGAAGATTCTGATCTTGACCAGAAATTGGTGGAAAATTTTTGTACAAATCACGATATTCAATTTCATTTAAAAGATATTTCTGAACAAGAAAAATCGGGAATGAAATCACTTCAAAATTGGGCAAGAAATCTGCGGTATGATTTCTTTTTTAAAGTTTTAAAGGAAGAAAACTTAGATTTCATAGTAACTGCACATCATTTGAATGATGAGTTGGAAACATTCCTCATCAATCTTTCGCGAGGAAGTGGAATAAAAGGTTTAAGCGGGATACCAAAAAATGAAAACCAAATTCTTCGTCCGTTATTACATTTTTCTAAAACTGAAATTTACGATTTCGCCAAGGAAAATAATTTAGAATTTCGGGAAGATAAAAGCAACCAAAAAAATGATTATTTAAGGAATAAAATTCGCAATACTATTGTTCCCGAACTTTTGGGTATGAATGAAAACTTCTTAGAAAACTTTGGTAAAAGCATTTCCTATTTGAATCAAACGAAAGATTTTGTTCAAGCTCAGATTTTAAAAATCGAAAAAGAAACCATTTGCGAAAAAGATTCGTATCTCACCATAAATAAAGCATTGTTTTTTAAAGAAAGTGAATTCGCACAGTTTGAAATACTGCAAAAATTTGGTTTTTCTGAAGCAAAAGAGTTAAAAAAAATACGGAAAGCAGAAGTCGGAAAGACCTTTCATTCCATTGAATATGAGTTGTTGGTTGACCGTGAAAATTTAGTTCTACAAAAAACCACCGATGAATTCATTCGAAATGACAATGCGGAAATAACGATTCTACCCAATAAAAAAAGTACGCTCATTTTCCCTGAAACGGTGCGCTCAGAAATCAAAGAATCTGGAAGTTTCACCTGGAAATTTGACGAAGATAAAATGCAATTTCCCTTAAAAATAAGACGAAAAAAAGAAGGCGATCTATTCTATCCAATTGGAATGATAGGCAAAAAGAAAATCTCAAAGTTTTTTAAGGATGAAAAAATCCCTATTTTAGCCCAGCAAAAAATCTGGCTTTTGTGCGATGGAAACGACAAAATTTTGGGAATTATCCCTTTTCGCCAAGACCGAAGATTTGCTGCAACGAAAGAATCGAAGGCAATCATTAAAGTAAAATTATAGCGATTTGAAATTGCTAAAAAGTAAAGTAAAAAATGAAATTTAAAAATTGGTTAATCTTAATTGTATTGTTCCTTTTCCAGGGAATTACCGCACAAATCAAAGATCCTGTAAAATTCAAATACAATATCAATTCGTTGCCCAACAATGAATACGAAGCGGTATTGACGGCGACGATCGATAAAAACTGGCATATTTATTCCAAAGATTTACCCGCCGATTCGGGAATTCCGACAGAGATGAAACTTTCCTCCAAAGAAGGAATCGACCTCATCGGAAAAGTAGTTGAAGTGGGTAAAAAACACGATGAGTTTTCTGAAGCTTTCGGTGCTCAAATCGTTTATTATTCAGATTTAGTGCAGTTTAAACAGAAATTCAAACTGAAAAATGGCGCCAAACCTGCAACTGTTTCCGCAGAAATTACGTATCAAACCTGTAATGACCGCGTTTGCTTGGCTCCAAATACTTTAGAATTCGACCAAAAAGTTAGCGCCGCTGCGACTGCAACACAAGAGACTTCTACAGATGAGAATGTAGCCGCGACGACTCCTGACGAAAATAAAGACAGTAGCGAAATAAACTCCATTCCTGAAAGCACAAAAATAGAACCGGTTGCCGCAAAACAGGAAGGTTTAAAAGTTGCTACTATCGATTTTATGAATCCAGAAACGGATTGCGGAATTGTGCAGGAAAAGAATTCAGAAAATTTCTGGACGTATCTTTTATTGGGATTTTTCGGTGGGTTGATCGCATTGTTGACTCCATGCGTATTTCCGATGATTCCGTTAACGGTTTCCTTCTTCACAAAAGGTTCAAATAATAAAGCAAAAGGAAAAAGAGATGCCTTTATTTATGGATTTTTCATCCTTATGATTTTTGTATTATTGAGTGTTCCCTTTCATATCATCGATGGAATTGCGGGGAATATTTTCAATCAAATTTCGACAAGTGTTTGGTTAAATATCACTTTCTTCCTCATTTTCATCTTTTTTGCGGGAAGTTTCTTCGGGTATTACGACATCACTTTGCCGAGTTCCATTGCGAATAAATCTTCGAAAGCTGAAGATGCAGGTGGAATGATCGGAATCTTTTTTATGGCTTTAACTTTGGTCATCGTTTCATTTTCCTGTACCGGTCCAATTTTAGGAAGTTTATTGGGAAGTTCCTTAACTGGTTCTGCCAATATTCCGATGTTGTTGACTTACGCACTTGCAGGATTTGGATTAAGTTGGGCAATCGTTTTTGGTTTGTTGGCTTTGTTTCCGCAGGCTTTACAAAGTTTACCAAAATCTGGAGGTTGGATGAATACCGTGAAAGTGGTTTTAGGATTTATCGAATTAGGTTTGGCGCTGAAATTCTTATCAAAAGCGGATCTGGTTTCGAAAACATTCTTCTTGAAAAGAGAATTATTTATAGCGCTTTGGATTCTGATTACCATTGGTTTGGTTCTCTATTTATTCGGGAAAATCAAATTTCCACACGATGATAAAAACGCAAAAATTTCATTGACAAGAAAAGTGATTGGATTATTAGGAATTGGATTTATCGTGTATTTAATTCAGGGATTATTTCCGGGAGAAAGACCGAAACTGCAATATCTAAGCGGAATTTTGCCTCCAATTAATGTGAGTTATTTGCATGATGAAAAAGATGGAATCCTCGGAATGCATCCGGAACATGATTATTTTAAAGCCATTGAAATTGCGAAGAAAGAAAACAAACCTTTGTTGATCGACTTCACTGGTTATGGTTGTGAAAACTGCCGTAAAATGGAAGAATTTGTGTGGAGCGAACCCGACATTTTACCAATTCTACAGAACGAAGTGATTTTGGCTTCCCTTTATGTAGATGACAAAGAAGCTTTGCCAGAAAGTGAGCAAACCTCGATTGACATGGGAAATGGACAGAAGAAAAAAGTAAAAACAATCGGCGATAAATGGAGTTTATTTCAGCAAATTAATTTCAATAATAATTCGCAACCGCATTATGTTCTGGTTTCACCAGAGGGAAAAGTGATTAACACTCCTGTTTCTGGATATATGCCGAAAGAGGATTTCAAAGCGTTTTTGGAATGTGGAATTGCTTATTTTAAGACGACGGGAAAATAGAAAAAAGATGACAGACCTACAGATCGCAGGTTTTTGATCTACATATAAATAACCAACGATAATGTCGTTGGTTATTTTTTTTGCAAAAAAATTCTAAAATTGTTGCAAAAAAACCGTTCAGAAAGTAAAAATTACCACTGAGTATGATTATTTTTGAAAAATAAACAAACCACTTTACCTTCGCACTATAAATAAAAAATATGAAGACAAAATTATTACTACTTATTTTACTTGTTACCAAAGTCATTTTCATCAACGCACAAATGGACGAAAAATTTTATTTTCCCAGTAAAACGCTACAACCAATAGAATGGGCAAATCAAAAAGAAGTAAAATTTGCAGTAGAAAACGATACCATTAATGCCGTTATTTTAAAACCAATGAAGGAAGCGAAAGCAACGGTTTTTTATTTTCACGGAGCAGGCGGAAATCTTACCAGTTATGCGCCACTTTTAACGCCGTTATTGAAAGATAATTTCCAAGTTATTTTGGTTGATTTTCGGGGATATGGAAAATCAACCGGAACGCCAACTCATAAAAACATTGCAACAGATGGCGAAAAAGTTTTTACCGAAATATCCCAAATGGACGGCATTAAAAACACGAAAAAAATAATTTACGGTGCTTCCATTGGAACGCAGATTGCGGCACACTTAGCAAAAAATCATGAGTCCGAAATCAGCGGATTGGTTTTGGAAGGAACTATGGCTTCTTTTGGAGATATTGCTGCAGTTTACGCCCCGGAATATAAAGCGTATCTTGAAAACAGTTTTGTGTCGCCTTATTCTGCCAAAGAAGATGTAAAAACTCTAACGAAAATCCCAAAACTTTTTATTCACAGCAAAGAAGATAAAGATGTTCCTTATTCTCAAGGAGTGATGGTTTTTACAAATGCACCGGAACCAAAAGAATTTATCGATTTCAGCGGAAAACATTTGTACGGTTTGATGCATGAAAGTGCAAAAATTTTAGTGGCAATGAATAAAATGGTTTCAATGAAATAAGCGAAAAATACCATATTTTAAATATTAACAAAAATAACCAACGATAATTGTTGGTTATTTTTTTTGATAAATTTGATTGTTTTGATCTTGAAAAAAGAAAAACTGCTCTTTATTTTAGCCCGGATTGAACGGGTTTGTTTGAGCTCTCCTGCTGCATTTGAGCAGGAAGCGAGCCGAGAAAGGCGGTCTGATTTTGAAGAGAAGCTTAAAACTTGAAGCTCCTAAAAAAATTAGTTCGTAATCGGAGCGCTATTGAAACCAATAGAGGTTTTCAAAGAAATATCTGAAGTGGGCGACTTTTTTAAAACGTACACAATTTTCGCCTGAATGTTCCCAGATTTCATCAATTTATCCAACGTACTTGAAGTTGCAACGTCCATAGAAAGGGAATTCCCTACATTATCTGGAATGGATTCCCGAGATGCGATCAAAGTCTGGTTGCTTCCACCGTTTGAAAGATAGACTTTCACGGATTTAAAAACGCCCATACTTGTTTCTGAACCTACGGAAAGTGTGGCATTAGAAACGCGAATATCTTTTACGTTTGCACTGGAAGAAGTGATCTGATTTAAACTTTGCGCTGCAGAAATACTGGATAATTCTACGTTTGGAGTGGATCCTGCTGCAACTAAAACGGTTGCGCTATACG
Source organism: Kaistella chaponensis (assembly GCF_900156725.1). Lineage (GTDB taxonomy): Bacteria > Bacteroidota > Bacteroidia > Flavobacteriales > Weeksellaceae > Kaistella > Kaistella chaponensis. The sequence continues at coordinate 149,473 of NZ_FTOI01000008.1, read as the reverse complement.
GAAAAGTGTTCTGCAAAATAGAAGAAACGGTAGAACAACTTGTAAGTACTGTGGTAGCAACAACTGCTGATAAAAATATTGTTTTCATAATTTTATTATTAAATTAAGGTGGCTTGTTCAGAAATTAGGCCAATCGATCTTTTTAAGATAAGATTAACTTTTCTTAAAGCGTACAAAGCATCTTCTATTGTTGTAAACTGACCGAGAATTTCCCTGTGAGTTTTCCGTCTGCCATTAGATTTTTGCCGATTATTAACCAGATTTCGCCGGGTTTGGGAATTTCTATAGAAATAGCTCTTCCAAAAGGTCCATCGAAACTGCCATCAGCAAATTTGATTTGATTGAAACGGAGATTCATGTGTGTATTTTTCGCGGAGATTTTTCCAACAATTTTCTTCCCTTTGAAATTTTTAATTTTCAGAATTAATTTTTGTTGATCGGTAGTGAATTCGTCTGAAATTGTGAGCGGAATCATTTGTTCCGGTTATCAATATGAAGATCGCACCATTTTCGGATTTTCGCACACGCATTTCAGTGGTGTTGGACATTCGGATCTTGGCGATTTTTTGGTGATGCCAACAACGGGGAAATTAAATTTAGAACCCGGAAAAGCCAATGAACCCAAAAGTGGTTATCATTCCCAATTTTCGAAAAATACAGAAAAAGCCAGTCCGGGATTTTACGAAGTAATGTTGGATGATTATGGAATTAAAGCCGAACTCACCGCCACAGAACGGGTCGGATTTCACCAATACACCTTTCCGAAATCTTCAGATTCGCACATTATTTTAGATTTAATGTCGAATATTTACAATTACGATTCTAAAAATGTCTGGACTTTTGTAAGAGTTGAAGACAATCAAACCGTGGTTGGTTACAGAGAAACTACAGGTTGGGCAAGAACAAGAAAAGTGTATTTTGCCATGAAATTTTCTAAACCATTTAAAAATTATGGCAGAAAACGCTACGAAAAAGTAGAATACAATGGCTTTTACAGAAAATTGAATGAAAATGAAAACTTTCCGGAATTTGCAGGAAGACAAATTCGTGCCTATTTTGATTTTGATACCGAAGCAAATGAATCGATATTCGTCAAATTTGCTTTGTCGGGAGTTTCGACTTCGGGAGCAATGAAAAATTTGGAAGCTGAAATTCCGGGATGGGATTTTAATCAGATTAAAAAAGAAAGCGCTGCAAAATGGGAGAAAGAACTTTCGAAAATAGAAGTGGAAACCATTAATGAAAATGATAAGAAAACCTTTTACACCGCAATGTATCACACGATGATGTCGCCGATTTTGTATCAGGATGTGGATGGAAAATATCTGGATATTGATCAAAACATTCACAATGCGAAAGATTTCACTAATTACACGGTATTTTCACTTTGGGACACGTATCGTGCGTTGCACCCACTTTACAATATTATTCAGCCCAAAAGAAATAATGATTTCATCAAATCCATGCTTTCTCATTCCAAACACAGCGTTCACAAATCGTTACCAATTTGGAGTCATTACGCGAATGAAAACTGGTGCATGATCGGTTATCACGCGGTTTCTGTTTTAGCAGATGCAGTGGCGAAAAACACGACCGATGCAGATTTAAATAAAATGTTGGAAGCAAGCATCACTTCATCCAATTTAAAATATTATGACGGAATTGATGAATATCTGAAATACGGTTACGTTCCGGAAGATAAAAGCAGTTCATCCGTTTCTAAAACTTTAGAATATGCTTATGACGATTGGTGTATTGCGCAACTCGCAAAAAAATTGGGCAACGTGAGTAAGGAAGCAGAATATTTAAAAAGAAGTGAAAATTTCAAAAACGTATATAATCCGAAATCTGGGTTTATGCATCCGAAATTATCCGACGGAACTTTCAAAAAAGAATTTGATCCGATGGATACGAGTGGACAAGGATTCATTGAAGGAAATGCATTTAATTACGGATTGTATGTTCCCCAAAATGTTCCGGAAATGATTACGATGATGGGCGGAAAAAACAAATTTTCGAAACATCTGGATGAAATTTTCACGACCGAAATTGCCGAAAAATATATTGAACAAAACGAAGACATCACGCGCGACGGAATCATCGGAAACTATGTGCACGGCAACGAACCTGGTCATCACATTCCGTATCTTTATAATTACACCAATGATGCATGGAAAACGCAGAATCGCGTAAGAAACATCATGCAAAAAATGTATTCTTCAGGAGTTGACGGACTTTGCGGAAATGATGATGCGGGACAAATGAGCGCTTGGTATATTTTCTCCGCATTGGGATTTTATCCTGTTTTGCCGGGTTCAGATGAATACCAATTTGGTTCACCCATCGTAAAATCAGCAAAAATCAATTTAGAAAACGGAAAAAAACTAATGATAAAAACCGAGAATCAATCCGAAGAAAACGTGTATGTCTCGAAGATTTTGGTAAACGGACGACAAGTGAAAAACCATATTTTAAAACATTCTGATATCGCGAATGGTGGCGAAATTGTTTTTGTAATGAGTGCAAAACATTAATTTGAGAATAGAAATTTCCGTCTTCTCAACGCACAAATAATTTAAAATAATTACCTTTGATAAGAATTTAAAATATGCTGAATAATCTGAGACATAAAATGGAAAGACAATGGTTTGGAGTCCTCACAAGAATGGGCGCAAAACTAGGAATTCCTGTGTCTAAATTACGGGTATTTTTCATCTACTCTACATTTGCAACCGCAGGAGTTTTTTTCCTCATCTATTTGGGTTTAGCTTTTACGCTTTGGATCAAGGATATGTTTGTTACAAGACGACCAGGAGTTTTTGACTTATGATTTGGTTTGAAGAATTACAAACCCGCAAAAAACTTTCCAGAATTTTTTCTGCGTACGAAAGTACATTTCCGGAAGACGAACGTAGAGATAAAGACCAGTTTTTATCGCTCATAGAAAACCCCGACTGTTTCATTTTCGCCGTAAAAAGCGACGATGATTTCGTTGGGTATCTCATCTTGTGGAAACTGGAGGATTTCTATTTTCTGGAACATTTCGAAGTTTTTGAAGAATTTCGAAACCTGAAATTAGGTTCTCAGATCTTAAGTGAATTGCAAGAAAAATTTGGCAATATCGTTTTAGAATCCGAACCGAACTCTTTAGGTGAACTGGCAGAAAGAAGGATTAATTTCTATGTACGCAACGGATTTTCTGTAATTTCGGAAGAGTATATACAGCCGAGTTATGGCGCAGGTAAGAATGCAATCCGTTTATTTTTGTTGAGTAATTATGCGATTGCAGAGGTAAAAGCAATTCAGAACCAAATTTTTTCTAAAGTGTATTTATTTCAAAAAACATAATAAATTAAAAACTTTGTCAAAGCCTTATGAAACTGCAGAAAGCTTTGACAAAGTTGATATACATTTTAATTCACTTCATACTCCAACTTAATTGTAATACTCGCTTCTTTGTCTTTGGATGAAGTGTTGAACGTTCCGCCATACGAATACTCTTCTGTTGAATTGGGTGCGGTTATTTGGGTGATTCCCATTGTTGCTTTTTTCAGATTCCCCAGTTTTGCACCAGAATTTTCAGCAATTTTTTCGGCGCGTTGTTTCGCATCTTTTGTTGCATCTGCAATCATTTGGTGCTTAACATCTGCAAGTTTGGTGTAAAAATAACTTGGTGGCGAAGAAGTAAATTCAATTCCCAAATTGATGATTTCAGTAATATTTCGGGAAAGATTTTCTACTTTCGCTACATCTTTACTATCGATAGAAACTTTTTGTGAAAGTTGATAACCCCCGAAAGTTTGGGTGCTTCTCCCGTTTGCATCGGTGCCATAATTAATTTGTTTTTGAATATCTACAGCAGAAAAAACCATCTGATTTTTCGCAATTCCTTTGGAAATCAAATAATTTTCGATGACTTTTTTATCATTTGCCAGTTCATCATACGCAGATTTAAGTTCGAAACTGTTTCGGGAGAAATTTCCACTCCAAGCAATAAGATCGGAGGTAAATTTATTGGAACCTAAACCCGTCACAGAAATGGTATTTTCAGATTTATTTCTATTTTTAATGGCGTTTCCCAACAAAGCCAGTCCAATAATGAAACCCAGTGAAGCGATTGCAATTGCGATGATATTTCTGTTCATGATAATTTGTTGTTTAGATATAATAACGGTAATTTATTAAAATCATTGCATCAAACGATATGCCAATTTTAAGATTATTTTAACTTTTAATTAAGATTTATTTAACACTTCTGTTTTCTAAATATTTGGGGAAAGTATCTTCTAAAGTGAAAAGTACTCTTTCTAAATTTCGTGCTCTGATCCATCGATTAATGTCTGGTTTTAATCCTATTGAAAACTGCAAAAATTCGGATATTTTATCTTTTGGAATATTCATTTTTGTGAAATAGTCGTCTTCAACTCGTTCTCTAATCCACGCAATATTATCCTGAAGATCTTCATATCGGTACAAAGAGCGCATTCTTCTACCATCGCCAGAAATATTTTTATATAAACTATTAAGATTTAAATTGCTCAATGCGTATTTGATTATTCCCGCCTTTTCTAAAGTAGGAGGCGGAGTTTCCCGCGGTTTTTCGGGAGGACCAGGAATTCCGACGGCTTGTTCTACTTGTGCAGCGCGATCGATTTTTGTTAGATTTCGAGAATCCGTATTCAAATCACCTGTTAATTGTACAAAAGAAACTTTCACTTCTTCAATTTCTTCTGCAGTTCTTATTAATGAAATCTGTAGGTTCTCCAAAAAATCTTGCTGTAGGATCACTTTTGCATTTCGTTAAAAACCTTTTCGTACAAACCGCAGTTCATTATTTACAGAGGCATCAATCGTAAATTCCCCTTTTAGATTGGTCGTCGTTTTCTGATTGGTTATGATATTAATAACCAAAACTGCGGGAATCGGATTATGATCTTCATCGGTTATAACTCCTGAAACATTTTGCGAAAACAAATTTGAAAAACAGAACATTAAAAAAAGTAAAACACAGATTCTCCTCATTTTCTTTTCCTTTTTATTGGCGGATTATTTGGTAAATTTTGGTGATAAGCTACTAATTTATTGTTCGCTTCACTGATAAATCTAGAAAGATCATATTGATTACAAAAACCTTTAAAAAGAATGTCTTGTCTTTCAAAATTCCGAAATATATAATAAATAAAGGGTTGAATTTCTGATGGTTTGAGTTGCAAATCTTGGGTAAAAAATTCTGTTCCGAGATTTTCGAGGAGAAATTGCATAAAATCTACATCATCCCAATGTGAATCTATCTTTCCTACAACAAAGCCTTTTCCTAAGGGCTGTACAAATTCTCCTCTTTTGGGTGCTAAGACTTCTTCTGTAGATTGTGATCGAATGTATTTTGCAGTTTCTGATTTTAGTTTTGTTGTTTTTTTTGTATCACCGTAATGCTGTATATCTTTACTCAGATTTCCTGTTGGCTGGTAAACAATTTCTACTTCTTGGATTTCCTGGGCATTTTTGATTAATGAAATGTTTAATGATATTTTAAAATGATTTTCTTGCACCAAAATTACAGTTCTTTCATATCCGTTTTTCACAAATCGCAATTCGTCTTTAATCTTAGCAGAAATAACAAAATTCCCTAAATTATCGGAAGTTGCGCTTTGGTTTGTTCTAATGTTTAGAACAGTAACATTTTGTATTCGATCGCCGTTTTCATTATTGGTTGTACCAATTAAATATTGAGATTGAGCATTGATTTTGAAAAGTGAAAAAATGAATAAAAAAAGTAGTTTAGTGTTCACTGGCAATTATTTTTGTAAATATAATTTGATATGGTCTCTACTGATAGAATTACAGAAATTATCGTGAAAAATTTAACCTTTTTTAAAGGGTTTTATGCTTTTTTTTGAATTTGGGGTTTTCTTTTTTGTTAAAATTTTCTACGAATGACGAATTCTCGCGTAAGGGATTGCAGTGGAAATCCCGGAATGAAGCAAAGCGGAATGAGGAATTGCAACGAAAAGCCCGACCTGAAGGAGGAAATGGAGGTTCGTTGTAAGACGAACCGGAATGACCGACTGAAGGTTACGCCCAAATGAATTTTATTTTTAAACAATTATTTGCTTATCTTTGCTGTCTTACAAAATTGGGGTTGACTGGTTTCGACAGCAAGATCAATGGGTAAGTAAGCATGCAGAGAACCGTGACGCGATCTCTTTAATCCCTTGTCACAAAATTTTAACTGGCGACCAAGAGTTTGCTCTTGCAGCTTAATCCGAATTACAGTAGGATTCAGCGCTCTCCCGAAGATAGTAAGGAGGTAAGATATCCCACAGAAGTTCTGTTTCGCGACGTCTGATTCTGGGGTATAGCAATGCGGAAATAAGTTTTGAGAAGCTTTGGCTCAAGATCGAAAATTTCAGAAGATAAGTTGTAAGTTGGGTGTCTGTGCTCTGTTTACAATCGAAAATTAAATGCAGAATAAGCATGTAGAAGTCTTATGTGTTGCTTGTTTGGACGAGGGTTCGAATCCCTCCAACTCCACAAAAAACCCTGTAATCACTTGATTTACAGGGCTTTTTATTTGTGGGTGCTAATTTAGGTGCTAATTAGGTAAGATTTAGTTAATCGAACGCTTTTATAAATATTCTTTTAAAATTTGTATTCTTCTGAATTACACAATATGGGCTCCATAGTCTCGAAGTGCAAAAAAACAAAACTCCAACTAATTTATTTAGCCTCTCATTTTATAAAATTTGTATTGTTTATTTTCAAATATTTTATTTTCAATTTAAACCGTACAATTTTTTAACTTCTCCAAATGTTACAAGAACCTCATCAAAATAATTGCCCAACAATTTAAATTCAGATCTAATTGTAACCTCATAAATCTTTATTAACTTAATTGGCATTTGATTAAAGCTACTTGCAATAATATCGAAAGCATATCTATTTTTATTCTCCATAGTTATTGAACTAAACAAATAAACTTCTTTCAAAAATTTACTACAGGTATAAATTATTTTCGGATTTGAATGCAGAGAGAACTGTAAATTATCTACGGCTTTAGAATAACAATTATCTTTTCCCGCAAGGAAATCAACAAATTCATTTTTCAAAACACCAAAATTAATATCAATCCCACTATAATTCCATTTTAAAAGTTGCCGATAAAATATTTCGTCGCACTTTTCTGAATAATATGTTTTAAGATATTTTTCCGGATTTAAAATATTAGTATAAATATTACTCTTGTAGTTATTAATCAATATAAATGAATCACTACTAATCAATCTAAAATCTAGCCTTGAGGACATATACATTAAATCAACAAGCAATTTGGTGAAATCTGAATCAAATTTATTCTCGTTTTCTCTTAATTTGGGATATAACTCAAGTTTTTCAATTACTTTATCCACAATACAATTATTATTTACCCATAAAAGTACTTTTTCCAAGTATTCAATTCTTATTTCATTTATATCGTCGGGATACATAAATTTTTCCACTCGATCAAGCGTTATATTGACAGAAAGCGTTGAAACTGGAGAAACTTTTAATTCTTGAATTTTCCTATCAAGTTCTAATTTTATCTGAAATGAAATTTTAAATTTATGAATAAACTTAAATTCGAAATCTGTTGCTAAATTGTAAAATAATAATAATGTACTAAAATCTAAACCGAAATCCTCAGCAAAATAATTATTAGTTAACGAACTCGGAATAGTAGTATATTTAGATCCTAAATTTAAAGTAAGATGATTATAAGCATCGATAAAATCGTCCTTAAAAACCGCTTTAGTAATTTCAATAAATCCTTTGGCTGAATTATAATATTCGTTCAAAGATTCGTCTATATAATTTTTTTGTTCAGTTCCATGCGCTCCAAATTGATTTTTTAAAAAAGTTTCTAAGTCCTCAATATTTTCAGGTAGTTTCATAGATTCAAAACCAAGTTCATTTATTGGATTATAGGCCTCCTCAGTTATATCTCTAAACAATTTCATTGCATCATTGTAAATTTCTATAATTTCGATGTTTTTAGTATTTCCTGAAATCTTTGAGATTTCAATAAACTCATCTCCAACTTTCTTTCCTAAAAACCTCCCTTGTAACCCTTCATCTTTATCTATTTTTATCTTGTCTATTAATTCATCAACTTTATAAACAACCCAATTCCCAATTTTTGCTTCTTCATACTTTTCAAGGTACTCTGTGAAAATTGTGGAGTGTGTAAAGTACGATCTACGCGCATTAGTATTACTTTTATGTTTCGCCAAATTAAATAAAATAGAGAATGCCTTCGGTGTATTGATTTTATTTCTTAAAAGAAGAATTGAAATATTTACTCCTAAAATTTCATTTTCAAAATTTGTTTTTAAAGTTTCTGAAATCCCTTTTAGTTGTTCAAAATTCCCCATTTTATCCAGAGTTAATAAAACAAAAAATTGGTATTGCTCATTTTCAGGAAAAAACTTATTAAGCAAACCGTCAATAATTATAAGATTTTCTAGATCATTAATATCCATAAAAAGGTTACGCTCTACTAATAACAACTGTTCATCTACATAATCATTATTCTTTCTCCAGAACTCTAATAATTTTAATAATTCTTGATATCTTCTTTCAGTATCATTTTTATCATATAATTGCTCAATTAAAAAATGAATATATAGTCGCAATTCTTCAGTTATTTTGCTTTTGTCTACAAAAGTTTCCAAACATGTAATTGCATCTTTTCTTAATCCTAAACCTTCAAAATTTCTTGCAAGAAGTGTTTTGCAACCTAATAATGTGAAACTATTGACATTTATTTCTTTTAAGCGTCGCTTTATATCTTCTCCTTTTTCTTCTAAAAAATCTATTTTTATTGTTAAATCTGCAAGTTCTTTTAGTTCTGGGAAATAATATGTTTTATTCATCATCTCATTGTACTCTCTTTCAAATAAATTCTTATCAGCGTATTTTTTTTGAATATTAAAGAAAGTATAAAAAATATTTAAAACCGTTCTTTCATCTAAAGTTTCTTTCAAATTCAAATAGTGTAAAAAGATTTTTTCAACGTCCTTATATTTTTCTAAAGCATCTAAAACAACTGCTTTAAAAATATAGTATTCAACAATATCTTCTCCGCCTTTGATTAAATACTCATCTAAGACTTTTAATGTATCTTCAAATTTTTTATTATGATTGAGAACCTGACATAAGCACACAGTTAAAGACCAGTGCATTTCTTGTAAATTATTATAATTTTTAAATAATGCTAAATAATCTTCTTTATCATTCTTTATCAGATACTTTAAATAGTGGTAATAAAATTTATATGGTGTTATACAATCAGAAAGTTCTGTTTTATCTAATGTTAAAACATATTTGTCAAGTAATTCAAGTGCATTTTGCATACTTGCATTATTTTCAATGATTAATTTTTCTCCTGAAATGTATCTCAAGGGAAACTCCGAAAAAAATTTATTTATCAGCAAATCAATATTAATAATCCATTTGAGTTTATTTGCAAATATTAATTCTTTAAACTCGCCCATACTGACCTTATACTCAATATTATATTTTTTTAAATCGTCAAAAGAATTAAATTCATCCATACGGATAATTCTAAATACTAAAGAATTACTGAAATCAGCATTATCTCTTAAATTTTTAGGAACTAATTTTAGAGTAGTAAGCAAATCTTCCGACAAAACACATTTTACATACCATGCTGCAACGTTAAATTCATCAACCTTTAAAATTTCTTCTGCTAAAGAATTTGCTTTTTCATTTTCTTGTAAATTTAAGTATTCAATGCAAGCCCTATCTCTGAAAGTATTATCATTCTTATTTATGTTGTACGCTTTGACAAAATCTTTTGCGGAATCTTCTTTTCTAAAGGTTTCAACTTCTGATTTACACAAACCCTTTAAATAAAAGATCTTGCCAGATAAAAGCTCTTTTTGAGCAATTTCTTTATCTTTTATTCGGTATTCGATATCTTGTAATAAATTTAAGGCAGTTTTGGGTTTAAATTCATTGAGTAAATTTGAAATATTTGTTAGTTGGTCTTTGTACTCACCCAATAAAATATCTAATCCACTAATAAAATTTTGGATTATAGTATTTCCATTGCCAATAATGGCATTTTCTCCTGCATTAATAGGGGCACTAACAATATTATTATTCATAATTATTAATTTATTACATTTCCATCACCTACTATAGAACTACCGCCAGAAGTAATATTTCCTGTTACAATATTTTTACTATATGATGTTGTGTTTTGTATTTGATGAAGTTTTTCAACTAACTCTTCAAAATATTTCATGTTCTCTCCGTTCTCTTCAATACTATTCTCAAAAATACTTTTTGCTATTTCCTGTTTCCCTTTGTTATCCGGCTCATCTTGAAGTTCCTTTAATGCTTTTTTAGGTTTTCCATCTTTAAAAAAGAGCCCTTTTATCCAATTTATAGAATTTTCCGAAATTTTTTCTCCACCTGTTTCAAATGCTTTTTCCAATCCCTTCTCACCTAATTTCAGTAAAAATGTCGTTACCAATGCTGTTGTAATTATCATATTTTAATATTTAGATTATAAATTTATAACAAATCGATTTCATCCTAACTTTCCACCTGACAGGGGAATTCACCTTTTTCAATTTGACAGAACTCGGATGGAGGAAATAAGCGCTACCGGAAATATTTGTTTTTAATGTTGTCGTACGCTAAACGCCTCACCTGATTTCTAAAGATCCTTAATAACCATATGTTTAAAAAGCTATTATCCTACAATCCTGAAACAAGAATATATTTTTTAATATTTTAATTTTAAATACCAATTTGATCTCCGTATCATTACATACATCATAAGGGAATCTCATCCCCATCTTGAAAAATAATATTCTTCCTAATCGAATTAAAGTTTTATCAAAAACCAAATGACAATTTACTAAATGTCTAAACTGAAAAGGTACACGAGCATCACTTACGTTTACCAATTATCAATATAGTCTAACAAAGATGTTCCCCCACGCCGTGGTTTTAAAGAAAATAGTCGGATATGTTTTGAAGGTAGTGACTGGATTCTCAAAATTAGATTAGTTTTATCAAATTCCTCCAAGCTTCTCTTATAATAATTTTCATTGTACTTAATTCCATAGTCAAATAATTTGTTGATTAATTCAACATCATTTACCAATGTTTTGAATAACGCTCTATGAACATTGTTCATTTTGCATTTTCCAAACTCGTAAAACTCCTCGGCCAAAATTTCTCCTTCGTATTCAAATGACAGGTGAGGGTTAATGCTTTTAAAATAATCTTCAATATTTTCCTTGAACTTCTGAGTCATTAATGGAGAGACAAATAATAATTTTTCAAATTGAGATATATTACTTTTAAATTTTTCACATTTTTCAAGCGTAGTAAACAAAAAGTACTTTTCTTCTTTTGGAGATTTTCTCTTACCAGGTTTTGTTTCATTAAATTCTAATAACTGGTCTTTGTCTTTATGATCTGACTTTAAATAATAGTCGAAAGCTTTTTTTGTCTGTGATCCTGAAATTGCAACATCAGTGATAATAACTAACTCTTTAAAACTATGATCCCCACATAAATTATCAAATTGCTTTTGCCAATTGAAATCTCTATCGTGAAAGCCTGACTTATCAAATAATCGCTTTAAGCCATTAGCGTCGCTGAGACTATCTTTAATAGGTAACAATATAGCATTGCTGTCTACATTATAATCACCGATCTTCTCTTTAAAAAAATCAATATGATTTTGGGAAACAGAACTATGATTCGCTAAAACGCTTAAAATTGATTCGTAAAGAGTGGGAAATTCTATTCCATTCTCATCCATGTATTTTTTAAGATTGCTACCATCGGTAGTCTCTTCGTTAAATAATAAGAGCCAATTTATTATTCTATTTGTAATATTAAATGATGCTTTAAGATGTATTCCTAGTTTCTCTTTAATTATTTCTAATTTACCGCTTCCTTCGACAATATTTTTAATATTTGTGTATCTAGAATTAAAAGGAAATAAACTTAAATATTCTTCGTTGTTAGGTGGTAAATCTTCGACATGCGAATAAAGTTTGTCATAAAGTGTATTTTTCCTGATATTTATCCTTTCGTAACATTTTACAAATTCTAATTCTGGTGCATAAATGAATACTGTAGCTTTATTTTTTGCAACAAAATATTCTGTACCTTTTATTTTGTCAGAAAGATCTTCCAATGATTCTAGCTGAAATTTTTGAGAATAGTGATCGAATAGAAAAGCATTATCTGTGTTATACTCTTGATCATTTATGTAAAGTGCAAACGTACTCTTTTTAGTAAAAGGGTCGTCACTTTTCTTAATATGAACTGTAGAATTAATTAGCTCTGATTTATTTACAGGAAGATGTTCCGCAGAATTTACTTCTAATTTATCTAAGATATAAGTAGTAATTATTTCTAGAATGTCAAATTTACCAAGATGAACTTGATTTTGAAAAATGTTTACTGAGCTCAATATGGTGTTAAAAAATTCTTCTAAAGAATCTTTTTTAGGAGCTAAAGTTTCGTCTACTGAAAACAATAAATCCTCAGCTACATTATTGCCATCATAAGTTTCAAAATGTATTTTCAGATAATTGATGATAAGGTCGTTTGAATTTTTTAATTCTCCACATAATATTAAAACAGTACTACACCAATTATATTGATATTGAAAAATGGTTTTAATATCAGAATTAATATTTTTAGCGAATAATTTTATAAAATTAATTTTTGATTCGTCAGAATCTATAATTAGTGGTGAAACTGGAAAAAATCTTTCATTTATATCTTTAACCTTGAAATTAAATTTTGAACTACTTTCTTCTAATTTTATATTAGCTATTTCTGATATTTTCATTACATCTAGCAATCCTTTCCAATAAGAAGAAATATTCAGCTCTACAATTTCACCAACAGAATTCACTACGCTCAGAGCGTCAGAGTAGAAAGGAACTGCCGGAAGACTACCAATACAATCAAATGGTCTATAGAAATATGGATAATTAGATCTATAATCTTTTCTAAATCCTTCATGGGAAGTTACCACTTCACTAAGAGACTTTATGAATTCAATAAAATTTGGTTTCTTGAGTGCATCTTTAATTCGAGTTGATGGTACATCGTATTCTATCTCATTTTTATCTGAATATTTTGGATCAATATTTAAATAATTATAATTATCTATTGTGATACTTTGATAAATATTTTTTACAAAAAACTTATTTTCATTTTTCAAGACAATAATTCCGTTCAATGCGATATTTTTTAAACAAACATCCTCCTGTAGATCAGGATAAAGATTAGCATTAGGATTAGAAACCCATTGAAAAAACAAAGAATTTTCAGAATCGATATTCTCCAAAACATCCTTCTGAAAATGAACCGAACCAGCTGCCTTATCCTTATTAAAAAGTAAAACAATTAATAAATTTCTATATTGGTCTAAAAATTCATTTTCACATGAACTATTACCCAAAGATGATCCAGCCTTATTAGAAAGAATGAGTGTGTAGCTATTCTTCGAGAAATCTGTATAACTAAACGATTCTATCTTATCAATCCAATTAAATTTATGTTTGTTATCACTCAACTGACCTATCTTAATGGAGACATCTAACAATAGTTCCCATGACGGACCCACATTGGAGTATTCAGATTCACAAAAAAGGGTTAAAAAGGTTATGTTTTGGTAATAAAGCCTTAAAACCAATTCTTGGTTAATAAAATCTTTATTAGAACTTTTCCATTCTGAAAATCTTACAAAGGAGTAGTCAGCAAGTTCATTCAAAAATTCTTTCGTAAAATCTTGCTTTATAATTATCTGATTTAATTGTACAAGAAAATCTAAATCATCAAGAACACGAAGTTCCTCTTCAATAGTTGCCCAATTTTCAATTCCGAATTTTAGACCTGGGGTTTGTAATGCTGCATTCATGATCTTATCTGAATAATTTAAATCGGTTTGGTTATTTGTTTTAAATTTAAGTATTACAATCAGTAATTTATCTGCTTCGGTTAAATCTTCCTTTAGATATACAGATTTTATTAAAGAGTCAATTTCATTTAATCTTGTTGTCAATATTTCCTCATTAAGTAAAATTGTATTTAGGTAATGGGTTAACGATAGACCGTTAACTTTATTAATTTTATTTGAGATATTCCAAAATTGATTGGGGAAATTTGATAATAAATTGCTATAAAAAATTAGATATAAAGTACCTCTACCATTATCACTAAAAGGTAATACGTCAGCCATTTTTTTTCTAATAAAATTCAATCTATTACTATCCTTAAAATTATTATAAAAAAATCTTAAGTTATCTTTTAAGCCAAATTTTACGTCCTCAGTTAAAGTTTCAAGCTTAGATATTGCTTCTTGGATTTCAATTTCAGACAACAAAGACTTATTTTTATTAGCATGGTTAATATCGTATTTTACGTCATCTTTAAATTTATGATATTCGCCAGAATCTTTATATTCTTTTACATTAACTATTTTTGTTTTATGATCATTTAATTCCAAACCGTTTATGGAAAGCCAACCTTTAATGTTTTTAAACAAATCTTTAGCTCTTTCTTCAGATTCGACAAAAATAAAAACATCATCTACAAATCGATTATAAAACTCTCTCTTCTGATCCTTTATAAATTTATTTTCTATTAAATCATCAAGTCCTAATAAATAGATTTCGGCTAAATATCTTGCAAAGGCAGGACCTTGTGGTAGTCCCTTTTTATTTTCATCTGTTGTTTTACTTGCTAATTCTATTTGAAAATCGATTATCGATTTATAATTATCTACACTTTCTTCATCTAATTCATCTAATTTCATTTTAATTCCAATTGGAGCCTCTTCAAACAACTTAATTTTCAACCTTTTCAAATCAATTTTATCATAAAAGCTCTTGATATCAACCTTAAGTACGAAATATTCTTCGTATTCAATACCGAAGAGAACATTTTCTATACTTCTAGTATATTTAGCCCAATTATAGAACCAATTGTTAAATATATTATGCTTGTAAAAGCTAGGCGAAAATTCGTAACCATAAGAATTATTTGAAATTTCACTAAAAAATAAATTATTTAGAACAAATGTGAAATAAACTGACACAAAGTTATTAATTGGATCAATATTATATAAATTTCTAATTTTTGTTACTTCATTTCGCTGAAATTTAAAAGAATCTACTTTAAGTAACAATTTATTATTATAAATATCAGAAATGTATTTGTTTATTTCCTCAAATTCCAAATGTTTGATAGCTTCTAATTGCGAATATAATGGGACTTCATCATTCTTCATTGAATAATTCAGTAATGATAATTGAATTTTATTAAAAATATCTCTATCAATATTTTGTATAGTAAAAGAAGGTAGTAATTGTAAAAGAATTCCATCTATTAACTCAACTGGTGAGTTTATAGACTGTTCTTTACAAAAAGAACAGTTCCCCAAACTTCTGCATGTAATTGGTTTGAAATATTTGTAAGTCTCTAACTTTTTTAAAGTAATCTCTTTATTAAAACCTTTAATTTTTGAAAAAAGTTCTAATAAAATATTCTTGCCAAATTCCGGATTGTTGGGAGTCTTTAGTTGTCCTAATAAACCTACAAGGATTCCTCTCTCTTTGTTCCCAAGTCCTTTTTCAAAATCTTTTAGAATGACATTCAAATTTTCACATTTTCTCAGAGAGGTAAGAATATCATCCAAGCTAATATTTTCTAAAAGTGTCGAAACTACTTTTCTGGATCTACTTATAGATTGGAGGTATGGTTTTTTTTCTTTGTATTTTTTAGTTAAAAGTTCGATTTTTTCTGAAGTAACGAAATCAACCTCTTTTAATATTTCAAGTTGTTTCTGGAGGAACTCAGGATTAGCTTTTTCTATCCAATTGCTTTGGATTACATCAAAATTTTCATTTTTATTTAAAAAGAACGAAAGTTTACCACTCCCTTTATTTTGAGATAAAGGGAGCTTTATACCATATCCAATACCTTTTGAATTTCTATTAACAAAAGGTATTTTGGGAAATAAATCTGCAATAATGTTATCCTCAAAATTATCTTTTACATTTGAATAGATATAATTTATAAAGTAATAAGCATCCTCCTTCGTAATTAAGCAATCAAAAATAACCCAAATATGAAATCCTCTTCTACCAGAGAATTCCATTAAATGAGAAATATGAACTGAGTCTAGAAAACCACTTATAACATCTGCTGTTTTCTTGACAGCTCTAAGATTATCAGCATTAACATCATTGTTATCAATTTCTCTTTTTGAAATATCTAAATCGATACAAATCCATTTTACCAAAGCAGTATCAACCACATGCAGTTCCTGATATGTCAGTAAGCTTTCTTGCTTATTAATCATATTCTGAATAGTAACTGGAGTAATTTTACCTTTGATAAGTTTATAACTACCATCATCCTGTTGCTTTCCATATTTTAATTCATCTACATAGAAAGTTTCAAAAAGTTTGTTTGATATTATCTTTACTATAGCATTTTCCATAAATACAAGGTTCGCTGAAGTTTCTAAAATTTTGAGTAAAATTACGTAATAACATTTCTTTGAAGATTACAATTTTTAAATTTGTCCTATGAAAGTTGTTTGCTTTTTATATTTCTTTTCACATTCCATTAATATTCGTAATGATTATTTCATTGTAGCTGAGATTCTTTTTACAAAAATATCTAAGGGAGGTAATAATATTCTAATACCTAGTTAATGTAAAAAATTTTAAAAATCAATCACTCCATCTACTTCCTTCATCAATCGATCGGTCTCAGTCAACGCAACAATCATTTTATTGTAATGAATGATATCTTCATACGATAACTCCATATTCTTGCGGTCTTTTAGCCATTTTTGGGCAGGCTGATAACCACCGATGTAGAAATTCCATGCGACTTCAGGAACGTTAGCGAAATACTGTGTGTTATTGATATGTACATTGCCATCTTTATAACTCGGTTTTTCTACAATATTTGTCCCATCTTCTGGGTAGGTAGATATAAATTCATTTACTTTTTCAGATGTTAGTAAATGAATTTCACGGATTCGTTTTCCTAAAGCCACTAAGTCCCAAAATTGCTTTTGATCTGTTGGAAATGGAACTCTTGGGAAATCTATTTTTAAAAACTCCTTATAGGTTTTTCTGTATTTTGGGGAGTGCAAAACGGCATAAATGTAATCCAGTAAATCGATCGGAGCGAAAGTGCCATCATAACCCTCGGCAAGATCTACAACTAAATTTTCTTCGGGGACAAAAGCAAGGTGGAGCTGTTCCTCAATTTTCGCCACAATTTCCATATTGAGATTGGGAACTCTGTTTGGCGTTTCTTCTATTGTTGTTTGAGAAGATGTTTCGTTGTAAAGATAAAGTGGGAAAACATTAGCATTATCAAGGGATGAAGAGATACCTTTATCCGTAATTTTATTTGAAATTACTGGAGTGTTAAAGGATTCGCTTCTTGCTCTTTTTATTAAGCTTAATCCTAAGTTTGGAAATTTTAAATTGTTCATCACCTCGGATCTTGGAAAACAATGAAAACCCTTTGAATTACCAGTGAAATATGTCCATTTGTTATCAAATGGTCGATATGCAATTTCTTGGAACGAACCTTTATCTGGATAATTTTTATTTAAATCTTTTTTAGCAAAATTAATTTGCCAATCTCTAACGTCTTTACCTAATTTAAATTTAGTTCTTGCTATTTCATCATCTAAAATTAGAAATTCATTAATTATATTTTCAACATCCTGTTTGCTGTTATGGATTGTAAAATGGTCACGAGCTGTAGTCAATCCTAAACTATTTAAAGAAAATAGTTCATTTATTTTAAAACCTAGATCATAATCTTTTTGAACACCGAAATCTTTTTGCACCATAAAATAATTGGGTGCAATATTCTCCAACATATTGAATGGTATCTTATTGATATCATTTTCTTTTAAAAATTCATATTTAAAATCTCTTTTGCCATACAAATCATAATGATAAACTGGTGCTAATTCACCTGCTTTTTTACGTCCAGTTTTTACAAAAAAATTAATAGAAACGCCTTGCATAATATCGAAAACATTTTGATCTGCAGATCCATCAGGAGCAATTTCTTTTTTCTTAGAATTACCGTGCAAATCTATCGTATAAATTTTATCAAATTCTTTCAGTAGGTTCCAACGCATTCCTCTGAAAGTAGGATTATCTAAAAATCCGTGGGGATTAATAAATCCAATAATTCCATTTTGATTTTTATTAATAAAAAACTGCGCAAAACGAATGAATTTAACGTAATCATCATTAATCCATTTCGGATTTCGTTCCTTTAATTTCTCTTTTCCTCCTGGTTCTTTTTTATAATCTTCCATGAGGTTCATAATCCATTTACCTTTATTGGCACTTTCGCCACTATAAGGGGGATTTCCCATCACCACCATTACAGGAGTTTCTTTTTTAATTTTATTGGCTTGCGTACTTTCATCCGATAACCAAGAACTAAATAATGTCCCAGAATCTGCGTGCGCTTCTTCTAAAGAATTGGTCAAAAATATGCGAAATCTTTGGTCGTCGTCGGCTTTATAACCGGTTTCTTTCAGCAACATATCCATTTTAAGATGTGCCATTGCATAAGAAGCCATCAGCAATTCAAAACCATTTAGTCTGGGTATCAAATCTTTTTTTACATATTTCGACCACATCCCTTCCATTCCTTTAAATTTGGAATGGATGTGTTTTACTGTTTCGGCTAAGAATGTTCCTGTTCCTGTTGCGGGATCTAAAATCTGGACTCGATGAACTTCTTTTTCCACTAATCTAAAACCAGTAGCAGAACGAGCATCAGGAATTTGAGATTCTACTTTTATTTTTGTTTTTGAAGTATCGGCAAGACCCTGTGGTAAATTGAATTCGTGTTTTAAAATATCATCGACGGCCCGTACAATAAAATTCACAACGGGTTGCGGCGTGTACCAAACGCCCCGGACTTTACGGAGGTTTTTATCATATTGCGCAAGAAAAGTTTCGTAGAAATGGATAATTGGATCTTCCATTTTTGTGGATTTTCCAAAGTTGGTCATGATTTTCTCCACATCGGTGGCTAAAAATATCTGCACCAACTCTTCTACAATCCACACCAAACGGTCATCCAAGTCGAAACCGGCAATATCCTGAAACAGTTTTCTCAAGAAAGGATTGGATTTCGGAATTAAATTTGCAGCTTCTAAACGGGAAAACGTTTCTAAAGTGGGATCATTATAGCGTGCTGCAAACATTCCGTAAGCAATTGTTTGTGCATAAATATCAGAGAATGATTTATTGTCTATGTCATGTATCAACATATTCTTGAACGTAATCATTTGATTTTTCAGATCAGAAGTTCGCTCATGTTGATCGTCTGCATTCAAGGATTTCTCAATAATATCTGCCATTAACCGGGCTTTACCAGCGAGCATTTCCGCCAATCTCTGCGGGTTTTTGATGGTTTGCGAAATGGTTTGTACAAAGTTTTTAATAAGACTTTCAAATTCAGCAAAATGTTCGGGCTGACTTACGATTTTGCCGTCAATAGCACTTGCAATGGTGATTGTTTTTAGTTTTTCGCCATCACGATAAAATTCAAAAGTTAGATAATCGGTGATGATTAAATTGGAAAGTCCGTTTCTATATCGATCAAATTGTTCTTTTAATAATTTGGAATCTAGCTTAACACCAATATCTTTAGCTTCGATGTACCCAACAGGAATGTTGTTTTTCCCTTTGGTTAAAACATAATCTGGAGCACCACATTCAATTCGAGCAGGTTCGTTAGTCACCAAAATTTCTGGAAGCAAAGTTGATAAGAGCGTTTGTAAATCTCCTCGATAAGAATGTTCCCTTGCGTTACCGGTTTGATATAATCTACTTAAATTATCAGTATACTGTTGAATCGTCATATTTATTTCGTAATCTTTCAAAAATACGAAAAGCAGATGAAAATCTTATAAATATAAATATTTAAACAAATAATTATCAGTGACTTTTTAACTTTTAATTATCAAATTGTTATTGTTGTATTCTATTGAAAAGTGGGGAAATTTGAGGGCACTAGTTTGGGCACTTTTCCACTTTTCAATAGAATTTTTCTTAATTAACAGAATTTTGATTTGACTGTTTTTGTTCAAGCCAACTTTCATACTTCTCGGTCAAATTATTTTCTTTTAAATATTCATTTCTTCGGAATGCTTCTTTTGAATAGAATTTTACTTCCTTTTCTGCAGCTTTCTTTTCATGATATTGATCAATTCCATAAGAAAGAATTGCCGCACACAAAAACAAAAGAATAGTCAAAGCACCATAAAAATATAATTGATATTTGCTTTCTTTTTTAGAAACAACTTTCATCATGGAAATCTGTTTTTCAAATATATTTGATAATTCACTTCTGTGCTCCTTAAACATTTTATCATTATCTAAAATTACAGTTCCAAGTGGTTCATATTCAATTTTAAGAGATGAATTTTCAATCTGCTCCAATTTCTTATCAAGAGTGGAAATTATTTCTTTATTCAAGTCGAATTTTAGATTTACTTCATTGAGATTCTTATTGAAAACCTCCATTAAATCTTGTGTTTTTAATTTCTGCGCCATTTTTATCTTTTAAATAATTTTTTTCGTTTTCGTTTCAGCTCATCTTCGGTGTGATCTACAATGCATGGACTTGGAGCAAAAATATTTGAGGAAGAAAAACTGTTGTTCTTTTTTTCAGCATTACTCCAATCTTTTTCAAGTTTTTGAGAATTAACTTGATTCAATTTTTGCATTGTATTATTTAAAGAGAAATTCTCGTCCTTAAAAAACAATCCTGAATCCAGTAAAATTTTTAATCCCATATTTCGGTGAACTTCACTTGCTTTCATTTCGCCTTGATTTTCCATATCTCTCACTCGAAAACCTTGTAATTCACCTTGCTTATTGATTGTTGGAATAAATTTTATATTTTTTTTCAGCATTTCAGCCAAATATTTTTCCATCGTTATTGGTGTAGATTCCATCACTTTTAAATGTTTTTGATAGATTTCTTTTCTTAAATTTTTAGAATCCATTTTAATAGTTTCAACGTCTTTAATTTTATCAATTCTTATTTGTTTCGCAGAAATTAATCTGTTTTTTTCTGCAACTCTATGAGCTGACCACTGCGCTTTTTTCCCGATATGATGATCCTGGAATAATTTTCCATTTTCATCTACTCTATTTAGAAGGATGTGAATATGCCGATGCCTTTTCTCCGTATGTAAAAAAGCGATGAATTGAGATTTTTCCGTGTCAATATTTAATTCTTTCAAGAATTCCTTCGTTATGTTTTCAAGTTGTTTTTTACTTAAATTTTCGCCGTCATTTACATGAGGGGAAAGAACCAATGAAATCAATTTGTTAGTTGCTTTTTGATTCAAATTTTGTAAGATTTTCATCTCTTGAAAGAGTTCAATTGGTGTTTCTCCACAAAGATTATTACGCAATATTTCTATTCCTTTTTCGTCATCAACTACATAATTAAAAAGTGAAAAACCACCGATACAAGATTTTGCTTTTCCGATCATTTTACTTCAATTTTTCCAAATGTTTTCTAATTAATCTAGAAGTTTCGAGGGTTTCATTTTTCATTCCTGTAACATCTCCAAGTTTAAATAAATTTGAAATTCTTCGAAAATTATCCGCAAATTTTGAGAGGTTTTTGTAGCATTCAATTTCATCATCTGTCAATTTATTTTTGAGTTCTAAACCCAAAGAAAGTCTGCGAAAAAATTCTGAAATAGAAAGACCAGTTTTTGTGATTTTGTTCTTAATTACTAGATGTTCAAGTGGTGAAACTCTGAATCTATATTCTTTGTTTTTCATATTTAATTTGTTTTATTTATATTTTAAAATTGTGAAGCAATTTTTACTTTTTTGACCATCGGGAGAAAAACGAGTTGCCAAAAAGCTGCAAAATCGGAACGATTTGTAGCGCATTTGGCACATCTCGATATAAAACCCGTTTACCTATGTCCGATTTACTTCTTGCATAAAAAAATCCGCAATATCGATTCCTTGCTCTTTTTGTTGCAGGCTTGCTGCTTTTTCAAGCAAATCAGAAACGTAAATTTCAAATCCTAATCTGTTAAATTCAGTTGCTTTTCTTTTCCATTCTTGAAAGGTAGTTGTACCATTTTTTTGAATTTCACAATCAGGATAGGCGATGATTTTTCGGTGTTTTATTGGTTCTAATTTTTGCAATTTAAACTCACCTTTTGCACCACAAGACAACCATAAAATTCTGGAAATATCACACTCATTATGCATGCTGTTTTTTCGGATTCTACTAAAGCAATTACACTAGATTTATCTTCTTTAATTAAATGCAGTCCGAACAAACATTGCGATAAATTAAAATCTAAAATTGCGTTTTTCTTCTTTAAAAATTGATGCATCCACGTAATATTTTTTGTTCTTTTTCCTGTTTCAAAATATTGAATTACTTTTCCTGCTTTCACTTTTTTTTGCTCATCAATTTGCCAGAAAATTGTTCCATTATTAAATTCGGGAAGTGTTCCAATTTTATACTTTTCTTGAACCTCTTTTGCTTTATTAATACCAACTAAAAACCTTAAATATTTCAAGAAATTATTATCATTCTTCATCGCTATTTCCACCAGATCATTTTTATGAAACGAAGCAAAAAATTCATAAGTTGAAAGATCTAATACCGTTGAACTTTTACTATTTTGAAAACCATCTTTTGATGGATGATGAAAAAATCCGCATTTTGATTCTCTATCGCATCTTCCATAATGCTCCATAATTTCCCCAGTTTCAGAATCAATGAAAATCACCAAAGAAAATTTTCCACAATTGGGACATTTATATTTCTTGGAACTTGGGTCTAAATTATATCGGTATCTTTTCATACTTGCACTTTCTACATTTTTTGCACTTTCCTTTATTCATGGGTGATTGAACGTTGTTTTTTGTTGCACTTTGGTTGCATTTTCTGCACTTTGAAAAAGATGTATTTTGCACTTCTTACCCTTTCCTGCATTTTCAGTTAAGATTAATTATCTGATATTCAGTATTTTAAAAGTCAAAATGCAATAGTGCAAATAGTGCAATTGTAAATTAATAACTCTGTCTAAAAAACTTGCTTTTCATAAATTCCGTGTGCTATTTTTTTAAAGAGTTTTTCATCTTTTAGAAAATTTTTAAAACTTCTAATTTTCATGAGATCTTCTTTCAAAATTATTTCAATTCCTTCTCCTGTTTTGAATTGTTGTGGAAGTTTATCAAACACATTTTTTTGTATTTCGGTGAGCGAATCGTAATACGTATTATCAATAATCTCAAAAACACGAACTGCATTTTCAAAAAAATAATCTCTTAACTTAATTGCAGATTTTAAAGTTTTTAAAGAAATCGTGTGGAGTTTTTCATCATTACAAATTGAATAAATGACTTCTAAAAGAATTGAAAATCGCAAAACATATTGTTGCAATTTGACAGAAATTCCTCGTTGGTATTCAAAATCAAAATCGTTTTTTTGGCTATTCTGCCATTTGTACAGATATTCTTTTGCTTCGGGATGAAATTCGAGTATAATTTCAGAATTTTCTGAGAGCTGAAAAGTTTTCTCTATGAATTCTGAATACCATCCAATATATTTTTCATCTAAATCTTTATCATTCCATTTATTATCAACATATTTATGAGGTAACACAAAAAGAAGACGATCGATAAAACCATTTTTCATTTTATTTGATTGAAAAACACTAGATAAAATAGCTTCCTGCATAGTTCCGATAATATCTACTTTTGTATTGTCAACTCTCATTTCATCGCCAGAAATTCTATTTTTAATAATAGGTTTCCCACTCCAAGCAGACAAATAGGATTCTTCCTCACTTCCCTTTCGATATTGATTAAAAGAATTAAAGAAACCTGCAATCTCATCGGTGTATAAACCAATTCCTCTCGGATTAAAATAGTGGGCTTTTACAAATGCTTCCGGCGTAAAATCATTCAGCAATAACTGCCGAAGAACTGGAACTGTAGTTTTAGACTTTTCCTCAATTGGTAATTGTTCAAATTCTTTTTTCTTTAAAAGATAGTGGTCAAAATTCTGCTTATCTAAGTTCATCAAAGGATGAAGACAAAACGAAACCGAGTGACTTTTCACATCTCCCGTTCTACCAACAAGAACCATATATAAATTTGATTTTTCTAACCAACTGTTTTTTACTTTCAGTTGAATTCGATTTCCAATCGAAACCGAAACCGCATATAAAATAGCAGCAGAAGTATAATCTGGAGAGAAATTTAAGGTTGTTTCTAATTCACCGACGAGTTTCTGTATTATTGGCGGAAATACATTTACGGGGAATATGTTTTTGCCTGAAACTAATTTTAAATCTTCTTTTAATCCGTTGAGAATATTGGTAGATCCTAATTGAAATTCATCGTCTGAAATTTCAGCTATTTTAATTGCCATATCATTCATAAATTATTGATTATGCTGAAATATGAACCACGTGGAATCATATTTCTAGGTTAGAAATAAAAATCAAAAAGCACCACAAGTTTTAATTGTGGTGCTTATCTTTTGTATTTAAGGGATTTTACATCTTTTAATGCCGCCATCAGATCAAGATGATTGATTCTATAGAATCTACCTAATTGCTCGGCTTTGATGTTGCCTTTTAGAACGTGTGAACGTACAGTTTGATAATCTACTTTAAGAATTTCTGATGCCTCTTTGAATGAGTAGAATTTTTTCTTAAGTTCTAATTCGGGTTCTTTTTGAATGGAATGTAAGAGTTGTTTTACTTCCCCTAATTCATCTAGAATTGTTTGGAATGGATTTACTAGCATAATTTTGTTGTATTAAAATTTCTACCAGCAAAAGTGTGTGATTGAGATAATTAATTATGCAATTCTACTCAATTTCGTAAAGTTTAATACTTAAAATCAAGGATTTTTGATAATTCCATAAATATATCTTCTTCAAAATCAGTCGGTTTAACAGTTATTGCCCTAGAGAAAGTGCCTTTATCAAAATTGGTATTATATTCATTTCCATCGCTTCAATTATTGTAGTGTCTTGGAAATCTGGATTGATAATGTGATTGTCTTTTAAAAACCTATGAATTCTTATAAAAGAAGATTTCTGATCCACTAAAAGATTATTATTTTCATCAAGAAACTTTTTCTTTTTCAGAAAATCTATGAAAATTTTTGAATTATTTTCGCCAATTATAATATCAGATAAACTGATTTCTCTCCGAACCTTTTGATCTAAGGCAAAATATACAAAAAGAGTATTTTCTGCTCCGTTCAAAAAATTCTCTTGTAACTTCATTAAATTACTTGAACTTAAAATTTTTGAAGACTCTTTTTTGTATTCCAGTAAACAATAATCAATTTTATCTTGAAAATTATGTTTTGATGAATTATCTATTTCTTTGAAATGTAAACTAAAAAAATTATTTAATTTTTCATATTTAATCAAATATTCATTTTTTGTTTTTTCTGTTAGGGTGATATTTTTGGATTTTTCTTTTGCAACATTTATTCTGTTCTCTAACATTTTTTGAATTTTTTCACCTTTTATCCAATAATATATCATCATTGGCAGCCCAATTATTTCATCCCAAAGAAACCAACGACCATATAATTTTTTTTCGTCCATAATTATTTAAAAACTTCATTCATATAATTAACTTTATCATCTTCACTTGGTCTATAGTACGCATTAAAGACTTCCAAACTCGTGTGACCAGTGTAACTCATAATTACTTTGTCTGGTACTCGCTTATTTTTCATAATTGTAATAAAACTTCTTCGTGCAGTATGCGAAGAAATCCTTTTGTAAAACTCTGAATTTATTTCAACTAACTGATCACCATACTTCATTGTTTTTTTTATTTCATCAATAAATTTCAATTCTTTAAAAACCTCTTTAATATATTCGTTCATTTTCTGGTTGGAAATATTTGGTAGTTGATATTCGTATTTTTCCAAAATTGATTTAGAGATATTATTTAAGGGAATCGAAAGGTTTTTTGATTTACTTTTCAAATCAATTACTCTAATGAAATCTCCCTGCACATCATTTTTTGAGATAGTACTGTAATTTCCAAATCGCATTCCAGTCACGCATCCAAAAACAAATAAATCTCTAACTCTTTCAAACTTCTTATTTTTAGAAAAATCATGCGCATAAATTTCTTCAACCTGCTCTATGTTGAGTGCAATTTCATCAGTTCTAAATTTAGGAGGTTTTTTGAAATTTACAAAACTGTTATTAAAACTATATTTTTTATTAAATGCCCAAAGTAAAAAGGTTTTTAATAATCCAATATTTCGGTGTACCGTATTTGCTGAATGTTCACGGTTTTCCACACAAAATTTCAAAAATTTATTGAACGTTTTTTCATCGAATTTACCAAGAGATAATTTATGCTTCGTCTTCTTTTCAAAATCTTCAAGCAGTGTTTTGTTGCACTTATAACGTTTAAGAGTCGAATTGGAAATTGCATTGCCGGAAAAATCATTTTCTTTTTCCTCTATAAATTCATCATAAATTCGAAAAAAATCATCCTTTGATTGTATTTTTTTAAACTCTTCGTTAAATCTTTGACGGAGAATATCTAAAGTAAGATCTTCATTGATGTTTTTATATCTGTTTACTATTTCAGTGAAAAAACTACTATATCTATCCAATTGCTTTTTTATACTTCTATGATTTTCCGCTCTTTTGGTTCTGCCATTAAGGTCATTTGGTTGTCTGGTATCAAAATCCCATTCTGCAGGATTAATTTTCTCACCTGTAGAATAGATGAAATTTTTATTTTCATTTAAGAAGTAAGAACGAAAATAAATCAAAGTTTCCTTCGCCGATTTGGGTTCCTTTAGTTTGTACGTAAAATTCATAGGTGCTAATTTAGGTGCTACTTATTCTATATTTAGACATAAAAATGACATATATCCACTTATGCAAATATATGTAAAATATTGATATATAGCAGGTTTATGTAAAATGATGTATAATAAAATACAATAGGTTCATTTCCCTCCAACTCCACAAATTTAAACCTAATCTTTTGTTTTTCAATTGGTTAGGTTTTTTTTATTTCATGGTACGCGTATCCTTTTCTTTAGGAAGTTTTATTTTCATCTGCTGTTGTAGAAATTTACAAGCAATTATTTACTTCCAAATTTTAAAATTCAGCAAAAATTTCCTTTTTTGAATTAAAGTTCGCCAATCGATAAATAAAAGGAAAAAAAGCAGCGCAATGCTCAACAATAAACTGGATACAGATTCCCATGAAAAGGTATGATCAATAATCTTTTCAAAATTCTCTGACGCATATTTACCTACATGTAACGCAACCGCATCACTTGTAAATTTACCGATGATAAAAGCCGGAATAATGTATATGGGTTTCATTTTAGAGATTCCAGCTCCTAAAAATAATGGTGTGGTAGGAAGCGGCAACAAGGAATAAGCAAGAATAAAAAGCTGACCAATCCATTTATTTTCATTCATCTTCTCGCCCAAAAACTGAATATCTTCATTCTTTGAGGACTTCAAATATTTATCAGAAATAAGTGGTGCATAAAGAAGCAGAATATATCGACCCAGAACCGAACCCGACACTCCCACTAAAATAACACTCCACACATCCAAGTTAAACATAATCTGGAAAAAAACCATCACTGTAAATGCAGGTGGAAAAGGAAATGGAACGATATCACACAACAAAGACCCAAAGAATACCAAGATATAATGCCACCACATTTTTACGATTATTTTATCGGTTATAAGTCAAAATCCACTGCAAAGAAATAAGTTAAAGATAACCACTAAACGATGCTTTACAAATATAGATAAAATTCAGAACGGAAATTTTCAATTAAATCCCCAATTCTTTCAATTAAATATCCAAAAAAAAATCCCTCAGTAAAAACCGAGGGAAAATAGAATTCAATTCAAAAATATTAAATCTGTGGTCCTGCTGCAACTAATTTCTTAGCTTCATCATTATCACAATATTGCTCAAAGTTTTTAATGTAACGCGCAGCTAAATCTTTTGCTTTAGATTCCCATTCAGAGGCATCTTTATAAGTTGCTCGTGGATCTAGAATACCTTCAGAAACATTTGGTAATGAAGTTGGAATTTCTAAATTCATAATCGGAATGGTAATTTTTTCCGCTTTATCAATAGATCCATCAATGATTCCATCAATAATTGCACGGGTATCTTTCAAAGAAATTCTTTTTCCAGTTCCGTTCCAACCGGTGTTTACCAAATAAGCTTTCGCACCGTGTTCTTTCATTTTTCCGATCAACGTTTTTGAGTACATTGTTGGATGCAAAGATAAAAACGCTTCTCCAAAAGCTGGAGAGAAAGATGGTTCTGGTTCTGTAATTCCTCTTTCAGTTCCTGCCAATTTGGAGGTATATCCACAAAGGAAGTGATATTGAGCCTGATCATCATTTAAAACTGATACCGGAGGCAAAACTCCAAACGCATCTGCTGATAAATAAACGATTTTTTTCGCATGTCCTGCTTTTGAAGGCAATACAATTTTGCTGATATGATAAATTGGATAAGAAACTCGGGTGTTTTCTGTAATAGAATTATCGGTGTAATCTGCTTCTCCTTTTTCATCTACCACTACATTTTCTAGCAAAGAATCTCTTCTAATCGCTTTAAAAATATCTGGTTCTTTTTCTTCTGTAAGGTCAATTACTTTCGCATAACAACCGCCTTCGTAATTGAAAACGCCATTATTATCCCAACCGTGTTCATCATCACCAATTAAATATCTTTTTGGATCTGCAGAAAGAGTGGTTTTTCCTGTACCAGAAAGTCCGAAGAACAAAGCAACATCACCTTCTTCACCCACGTTTGCAGAACAGTGCATAGAAGCCATTCCTCTTAGTGGAAGGTAATAATTCATCATAGAGAACATTCCTTTTTTCATTTCGCCACCGTACCAAGTTCCACCGATGATTTGAATTCTTTGGGTTAAATCAAACATGACAAAATTCTCAGAATTTAATCCTTGTTCTTTCCAATCTGGATTGATTGTTTTAGAACCGTTCATTACGATGAAATCTGGTGTTCCAAAATTTTCTAATTCATAATTGGAAGGACGGATAAACATATTGGTTACAAAGTGCGCTTGCCACGCAACTTCCATAATAAAACGTACTTTTAATCTTGTATCTGGATTTGTTCCACAAAATGCATCTACCACATATATTTTTTCTGAAGTAGACAACTGTTTCAAAACTAATTTTTTACAGCTTTCGAAAATTTCTGGTGTGGTCGGTAAATTTACTTTTCCATCCCAAAAAATAGTGTCTTTGCTTACTTCATCTTTTACAATAAACCGATCTTTCGGAGATCGACCCGTGAAAACACCAGTTTTTACAGCTACAGCGCCAGATTCTGTTAATACGCCTTTCTCGAAACCTACATTTTTATTGGACATTTCTGCAACGTACAATTCTTCGTAAGTTGGATTGTAGGATACTTCTTCATAACCAGTAATCCCTAAATCATGGAGTTGTTGGATGATCTTAATGTTCTTCATAACGTCTTTATATTTCTAAGTTTTTTTTATAAAACAAATTTACTATTATTTGAAAGTAATAATGTTTTAAAATTACTGATATTAGTCAGAATCTGCAAGAAATTTTTTAAACAACAAAGCACTGAAAATCAGGCTATTAAATCTCTGTAAGAAAAGACAGAAGCAAAACCCTTTCCCTGAAAATATTCCTCAAAACCTGAAAATTTGCTACTCATCACAAAATCTCCTCCCCACGCACCCAGACTTTTTATAAAAGAAGGGCAGTTTTCGAAATATTTTTCGCTCACCGTTTCGATACCGAGAAAAATACTGAGTTTTTTTTCGTGAAGGTTCATTAATTGTGAAAAATCTTCTAAATTTTGAGCTTTTAAAACATCACGCGTCAACTGCGAAAATTCTTCGATCAATTGTGGTGATTTTTCCTGGGAACGGTAAAGATTAATTCCTTCCCGACTGTCTTGTTTTTGGTTCAGATGAATGAAAATAAGTTCATCTTTAAAAGCTGGATTAAAATTAATGGGTTCAATTATCCTTCTTGGAAGTACATTTTGATAAAGAATGGCAGATTTTTCTTTGGCAACCGCAATATCATAACCACTTCCGCCCAAACTCGTTTCATTCAGTTGAAAAGATTCAATATTGGACCATTGCGCCAAATTATTCATTAAAGTTGAACTGCTTCCTAAACCAAAATTGGCCGGAAACTGCAAATCTGTGGTGATGGAATAAGAAGAATCCTTTTGCAGCTGCATTGCAGAAAGTGCTTTTACATTCATTAAAACCTTTAAAACGAATGCTGCAGCCTCTGGAATATTGGTTGCTACAATTTCCCCGTTGAGATAATCGATGGTTGCCTTCAACCAAGGCTTTCCTTGGTGCAGTGCGCTCCAATAAATCCGGGATTGATGGTCTAAAGTTTCTTCCACAAAAAACTCTTGCCCCAATTTCGTTGGTAAAGCAAGAGCAAGTGCGCCGTCGAGAACGACATATTCTGAAGTGAGCAATAATTTCCCCGGAGAAAAAATTTTACCCATCATTATACTAATTTGCGGAAGAAGTGGTTACCTCGGAATTGATTTTTTTAATCAAACCTTGCAACGTTTTTCCAGGACCGACTTCGATGAAATGCGTTGCACCGTCTTTGATCATGTTTTGTACAGATTGCGTCCATTTTACGGGACCAGTTAACTGTTTGATCAAATTCATTTTTATTTCTTCCGGCTCCAAAACGGCGCTGGTTGTAATATTCTGATAAACGGGAATCATCGCATTGCGAAATTTGGTGTTTTCGATGGCAGCTGCTAATTTCTCTTGTGCAGGTTGCATAAGTGGAGAGTGAAATGCCCCATTTACAGGAAGCATTAAAGCTCTTTTAGCACCCGCTTCTTTTAATTTTTCGCAAGCCATTTCTACCGCTGCAGTTTCGCCGGAAATCACCAATTGTCCAGGACAGTTATAATTGGCAGGAACCACGATTCCGTCGATTGCTGCACATATTTCTTCCACTTTTTCATCAGGAAGTCCCAAAATTGCGGCCATCGAACTTGGATTGGCGTCACACGCTTCTTGCATTGCTTTTGCACGTGCAGAAACCAAACGCAGCCCATCTTCAAAAGACAAAACGCCATTCGCAACCAAAGCAGAAAATTCTCCTAAAGAATGTCCTGCAACCATTTCTGCACCTAATCCATTGACTGTTTTTAAAACCGCAACAGAATGAATAAAAATGGAAGGTTGGGTAACTTCGGTTTTCTTCAAATCATTGTCTGTGCCATGGAACATTAAGGAAACAATATCGAAACCTAAAATTTCATTGGCAGATTCCATTAAATCTTTTACATCTTTTCGGGAATCGTATAATTCTTTTCCCATCCCTACAAATTGTGAACCTTGCCCAGGAAATACAAGTGCTTTCATATCTATTTATTAGAACAATTAAATTATTGAGTAGGAAGAGGAATTTTACCTTCTTCCATGAATGACTTTTTAGCCTAGAAACAGCCAGTGGTATTTTGACTGGATTAATTAGGAACTAAGCGTACCACGCGATATCCTTTGTTGACATAAGCGCCGGTTTTGGTTTTCTCAAACTCAAATTTAGTGGCTAATTGTGTTTGCACCTTATTCATCTGCTTGAAAATTTCGCCTTTTTTATTTTCGCGGCTTAACATATCGTTGACTACATCGAAACCAATTACGGCATACTTTGATGGTGCTTTGCAATATTTCTTTTTAAAATCTGCTAAAATTTCTTTCTCGAAATCACCATCAGTATTGATTTTTCGATCCATTAGATACACCAAATTGGCTTGGCTGAGTTCATCTATTTTTTTCTCAAAAACTGGCGAATAAGACATGCTGAATGCCTTAAAACT
Organism: Kaistella chaponensis; assembly: GCF_900156725.1. GTDB lineage: Bacteria > Bacteroidota > Bacteroidia > Flavobacteriales > Weeksellaceae > Kaistella > Kaistella chaponensis. The sequence continues at coordinate 117,447 of NZ_FTOI01000008.1, read as the reverse complement.
TTCTACTTCTTTCGATAAAGCAATGATTTTGTTTGCAAACAAATCTCCTGCAGAATCGCTTTCATCAACCAAAATCGCAATTACAGGTGCGTTTTTTCCGGTCATCATGTTTTGATCCAGATGAATATCCTGCGCAGAATTTACGATGATAATCACCGGATTTTTTAGATCTTTTTCTAGTTTGGTCTTTAGTGCATTCGCTTTGCTTTTGTCGGCATCAGCAACGATGTATATTTTTTGGTCAGAAAACACCTCTTTCACCTCCTTCACAATTCGATCTGCATAAACTGCATCATTTGTCTCCACTAAAATCAGATTGTCGTATTTCAGCAATTCATCTGAATTTGCAAAAGGAGCAACTACGGGGATTTTGTTATCTTTCACATAGTCCAAAACCTGCAAAACACTTGATTTGAAAAATGGTCCGATTATTAAATCGGTATTTTTAGCATTAATTTGAATTAAAGAATTTTTGAAGTTGGCTTCGTTTCCTGCATCAACAACATTGATGTCTAATTTCTGACCTTTCGCTGCGTTTCTTTCGATCGCCAATTTAGCACCAGAAAGAAAATCGAGCGACATGCTTCTGTATTTTGAATCGTTGGTATCGAAACCAAATGGCAACATTAAAACCACATTCAGGGCGTCACCAGATTTTTTTATATAGGAAGCTCCTAGTTTTTTGATTTTTAAAACCATTCCTGACTTCAATCCTTCTGAAAGGTTTGGGTTCAGCGTTAATAATTCATCAAGCGTAATTCCGAATTTATTTAAAATTCCGAAAACCGTATCACCGTTTGCAACGGTATAAGTCACATACTCATCGGAAGTAGAAATATCAGAATAGGTATTTGTGGAAATTGGCGCAGAAACTTGTGTAGTTTTAGGCTGAACCGATCCCACTTCCGGAGCTGTTTTGCTTTCTCCTTTTATTTTAACGAATTCTCCAGGTTGCAAACCTTTTGCCTCTAAACCAGGATTGAGCGCGAAAAGCTCAGCTTGTGAAAGATTGAATTTTCGCGTTAATTTGTAGTAATTATCTTTTGGCTGAATCTGATAGGAATCTTCTTTTAAAACTTCTGGAACTTTTTCATTTCCTCCTTTAATTTCAGATTCAGCTTTTGTCACTACTTCTGTCTTCGGAGCAGTTTCTGTTTTTTCTACAGGCGACACTGCAACCGGTTGATTTCCACCGAATTTTTTGATGTTTTCTGCAGGTAAGATTACTTCATCACCAATTTTCAGGTGAGAATCCAATTGTGGATTGAGTCTTCTTAATTCTGATTCAGAAATTTGATATTTTTTGGTAAGTCCATACACCGTTTGCTTCGGTTGAAGAATAATCTTTCCTAATTTTCCTGCTGCAGGTGCAAGATTGGAAACTGGTTTTTCTGGTGAGCTTGCTTTTTCTGCTTTACTCTTTTTACTGATGACCAAAACTTCGCCCAAAGCAAGATTTCCTCCTTTTACCTTTGGATTCAGCAACACCAGTTCATCGAGTGTCATACCATATTTCTTAGAAATATTATAAGGATTATCGCCTTTCACCACGGTATGCGTTTTCTGTGCAAAAACCCCTGAAAAAGCGACTAAACTAGAGAATAAGAAAAATTTTTTGATCATGTTTTATCGTAAATGTTTACAAAAATAGTGCTTTAAAATTAAATGGTAAAAATAATTAATTCCGAATTTTGCACATCGATTCCGTCGTAACAATTTTGGAGCCATTCTTTTCCGAAATCCGCATAAAAAACAGAAAAATTATAGGATCTTTCCTGCCAAACTTTCCCAGGATGAATTTTTAAAAATAAATTTTCAAGCCTTTCTAACTTTTCACTTTGTTTGATTTTTTCAGCACGTAAAAGTCTTTTTCTCATACGGTCAAAAGATTTCAATTGCCGTGTTTTTTCTGCTTGAACCAAATTCCCAAAAGTTGGATCCGTTGCATTCGCACTCACAGCTAATTCTTCAAAATGTTTTTCCAGAAAAGCTTCATCTTTATTAAGGAGCGGCAGAATTTCATTTTTCTCGAGCAGAATTTCATTGGTGACGCTTGCGAAATTTCTGAAGAAATCCTTGACCTCTAAACCGAAGGATTTCGTTTTAGAGATGGTTTTCTCTGCCAAACAAAGCATGGAATTGCGAGGAATCAAAAGAGGAAACGGCGTTTCGATTTTTGAAAAATAATTTTTCAGCTCCAGCCAATACATTATTTCAGCATTTCCACCGATATAAGCCAGATTTGGCAAAATAGTTTCCTGATAAACAGGGCGCATCAAAGCGTTTGGACTGAATCTTTCCGGGTGATTTTCGAGTTCCGCTAAAATTTCTTCCTTGGAGAAAGTAATATTGGTGTCTACGATTTGATATCGGTCGCCGATCAGTTCTATTCTATTTCTCGTTTCTGTGAGGTAAAATAAATTAATATCACGCGGATTGACCTGAACTTTTCCGTACTGATCTGTTAAATAAGCGATCGTTTCTTGCGTTGTTTTCACTAAATCTTGTTGAACCAATTCGGTCTTAAAAAGTCCTTTCATTTCAGACTTCAGCAACTTGTTGTCGCCATCTAGAATAAGCAAACCGTACTCTGCAAATAATTCCTGCACCAAAGTTCTTGTTGCCTGAGAAAGGGAATTTCCTTTTTTGTACGCTCTTTTCAAAAGCAATATTAATTCCGTTCCGAAAACAGCGTCTTTAAATTCCTTTTCAAATTCTGAAATAAAGAAATGGTCTTCTAAAATTATAGTTCCGACAACACCACCCGATTTTGCCTGCGTTTCGTAATAATGATTTTCTGTTTTGAAATGGTTGATTTCCTCAAAATCATGATCTTCAGAAGCCATCCAAAATATGGGAACTGTTTTTCTATTTGGGAACTTTTCATTTAAAAAACTTGCCAGCTTAATGGTTTGCAGAATTTTATAAATAAAGAAAACAGGTCCGGAAAAAAGGTTCAATTGATGACCAGTTGTAACGGTAAATGTATTTTCATCCTGAATCAATTTCAAATTCAATTCTTGCTTTTCAGCCAAATGAAATCCTGAATGCTGTTCCTGCAGAACATCAAAAAGAACATTTCTATTTTCTGAGGAAAAAGACTGTTTCTTTAGTTGAAACTGCTTTTCAATATTTTCTAGATTAAAAACACTTTCTTCGAACCCAGGGATTTTCTGCGTGAGGAAATCTTTGATCAGTAAAGGAATACTTTCAATCTCTAAAAAGGGAATATTCGCAATTTTTTTCAAAATAAATTTAAGAGAATAAATACCAAACTATACCAATATTAACACGAAAATCGTAGATCGGATAGTTGGGTGCGGTGAAGGACTTGTTTTTCATGAAAGTCGTATTCAAATGTTGTGCCTCGATAAAAAAGAACATGCGCTTCACTTTCATATTAAAATATACATCAGCAACCGGTTGACCGCCAATATCAAAAGAATCAGCATTGGGCAAAATAAATTCATTAAGCACAGGAAAATAGGCTCTGGAAGCAAATTTTGTAAAATAATAGATTTTAACACCTGCTTGAATTTCGGCCGCTTTTTTAAAGGCTTTGGTCTGATAAAAAAGATTGGCTCTACCTACAAAATTGGGCATTGGAAAAAGGTCTTTGTTGCTGAGCGCACTTTGAAAAAGAACTTTCGGATTCAGATGAAATTTGCCGTAGGAAAAAGTTGCTTCTCCACCAATTTGGGAAATATTAAGGGAATTACTGCTTTGCTGTGGAAGTGCATTTGCATCGAGATAGGTATAGTTATCGATGCGGAAATAATTTGCAGAAAGTTTGCTTTGAAACCATTTCAAATTCACATCACCACCAATTTGGGTCGTCGTTTCATTCTTCGGATTTGCTAGAAAAAAATTATATTTTCGGTAAACAGAAGGATTCATTAGTAGGTTAAAACTCGGCGAAGAACTCTGAAAATTTACTTTTGCATTGACAAAATAATCTTTAATAGGTTCGAATTTGAGTAAATTCTGGGAACGAATGTAGCTTCCGAATGCTTTGCCACTGGAAATTTCGAGGTTTGAATTGACTTCTAATTGATTCCACAATTTGATCTGCAAATTCCCGACGGCACCGATTCGGTTTTCCGAAAGTTCCTGCGGAATATTGAGGGAATTTGGTAAAGCGTCGCCGATGCCTAATTTAATGAGCTGATGACGAACTCCGCCGTCTAATTTAAAATTTTCTGTATCAAAAAGTACACTTACGGTATTGCTTAGATTCTCGGAATATTTCTTTGATGAAGACGGATAATCAATCAGTTCAGATGGATTGTCGAAATAATAGGGTTCGACGGAATTTTGGGTATAATAATATTTATTTCCCTGATGAAAAATAGTATGCCGAATTTTGAAAGGAAATTTCTCCGAAGCAAAGGGACGAAACTGGTGACTGAAATAATACCTGCGATAGGCAAAACGCGAATCTGAGGCGGTAAGATTGACGGGCAAATTGAGGCGGTTGTCAAAATTAGTGTTGCCATTAAGAAAAAGATCAACATCAGATATTCCGCCATTTTCCTGATTGTTTATATTTTGATGAATATAATGGGCATAAGCTTCATATTTTTTATTTCTCGAAAAATAATGGCCAGAAAAAATCACATTGTTGCTAGAAGCGAGGGAATTTTGATAAAAACCGAGCGAACGCAGCCCCATATATTCTACTGCAAAATTAAAATTTTTGCCTACATTTTGGGTATAAGTCGTTTGTAGTGCGGCACCGCCATTGTAAGCATTATGATAGATAAAACTGGTCGTTGGCGATTTCACGTCGTAATATCTTATATCATTAATTCCTACAATAAAAAACGATTTTTTTTTGGGAAGTAATGTCAGATTTTGCTCTGTGTCTGCCTCAAATACTAAATCCTGGAAACCGGAACCAGTATTGGCAAATTGAATTTTACCAAAATTATCCTTGTTGTTATATTGAGAAAAGATAAAAGTTTTATCCTGCGTGAAAACGGTATCGAAAATTTTCTTTTCGGAGAATTGGGTTTTGTACGTGTAATCGAAAATCGTAGGTTTAAAGATCTGTAGAGAATCTTTTTTGCCTGAATCAATAACGAGGGTATCTTGTGGCTTAACTCGGTTAGAATCCGTTTTATTAATGACTTGTGCCTGGAAAAAACCCCCAAAAAAGAAAAGACAAAGAAGAAGGGATGAGATCTTTTTATGTTTATTTTTCATTTGGTGAGAAGGAACGCATTTAATTTCCAGTTTATAATAAGATTGTTGTTTGCGTTTCATTTATTTGCTTTGAGGTACAAATGTAAGAAATATGGGGAAATAAAGAACGAGGATGCAAAAATCTGCAAATTCATTTGCTGCCATAAAAAAGGACTGTAATTATATAAATTACAGTCCTTCAAAAATGATGTATACAGGATTTTAGTTATACCCTGGGTATTGTTTCAGGTTGGGGTTTCTATTCATTGCAGTTTGAGAAACTGGCAGTACAAACCGTTTGTCGCTTGCTGCAACGTTACAGGTTACACAGTTGGAAGGTCTGCTTACCGCTAAATTGTATCTTTTAAGATCAAGGAAACGCTGTCCTTCACCGTAAAATTCTTTAGCTCTCTCGGTTAAGATATCGTCCAAAAGATTGGTCCCCGTATAAACAGACCCGTTTCTGGATTGTGCAAAAGCATTAAGTTTGGTTAACGCCACTCCACTTTGACCGGTGAGGTTAAGAGCTTCAATTTGTAATAATTGAGCATCTGCAAAACGGAAAATTTTGATATTCCGGAAGTAGTTACCTTCTTCTGTCAATCGTGGATATTTAGTAGTCCAGTATCCTTTTGGATTATCAACTGTAGGCACCCCAATATTAACTAAGAGGCTGGTTGTAGCTGTAAAACTTTTTCCTTTTCTGACATCATCTGTCGCAAAGCTGCTGTAGAACGCCTGGTTAAAGAGCATACATTTTCTTGAATCTGTACGGTTGTAATAACCTGGCAATGAAACGTTGGATCCAATATTTGTAAATTGATTGGTATTGATATTAAGATCTAATTCCCAGATAGTTTCAGGTTGATTTTCTGAACCTTGGATTGTATAATTTTGTAAAACGCCGTTAAAAATCTCGCTACCGGTTGCAACTGCATCATTATTACCCGAGAAGTATTGCGAATATACAGATGCGCTATTTGGATCATAAGGCTTCGTTAGTGCTGTAGCATCAATTTTAGCAAAGTTAGTGGGAGAATTTTCAACGATATCAGTTGTTAATTGAAGCGCTAAAGCAGCATCACCTGCGGCTCTTCTCGTTAAATACACTTTGGCTAAAATTAATTTAGCTGCGGTTTGGCTTAAATAAACCTTTTTTCCTGGTGCCGCATCATTATGAATGATTCCATCTTTCAAATCAGCAATAATTTGAGCATAAACTTCTGCCACCGTTGCTCTCGCCGGCTGAATATTGGCATCATAATCTGTTAAAACCAATGGAACTCCGTATTCTTGGTTAACGCCAGATGTAGGAGTCGCCGAATAATAATTCACTAAAGTAAAATAAGCTAAAGCACGCAAGGTTTTTGCTTCTCCCTTAATTCTGATTACTTCGGCATTATTTGCTACAGAAGTATTATTAATGACGAGATTACACTTTGCAATAGCTCCGTATAAGGTATCGTAGAACGAAAATTCATTTTGGGCGGCATTATAATTAAAATTATAAGTATCGATAAATGATCCGTTCAAGTTGGATACAAACATTTTATCAGAAAGCAAATCTCCTAAAAGCGTCACTTTCGTACCAAAAACATCGGTAGAAGCTACGGAAAGATAACCACCATTTAACAACTGCTGTAACTGAGCCTCCGTGTTAATATTTGTAATATCATCCGCATAAGGCGGAAATAAATCTAATTCTCTGTCGCTACATGCACTATTGGTAAGCATGAGAAGAAGAGTAGATATGATTAATGTATATTTTTTCATTTTAAATTAATTTTTGTTAGAATCCGATTTGAATACCGAATGATACGGTTTTAATAACTGGCGATGCATACCAATATCTACCTTTCCCTACCCATGACCAAGAATTTGAAGTAGATTCCGGATCATAATTTAAGGTTTTGTCAAAAGCATACGTCAATAAATTGGTTGCTCTTGCATAAATGGTCAAATTATTAATCCCAGTTGAGTTTTTAAATACTTCCCCGAATGAATAAGCAATTCTGGTTTCTTTCAATCTAATGTGATCTCCTTTGCTCAGAAAACGACTTGATTCTAATCTAGAACTGTTTGGATTTCCAATAACTTGCATTGGATTTTCAGTACTGTAATTTTCGGCTCCAGGTGCGTTGGTCCAGCTGTTATACAAGGCATCAGTTACTTGGTTTCTTGTTGGGAAACGACCGTCATGAATGGTATAAGAATGTACTCCATTCTGAACCATAAAATCAAACTGCCCAGTAAGCAAGAAACTGAAGGAGAAGTTTTTGTATTTGAATTCATTCGTTAAACCTACATTATAGGTAGGGAAAGCATTTTTACCAATCCAGGCTTCGGAGGCTTTTTTCTTATCGCTGGTTACTGCCGTCATCGAACCATCAGTGTACCACAAACCTTGACCGGCCGTAATACCGTTGGCTAAATCGTCTTTTTGTGCTACTCCTGCCCAAAGATATGTGTAATACTCTCCTAACAAATGTCCTTGTGAAAGTGCCACCAACTCATTACTGCCATCGGAAGTATCGTCTTTGAACTGTGCAATAGGAACATTCAATTTTTCAACAATCGACTTCCCGTAAGATCCATTAGCATTGATATTCCATTGGAAATTATCATTTCTAATAGGAGTCGCATCCACCACTATCTCGAATCCGCGGTTTCTGATATCTCCAACATTATCGTTATATTCTGAAGGCCCTCCTGCCTCTAAAGCCGGATAAGATTTAAAAATAGCGTTCTTCGTTAACTTGTCATAGTAATCTAAAGTAAATTTCAAACGGTCATTAAAGAAACCGAAATCAGCACCGATATCCAGGTGAGATGATTCTTCCCAGGTTAATTTTTTATTTCCAGGGGAAGACACAGACCCGTTTCCGACAGTATCTCCCCAACCAATTGTAGAATCGTATTGTAATGTTGGATACGCATCATATTGTGTTCCCGGTTGATCCGCATAAGGAATATTTCCTAAAACCCCATAACTTCCACGCAAAGTTAAAGATGAAAATGCTTTAGGTACAAAAGTTTCATTCATAACATTCCAAGAAGCACCTGCAGACCAAAAAGTACCATATTTCTTATCTCCTAAAGTGGAATTTCCATCTCTTCTCAATTGTCCTGATAAGGTATATTTGGAGTCTAAGGTATAGTTTAAGCGGGAAAAATAAGCGATCTGTCTCCAGGTATAATCTCTGTTTTCTGCAAATTGAACCGTTGTAAAATCAAAATAAGGTCGTGGATCAGTTTTATCGAAACTACGTACACTTAAATTTTCGTAAAGATGGTCTTGATACTCCATCCCAACAGTGGCCTGAACATTGTGTCTTCCAGCGAAAATATTTCGGTAACTGAGTGTATTCGACCAGTTCCAGTCGAAAATCGTGGTTCTGAAATCACCAATCGCTCCTTTATCACCCATAATGGTGTATACAGGGTGACCTCCTAAAATATTTTGCTTCTCTGTCATGAATTGCGCTTGCATTCCATAAAGTGAGTTGAAATAGAAGTTTTTAATAAACTGGTAGTCCATATTCACTGATCCAATAATTGAATTGATGGTAGATTTTTGATCAGTATCTTCTAATATGGAAACTGGGTTGAATCCTGGTGTTGGCGAACCTTCACCTAAATCCTGGTTATAAGATCCATCTGCATTATAAACCGATCTCAGCGGCGAAATCATGATTGATGAAGTCACAGGATTCGCAGATGCTCTACCCCCAAAGTATGTTTTTCTCCTAATGTTGGAGTAATTAACGTTTAAACCAAACTTTAATTTATCAGATGCTTTGTGATCTATTGCAGTGTTAACGCTGATTCTATTGAAATCAGAAGTTTTTACCAAAGGTGTATTTTCATAGTACGTCCCTCCAATTCTAAATGAAGTATTAGCTCCACCTCCTGAAACCCCAAAGTTATAAGTATTTACAACCGAAGATGTTCTGTTAACCGCTTTTACCCAATCGGTAGTTCCCTCATTTTTATATTGAGGTTCATAATTGGTCAAGAAATAATCTGTCGCTTGTTGCAAACTTCCGAAGGTAGTATTAAGAACACTTTGACTGTTCCACATCAAAATTCCACCCATTTTGATGTATTCATCAGCATTCATTAAATCTAATTTATCAAATGCTCTGCTTTGAAAACCAGTTTCAGTAGAGAAATCGAAACGAGTCTTTTGATTGTACTTCCCTTTTTTGGTCGTGATCAAGATTACACCATTTGCACCGCGGGAACCATATAATGCGGTTGCTGAAGCATCTTTTAATACATCAACTTTTTCAATTGCATTCGGATCTATAGAAGTTAGAGGGTTCCACGACTCCATCAAAGATGCCGTATCTGACCCTTTCCCTACAACAACTCCATCAATTACATAGAGTGGATTGGGAGTTCCGATTAATGAACTCACCCCTCTAATTGTCACCATATTAGAAGAACCTGGATCTCCACTAGCTGCAGAAAAGTTAAGACCTGCTACTCTTCCGTTCAAAACTTCATCTACAGATGAAAACGGTGTAGATTCAAAATTGGCTTTTGAAACGGTATTATAAGATCCCACTTTTTGCGCTGGATCAAGCTTAATTCCGCCGACCAATACTACTTCTTCAATATCTTTAACTTTGGTAGTGGTGTCACGTTTCGCTTTTGCTTTTTGAGCCATTACAGTTTGTCCTGCGAAAAACAATACTCCAATGGTTAAAACTCGTAATTTTACATTCATATTAACATTATTTAATATTTTAACGTCGCAAATATGTTAATTTAATTTAACATATACAAGTTAAAATTTTCAATTAGCATATATATGTTTAAAATCATTAAAGGTTTTCCATCAATCATTTGATAATTTTGTGCATTTATCACTAAAAACACCCAAATTATTTCATTCTTAATGATGGCGATATATAATAAAAACTGAAAACACTTCCCGCAAGACTTCGATCAATAACAAAAAAAGCCCGCTTCTCAGCAGGCTTTATCAAATCAAATATGATTTTTTATTTCAGTTTTTTCTTTACAGAAACTTCTTCGTATACTTCTAGGATGTCGCCGGTTTCAATATCATTGTATCCTTTGATATTTAATCCACATTCATATCCTTTTGTAACTTCCTTCACGTCATCTTTGAAACGTTTCAAACTTTCCAGTTCTCCTTCGAATTTCACGATTCCGTCTCTCAATAATCTGATTTTTGAATTTCGGGTTACTTTTCCGGTAAGAACCATACAACCTGCAATGGTACCAACTTTTGTAATTTTGAAAGTTTCGCGTATTTCTACGTTACCGATTACTTGTTCTTTAATTTCAGGAGAAAGCATTCCTTCCATCGCTTCTTTCACCTCATCAATTGCTCGATAGATAATTGAATATGTTCTGATTTCGATTTCTTCTTTGTCTGCCAAATCTTTGGCGTTCGCACCGGCTCTTACGTTGAATCCAATCATAATCGCGTCGGAAGCAGCAGCTAACAAAACGTCGGATTCGGTAATTTGACCTACTCCTTGGTAAATGATATTTACACTGATTTCTTCGGTTGATAAACTTTGCAATTGATCAGAAAGTGCTTCTACAGAACCATCCACATCACCTTTAAGGATAATATTTAATTCTTTGAAATCACCAAGAGCGATACGTCTTCCTAACTCATCAAGAGTAAGGTGTTTTTTCGTTCTTACCGATTGTTCACGTTGCAATTGTCCTCTTTTGGTTGCAATGGTTTTCGCTTCTCTTTCGTCTTCGAAAACTCTAAATTTATCACCTGCAGTTGGCGCTCCATCTAAGCCTAAGATAGTAACAGGAATTGATGGGCCTGCTTCTTCGAGTGGCTTCCCTCTTTCATCTAAAATGGCTTTTACTTTACCATGATTTTTACCTGCCAAAACATAATCTCCTACTTTTAAAGTTCCGGTTTGTACCAAAATTGTTGAAACATAACCTCGTCCTTTGTCCAAAGAAGCCTCAATAACGACACCTTGCGCGTTTTTATCTGGGTTGGCTTTTAATTCTAACATTTCTGCCTGTAGCAATACTTTCTCCAATAAGGCATCCATATTATTACCCATTTTGGCCGACACTTCCTGAGACTGAATATTTCCGCCCCATTCTTCTACCAAAACATTCATTGCAGAAAGTTGCTGACGAATATTATCTGGATTAGCATTGGGCTTATCAACTTTATTTAAGGCAATAATCATCGGTACTCCCGCTGCTTGTGCGTGGGAAATCGCTTCTTTTGTTTGAGGCATTACGTCATCATCTGCCGCAATTACAATAATGGCGATATCGGTAACTTGCGCACCTCTCGCTCTCATCGCTGTAAACGCTTCGTGACCAGGAGTATCAAGGAATGTAATTCTCTGACCATTTTCTAGTTTCACGTTGTAAGCACCAATATGCTGCGTAATTCCCCCAGATTCACCGGCGATTACGTTTGTTTTTCTAATATAATCGAGCAAAGATGTTTTACCATGATCTACGTGACCCATTACGGTAACGATTGGCGCTCTGGATTTTAAATCTTCTGCCGTATCAGTATCTTCTTCAACTACTGATTCTTCTAGATCAGCATCGGAAAATTCAATTTTGTAGCCAAATTCATCGGCAACTAAAAGAAGGGTATCTGCTTCTAATCGCTGATTCATGGTTACCATTACTCCTAAAGAGAAACATGCAGAGATTACTTCGGTCGGACTCACATTCATCAAACTTGCCAATTCGCCAACGGTAATAAATTCCGTTACTTTTAGCGTTCTGTCTGCTGCATCGATTTCCTGTTGAAGTTCGTCTTGTTCTCTTCGGTAAACTCTTTTTTCCTTTCTATATTTAGCCCCTTTGTTTTTACCAGCTTTACTGGTAAGTTTTTCCAGGGTTTCTTTAATTTGATTTTTAACCTGCTCATCAGTTAATTCAACCGGCATTGTTGGTGCGCCTCGTCTTGAGCCACCTGGTCCGGAAGGTCGGTTGTTCCCACCTTGATAACCTCCACCTGGTCTATTTCCACCTTGTCCTGGAGGTCGGTTTCCACCTGCGTTTGGTGGTCTGTTTCCACCTGCATTTGGCGGTCGGTTTCCTTGTGGTTGATTAGTACCTGCACCTTGCGTATTGGTTCCCGGAGTTCCCGGTTTTTCAATACGTTTTCTTTTTTTCTTCGCCGCAGCGCTGTTTGCAGTAGGCTTTGGTTTATTGAATTGCGATAAATCTACCGTTTGTTTTAAGATCTTAACCCCGCCTAATTTCTGGTAAACGGTTTCTATTTTAGTAGATTCCGGATTTTCACCATCTGAAGGAATTATTTCTAGTGCGGGAACAGAAGGAGTGCTCACTGTTTCAGCAGGTGTTTCTACCTTTGCTACAGGAACTTCTACTTTTGGAGCTGGAGTTTCTTCTACTTTTGCAGCAGGTTTCTCCTCTTCCTTCTTTGGTGTTGGTTTCGAAGATTTTGGTTTGTTGCCTTCAATTTGAGACAAATCAATTTTATCTAAAATCTTAAATTCCTGTTTTTCAGGAGTGACTGGAGTCACGGGAGCAACTGGAGATTCCTTTACCGGAACTTCTTCCACTTTTACTTCCGGTTCAGCCGGTTTTGGTTCCTGAACTTCCTGTTTTTTGGGTTCCAGGTCAATTTTCCCCAAAATTCTTGTTTCGGGTCTTGTGCTTGATTTGGCTCTTATTACCTCAGGTTTCGTTGGTTCAATTTCCAGTTTTTCGTCCGGAACTTTTGCAATGATCACCTCATGAGAAGCTTTTCTTTGTTCTCCGTCTTTGCGGAACTCCGCTTCCAATGCAGAATATGCCGATTCTTCCAATTGAGCATTCGGGTTACTTTCTACCACGATTCCTTTAGACTGTAGAAATTCTACCAGTCTTGTCATCGAAATATTAAATTCCTTAACTGCTTTGTTTAATCTAATTTTTGGCATGTATATTTTATACTTTTATTTAAATTTCGGTAAAGTTAAATTATTTTAACTTCTTTGTAAGCCTTTCTGAAGTTTAGTCTTCAAATTCAGCTTTTAATATCTGTTTTACTTCTTCGATGGTTTCTTCTTCAAGATCTACCATTTTCAATAATGCATCGGTTTCTTTATCTATAATGCTTTTTGCAGTAGTAAGACCTACTTTCGTGAACTCATCGATGATCCACTGTTCGATGTCTCCATCTTCTGAACCACCAAATTCTTTTAATTCTACATCATCGTCTTCACTTGCTTCTCTATGCACATCAATTTCAAATCCTGTTAACCAAGAGGCTAATCGGATGTTTTGTCCACCTTTACCAATCACGCGAGAAATTTCTTCTACCGGCGTATAAACCATGGCATAGTTGGTTTCTAAATTAATATCAATTTTATTAATGGTGATATTTCCTAGAGCTCTTTTGACCATAATTTCTGGGTTTTTGGACCACTGAATCACGTCGATATTTTCATTTTTCAACTCACGAACTACGCCATGAATTCTAGAACCTTTTACACCAACACAAGCTCCAACAGGATCTATTCGGTCATCATAGGCATCTACAGCGATTTTTGCTTTTTCTCCGGGAATACGAACTACTTTTTTCAAAATAATCGTTCCATCTTGGATTTCAGGAATTTCAAGTTCTAGCAATTTCTCCAAAAATTTCGGTGCAGTTCTAGAAACGATGATTTGTGGTTTTGAACCTTTAAAATCTACGCTTTCTACAATAGCTCTTACATTTTCTCCTTTTTTGAAGAAGTCTGAAGGAATCTGATTTTCTTTGGGTAAAATAAATTCGTTATCCTCGTCATCTAACAAAATTACGTGTTTGTGACGAATATGATGAACTTCACCTACAACAATCTCGCCAATTTTATCCTTGAATTGTTCGTATAAATAAGCATTGTTATGTTCCTGAAGTTTGGTTGCCAAAATCTGTTTCAAAGTAAGAATACTTCTTCTTCCTAATTGTGCAATTGGAATTTCTACCGTAAAATCTTCGCCTACTTCAAAAGTTGGATCGATTTTTTTGGCTTCCGAAAGTTCAATTTCTAAGTCATCATCTTCCGACATTTCATCTGCAACAATAGTTTTGTTCAAAAATATCTGAAAATCTCCTTTATCTGGATTCACAATCACATCAAAATGATCGTCAGAATCAAATCTTTTTCTTAATAAAGTCTTCAATGAATCTTCAATAATCGCCATCAGATCAATTTTGCTGATGTTTTTATCTTCTTTGAAATCGCCAAATGCTTCAATCAATGCTAATCCGTCCATTTATCTTCTTTTTTATAAGTGATGAATAATGAGTGATTGGGAAACCACGTCATTGTTTTTAATTAAAATTTTACTGCAACAAGTGCTTTCTTGATCTCGGTGTAGGGAATTTCTCTTTCTTCCACTACATCTACTTTTCCTTTGCCCACTTCTTTGGGTTTTCTATATTTCAAAATTAAAGTGATTTTATCGTCTTCAACTTTGGTAAGTTCTCCTTCAATTTCTTTAGAATCTGCCAATAAAATCTCCAGTTCGCGACCGATATTTTTTCTAAATTGTCTCGGCGTAACCAATGGCTCACTCAACCCGGAGCTCATCACCTGAAGCGAAAAATCATGTTCTTCACGATCCATGTTATTTTCAATCGCGCGACTTGCATCTAAACAATCCTGCAAAGTAACTCCGTTGTCTCCATCGAGGATTACGGTGATTGCATCGGCTGCAGAAATTTTCAGATCGATTAAATATAAATCTTCTCGGCTTGCGAGAAAAGTATTGAGTAATTCTTCTATTTGCTTTCTAAATTCCATATCCTTAATTTGCTTTACGAAAAAAGGCATTCTTGCGAAGGCCTTTTCATTTTTTCCGTAATTCCGATGCAAAGATACAACTTTTTGCTAAATTAGCAAAATACCTTTTACAGTCATTAAATGCACTTCCGCATCAAACAATAAATTATTTATCTTTGCCAGACTTTAAAAAACTTAAATTTTGAATATTACGATTGTTGGGACAGGTTATGTAGGATTGGTTACCGGAACTACTTTGGCAGAATTAGGCAACACCGTTTACTGCGTTGATATCGATGCAAAAAAGGTAGAAGCCATGAAACAGGGATCCGTTCCGATTTACGAACCGGGACTTGAAGAAATGTTTCTGCGAAATATTCAGGCTCAAAGGTTATTTTTTACCACCGAATTAAAGGAGGCGCTTGAAGAAAGTGAAGTGATTTATTTGGCTTTACCAACTCCACCTGGAGAAGATGGTTCTGCGGATTTGTCTTATGTTCTTTCCGTTTCTAATCAAATTGGAGAGTTATTGACCGACTATAAAGTGATTGTGAACAAATCCACCGTTCCTGTGGGAACTGCCGATAAAGTTCGGGAAACAATTGCTGCAAAAACAAAAATCCCTTTCGATGTCGTTTCTAATCCGGAATTTTTGCGCGAAGGTTTTGCTGTAGAAGATTCCATGAATCCGGCAAGAGTAATTGTAGGAAGCGAATCTGAACGTGCGAAAGAAATTATTGCCAAAATTTATCAACCCTTTACCAATACCGGAATTCCTATTATTTTCATGGATGAGAAATCTTCGGAACTCACCAAATATGCTTCCAATTCTTTTTTGGCGGTGAAAATTACTTTCATGAACGAAATCGCCAATTATTGCGAAAAAGTAGGCGCAGATGTAGATAAAGTTCGTTTGGGAATGGGTTCCGACGACAGAATTGGACATCGTTTTCTTTTCCCGGGAATCGGTTACGGCGGAAGTTGTTTCCCGAAAGATGTGAAAGCCTTGATCAAATCAGGAAAACAGGAAGACTTTGATTTTCAGATTTTAGAAGCGACCGAAAATGTGAACCAGGCCCAAAAAGTAATTCTGGTTTCCGAAATCGAAAAATATTTTGGCGGAAATCTTCAGGGTAAAAAAATTGCGGTTTGGGGATTGGCTTTCAAAGCAAATACCGATGATATTCGAGAAGCTTCTTCTTTAGACAATATTGAAAAATTATTAGAAAAAGGCGCCACAATTTCTGCTTACGACGCGATTGCAGAAGAAAATGTACGGAAACTTCTCGGCGATAAAATAGCGTATTCTAAAGATATGTATTCCGCGCTAGAAAATGCAGATTGCTTATTAATTGCCACAGAATGGAGCGAATTTAAAAATCCGAACTTTGAAATAATGGCAGAAAAAATGAACAACAAAGCCATTTTCGATGGTAGAAATATGTTTCCTTTGGAGCAGATTGAAGACAAAGGATTTTTTTACAAATCAATCGGCCGGAAAACTTTAGGATAATTTTTTTTAGAAAAACGCTAAATTCCAATGCTATTTTGAAACTAAATTTATTTTCCAAACTTCTATTCATCATGCTTTTGGCTTTTACAGTCAACAGTTTTATCTATTTTTCGTTTGGCAATATTTACTCTTCAAAAATTTTAAACTACGCCGATTTCTCCAAGCAATTTCACTCTGGAATTTACCAATACCGAATTTTAAGTGGCTATTTGATCTTTTGGATTTATGAAACATTATCTACTTTAAATATTGACTATTCAATTTTTAAGTTTAGATTTTTAGAATCCCGTTCGGAGCCGCAAATGTATCTGTCTTTTTATATTTTAAATACCATTTTTCTGGTTTTGAGTGCGGCGCTATTGCTTTTCATCACAGAAACTAAAAACTTCATTGCCACCAATTCGGAGAAAATCCTACTTGTTTCTGTTGCGGTTTTTGCAATGGCAATTACGCAGTTTGTGATTGTTCCTTATGATGTTTCCAGCTATTTTCTGATCGTCCTGTTTTTCTATTTTTTATTGAAATATCTGGAGAAAAACTCCGACTTTAACCTGATCATTTTAGTTGTCATTTTAATGATTTCTACGCTCAACCGCGAAACTTCTGCGCTTTCGATTTCTTTGGCAGCAACTCTTCTTTACTCCAAATATGGATTAAGAAAAGAAATGATCAAACCTGTTCTAATTCTTGCACTTACCTTCATCGCTGTTTATTTCGGAATGAGGTTTCTTCATGAAAGTTTTACCACGAATGATGGAAATCTTCTTTTTCAGAATTTTTCAGAACCAAAAAATATTTTGGGATTTTTGTTTTGGATGGTGTTTTTTCTCTTTACCATCATCATCGCAAAAGATCAGCATGCGAAACGAAACATTATCCTTTTTCATGTCTTTTCAATTCCTTATGTATTAATGTGTATTTACACCGGAATTATGTACGAAATTCGTTTGTATATCCCTATTTTCATTACATCGTTATTGATCTCAAGAACAGACATTTCGAAAATTCATTAATTAACACTATTTTTGCGAAACTTATACAAAACACTAATGACCGAAACTCAACAACAAGAATGGACCAATGTTATAGAGTCCGACCATTCCCTATTCAAACTCAATTTAAAAGAGGTATGGCAATACCGCGATTTGGTTTTCATGTTTGTAAAGAGAGACTTCATTTCGTCTTTTAAGCAAACGATTTTGGGACCGCTTTGGTTTTTCATCAATCCGATCATGACGACCATTGTTTTTACTTTTGTGTTTGGAGGAATCGCCAAATTACCGACTGATGGTATTCCGCCCGTTTTGTTTTATCTAGCTGGAAATACACTTTGGGGATATTTTAGCACAACAATGCTTAGTGTTTCTAATGTTTTCACCGGAAATGCGGGGATTTTTGGTAAAGTCTATTTCCCGCGATTAGTTACCCCAATTTCTACGATTATCTCCAGTTTTATGCGGTTGAGCATCCAACTCTTATTGTTTTTTATTGTTTTGGGATATTTCATTTATAAAGATCAAGTTCTTCCTAATTATTGGGCGTTCTTTTCCCCAGTTCTCATTATATTTCTTGCCTTATTTGCTTTAGGATTGGGTATGATATTTTCCTCGCTCACCACGAAATACCGGGATTTATCGCTCTTATTAGGTTTCGGGGTAAGTTTATTCATGTGGTTTACACCCGTAATTTTACCTACTTCAATGGTAAAAAAACAATTAGGACATTACGGTTATTTAGCAGACTTGAATCCTTTAACACCCATCTTCGAATGTTTCAAATATGGTTTTATTGGTTCTGGAGATTTTAATGTAACAAGATTGTTAATGAGTTTTGCATTTATTACTGTTGTTTTATTTGTAGGCATCGTCATTTTCAATAAATCCGAAAAATCATTTATAGACACCGTTTAAATATGAGCAACCTTGCAATCAAAGCAGAAAATATTTCTAAACAATACCGTCTCGGACAAGTAGGAACGGGAACATTGACCCACGATCTCAACCGATTTTGGCACAAGATACGTGGGAATGAAGATCCTTATCTAAAAATTGGAGAAGCCAATGATAGAAGTTCCAAAGGTTCATCTGATTATGTTTGGTCGCTACAAGACATTAATTTTGAGATCGAACAAGGAGATGCAGTAGGAATTATTGGTAGAAATGGCGCTGGAAAATCCACGTTGCTGAAAATTTTAAGTAAAGTAACCAAACCAACCACCGGAAAAATATATACCAAAGGTAGAATTGCGAGTTTGTTGGAAGTAGGAACTGGTTTTCACCCAGAAATGACGGGACGTGAAAACATTTATTTAAATGGTGCAATCCTCGGAATGACCAAAAAAGAAATCACGCGAAAATTTGATGAAATTGTAGATTTTTCTGGAGTTGAAAGATATATCGACACGCCTGTAAAAAGATATTCTTCTGGAATGTATGTTCGTCTCGCATTTGCAGTTGCGGCGCATTTAGAATCTGAAATCCTGATTGTAGATGAAGTTTTGGCAGTTGGAGATGCTGAGTTCCAAAAAAAATGTTTGGGAAAAATGGGCGATGTAACGAAAGGAGAAGGAAGAACGATTTTGTTTGTGAGTCATAATATGGTAGCTTTAAAAAGTTTATGTAACAAATCTATTATGCTTGAAAACGGCAAGCTTTTAGCCCAAGGAAACACTTTAGATATTATAGATAATTATTATTTAAAGGGTAAAGAAAGCTCTAATTTAGAATCTTATGAAGCTGAAAATTTAGAAAAAGCAATTGGAAATGAATTCATAAAATTATTAAAAGCGAACGTTGTAACTCAAAGTAAAGGTCCAATAAAAACTTCAACAGAATTTAAATTAGAATTTGAATTCTACGCATTATCTGACTTAGAAAACATAAACTTAAATTTAACATTTCATAGTACCACTGAACACATATTCACAGTGTTAACACCACAAAAAAATATAAGCAGTGGTCTTTTCAAGGCAGAATGTATTATTCCTGGTAATTTACTAAATGATGGAACTCTTATAATTAATTTTGGCATAGTTAAGGATGGCGCAAGATTTTTAACCCTTTTTGAGGAAATTTTAAGAATTAATATTTTTGATGATCGTTTAAATTTTGAAGGATGGACTGGAAAATGGGGAGGATATTTTAGGCCAATTTTAAATTTCAACTTGATTAAAAAATAAATAATGAAAAAAAAATACTCAAATATTTTTGATAAAGAGAACACTTATATACCAATTAAAAATAATTTCTATATTGATTTTATTAAATCTTTATTATCAGTTGGCATTACTAAATTAAATGGCGGTTTAGGAACTAATTTTCATCTTTTTGTTATTGAAAAATATATAACTGCTATTTTCAAAAAGAAAACTACCGTACAAAAAAACAAGTTAACATTAAAAATGCCACTTGACAGTTTTCGATATTTTGAAATGCATTATGGTTATAAATTTCTTAACAACATAAACATAAAGAATTATTTAGATATAAGCTCACCTCGTTTTTTTCCATTTTATTTAGCAGAAAAAAAAAATATTGAAAAAACTGTGATGGTAAATCCAGATATTAAAGACATCGAGTTAACAAAAGAAACTTATAATTTACTGTCCATAGAAAATAAAATTGAATTTAAAAATGAATTAATGCAAGATACATTATTTTCAGAATCAGTTTTTGATCTTACTTCAAGCATTTCTGTATTAGAACACATACCTATTGATTACATACCAAGCATTTTAGAAAGCATTAAAAAAGTCACTAAAAACAATGGTTACTTTTTGGTTTCTATTCCTGTTGCAAAAGAATCTTTTGAAGAATATATAGATTTCAATGAATACGGGTTAGATAATATAAATGAAAACGGTTTTTATTTCGGACAAAGATTTCATGATGAAGAGTTAATGAAAGAATTGTTTTATTCTGTATTTGGAGAACCAATACAAGCAAAATATATTTCCGAAAAAAAGAGAGATTTTTTCTTTGAAAATAGATTTCAAAAAATAAACGATCCTAATTATAAGTACTGGAATGAAGCTAGTATGTTTAAAGAAAATTTTGAAGAAGTTAAATCAATTGATGAAATGAAGGGGATTGGTGTTGCAATTTATTTGTTTAAAATAGTGAAAAATTAATATGAAAATAGCAATTTTTGATCATCAGTTAAATTTTGGTGGTGGAACACGATTTATTACAAATTTATTAATACACATTAAAAAATTGAATAAACATGAAATTACTTTTTATTGTGATAAAGAAAAAGCAAATTCACTCAAGATTTTAGAAATATTTGAATCCCAAGCAATTAATGTTATTCAATTAGAATCTTTAAAAACACAATCTATTATTTATCCTAAAAATCTAAGTGGAAGAATTATACGAAAAATTAAAAATAGAATTGTAAAAACTAAACCATTAATAAAAATTAGCTTATCAGATGAAATTATTAATATTAGTGAGAATTTTGATTTATGCTATTTTCCATGGCCCTATGGAATTCAAAATATAAAAACACATTGTCCAAAAATTGCCACCTTTCATGATTTTAATTTTAAATATTTTTGGGGAGTTCCAATTTATGATGTTGTTTCATTAAAAAAAATGAATGAAAATATTTCAGGATGGTTAAATGATTCATCTGCAGTTGTTTCAACAAATTTCATGAAATCTGAACTTTTAAAATTTTATAAAAATGTAAAACCTGAATCTGTTGATGTTGTTCATTTACCTTCATTGAATATATTTGATGGAAAAAACAACAGGCAAGATCAAGATTTTTACAAAAAATATGCAGATTTACCATATATCGTTTGTCCTGTACATTTATGTTCACATAAAAATATTAATATAATAATTACTTCTGCATCGATTATTAATAAAGATAAAATACGTGTTAGATTTATTTTCACAGGAAAAAACACAGAATTACTAACCGGTAAATGTGAATATTTAGGAGTAAATACTTCCTATTCTGAAAATATAGTTAATTTTGAAAACATTGATAGTATTGGCTTAGGATACATTAGTGATTCTGAAATGGATAATATACTAAAAAATTCATTTGCAGTATTAAATGCATCTTATTACGAAGCTGGAAATGGTGTAGGTTTAGACGCTTGGTCATTAGGAGTACCTGTTATTCAATCTAATATTGAAGCACATGAAGAGCATTTACATTTACAAGGTTTTAAAGCATTTACATTTGATCCAAAAAAACATGAAAGTTTAGTAAATGCTATAGAAAATTGTTTGAATAATTCAGAATTAAGAATAAAAAATATAAATGATTCAAAAAAAGCAGCTAAAAATCTTAAATGGGAAAATGCTGCAATAAAATATTTGTCAATTTTTGAAAAAACAGTAAAACAACATGATTAAAATTCCAATTTACGAACCATCATTATCAGGGAACGAAAAAAAATATGTCAACGATTGTTTAGACAGTACGTGGATTTCTTCTAAAGGTAAATATCTTCAGCTTTTTGAAGATCGTTTCAAAAATTTTATCGGTGTAAAATATGCGACCGCTGTTTCAAATGGGACTGTCGCTATACATTTAGCATTAATTGCTCTAGGTGTTGGTCCAGAAGATGAAGTTATTGTACCCACACTTACCTATATAGCATCTGTAAATGCGATCGCTTACACAGGAGCAGTACCAGTATTTGTAGATTCTGTAGAACCTTCATGGCAAATGGATATTGAGGATGTTAAAAGAAAAATTACTGCAAAGACAAAAGCTATTATGGCAGTTCATTTATATGGACATCCTTGCGACATGAAATCATTAAAAGAATTGTGTGTTGAAAAAAATATTTTTCTAATTGAAGATTGTGCAGAAGCTATTGGCAGCATGTTTGAAAATCAACATGTTGGCACTTTTGGCGACATATCAACTTTCAGCTTTTTTGGAAATAAGACAATAACAACCGGTGAAGGCGGAATGGTAGTTACAAACGATGAAACTTTATATGACAGAGCGGTGCATTTTAAAGGACAAGGTCTTGCTCAACATAGACAATATTGGCATGATGTAATTGGATATAATTATCGAATGACCAATATTTGTGCTGCGATTGGTTATGCACAAATGGAACAAATTGAACATTTTATTGAAAGAAAAAGAGAAATTGCAAATTTATACAGAGAACAATTTCTAAATACAAATATTGAATTCCATCATGAAGCTGAGAATGTGAAGCATACCTATTGGATGTGCTCCATTTTGGTTCCTGATGATAAAAGCCGAGATGACCTTAGAAGTTATTTATCTAATAAAGGCATCGAAACAAGACCTTTGTTTTATCCTGTTCATACAATGCCTATGTATTCTCGAAAATTTCAGAGACATGCAATTGCTGAGAAGTTGGGTTGGAGAGGAATTAACCTCCCAAGTTTTCCGGGTTTAACCAATGAACAAGTAATAGAAATATGTACGGCTGTTAAAGATTTCTATAAATAAAATGGAAGTACTTCGCATAAAAAATATCTCTTCCGATTTAAAACTTTTACATCATTTTATCTCAAATTTAGGAGAAGCAAAACTTAATTTTAGATATTTTGATAAAAGGGAAATGTCTGCAATACAAAATCACTTAGTTACTCTTTTAGTAATGAATGATGATATTCCAGTAGGATATGGACATCTCGATCAGGAAAACGGAAACATCTGGTTGGGAATAAGCGTTAATCCAGACTTTCAGGGTCAAGGTATTGGTAATATACTTATGACTGAGTTAATTTCTGATGCAAAAGAAAACAACATTGAGAAAATCCATTTAACTGTAGATAAAGAAAATATAACGGCTCAGAAACTTTATGAGAAATTTCATTTCCTGAAAAAAGTTTCTGCAGAAAAATTACATTTTCACACATATATTTTGAAGTTAATAAATGACTAGAAAGAAAAATATTTTATTTTACATTCCAACCTTATCGCAAGATTTTGGTGGTATTAGGCAATACTCAGCTGGTCTCTTAAAATTATTTTCAGAGATAACTGGTATTTTTAATTTCTTTATACTGCATGATGGTAACGATGAGGTCATTATGAATCTCATCATTATTAATCCAGATTTAAAGCAAATCAAATTTTCAGATTATCCTTTAACAAAAAAAGAAAGACTTAGGGATAAGATAAATTATGTTTATAATCGTACTAAAAATTTAATAACTAAAGTACCTTATAATAAAGAATCTACGTTAGATAGAATTATTAGAATAAACTCCATAGATATTCTGCACTGTCCTTACCAATATCTTCCGAAGGTCAAAAATGTTAAACTTTTAACAACAATGCATGATGTTCAAGAATTATATTTTCCTGATTTTTTTTCAGCAGAAGAACGTGCTTATAGAGCAGTAAATTATTTAAATTTTATAAAAAAAGCAGATAAAGTTTTAGTTAGTTATGATCATGTAAAAAAAGATATAGAAAAGTTTTTTAAAAAAAATCCTTCTGATATTATAACATTACTCCTCAAAATGGATAACCTTTGGTACAAAAAATATGAAGGTCATAAAATAAAAAATCTCAATATTAAATTTGATGAATTTTTGCTATATCCTGCGAATTTTTGGAAACATAAAAATCATGAGAATTTAGTTAAAGCAATACACTATCTGAAACAGAAAAAAAATCTTTCAGTAAATTTTATTTTCACAGGTGATTATACGATTGATTCTGAAAATAAAATATCTAAACTAATAAATGATTTTGATTTAAGTTCACAAATTCAAACTTTAGGTATTGTTGATGAGGAAACTTTATACAGTTTATACAAATCAACTTTAGGAGTAGTTATTCCAACAATTTATGAAGCAGGAAGTTTCCCTCTAATGGAAAGTATTTTAATTGGTGTTCCTGTAATTTGTTCCAATGTTACCTCCTTGCCAGAAACAATTGGAGATGAAGATTTTACTTTTAATCCAAAATCAATTGAAGATATAGCAAATAAAATAGAACAATTGTGGAAAGATTTAGACTTTAGAAAAAAATCATTGCATAATAGTTCACTTCAATCACAGCGATTAATTGAGACAGGAGCAAAAGAAATATTAATTGATTTGTATTCTAATCTTAATTAAAAATATTTTTAATCTTTTAAAATGAATCTACCCAAAATTTCCATCATTACTCCCAACTACAATGGTGGAGAATTTTTAGAAGAAACAATAGTATCTATTCTTTCTCAAAATTATCCCAACTTAGAATATATAATTATCGATGGCGGAAGCACAGACAATTCTGTAGAAATAATTAAAAAATATGAGTCGCAATTAGCATTTTGGGTAAGTGAACCTGATAAAGGTTTATACGATGCAATACAAAAGGGTTTTGATAAATCTACTGGAGAAATAATGGCGTGGCTAAATTCTGATGATATGTACCACAAAAATGCCTTATTCACCGTTGCAGAAATTTTTAATAATTTTGAACAAGTTCAATGGCTGCAAGGAATTCCCACCACTTTTGATGAAAAAGGGAGAACAGTTGATGTAGTGCCTTATAAAAGATGGTCTAAACTGGATTATTATCTGGGGAAATTTGAATGGATACAACAGGAATCTACATTTTGGACTAGAAAATTATGGGAAAAAGAAAACAGCAAAATTGATTTAGAAATGAAATATGCAGGAGATCTAGATTTATGGTTGCGCTTTTTTAGACATGAGCAATTATATACTACAACTGCTTTGTTAGGTGGATTTAGACAAAGATCTGCAAATCAATTGTCACTCAATTTTATTGACGAATACATCATTGAAGCTAAAAATAAAATTTCTTTAGAAATCAATAATATTCCGAATAATGAAAGAGAAGCCTTATCTGATATCAAAAATTTCACAGAAAAAATAAATACTTCTTCAAACAGAATATCTTACTACCTCAACAAGAGAAAATATTCAAAAAAAATAGAGCATTTAAAAAGTAAATATTTTCCAGTTCCTCCAAGAATTTCTTTTGATAGATTGGAGCAAAAATTTAAAATTCAATAATGAACTCAACCTCAAAAATATTCATCGCAGGTCACAACGGAATGGTCGGAAGTGCGATTTTGAGAAATCTACAAGATAAAGGTTTCAGCAATTTTGTGCTGAAATCCTCTAAAGAATTAGATCTACGAGACGCTAAAGCTGTTGCAGATTTTTTCGAAGAAGAAAAACCGGAATTCGTTTTCCTTGCTGCTGCAAAAGTGGGCGGAATCGTAGCAAATAATACCTACAGAGCCGATTTTTTATATGAAAATCTGATGATCCAGAATAACGTGATTCACGAAGCCTATAAAAATAAGGTTGAAAAATTATTGTTTCTCGGTTCCAGCTGCATTTACCCGAAACTCGCACCACAACCGTTAAAAGAAGAATATCTTTTGACCGGAATTTTGGAACCCACCAATGAACCTTACGCCATCGCAAAAATTGCAGGAATTAAAATGTGTGATGCTTACAGAAGTCAGTACGGCTGTAATTTTATTTCCGTGATGCCGACCAATTTGTATGGACCCAATGACAATTACGATTTACAAAATTCCCACGTTTTGCCCGCAATGATCAGAAAATTTCATGAAGCTAAACTCAACGGAACTTCTGTAGAACTTTGGGGAACAGGAAGTCCGAAAAGAGAATTTCTGCATGCAGACGATATGGCAGAAGCCTGTGTTTTTTTAATGGAAAATTACAATGAACCAGGTTTGGTAAACATCGGAACCGGGGAAGATCTTTCTATCAAAGAACTCGCAGAAATGATTCAAAAAATTACAAAATTTGAAGGAGAAATTATTTGGGATCACACCAAACCAGACGGAACACCAAGAAAATTAATGGATGTAAGTAAATTGCACGAGCTTGGTTGGAAGCACAAAATAGCCTTAGAAGAAGGAATTACAAAAGTATATCACGAAAAATTTTAAAGAAATAAAACACAATATCATCAGATGGCGAAAGTAGCATTAATCACAGGAATTACAGGACAAGACGGTTCTTATTTGGCAGAATTATTACTCGAAAAAGGATATGAAGTTCATGGCATCAAAAGAAGAGCTTCTTCTTTCAATACCCAAAGAGTCGATCATTTGTATGAAGATCTGCATCAAAAAGGCGTGATGTTTAAACTACATTATGGCGATCTTACCGATTCCACGAACATCATCAGAATTATCCAGGAAGTACAGCCCGATGAAATCTACAATTTGGGCGCAATGTCTCATGTAAAAGTAAGTTTCGATACCCCGGAATATGTTGCCAATGTAGATGCAGTGGGAACTTTAAGATTATTAGAGGCGATCAGAATTTTGGGATTAGTTGATAAAACCAGAATTTATCAGGCATCAACTTCAGAATTATATGGTGGTTTAGAATCGAATAAAAATGCCAAAGGATTTTATGATGAAAATTCAGCATTTTATCCGAGATCACCTTACGGAGTTGCCAAAATTTATGCGTATTGGATTACGGTAAACTACCGTGAAGCGTATGGAATGTTTGCGTGCAACGGTATTTTATTCAACCATGAATCACCAAGAAGAGGAGAAACTTTTGTCACCCGAAAAATTACGATGGCTGTAGCTAATATTGCCAAAGGAAAACAAGACTGTTTATACTTAGGAAATCTAGATTCGCAGCGCGATTGGGGACATGCAAAAGATTATGTAGAAGGAATGTGGAGAATGTTGCAGCAAGATCAACCCGAAGATTATGTTTTGGCGACCGGAAAAACCACTTACATTCGTGATTTTGTAATCATGGCATTTCAAGAAGTGGGAATCACCCTGGAATTTTCTGGAAAAGATGAAAATGAGATTGCAAAAGTAGCGAGTTGCGACCATCCAAAATACCAGTTAGAAATCGGAAAAACCGTAGTCAAAGTAGATCCGGAATATTACAGACCAACAGAAGTAGATCTATTAATAGGTGATCCTACAAAAGCCAAAGAAAAACTGGGTTGGACTGCAACGTACGACATTGCAGCTTTGTGTAAAGAAATGGTTGCAAGTGATCTGCTTTTAGACTATAATAATGGATAAAACACCTTTAATTTCAGTCATTACCATCAACTTTAACGAAAGAGTTGGATTAGAACGCACTTTTGAAAGCGTTTTCAATCAAACTTTTCAAGATTTTGAATATATCGTTATTGATGGTGGAAGCAATGATGGAAGTAAAGAATTGATAGAGGAAAATACAGAAAAAATTTCCTATTGGATCAGTGAACCTGATAAAGGAATTTACAACGCTATGAACAAAGGAATTTCCGCTGCAAAAGGAGATTACCTGCTTTTTTTGAATAGTGGAGATATTCTTTATAAAAATGATGTTTTAAAATCTTGTGAAACTTATTTGTGTAATGAAGATATTATTTCTGGAAATTTGTCATTTGTAGAAAATGAACGCAATTGGTTAGGAAAAACGCCCGAAACACTTAGTTTTTATCGCTTTTTTACAGATACATTGTATCACCCATGTTCATTTATAAAAAAAACAGCATTTGATACTTTCGGAGGGTATGATGAAGAATATAAAATTTGTTCAGATTGGAAATGGTTTCTTTTGGCAATTTGTAAAAAAAAGGCAACCTATAAACATATAGAAATTACAATTTCTGCATTTTTTGTAGATGGCATAAGTTCACAAAATACAGATTTAGTAAAAAAAGAACGAGATGAGATTCTATTAAAAGAATTTCCTAGTTTTATACAAGACTATGCAGTTTTTAGTGAGTTTAAAAAAAAGCAATTTGCTGTTAAAGATCTGGAAAACAAATATAACCAGCTTTTGAAATCTAGATTGATTAAATTTCTCAAAATTTTTGGCTTTTTCAAAAATTTCAATCCACTTTATTTAAAATAAATGCAACCTCTTATTTCTATAATCGTTCCCTGTTACAATCAAGAAAATTATCTTGAAGAAACTTTGAAATCTGTAGAAAATCAAATTTACAAGAATTGGGAATGCCTTTTAATTAATGATGGAAGCACAGATCAAACGAAAGAAATCTGCGAAAAATGGGTTTCCAAAGATTCGCGATTTATCTATTTCGAGCGAAAAAATGAAGGCGTTACCAAAACCCGTGATTTTGGAATAGATCATGCAAATGGAGATTGGATTCAATTTTTAGACGCAGATGATACCATTTCAACAAATAAACTAGAGCGATCTTTATATTTTGCAGAAAATTCAAACATCATTATTACAAATTTTGCCATGATTTTTGGAGATGAAATTGCTCCTCCATTTTGTGACCTTACGAGCTCAGAAATTAATTTTCAAAACTTAGTTTCCCGGTGGGACATTGATTTCAATTTGCCAATTCATTGTGTTTTGATTAAAAAAGATCTACTTGCAGACACCAGATTTCGAAGTGATTTCAAAGCCAATGAAGATTGGATCTTTTGGTTGGAAATTTTCAACAAAAATACATTGAAACTAAAGTTTATCAACGAAAAATTAGCATTTTACAGACACAATATTGACGGAGCTTCGAAAAACAAATTGGCAGTTTATCAAGATAATTTCAACGTAAATAATTACCTTTTTGATCTTTATGGTGAAGAGACAAAAAAATTACTATATTCAAGAATCAACAGACAGAATCTTACATTAAAAAATACAGATTTCGAACAAAAAAAATACATCCATCAACTGCAAAATACTAAAATTTTAAAGTATTACATATCCTTTAAGAAATTATTTTCCTAATGGCAAAAACTACCATCTCCGTCGCACTTTGCACCTACAACGGCGAAAAATATCTCGCAAAGCAACTAGACAGTATTTTGTCCCAAGAAAATCCTGTTGATGAAATTGTAGTTTGCGATGACGGTTCTACAGACAATACGCAGTCTATTTTACAGGATTATCAAGCCCGCTTTCCTGAACTTTTTAGAATTTTCATCAATGAAAAAAACCTCGGTTATGTGGCGAATTTTGAGAAAGCACTTTCCCTTTGTACCGGAGATCTCATTTTTCTTTGCGACCAAGATGATGTTTGGCATCAAGATAAAGTGAAATTTATCCTTCACTATTTCAAAGAAAATCCTTTGATTGGTGTTGCAGCCCACAATCTAGACTTGATCGGAACCTACGATGGCAAAAAAACATTTTGGGAATTGAAAAACTTCCATTCAGAAACAAAACCATCCAACCACGAACTTTTACAGTACATTTTAATCAATGGAAATATTTTCCCCGGAATGAGTTTGGCTATTCGGAAAAAAACCTTGCACGATTATTTGCCTTTACAAAAAATAGATTCCATCCTTATTCACGATTACGAACTGATTATTAAAGCATTGCGAGATGAAAAATTTGGGTTGATTCCTAAAAATTTAGGCGCGTACAGACAACATGATCAACAATCCATCGGATTTCGTGAAAATGAAAAATCGCAAACCAGCGAACTTACAAAAATTAAACTTCGTTCTGAACACTATTTGCGGCTCCAAAAATATACAACCGCATTTAATCTAAACCCAAAAATTGCAGCAGATTACCGGCAAGAAATTAAAGATAAATATTCCTTATTTTTGAAGGAATTTTCTTTTCCAAACCGGATGGTAGTTCACCTGAAAAACAAATATTATTATAAAATTCTTCATTTCTAGAAATGCCAAAAACTTACGCAAAAGTCATTCGCTACAGAAAGTCATTATTAAAAATGCAAAAAATTAATTTTTGAAAATGAGTTTTATTCACGTTATCACCACCCGCTTCAACGTTCCAACTTCAGTCTGGACCGTAACTCGTGGCGGCGCAAAACCTTTGAGCGAAGAATGGCTGAAAGATCGTTTTGAGATTTTTCAAAAGTATTGTCTGCCTTCTTTTAAGAACCAATCGAATAAAAATTTCATCTGGCTTGTTTTTTTTGATGCAAATACGCCCAAGAAATACATGCATGAAATCGAAAAAATCGAAAAAGAATTTTCGTTATTTCAACCTGTGTTTGTGCAGAATTTTGAGGATCTGCAAAGTAAAGCGCTTGAAATCATTCCCACCTTTTTTCAAGACGAAACTCAGTTTTTAATTTCAACCGATTTAGATAATGACGATCTTTTGCATCGGGAATTTATCGAAACTGTTCAGGAGAAATTTGAGCCAAAACATGATCTTGTAATTGATCTGAAGCGTGGTTTGCAATTGACCAAAACTTCAGAAAGCAACGCATTCATCAATGTTTTTTATATGGTTGCAAATCCTTTCATCAGTTTGGTAGAAGAAAAAAACAATTTCGGAACGGTGGTGAAAGAAGAACATTTAAAATACCGAAATTATAAAAATTACACCGCTTTTGATTCGGAGCCAAGATTTATTCAGTATATTCATTCACACAATCTTGTGAATAACAGTGAAGAAAATGCGAAAAGAATCGCTAATTTTGATTTTTCAGATTATGGAATTGCAAAAGAAAATGAGTTTAAAATATCAAAATCTGAAGTGTTAATTTTTAACATCAAAAGAAAGTGGAGACTTTTGAACAAGATGATACATAAATAATAAATGGAGCACCAAAAAATCTACCTCATTATCGTTACCTACAACGCCATGAAATGGGCAGAAAAATGTTTTTCGAGTTTACGGAAATCATCAGTTCCGGTGCATACGATGGTGGTCGATAATGGATCTTATGATGGAACGCAGGAATTTATTAAAACTCATTTTCCGGAAGTTGAATTTATTCAGTCCGCAGAAAATTTGGGTTTCGGAAAAGCCAATAATTTAGGAATTGAAAAAGCCTATAAAAACGGTGCAGATTTTTTTTATCTGATGAATCAAGATGCATGGATTTTCGAAGATTCTATTCAATATTTGCTTGAGGTCTACGAAAATTACCCTAAAAAAGAAGAAATCGGGATTCTAAGTCCGATGCATTTAGACGGAACCGAAGAAAAACTAGATGTTTTTTTAGACAAATACATCTCCCAGAATTTTGAAAACAGAATGATCTCTGATCTGTATTTAAAAATAACAAAACCGTTTTATGAAATCTCCTTCGTCAATGCTGCACATTGGTTTTTACCAAAAGCGACCATCGAAAAAGTGGGCGGATTTAACCCGTATTTTTTCCATTACGGCGAAGATAACGAATATGTAAACCGGCTTCGTTTTCATGGAAAAAAAATTCTACTTTGTCCCGAAAGTAAAGTGGTTCATGATGGAAAACAAGCGCTTAATAAAGTCAACTATCAACAATTCAAAGATCTTTCTCTGGAAACAAAAATTTTGGATCCAACCTATAAAAACGGTTTGCAAAAAGAATTAAAATCGTTACAATTGAGCCGTGTAAAAAATTTGCTGACCGGAAATTTCAAATTCGCAAAGGAATTAAAATCGAAATACGATAAGATAAAATCAGAATCCAGTAATTTACAGGAAATTAAAAATAAAGCCGCTCAAGCTGGCCCAACTTTTTTAAATTTATAAAAAATATGTGCGGAATAGCAGGAATTATCACCCCAAATGCTTCAAATTACAGAGCAGAATTACAGAAAATGACCGACGCCATTGCGCATCGTGGTCCGGATTCAGCGCATCAGGAATTTTATGAAAATGCAGCTTTGGGACATCGGAGATTATCCATCGTCGATCTTTCCGAAACCGGCAAACAACCGATGTTTTCTCAAACCAAAAACGAATGTATCGTTCTGAACGGGGAAATTTACGGTTATCTGGATCTCAAAAAAAAATATTCCAATTATCATTATCGCGGAACATCGGATACAGAAGTAATTTTGGCCATGTATGAACAAAAAGGAAACGCTTTGCTGGATGAACTTCCGGGAATGTTTGCTTTTGCCATTTGGAATGAAGAAAAACAGGAACTTTTCTGCGCAAGAGACCGCTTCGGGGAAAAACCTTTTTATTACGCTCATGGAAAAAATGGCGAGTTTATTTTCGCTTCTGAAATGAAAGCGATCCTTGCTTCTGGGTTGATAAAGCCAATTGTAAATCAAGAAGCGATTTCCCATTTTCTGCAATACGGTTATGTAAGCGCGCAACAGAGTATTTATTCCAATATTTTCACCCTTCCTCCTGCACATTTTTTGGTGTTTTCGAAGGGAAACATTCAGGTAGAAAGATATTACAGTCTTCCGAAATCCGATCTTAAAATTAACTTATCTGATGCGAAAGAAGAGTTTTCTCATTTGCTGAAAAATGCGGTGCAGAAACAGTTAATTGCCGATGTGGAAGTGGGCAGTTTTTTAAGCGGAGGTTTAGATTCTTCGACGATCGTGGCGATGGTGAATGAATTTAAAGAAAAGCAGACCACCATCAGTTTCGGGTATTCCGGTGAACACAGCGAATTAAAATTTGCAGAAGAAATCGCCAAAAAATATAAAACCAATCACATTGAAATCCACGAAAACCGTGGTGATATCGCTGCAGAATTACGCAAGATTTCCCCTTATTTCGACGAACCTTTCGCCGATATGAGTTACACGCCGCAATTTAAAATTTGTCAGGCTGCATCCAGACATTTAAAAGTCGTCCTTTCTGGTGATGTTGGTGATGAACTTTTCGGCGGTTATCATTTTTATACCGTTGAAAATCAACTAAAAAACCATTTTTCTTACAATAACATTTTATTGAAATTTGGTTTGAAACAATTGGGGAAATTTCGCCAAACTTCATACCTCACCAATGAAAACATTGCGCATGAAAATATTCTGGATTTTCATCAAAATAAGGTTCGGAATTATTTCACCGAAAAAGAAAGAAATTCTTTGGGAATAGCTGCGAAATACCACCAAAACTACAGTTTTGACATTGACCCAAACTCTTTGAATGATATTATGAGAGTGGATTTGGAAAAATATGTTCCCGGAAATATGCTCGTAAAAGCAGACCGAATGGCGATGGCCAATTCACTGGAAGTAAGAACGCCGTTTTTAGATACAGATTTTGCAGAATTTTGCATTCAATTGCCGGATAATTTGAAATTAGATTCCCAAAATGATAAAATTATTTTGCGCGAAAGCATGCAAAATTATTGGACAGAATCCATTAGAAACAGAGGAAAGCAAGGTTTTGGCTCTTCGGTAGAAAATTGGTTTGAGGAAGATAGTTTCATGAAATTATCTGATGATTTACTAAAAAACAAAGAAAATAGAATTTTTGATTACATCGATTTCTCGACAACGCAAACGTTTTTAAATAAAGACAAAAAACATTGGAATTTGCTGCAATTATCGCTTTGGGCAGAAAATTATAAAGAATTTATTTAAAAGTATTTCATGACTATTTCTGTAATAATTCCTGTTTACAACGCCGCAGCTTTTTTAGAAAAAGCGGTACATTCTGCGTTGCAATTTGAAGAAGTACAAGAAGTTCTTTTAATTGAAGATCAATCCACCGATCATTCTTTAGAGGTTTGTAAAAAATTAGCGCAAGAAAATTCTAAAATAAAACTTTTTCAACATCACGACAAAGGAAATCACGGAGCTGGAGCGAGCAGAAATTTGGGTTTAGAAAAAGCGAGCGCTGAATTTATCGCGTTTTTAGACGCAGATGATTTCTACCTTCCGAACCGTTTTGAGGCCGAAAAAGAACTCTTTAAAAATGATAAAATAGAAGGTGTTTTTGGCGCCATCGGAACAGCATTTCTGTCGGAAAAAGGAAAGAAAGAATTTCAGGAAAAATTTAAAGATTCAGTCTTAACCACCGTGAAAAAACCAGCAGAAGGCAAAGACATTTTCTATGGTTTATTGGGATTAGAAAAAGATTTCGGAACGTTTTTCTCTTTGATTGCTTTAACGGTTCGAACCAAATCTCTACGAGAACATCATTTAAAATTCAATGAAAATTTACGCGTTCATCAAGACAGTGATTTCATTATCAAACTTGCGTATCACTGCAACTTAAAATCAGGATTGATCGATGAAGCCGTTTCCATGAGAGGTGTTCATGATGACAATCGGATTACGAAAATTAAAATCTACTCCGAAAAATACAATCAAAGGCAATTTTTGCTCTGGAATTCGGTTTACATGTGGGCAAAAGATAAAAGCATGGACGGTAAATATTTTGAACATATCCAGTTGAGGCAAAAATCTTTTGAATTAGCAACCAAAAAAGGAATTGCGAAATATTGGAGTGTTGCATTGTCCATTTTTAAGCATCCAAAAATTCTGAAAACCCGATATCGATTCACTTATCTCAACAAATGAAACTCAACAATCTGCAAATTTTACGAGGAATTTCCGCATTACTGGTTTGTTGTTTTCATTTCCGGGAAGATCTTAATTTCGAGAACTTACAAATCGGGACCGTTTTATTTCAAAAAGGAAGCATCGGAGTTCCGATTTTTTTCGTGATCAGTGGTTTTATCATGGCTTTTACTACCCGAAAACTGGATTTAAAATCAGGTATTTCCGCACAGATTTCTTCGTTTTACAAAAAACGCGTGATCAGAATTATTCCTCTCTATTTTTTACTTACCTTTCTCTGGATGTTCATTGGAGGCAATTTCTTGCTGTATTTTCAGGGGGAATCTTTCTCCCGATTACTTCATTCTGTTTTGTTTATTCCGCAAAAAGAAGCATTTCCTATCCTGTATTTAGGGTGGTCTCTGAATTTTGAAATGTTTTTTTATCTCATCTTTGGACTATCACTGATTTTTAAAGCAAACCGGTATTTTTTCATTGTGGCATTCTTTATAGCAACCTATATTTTGGGACTGATTTTTCAGCCTGAAAATGCCTATCTGAAAATGGTTACCAGCAATTTAAATCTCTATTTTGTGGTGGGAATCTTATTTTCTTTACTCCTCACGAAATTTACGATTCCAAAAAAATATGCCTTTTCGATTTGCTTCTTGGGGATTTCGGCTTTTACAGTGCACCTTTTTAATATTGTTGCAATTAATAATGAAATGCTGATTCTCCTGATTATCAGTCTATTTGTAGTTTCATTTTTACTGTTCGATTTCACTTTTAAATGGGGCGAAAATAAATTTTTTGTATTCCTTGGAGACATTTCTTATTCCCTTTATCTTTCGCACCCATTTGTAGAAATGTTTTTTAGAAGATTTAAAGTAGAAGGTTTCCTCAATGTTCCCCATTTCTTTCTAAAAATCGCTGTGGTGATTGCAGTAGCAGCATTTTTCTATCATTTTATTGAAACTAAAGTGACCCATTATTTAAAAACTAGATTAAAGGCGTAAAATTTATGAAGATCTCCGTTATCACGCCGGTTTATAATGCCGAAAAATATATTACTCAAGCCGTAGAATCTGCGTTGCAATTTCCGGAAGTTTGGGAAATTATTTTGGTGGAAGATCAATCTCCAGACAATGCTTTGGAAGTCTGCAAAACTTTAGCAGAGAAATATGATCGCGTCAAACTTTTTCAACATCACGACCAGGGAAATCATGGAGCTGGAGCGAGCCGGAATTTGGGTTTAGAAAAAGCGACCGGAGATTTTATCGCATTTTTGGATGCGGATGATTATTATTTGCCGAACCGCTTCGATGCGGAAAAAGAATTATTTAAAAATCCTGAAGTAGAAGGAGTTTATAGCGCAATTGGCGTTCATTATTATACGGAAAAAGCGAAAGCGCAAAATTTTTCAATTTTTGGAGATCGATTAACAACGGTTTATAAGAAACATTCACCAAAAGACGTTTTTCGCGGACAATTGGGAATGAACGGAAGCTTCGGTTTGTTCAGTATTGATGCTTTAACCATCAGAAAATCTTCGCTGGACGAAAAACTTTCACCCATGATGAAAACGCATCTCAGACTTCATCAAGACACAGAATTTTTGTTCAGGCTTTCTTACTATTTAGATCTTTATCCCGGGATTTTAGACAAAGCTGTGGCGAATCGAGGCGTTCATGAAAGGAATAGAATTACGCAGGTTGATTCTGGGAAAGTAAAACCTTCAATTTCGAAAGTTATGCTTTGGAAAGAAGTGAAAAACTGGGCAGAAACGGAAGAAAACATCCCGAAAGAGGAGTTGCTTCACATCAAAAGAATGCACAGAAGTTATGAGATTGCCAATGCTTCTTTCCTAAAAAAATGGGGAATGATCGCGAAATATTTAATTTTTGATTTTAAAAGTATTCGGTCTGGATTGTACAATATCAATTTCCGAAAGGATTTATTCTGAAACAATCTTCTCTCCTAGTTTTTTCGAAAATTCATTCATTGAATTCGATTCTAAATGTACCTCATCAATCGACTTATAATGATTGGGAATCTGATTATAATTGGTGTAACTCACCTTATATTTTTTCGCAATTTCCTGGATTCTTGAGTCGAAAAATGGAACGGCATCATTTTCTATTTCATATGGAGTTTTATAAATAGGCATCCTCAACAGTATCACTTTGCCATGTTTCTGTAAAAAGGTGATCGTTTCTCCTAAATATTTTTCTCTTTTTTCAGACCATTTAAGTTCATCAATTCTTATTTGAAATTCAACCATCTTCCGCTTATTCTCTTCAATACGCTTTTCTGGAGTAAAATCTTTAATCATTTTCACTTCCATCCTTCCATTATCTAAAATTTGAATGTCCGCCATTGGATTTTTTGGCGGAATTATTTTTAAATTTAAAGCCCTTGTCAAAGAATAATCATAGCTTTCTAGGAGGTATTCTACATTTGGATTTATATTTACAAAATTAGTTTTGGCAACAGACTTATCATTTTCAAAATAATACTCGGGAGAATCCGGTTTGGAACGGGTGACCATTAAAGCAGTCGGTTCTACAATTACTACAAAAATTCCGTCCTTGGTTGCAGGATCTAACTTCTTTTTAATGGATTCCAAATATTTTGGTCCGTACGGAGAATGACCCCAAGTAAATGCGTAGTTGTAAAATTTTACATTGGGATATTTCGGCTGAATTATTTGGTCTAAAATCACTGGATTTATACCTGAACCGCGTGAACTTCCCAAAATCAGAGAATGCTGTGGCGCCGAAGTAAATCTCTTGTAAAAATCATCCGTTTGTTTTCCCGTGAGAAAAACTGCATACCCAATAATCAATAACGGAAGTATTGAAAACAGGGATAATTTTAAAATTGACTTCCTAAAACTGTGCATAAATGTAACCTTTGGGTGCAATATAAAAGAGAAATATCAGAAAAACCAAAACGTAATAGAATCCCCATCTCACGAAACGCGAATTGCTTTTTAGAAAATTTTCCAGCGCAAATTCCTGATGTCTTGTGATCCATTCTAAAGCGACCATGATAAAAATGAGAACAGCAACTTCCTTTTGAACAGGAAAATTCGGGATTTGAAAAAGACTTGAAGAAAATATCTTCTTGTAAAATTCTCCCGCCATTGCAAGATCTTTAACAGAAAATAAGATCATAATTAAGCTGAAACTCAAAAAAGTGATCGCCATATTTTTTGCCTCCGAGAATGTGGGCAACAATCCTTCAGTGGTTTTTGATTTCTTTCCTAATTTTCCGCGCAGTATTAAAGGAACATACATCAAACCATTGACAAGACCGAAAACTACATAATGCCAAGCTGCGCCGTGCCAAAAACCGATGAGCAGAAAATTAATAATAATCGCTAAAATTAAGCCCCATTTTCCGTAATCCCGAAACTGAATTGACAAAGGAGTAAACACAAAATCAGTTAACCAAGAGGTTAAAGAAATATGCCATTTTCGCCAAAAATGCGCGGCATTCTGCGCAAATAATGGAAATTTGAAGTTGATATGAACTTTAATTCCTAGGAGTTTTGAGATTCCAATTGCCATATCCGAATATCCGGAAAAATCTGCATAAAGCTGAATAAAATAAAGCACCGACCCAATAAATAAGGCACTTCCATTTAAAGTA
This sequence comes from Kaistella chaponensis, assembly GCF_900156725.1. Lineage (GTDB taxonomy): Bacteria > Bacteroidota > Bacteroidia > Flavobacteriales > Weeksellaceae > Kaistella > Kaistella chaponensis. The sequence continues at coordinate 79,199 of NZ_FTOI01000008.1, read as the reverse complement.
GAATAATTCTCAAAAATGGGACTCGTAATGGTCGCAATCGTGTCTGCAACTACCAGTTTTTTAAACAATCCCCACAACAATTGTCGAAGACCATCAGAAAAACTTTCGGAAGAAAAATCCCGTTTCACATTGATCTGTTTTACGAAAGGTACAGAACGATCGATTGGTCCAGAAATCATGGTTGGGAAATAAGCAACAAACACAGAATATTCCAGTAAAGTTGGGATTTCTTTGATTTTTTTATTTCTTACATCCAACAAATAACCGATCATTCGAAAGGAATAAAAACTGATTCCGAGTGGTAAAATAATGGATAAAATATTTTTCGGTGAGTTGAAGCCAATCTGCTGTAGAAAATCGTGAACATTCTCGATAAAAAAGTTGAAATATTTAAAATAAAGCAGCTGCAGCAGAACGACCAAAATTCCAAATCTGCTCCACCATTTTCTGGAAGAATCCTCCGCGCCAATTATTTTTTTGCTGATGTAAAAAGTTGCAACAATTGTCACAAGAAGTAGAGCTAAAAACTGCGGACTCCAGGAAAAATAAAAGATACAGCTTCCCAAAAGCAAAACCACATTTTGTAAGGTGGCATTCTTTGCCATCTTCCAATAAATGAAAAAAAGTATGAGAAAAAAAAAGATAAAATAATAAGAGTTCAGCAGCATAAAATGGTGATTTCTTTAAGAATTTGAAGCGTCCAAAAACACGTGATTTCCATTAAAATGCGATCCGCCGTTAAGACACAATTCTACAAATTCAGCGACGTCTTTTCCTTCCAGATTATTTTTTAAAGGATACATTGCAAGGATATTTTCAACCTGTCTTTCATCCATATTTTTGTGAAAATCTGTCAAAGTAAATGCCGGAGAAATTGAATTGGAAGTGATGCCAAATTTCACATTTTCTGAAGCCCAGCTTTTATTCATCTGTAACAAATATGCCTTATTTGCATTGTAAACCGAAGTTCCCATTGCCGGAGATTTCAGGGATGAAGATAAAATATTGATAATTCTTCCGAATTTTTCTTTTCGGAATATCTTGATGCATTCCTGCGTAATTTGTAGTGTAGGAATAACGTTGGTTTGAAAATCTGCGAGAAATTTATCAGATTCTGTCTTATGAAAATAGGTATCGATAAAAGTGCCGCTGTAGAAATTATTGATCAAAATATTGGGTTTAAAACCTTGAATTTCATTCAAAAAATTATGGATTTGCTCCGGATTTGAAAAGTCGATCTGAAAAGCCTTTGCGTTCGGAAATTCTGCGATAATTTCATTTGCGGATTGAGAAGAATTATTAAAAGTAAACAAAACCTCATATCCTTTTCTGAGCAAAAACAAATTGATCGCTTTACCAATTCCCGCGGAACCTCCCGTTAAAACTACTTTTTTCATATCAATTCTTTAATTTGAATTTTACCTGAAGCAACTGTTTTCAAAGCTGAATTTACAAATTTGAATTTTATAACATCCACTTTTACCGCTTCCGACTGTTCAATCACCGTTGCTTCAAAATTAAGAATATCATTCAAATAAACAGGATTTTTAAAATTAATGGTCTGCGATAAAATCATCACTTCCTCGGAAGGTAAAAGTTCACCTATGAAAAAGGAAATAAAGCCATTCAGAATATTTCCGTGCATTACTTTTCCGGCAAATCCTTTTTCTTTCGCAAATTCTTCGTTTGTATGAAGTGCATTTTTATCCTGGAAAATTTCTTTGAAACCTTTATAAACAGTAGAATCAACCGTAAATTGATGCTGAAAAATCTGATGGAGCGAAAGGATCATTATTTAGATAAAATACAGTCGATCATTTCGCCTACATCATTCCAACTTTGGATTTCGGCGGAAGTAAATCTGATTTTAAATGCTTTTTCAACTGCCACAATCAACTGAATATGAGACAAAGAATCCCATTCTTCGATGTCGTCTGCAGTAGTTTCTCTGCTCAAAACAATCTCTTCATTATCCAATTCTTCGTGGAATATTGGTAATAATTTCTCTAAAATTTCTTCGTTATTCATTTCAATTATTTTTAGTTTTTATGTTGACTTCGCTTGGTTGATAATCGGCTATTTCTAAAATCCATTTTCCATTTTCAGGCTTGAAACCAAGATTTTCATAATGATTTTGAACCATTTGGTTTTTTGGACTTTCAATATATTCTCCGATCAATTTTTTGAATCCGTTCTTTTTTGCCGTTTCTACAATAGTATTCAAGGTACATTCTTCCATCCCTCGTTTCAAAACACGACAACTCATAAACCACGATTCTATGAAAATATTTTCAGGATCCAAACCTTTCAAAACGATGACGCAAATTAAGCCATTATCACCATATTTATCTTCTAAAGTGAAAGATAAGGTGTAATGTTGATCAGATTGTATCAAATCATTCACTTCTTCTTCGGTATATCTTACCGTTCGCAAATTGAACTGATTGCTGCGCTGAGAAAGCTGGGAAACTCTGGGTTTCGAGAAATTATTAAATTCCTGAACATCAGAAATCATATTCAGACTTTTCAGAAATTCTTCTACATTGGTGAAACTTTCCAAAGCAGTTGCACGTTGCGATTCTATTTGATATTGCTTGGTTCTTTCTGCATCGTTTTCAGAAAAACTGGCGGTTTCGAAAAGATTTAATTCGTAGAGATATTCCAGATAATTTGCAGGATCTTCCGGTAATTCCGGCACGCAAACTTCGGGTAGATTTTCGCGAACCAAGTTTCTTTCGAAAGGATTATCATCCAGAAAAGCCATCGAATCAAAACCGATATTTAAAATGCTCTGAATCTTTCGAATATTATCTGCTTTGTTCTCCCAATTGGCGACGAAAACCGAAATATCTTCCAGTTTCAAAACCATATCCGGATGTTTTTCAAAAGGTTCTTTTGCTTTATCCTCGTCATTTTTACTGCAAACGGCAATAATAATTCCGCGCCGTTGCAAAGCTTTTACCCACTGTTGAAATTCGGAGAACGCTTTTCCGATTCCTAAACTTCCGATCTGAATTTTTTCTAAACCATCATCGCCAATAATTCCGCCCCAAGTTGTATTGTCTAAATCGAGAATCAAACATTTTTTAAATTTCCCTTCGATGGAAGAGATAATTCCCACCATATTTTCAGCAACGACAGGCAAAATATCCAATGATAAAACCATTTCTGTGTTGATGTAAACGTTGGGAGAAAACATAAGATCCCGACCAAATTTATTTTGAATTGCGCACAGATCTGCAATAAAAAGATTGCTTTTTTCTAAAGCCAATTCTGCTAAAAGATAGTTGAGTTTCCGCTGTTGGAAACCAAAAGACGCTTCTACTTTTTGCGAAAAATTACCAAATATCTGCGAATCAATCTCCGGAAAATTACAGAAAATCACTTTGCTTTTTGTTCGCTGTGTGATCGTATGATAAAGATCTTCCAGGTAATTAATTTTATTCTGCGCAAAATTAAGTTGATCATGGTACGATTTATAGTAGTAAGAAAGCAACTTGTGAGAGGCTTCGAAGATAATCGTGTATTCTGGCTCAAAATCATAAAATTCTGAGGTTGGATCCATTATTTGTCGGGAAATCTGACCAAAATCTGCTTCGTAAATTTCAAAATGGTATCCTTGATCGAAAGCTGTTCCCTGTAAAGCAACATTCAGAAATTGAGTAGCGGTATCTCCTAAAATCGCGACTTTAATCGTTTTAGAATTTTCAGCAATTTTTTTGGAACTTTTCTTTAGTTGGCTAAATGTTTTGGTCATTATTTTCCTTTCTACTATTCTTTGTTATAAGATTTCATATTCTTTAAAACGCTCATCAAAACACAGATCGAATTCTGATTTCCGAGAAGAATTTTGAAAAAAACTCACAAATCTAGGATGCAGCGTCTGATAATATTCCGGCGAATCTAAATCGCTCAACGCTGGATGCAACATGACTTCTACCGTTTCATACTTCCTGCTGTTTTTCAAAAACTGAAACAAATTAAAACCGTTGATTTCGCACGTATTGAGCATCGAATAAAATCCTGTATCACCCGAATTATCATTAAACAAAGAAAGGAATTTTAGCAAAAATAATTTCAAAATATTAGAGAAAGATGCTGTTTTACCATTAAATTTCCAACTTTCAAAAAAACCTTCGTTGATTTCTCTTATTCTTGAAATACGGTGTTTTTTTGCTAATTTTCTTACGATTTTATTGATGGATGGAATGATATGAACGTGTTCATGTCCGTCGATATGGGAAATTTCAATTCCTGCATTTTTTATTTTCAAAATTTGCATTTCGATCTCCTTTTCGAGGGATTCCAACACTTTTTTCGATTTTATTTTAAAAAGTAAACTCACGAAAGTATTATTAAGAAATCCTTTTTCTGTGACAACATTCGTGGGAAATAAAGCTTTTGCACAGGTCAGATTTACATGTACACCGACTTTTAAATTTTTGCACTGCGGAATAATTTCTTCGATGGCGTGATTAAAATATTCGGTATTTGCCATCAAACTCGCATGGGAAAGAAATCCCTTATTATTCGCTTCTAAAATGGCCTTGTTTACTCCCAAAGAAAATCCAAGATCATCGGCATTGATAATAAGCTTTTTTACCATTGTTAATTGTTCAATCGCACGGATTACTATTTTACAAAAACCCCAACAAACTTACCTTCAAACCCCACTACAGTTGGTTTGATATTCTTTAGCTCACAAAAATCCTGAAAAGCGGAATTATCATTAATATCATCTGAAATAAAAACGCCTCCTTTTTTTACATAAGGAAAAAGCGTTTCATAGGCCCATTTCATGCCTTCGTAAGATTTATCAGAATCATAATGAACCACGTCTATTTGTTGTGTTTCCTTTAAAATTTTCGGTAAAGATTCCCGATCTGCATGTCTAAAAAGTTTCCAGTTATTTTTAAGATGTTGCGGAACGATGCAACCTACATATTGATCACCATCTTGTCCTAAATAGGGCATATCTGAACTGTAAAGCGCGCCATTTCTTTTTTCCAAAGAAATTAATGCGGCAAACGAAGACCATCCATAAGCAACGCCGGTTTCCACCACACTTTTCGCTTTGGTAAATTCACAAGCGGCAAAAAGCAACTCCAATGCTCCTGCTCCACCCATTTTGATGGGACAATTATTTTGGATTTCTAGGGCGTTTTGGTATTCTTGGTGAAACTGTTCGGGAAATTTTTGAAAGGGAATTCCAAAAAGTTTTTCAATGGCTTGCTCTTGACTTATCGCAATTTTGGAGGCCCATAAATTGGTTTTCTCTTTGCCCCGAAAAGCACTTTTCCTATTGAAAATATTTTTGATGATTTTTCGGCCTAATTCTGGGTAGAGATCCGGACGTTTAAGATACCCTACAAAAGTCTTGACAACCCTTTTTATTTCACCCATTTGTATTATTTAAGGCACAAAAATAAACAAAAAATATGGTAACAAAGAAATCCTTTATATTTGTATTTTTATAAGAACAATTTGATGACCTTTTCTATCCTTATTGCCAATTATAACAACGGAAAATATTTTGAAGACTGCTATAAAAGTATCCTTCTTCAAAATTATGAAAACTGGGAAGCCGTAATTGTTGATGATGCTTCAACAGACAATTCAATTGAAATTATTAAGCAACTCATCCACAATGATTCCCGCTTTTTACTGTTTGAAAATTCTAACAATGAAGGCGTTGGTTTTACAAAAGCAAAATTAATCGATCTTGCCAACGGAGAAATCTGCGGGTATCTTGATCCCGATGATACTTTAGGTTCCAACGCTTTACAGGCATCCATCAATACATTTACAGAAAACAAAAAGGTTGTACTCACCTATTCCCGACTGGTAAAATGTGATGAAAATCTTAATCCTATCTCCGAATTCAAATCCGCGATGCAAGTTCCAAACGGGGACGCTTGTTTTTTTAATTGTCCCATTCAAATTGCACCATTTGTTGCTTTCAAAAAATCAGTTTATGAACAGTGCGAAAAGATGAATCCAGAATTCCGTATTGCAGAAGATCAGGATTTATATTATAAAATGTATGAAAAGGGAAATGTGAAATATATTGATCAAGCAGATTATTTTTACCGATCTCATCAAGGAGGAATTTCTCAGAATGAAAACAAGCAAAGCTCTTACGAATATTGGGCAAAAGTAATTTTTAGTGCCATGAAAAGACGGAATTTAAAAACCATCAACGGAAAAAATATCCCCGAAAAATTCACCAATTCTGAAGAAATTTTCAGTTTATTGGCTTATCAAAATTCAATTTCCTATCGTATTAAAAAGAAGTTGAAAATTCTCTTTCAATCTTTATTTCATTCCTAAAAAATGACAGATTCGCAGAAGAAAATAAAACTCCTTTTCCGCCACCGTTCCATGGAAATGGGTGGTGTAGAAAAAGTGATGCTGAGTATCGTGAACAACCTGAATCCGGAAAAATTTGAAATAACAGTTTGCCTCAACTTAAATCAAGGCGAACTTCGAAATGAATTTCCACCACACATTCGGAAACTCTATTTAGCAGAGGGAAAAGAAGATTTTTCTAAAAATATAATTCTGCAAAAAATTCAGCTTTATCAACGTAAAAAGAAACTTGAAAAACTAAGGAAAAACCCGGAAATAATTGACAGGCAATACCTTAGAGAGTACTACGACATCGAAATTGGAATGACTTACAATGATTTTGAGTCGGTTTTAAATTCGAGCAATAAAAATTCTAAAAAAATTGGCTGGTTTCATTCCGAGATCAATGTTCCTGGACTTAAGCCATTGTTGCCAGAAATTTTAAAACAATTTCCCCAGTTTGATGTAATGGTTTATTGTTCGCAAAAGATAAAAGATTTAATGCACATTCATCATCCGGATCTTCATTTTCCGGTAGAAAAAGTGATCATTAACGCCATTTCTTTTGAAGAAATAAAAGTAAAAGCAGCAGAAAAAATAGAACCTTTTTCGGAAAAACCAAGTTTTGTTTCTGTGGGAAGATTACATTACAGAAAAGGATATCACAAACTCATTGAAGCGCACACGAAATTAATTAGAGAAGGACACGAACATCAAATTTTAATCGTCGGTGAAGGAGAACATCGGCAGAATTTAGAAAAATTAATTAAAGAAAATAAGGTAGAGCGCACTTTCATTTTACTGGGCAACAAGATGAATCCATATCCGTATATCAAAAATGCAGATTTTTTCATCCTTCCGTCTGAATCTGAAGCTTGGCCTTTGGTAATTGCTGAAGCATTAATTTTGCAAAAACCGATTATTGCAACCGATACAGGTGATATTTCGATGATGATTGCTCCTGAAAAAACGGGGATTTTAATCCCTTATAAAGTAGAGGAGATGTACTATTCAATGAAAAGGTTCTTAACTGATAAACCTTTGATTTCGGAAATAAAAAACAATCTACAAAATATTGAAGATCAATTTGATAACAAAAAAATATTTGAAAGCATTGAAATAATGATGGAGCAAATTTTAGAAAAATAATTATTGCGCAGTGTAACCACCATCTACAACCAAATTAGTTCCCGTAATCCATTTTGCAGCATCGGAAAGTAAAAAAACACACGCATTTGCAACATCTTCTGGCTCTCCTATTCCCAAAGGATGCTTTTTTATGATATTTTGACTAGCTTCTTCTCCAATTCCATCGAACATTTTCTCTAAAATTGGCGTTTTAACCATGGCTGGACTAATAGAATTTACACGAATATCACTTCTTGCAAGCTCCATAGACATTGATCTTGCGCCAGAAATCACTGCACCTTTGCTTGCAGAATAAATCGTCTTTCCGCTTTCACCAACCATTCCTGCAACGGATGCGATAAAAACAAAACTTGCTTTTTCTGCCTTGTATTTTTTGAGTGAAATAATTTTCGCTAATTCAAAGCCTGCGAAAACATTAATGTCAAAGATGGATTGAAAAACTTCCGAAGTTTGTTTTTTCAGCGGAAGCGTTTTCTCGACGCCTGCACAATGAATAAATCCGGCAATCTTTCCGATGGTCAATATTTTTTCGGCGATCAACAATTCTAGATCGACCATCTTGCTAAAATCAGCAACGATCATCTCGACCTTAGTTCCGGGTTGTAGTTCGGAAACGGTTCTATTTAATTCATCGACATTTCTACCCATTAAGAGCAAACTTGCTCCCATTTTACTGCATTGAACGGCACAGCTTCTTCCAATCCCGGAAGAGGCTCCTGTAATTAAAATCGTTTTGTTACTAAGGGAGAAAAGTCCCATTAACCTTCGAAATTTTCTTTGCCGATCACCATCATTAAATCATCAATTGTTTTAATGTCTTTAAAATGCTTTGCTTCCACTTTTTTATTAAAATTTTCATCAACAAATGCAATGATGGTAAGTAAAGCCAAAGAGTCATAGCTTTCGAGCGATTTCAAATTGGTTTCTGGTTGTAAGGTTACTTCTTCTTCCAGTTCTTCCTGTAATTTCAGCAAAAAATCTTGTGTATTCATAATATTGTGTTTTTTTTAAATCGTAATGATTGTGGATGCCATAGAATAGCCCACTCCAAATCCCGCAATAAGAACTTTATCGCCTTCTTTAATGAGGTGTTGATCAAGCGCGTCTTTTAGTGCAATGGGAATGGTCGCCGAAACGGTATTTCCAGTTTCAGACATGCCAATATAAAATTTATCTACTGGGATTTTAATTTTTTTTCGTAAATATTTCAGCATAAAAGAATTCGCTTGGTGAAAGATAAAATAATCGACTTCTTCTAAAGCAATTTCGTTTTCTATTAAAGTATCACTGACTAATCCGGGAATATTTTCAATCGTAAAATTAAAAATCTCTGGACCATTCATGTATAAATTTTCTGGGGGAAAAGCAGTGTTTTCATTGATGGAATAGTCTTTTTTAAAGCCCCCTTTTTTTACAATCAAGTTTTCTGCTCCACTACCGTCCGTTCCTAAAACAAATTTCATTGCAGCGGAATCTTCATCTAATTCAACAATACATGAAGCAGAAGCATCACCGAAAATACTTCTATTGCCTTTGTCTTCTTTATTTAAATGCTTAGAATAGGTTTCAGAGGTTACCAAAAGAATACTTTTTGCGATTTTAGATTGTAATAATCCATTTGCCATAGCCAATCCGTAGACAAAACCAGAACAACCTAAATTAAAATCCAAAGCTCCGATGTTTTTTCGTAAACCCAATCGATCTTGCAAAAGACAAGCTGTAGTAGGTAAGAAATAATCCGGACTTTGTGTACAAAACAAAATAAAATCAACTTTTTCCCGATCGTAATTTTTAAAAACTTTCTCCGAAGACTTTACAGCAAGATCCAAAACGGTTTCATTTTCGCCTGCAATATGTCGTTGTCTGATGCCAACTTTTTCCTCAATTTTTTCAGAACTCCAATCTGGAAATTCTTCTTCGAGTTGTTTATTTGTAAGAATTATTTCGGGCAAATAATACTCAATCTTTGAAATTTTTATCATAAAAAAATCTTACTTTGCAAAAGTAATCAAAAAAACCTTCAAATAAACATGATGTATTTATTTCACCGAATAATACTAAAATTAAACTCTCTTTGGAAAAGCATGATCAATAAAGCGAATGTGAACAGCTGTATTCTAAGAGGGATGAAAGTTGGAAAGAATTTCAATACACCAGATACCGTATATTTTGGAACAGAGCCTTATCTCATTGAAATTGGCGATGATGTGAATATCGCAGCGAATGTACGATTCGTTAATCATGGCGGTACCACCACGCTTTTGCGCAAACTACCTGGCTATGAAGATGCCAGAATATTTGGAAGAATAAAAATCGGAAACAACTGCACCATCGGTTTAAACGCTGTAATTACGCAAGATGTGCAAATGGGAAACAATTGTATTTTGGGCGCTAATTCTGTTCTCTCTCAGTCAATGCCCGATAACTGCGTATTTATAGGAAATCCTGCGCAATTTCTTTGTACGATTGAAGATTATGGTGATGTCGTATTAAGCAATAATGCAGAATATCCTAGAGAATTGGAGCAAGATAGAAAGAAGCTAGATCTTTACATCAAAGCAAATCTTCCTTATAAATTTAAAAAAGCGAGAAAAATAAAATAGTTCTGTGGCAACCAAAAAGAAAATCCTCATTAGAATTGGTTCTCTTCGTCATGGTGGCGCAGAAAAAGTTTTAGTGACTTTTCTGAAAAATTTGCCCCAAAATAGATACGAAATCGATCTATTACTGAATTTATATTCTGGGAAATATTTGCCAGAAGTTCCCGCTTGGATCAATGTTTTGTATTTGAATAAAGGCGAAATGATCACCACCAATCGGCTGCAGGATATTCCTGTGAAAGCATTTCGGGTGATCTATCAAAAGCTTTTGAAACAATTTCCGAATCTGCTTTATCAATTTATTTTAAAGGGAAAAAAATATGATGTTGAATTCGCGGCGATTCATGGTTTTCGGGATGAAATATTAAATTCACCATTAAAATCATCAAAAAAACTGGTTTGGATTCATAATGATTTAAAGAAAACGGAATTATACCATTATACCGATGAAGAATTTCGCAAGTTTTTTGGTTTTGATAAAATCATGGTCATTTCCGAAAAAATAGAGCAAGATTTCAATAATTTAACTCAAAATCTAGAAGAAAAGAACAAAATTGTTAGAATTTATAATCCTTTGGATACGGAGGAAATTATTTTAAAGAGTCAAGAAGCAAGAAGCAAAAACTCGAATCTCGGAACTCAAAACCCAGATCCAACTTTCGTTTCTGTGGGAACGGTTTTTCCGCAAAAGGGTTTTGATCGATTGTTGAAAGTTCACAAAAGATTGTTAGATGAAGGTTTTCATCATAAAATTCTTATTCTTGGTGATGGTTACGATTTTGAAAATATCAAAAATTTACAGAAAGATTTAGGCGTTACTGAAACTTCAACACTTTTTGGGTTTACCGATAATCCATATCCTCAAATCAAAAACGCAGATTTCTATATTCTAAGTTCCAGATATGAAGGTTTTCCGACGGTTTTGTTTGAAGCGATTACATTGAAAAAAAATATCATCGCAACTGATGTTTCCGGTGTTCGGGAAATGTTGGATGATGGTAAATTGGGTTTAATTATCGAAAATTCAGAACAAGGAATTTATGATGGAATGAAAAAAGCGTTGCAAAATCCGGAAGATTTTAAGAAATATGAAAGTGAATTAAAAAATTATAAGATGCCTTTTAATCTGGAAAATTCTGTGCAGAAAATCATGAAAATTATTGATGAATTATAAATCTTTTTTCTTTTATCTTTGTTCTAATGTCTGAAAAAACTACTTTACAAAAAGATTTCTACCGAGAAAGCGGAAAATGGCTTTCTAAATTTGAAATATTTAAAAAATGTTTCAATCCGAATCTGCATTTTATTTATCTTTTTAGAACTACTCAAAAACATCCTAAGAATACCGTTTTAGGAAAATTTTGGCGATTGGTTTTGCGGCATTATCAGATCAAGTATGGTTTTCAAATCTATCCCGAAACTCAAATTGGCGAAGGTTTATATCTTGGACATTGGGGTTTGCTCGCTATTAATCCAAAAGTCATTATCGGCAAAAACTGCAATATTGCGCAAGGTGTAAGTATTGCTCAAGCCAACCGTGGTAAATTTATTGGCACACCAATTATTGGTGATGAAGTCTGGATTGGACCAAACGCTGTAATCGTAGGTGGAATCACCATTGGGAACAATGTCTTAATTGCGCCCAACGTTTACCTTGCAGAAGATGTTCCCGACAATTCTCTGGTCATCGGAAATCCGTGCAGAATTTTTAATATTCACAACGCGACCGAAGGCTACATCAATAATAAAGTTTAAAAATTTCCTTTCTGTTTGATGGTGAAAATCCTTGCCATCATCATTCCATCTGATTTGCGAACTAAGGTGCTGCACAATTTCACTCTGTTTTCTGAAAGGTTTTCTACCGAATTTAAAACATAAATGATTTTGTCGCGGGAATCGCAGTTCGCATAATACATCACGTCTCGAAACAAAGTGAAATAATTTTCTTCCCATTTCAAGTCTCCTTGTCCATTAAAGAATTGCAGTTCACAGAAATCATTAATAATGGGATAGGACGCGAAATATAAAAGTCCAACTCCATTTAAATCATAGTAAGGATTTAAGGAATATTCGAAAGAATACAGCTGCTCATCTGAAATATGGAAAATATAATCTTTGTAGAAAAAAGTTTTTAATTCATTCTTTTTAATCAACCGATATTCATTCCCAAAAATAGGAAACTCTGCGTGTTGTTTAATGTCGCAATGTTCTACAGTTGGTTGACTTTTCGCCAGACTTTTATTATCACCGGTCGATTTTCTAACAGAGAAACTTGTCATCATATCGATTTTGATGTTTTTATCAACCGAGCTAAATTGGGTATTGCTGAAAAACATTCCCATCCCGAAACGTGAAAGTTCTGCTTTAAAATCATAAGGATTATTTTCTTTAAAATCACTGAGATTACCGTTTCCTTCGATTCTTATTCTTACAAAAGTCGCGTATAGGCGATTCCCCAAATCATCTTTCAAAGCAGAGGAAGAAGTGCCTAAACCTTCGCAAAGCAAATCCCAATGCAAACTTCCGGCTTCTTTAAAAAGCCAGTTTTCTGACAGTGCTTCTAAACACAACTGCGGCATGTTGATGAAATTGTGTTTTGTATTAATGGGTTCTGAAATTGTTTTTACAACATTATTTGAACCTCCAAAACCTTGTTCGTCGCAATAGTTAAGAATATCCTGAAGATTGTTGAATGAAAGCCATTGTTTATTGGGAATCATTTTACCCAGTTTATTTTCAACTTCCACGCGCAAGGAAACCAAATCAATACTGTCGATATTTAGGTTTCGAAACTCATCAGTATAGTTCTGTTCGGTAAGCGTAGGCAAAAGTTGTTGGACAATGGTTTTCATTAAAATGTATTTGCCTACAAAAATATCATTCTTTCTTTGAAGTCGCTTACATTTATCACAAAAAACATATTTTTGTATGGAATAAAATCAATGTTCAATAATTGCCTAATCGAATTTCTACGTTAACCAAATTGATATGAAAAAATCCTACGATGCTATTTTTGAGAATAATAAAAAATGGGTAGAATCGCAAGTTGCGAATAATTCAGATTTTTTTAAAAATCTTTCGGCAACACAAACACCAGATTTTCTCTACATTGGATGTTCAGACAGCCGTGTTTCTGCAGAAGAAATGATGGGGATGAAACCTGGCGAACTTTTTGTACACCGAAATATTGCAAACGTGGTGAATGCTTTGGATATGAGTTCCACTGCGGTGATCCAATACGCCGTAGAACATTTGAAGGTCAAACACATTATTGTTTGTGGACATTACGGTTGTGGCGGTGTAAAAGCAGCAATGACTCCACAGGATTTGGGTTTGCTAAATCCTTGGCTGCGAAATATTCGGGATGTTTACAGATTGCATCAACAGGAATTAGATGCTTTCGATGATGAACAAAAACGTTATGACCGCCTTGTAGAGCTTAATGTTCAGGAACAGTGCATCAATGTAATTAAAATGGCCGTAGTTCAGGAACAGTATTTGCTAGACGAATATCCGGTCGTTCACGGTTGGGTTTTTGACATGAGAACGGGAACAATTATTGATTTGGAGATTGACTTCGAGAAAATCTTGAAGGACATTCAAAAAATTTATAACCTCACCGATTCCGATTGGGTCATGAGCAGAAAAAAAAATAAAAATCTCATCTAATTTGTTTAGACCAGCAAAAGTTTTCTATTTTTGCACGCGATTAGTAAAAAGTATTTTACGCATGAAATTTTGGAGTATTATTACATTAACGGTTTTTTTGAATTTTATGGCTTTACCAAGTATGGCCACAATTTTCAATTGGGATTTACCCACGTCTAATGTTGTCATCTCTGAAGAAGAAACACAGCATGCGCCATTGGTCATCAATGAAAAAAACATTCCTAAAACTTTGAATGTTCACGATTTCCTGAAATTTTTCGGAAACGATTTGCATCGCAGATCTTTCGATATGATGGATGATTCCGTTCATTTATCACCATTTCTTACCATATTTTCCCCTCCTCCAGAAGCTTAATTTTCATTTACAAAAAACTTGAGGTCTCCATTTCTTTAGAAACGGGGCACCCATTTTTGATTTCAAAATTAAATTTCAATCTTTTGTATTGCTCTGCGTATTTTCTATGTAGATCAATACCATACAATCTTTTTTTAAAATGAAGAAAAAAGCTTTTTCAGTGTTTGGAGGAATTAAAGAAAATTTTCCTTCAGGTCTCGTCGTATTTTTAGTAGCACTTCCGCTCTGTTTAGGAATTGCATTGGCATCTGGAGCACCACCATTATCGGGAATTATTGCCGGAATTGTAGGTGGATTAGTGGTAGGATTTCTCAGCAACTCAAACATTTCAGTTACTGGTCCGGCTGCAGGATTAACAGCAATTGTTTTAACAGCAATCACGGATTTAGGTGCATTTGAATTATTTCTATGTGCCGGTATAATTGCCGGAATTTTACAATTAATATTAGGTTTTGTTCGCGCAGGAAGTATTTCCAGCTATTTCCCAAACAACGTCATCGAAGGAATGTTGGCCGGAATTGGAGTCATCATTATCCTGACTCAAATTCCACACGCATTGGGATTTGATAAAGATTTTGAAGGAAATGAAAGCCTTTTTGCGAATGGATTCAACCCTAATTATTTCACCGAGTTATTTGCGGGAATTAATCTAGGAGCAATCATAATCACTGTTTTCTCCATCGGAATTCTTTTGGCGTGGGAAAAGGTTCCGGCTTTAAAGAAAATGAAAATGATTCCCGGCGCTTTGGTTGCAGTAGTTTCAGGAATTTTGCTCAATTTTATTTTTAAAGCTACCGGAAGCTCGTTGGCAATTGGGCCAGAACATTTGGTTTCCTTGCCTGTTCCGCAAAACATTGATGACTTTAAAAACATGATTGTTTTTCCAGATTTTCAGGGATTTTTTAATCCGAAAGTTTGGATTGTAGGAGCAACAATTGCAATTGTAGCTTCTATTGAAACGCTTTTGTGTATTGAAGCTTCGGATCGTTTGGATAAACAAAGACGAATTACAGACACTAATCTCGAATTAAAAGTTCAAGGAATTGGAAATTTAATCAGTTCTGTGATTGGTGGATTACCAATGACTTCTGTTGTTGTACGAAGTTCTGCAAATGCAAATTCTGGCGCAACCAGCAAAGTTTCCACGATGATTCATGGAGCACTTTTGTTGATTTGTGTGCTTTCAATTCCATTCATTTTAAATTTAATTCCGCTTGCAACTTTAGCAGCAGTATTGATTTTGGTGGGTTACAAATTGGCAAAACCAGCCACGATCATGCATTTCTGGAAACTCGGAAAATATCAATTCATCCCGTTTATTGCCACAATTTTGGCGGTTGTATTCCTTGATTTATTAAAAGGAGTCGGGATCGGATTGTTAATTTCTATCTTCTATATTTTACAGGGAAATATGAAAAGAGCATACTATCTAAGTAAGGAACAACTGGATGATGCCGATGAAATTACGATGAAATTAGCAGAAGAAGTTTCCTTTTTAAATAAAGCAGCGATCAAGAAAACATTAAAAAACATTAAACCAAATTCTGTAGTCACCATCGATGCAAAAGGCACTTCTTATATTGCGAATGATATTCTGGAAATGATACAGGATTTTGCAAATATTCGGGCAAAAGAAGAAGATATAACCGTTCGATTGGTTGGCTTTCGAACTTCCAATTCGTATCAAGATTATACCAAAGACAAAGATTCTCATGTAGTCATTGAACACAGAAGAGCAATGTAACAACAATTAGAAATTCAAAAGTGGCGTTTCTGGTCGGAAATAATACCTCGATAAAAACGCACCATCAATTTTAAACTTTATATAACAGAAAAATATTATGAAAGCACATACTTTAGAAACACAGACAACAGTTACTCCAGATAAAGCCTTAAATTTTTTAAAAGAAGGAAACCAAAGATTTGTAAATAACCTGAAAGCAAACCGAGATTTACTGGAACAGGTTAATGCAACCCGCGCCGGACAATGGCCTTTTGCAGTAGTATTAAGCTGTATCGACAGCCGAACTTCTGCAGAACTTATTTTTGATCAAGGTTTGGGCGATGTTTTCAGTATTAGAATTGCAGGAAATTTTGTGAACCAGGACATTTTAGGTTCTATGGAATTTGGTTGCAATGTTGCCGGTTCTAAATTAGTAGTCGTTTTAGGACACAGCAAATGTGGCGCACTAAAAGGAGGTTTAGATTCTGCCCAGATTGAAGATTTGGGAATGGATAATTTGAATCATCTGATTGGTCATTTTAATCCCATTATCAATGAAATCATCGAAGATGGCGAAGAACGCTCCTCTTCAAATACCGATTTGCTTGAAAGATTGAACCATCACAACGTAAAAAATGCCATAGATGAAATCCGCAAGCAAAGTTCTACGCTTCGAAATTTAGAAAATGAAGGCAAAATAAAAATTATAGGAGCCAATTATGATGTAGAAACCGGCGTTGTAAGCTGGTTGTAATGACTTATGGAATCATTATTTCCCATTAAAACCCGTCATCGCATTTTGAATTCCCGCGAAAACAAATGACAGACAGGCTTTAGAAAACTTCTCGATTCTTTCGGGGAGTTTTTCTTTTTCTACTTCATTCCATTTTCCAAGAACATAATCTACTTGTTTTCCTTCCGAAAATTCTGCAGAAATCCCAAATCTTAAACGTGGATAATTCTTGGTTTGCAATTGTTCCTGAATACTTTTCAAACCGTTGTGACCGGCATCAGAACCTTTCATTTTCATGCGCAAAGTCCCGAAAGGAAGCGCTAAATCATCGGTTACAATCATTAAATTTTCGATTGGAATGTTTTCTTTTTGCAACCAAAATTTTACGGCATTTCCCGATAAATTCATATACGTATCGGGTTTCAGAATAAAGACTTTTCGACCTTTGTATTTTCCTTCTGCCAACAAACCAAAATTGCTCGATTTAAAAGGAACTCCCAAAGTTTCTGCAATTTTTTCTGCAACTTTAAACCCGACATTATGCCGGGTTTCAGTATATTCTTCTCCTTTATTTCCGAGGCCTACAATGAGGTACTTCATGTAGAAATTTTATTAATATTCGTATTTTGTATAATCTTCTCCTTCAACCATTTTTGAAGCATAACCAGCTGAATCATACTCGTAGCTGTAATTAACAATCTCTGGCATTCCACCGACAGTTATTACATATTTTGTTAAATTATTACTAGAAAAAAATGCAACTCCTTGTGGTGCGATTCCAGATACATAAAATGCAAATTCTTTTGGCAACAAGGAATATGGCGAAATTTTCTGATCGTAAGTGAAATCAATAACGGTGCTTTCCGGATTCATTTCCAGATTTCCGTTCGGTAAATATATTCCGGCCTTAATAATTCCTTTTGAAATATTTGCACCTTGATATTCATAGGTGGTTTCTACATAATTTTTAATAGGAATTGGCAACGTATATTCCTGAATAGAAATCGTCTTTGTTAATTTTCCGGCAACATAAGAAAAGTTGCCTGTCAATTTTGCAACTCCTGCAATTTCCGTAACGGTCTTAGAAACATTATTATTGTTGTATTCGAAAGTGGTAAGTTGCCCGGTTGCTACAATCTTATCCATTTTTCCGTTTGCATTGTAACTGAAAGTAGTTACTTCTCCCCTATCATCTTTCGTGGAAATTAATTTATTTCCTGTATAATTGAAAGTCATTTCGGTATCTTCAAAAAGACCTGTTTCGTCATTTTTTTCATGTGAAATTATTTTCTTCAGAAGGCGACCGGTTGTTCCACCACCTGTTCCACCACCAGTTCCACCAGATTGATTTACTCCAATAAGGTAATCCCCGTTGGTATCGCGGTTTGGTTCACAAGAAAACAAAATCACTATGCTGAAAGCAAAAGTTAGTAAACTTAAAATTTTATTCATCATTCATTAAATTTAAGCAAAAGTAGTCTTTTTTTAGAAATGTAAAAAGATGGTTTAATTTCCCAGAATTCTTTCCAAAACTGTATTTACCTCATCTACATTTTGAACATTTTCCTTCCTCATCATCAGCTGATTTCCTTCATTGCTGCTTTTCTCCTTTAAGGTGGCTTCTTTTGGATTCCGGTTTAAATACGCGATAATGTTTCTAAACTTGTCACTCTGGTAAAATTTATCTTGCGGATTTGAAGGGAAATAACCCAGAAAAATTCCGTTTTTCACTACGATTTTATCAAAACCAATTGCTGCAGCGATCCATTTTAGTTCTACGGATTTCAGCAGGTTAATTGCTTCAGCGGGTAGATCTCCGAACCGATCAACCAACTCACTTTCTAATTTCCGAAGTTCTTCTTTATTCTGAATTTCTGATAGTTTTTGGTACAGCGACAATCGTTCTTCAATACTTTGAACATAAAAATCGGGCAACATTAATTCTAAATCAGTATCGATATTCACTTCTTTTGTAGATTTAAAGAGCTTTTTACGGTCTTCTTCATTTTCAAATATATCTTCGAATTCCTCATCATTTTGCAATTCTTCCAAGGCTTCCTGCATAATTTTCTGGTAAGTTTCAAATCCCATTTCATTGATGAAACCGCTTTGTTCACCGCCTAATAAATCGCCTGCTCCACGTATTTCCAAATCTTTCATCGCAATCTGAAAACCACTTCCCAAATCTGAAAACTGCTCAATTGCTTCTAGTCTTTTCTTGGCTAAAGACGACATCATATCAAAAGGCGGCGTAATCAAAAAACAGAAAGCTTTCCGGTTGCTTCGCCCGACTCTTCCGCGCATTTGGTGCAAATCTGCCATACCAAATCGTTGAGCATCATTGATAAAAATGGTGTTTGCATTTGGTACATCTACACCACTTTCGATGATGGTGGTAGAAACCAGAACGTCATATTTTCCTTCCATAAAATCGAGAACATTGCGCTCCAGTTGTTTCCCCTCCATCTGTCCGTGTCCCGTAATTACTTTAGCATCAGGAACTAAGCGCTGTATCAATCCTGCAATATCCTTTAAATTTTCAATTCTGTTATTGATGAAATAAACTTGTCCGTCGCGCTGAATTTCATAGGAAATTGCATCGCGAATCATTTCTTCATTAAAACCTACAATTTGTGTTTCCACCGGTTGTCTGTTTGGTGGTGGTGTTTTGATGACTGATAAATCTCTCGCCGCCATCAAAGAAAATTGCAAAGTGCGCGGAATTGGAGTCGCCGTAAGCGTTAAAGTATCAATATTGCTTTTTAACGTTTTCAATTTATCCTTTACCGAAACGCCGAACTTGTGTTCCTCATCAATAATTAATAAACCTAAGTCTTTAAATTTCACCGAACTTCCGACCAATTGATGTGTTCCGATCACGATATCTATTTTTCCGGTTTTCAAACCTTCCAAAGTTTCTGCTTTTTGTTTCGCCGACCGGAACCGGTTCATGTACGAAATCGTCACAGGAAAATCTTTGAGTCTTTCTTTAAAACTTCGGTAATGTTGGAACGCGAGAATGGTTGTTGGAACCAAAATCGCTACTTGTTTTCCGTCTGTTGCGGCTTTAAAGGCGGCTCTGATCGCAATTTCAGTTTTTCCAAACCCTACGTCGCCACAAATCAAACGATCCATTACGTTATCGTTTTCCATATCATTTTTCACATCGAGGGTGGCTTTTTCCTGATCTGGAGTGTCTTCGTAAATGAAGCTGGCTTCGAGTTCATTTTGCAAATAAGAATCTGGCGCGAATGCAAATCCTTTCGCTGTTTTTCTTTCCGCGTATAATTTGATGAGGTCAAAAGCAATTTGTTTTACTTTCGCTTTTGTTTTTTGTTTTAAAGATTTCCACGCAGGAGAACCGAGTTTTGATAAAACAATTTCTCTTCCGTCTGGACCATTGTATTTAGAAATTTTGTGCAAGGAATGAATGCTCACATACAGCAAATCTCCATTTTTGTAAGTCAATTTGAAACATTCCTGAACTTTCCCATTATTGTTCACTTTGACTAAACCCATAAATTTCCCAATCCCGTGATCAATATGCGTGATGTAATCGCCGACTTTCATTTGCATCAGATCTTTCAGCGTAATCTGCTCTGATTTAGCAAAAGCGTTTTTGGCTTTAAATCTTTGGTAGCGGTCAAAAATCTGATGATCTGTGTAGACCGAAATTTTGTGATCGACATCGACAAACCCTTCATGAAGTTCAGACCGGAAGGATTTGAATAAAACTTTTGATGCTGCAACATCATGATCTTCCGAAGAAGACTTCTGTGCAGTTAAATCTTCTAGAATAGATTCTAAGCGTTCCTGCTGTTTTTCGGTCGAAAAAGAAATCCAGGTTTCGAAACCCTCATTTTGTTTTTCCTCTAAATCTTCGAGTAATAATTCGAATTTTTTATGAAAAATCGGTTGTGGCTTTTGATTCAACTGAACGATTGTCGCGGTGCTTCCTTTTACTTCCTGTATCGAAAAATCGATCCATTCAAATTTATTAATATCCTTAACAAAATCTTCTTCAGAAACAAAAAGTTCCGCTGGCTTCTGATGTTTGATTTCGGTACTTAAGGTTCCAAATTTCTCTTCCGCTTTTGCGTAGAAATTTTTAATTGTATTGATTCCTACAAAAGCATTCTTCGTGATTACAACTAAATCTTTCGGGGCTAAATCAAACAAAGAAACCTTGGTTCCCAAAACTGAAAAATTCATATTGGAAACCAACTGAAACTCCTTGATTTTTTCTTTTGAAAGTTGGGTTTCTATATCGAAAGTTTTAATGCTTTCCACTTCATTCCCGAAAAAAGTAATACGATACGGCTCTTCATTAGAATAAGAAAAAACATCGACAATTCCTCCTCTGACGGAAAATTCACCAGGTTCAGAAACGAAATCGGTGTGATTAAAATTAAATTGATGCAACAGTTCCTCCGTAAAATCAAAATCTAACTGATCACCAGTTTTGATGGTATGAGAAATCGCTTTGAAATCCTCTTTCTTCATCGCTTTTTCAGCCAGTGAGGAAAAAGGGGCAATCATTACTCTTGGTTTTTTATCCTGATGAATTCGGCTCAAAACCTCGGTTCTTAAAACCAAATTAGCGTTCTGCGTTTTTTCAATTTGATAAGGTTCTAAATGTGTTGGCGGAAAATAAAGAACATTCTCTTTGCCTAATAAATCCTCTAATTCTGAGGTAATATATAGCGCATCTTCTTTATCATCGGTCAAAAAAAGAACCGATTTCTTTTTAATTAAAAACAATTCAGCAGCGAATACAGAAGGAGATGAACCTGCAAAAGACTTTACTGCAAGGTGTTTATTTTGATCGAGTTGGGTGAACAATTCTTTTCCAAATCCTAAATGTAAAAGTTGGGGTAGAAATATTTCGGTGATTTTTTTTAACGGCATATCTTGATTTAAAGGCAAAAATGAACTTTAAAAATAACTGATAATGAAACAGAAAAGCGATTTCGGGACTTTTCCGAAATCGTTTTAAGATGCAAAGATAGGTATTTGACAATAAAATAAGCTGTCCGATCCTCATCGTTCACAAGGCGGTTTTTCATTTGGTTACTGATCCTAAAAAAATGGCAACATCAACCTTGAACGACATGTTAAAATTTGGTTAAAGTGATCACCTAAAAATGATTGAGAAAATTATTTGTATAATTTTACTTTGTTAAAAAAAACACATTATTAACTTAACCCTTTTTAAAACAATGAAAAAATTATTCACCGTATTGACTTTGGCTTTTGGACTTGGATTAGGAACCGCACAACAAGTTACTCCAAAAACAACTACAGCACCTGCAAAAGCAGTGAAAATGCAAACTGCGAAACCAGCTGCTGCAACAGCAAAACCAGCTGCATCAAATTCAGCAGTTAAATTAAAAAAAGACGGAACACCAGACAAAAGATACAAAGCCAACGAACATTTGAAAAAAGATGGCACTCCCGATAAAAGATACAAAACAAAATAACGTTCAAAATTAATTGACAAAGCCTCGCAAAATTTTTTCGAGGCTTTTTTATTACCTTTAAAAAAAATTTAATGAGACCTCTTTTTTACCTCTTTATCTTCTCTACGATTTTGGGTTGCCAAGAAGAAACGCGGGAAAACTCGCGCGCATATGTGGACGGTAAGATCACAGAAACTTCCCTGCAACTAGCAAAAATAAAGGTGTTGATCAAAAGCGACAATGCCATTGTTGCAGAAGCAATTCCTACCGATGCGGGAGATTTTACCTTATCGGGACCGCTTCTTTCCGAATCTTTTTCCTTGCGTTTTAATGCTAAAGTAAAATCTTTCAAAGCATCCAAATCTGGGTCTGTACTTTCTGCCGATTCTCTGCAAATCAATATTCCTGCGGGAACAACGACCATTACTTTCAACGAAATAAAACTAAAGTAATGAGAATATTTCACCTTCTTTTTTTAGGTTGCACTTCCCTACTTTTAAGTCAAAAGAAGAAACTCGATGTGGTTTCTAATATCGAAACAAAAGTTATTATGCTAAAACCCATCGGTAATAATTCTCTTTCTAAAGATTTACAACCATTTTACGGATTTGGCTTCTCTGGAAACTTGATGACTCCGATTAATTTTGGGATTGGTCTGGATTATAGCATGCTTTTCTCAAACGTGATCTATGAACGCAAGAATATTTTTGGCAACATCGCGTCCCCAACTTTGACGATTATCGATGTTTTTCTCACGCACCGCGAAAAGATTTCCGAAGAATTTTTGGTCGAAGAAATGGCGGGTTTCAGTTACTACAATCAATCGAGCACTTTTTTAGATCATAACAATGAAAAGTTAAAAAATACCGGAATTGGATTTAATATTGGTGGAAAAGCCATCTACATTTTAGATCCGGAAGGATATCAAGCTGTTTTTGCCACCGGAAGAGTCAATTATTATTCGACCAATGTTTACAACGAAAATCCGGAGATTCAGAAATATTACAACCATTCTGTTTTCCTGAGTTTAAGTTTGGGATATCGCTTCAACTTTTAAAATAATGAATATTACTCTTCTCAGTAAAATCCGTTAAATTTGTGCTATGCTAAATTTAATCAAGAAGAAAATTGCTTTGATCTGGGCAAAAAAACATGTTGCAGAAGCCTTCACCTTCCAAAAAAACGCGGTAGAAGATCAGGAGAAATTGCTCTTGTCTTTGGTAAAAACTGCAGAAAAAACTTTGTTCGGCAGAGAACATCAGTTTGAGAATATTCATGCCATTTCCGATTTTCAAAATAAGGTGCAAATTGCTGATTACGAAGATTTAAAACCTTACATCGAAAAGGTAAAGAAAGGTCAGCGAAATATTCTTTGGACTGAAACTCCGCAATATTTTGCGAAAACTTCCGGTACCACTTCTGGTTCCAAATACATCCCCATTTCTAAAGAAGGAATGCCTTTTCAACTTAATGCAGCCCGAAGTGCTTTGTTTCACTATATGGCTCAAAAAAATAATTCCGATTTTGTTTCCGGGAAAATGATTTTCTTGCAGGGCAGTCCAGAATTAGAGGAAATTAACGGCATTCAAACAGGTCGCCTTTCTGGGATCGTCGCACATCATATTCCCAATTATTTACAGAAAAACCGATTGCCAAGTCAGCAAACCAACCTCATCGAAGATTGGGAAACCAAAGTTGACGAAATCGTAAAAGAGACCGAAAAAGAAAACATGACGTTGATTTCCGGCATTCCGCCGTGGTTGATCATGTATTTCGAAAAATTAATTGAACGAAACGGCAAGAAAATCACCAACTTGTTTCCGAATTTACAGCTAATCATAACCGGCGGTGTAAATTACGAACCGTACCGCGAAAAGATGGAAGAACTTCTGGGCGGAAAAGTAGATACCCTTCAAACTTTTCCGGCGAGTGAAGGTTTTTTTGCTTTTCAAGACAATTTCGAGAAAGAAGGATTGCTTCTTTTGACCAATCATGGAATTTTCTATGAATTTATTCCTTTGGAAGAATACGGAAAACCGGAAGCAAAGAGATTGACTTTAGGAGAAATAGAACTCAACAAAGATTATGCGTTGATTTTAACCACCAATTCTGGACTTTGGGCCTATTCCATAGGAGATGTAGTGCGTTTTATATCGAAAGATCCTTTCCGTATTTTAGTTTCGGGAAGAACCAAACATTTCACCTCAGCTTTTGGTGAACATGTAATCGCTTTCGAAGTGGAAGAAGCGATGAAAGCGACGGTGGAAAAATTTCCGGCACAGATTACAGAATTCCATTTGGCTCCAGAAGTAAATCCAAGCGAAGGTTTGCCTTATCACGAATGGTTGATTGAATTTGAAAAAGAACCGGAAAATCTAGATGATTTCAGAAAAAACCTGGATGACGAAATGCGGAAAAGAAACTCGTATTATGATGATTTAATTTCGGGGAAAATCCTGCAGCCTTTAATCATAACCGCATTAAAGAAAAAGGCGTTTCAGGAATTTGCAAAATCGGAAGGAAAACTGGGCGGTCAAAATAAAATTCCGAGATTGGCCAATGACAGAAAAATTGCGGATTTCTTAGAAAAATTTAAAATCTCATTTTCTACATCCTAAAAAAAACAATAAAAAAAGCCCTCAAATTAAGGGCTTTCATTGTTTCTTAGATTTCAAAGAATCATTATTTTTTAATAAATTTCTGGGTGGTAGTTCCAAAAGCGTCAGTAATTTTGATTAGGTAAGAACCTTTTGCAAGATTTTGTACGTCAACTTTATTGTCAACGAAATCAGCATTTACTTTTTTACCTGAAATATCATATACTTCAATTTTATTAACTTTAGATGAAGCACTTACATTTAAGTAATCCCTTGTAGGATTTGGATAAATAGAAATTGCTGCTTTGTTTACATTAGAAACTGCTAAAGCTGGTCTTACAAGAGAAAAAGTGTCGATTCCGATATAATTTGAGTTGGCTCCACTAGGACCGCCACTTGTTACAAAATAACGGAAAGCAAAATTCATGGCAACTGGTGTTGCAGAAACGCCTGCTACAGTAATGGTGAACTCTGTCCATACATCTGGATAACTACCTGCTCCTGCTAATAAAGTAGGATTGATCGTAAGATGAACAGTAGTAAAAGAACCTACATTAGTTGCACCACTGGGAATAGTAGGAGTTGCTCCTAAAGACGACCTTATTTCCAAACGATCTGCAAAAGTAGCACCGGTTGCTGTTCTCGTCCAGAATTTTAAAACATCTCCATCCTGTACTAAAACTTGCGGGGTAATTAACCAGTTACTGATCGTATTCGCTCCAGTTGTATTATTAAAATTTGCTCCAATGTATGAATTAGTTGCTCCTGACTGGGAATTAAAAACCGCCGTATTCCCCTGAAACCAACTTGTAGAACCAATTGGAACACTTTGATTTGTTAGAGTCCAACCAGGTAAGGTTATTGCATCGAATCCTTCAATAAGAAGATTGGTTTGCGCTTGTGCAAATGTTAGCGTGCACAACGCAAATAAAGAAAGTAATTTTGTTTTCATCATGTAAATTTTAAGATTAATTAAACAAAATTAATTATTCCATTCCTAAAAACATACCGTGAAAACACCCTAAATTACAAAAAATTTCAATATTCAAATAACTGACCTACGAACTAACCAACTTCAATCCGACTACAGACGCAATCAAAGCCATTACAAAAAACATTCTCCAGAAAGTAGCCGGTTCATTAAAAACAAAAATCCCCATCAAAACTGCTCCGACTGCTCCAATTCCTGTCCAAACTGCATAAGCGGTTCCAATCGGTATCGGGTTTGTTCCCACAGAAATTGCTTTGTACAATAAAAACATACTCAAAAATAAAGAAATTACAAAACCTCCCCACCAGAAATAACTTTCTTTTCCCGTAGTTTCCTGCGCTTTTCCAAGGCATGTTGCAAAGGCAGTTTCAAATAATCCTCCGATAATTAATATAATCCAGTTCATGTTTCAAAGATAAAATATTAATTTAAACTCCGTGAACAACAACCTTCGCAACTATGGAATCATAAAATCCAAAGCGCAGGAAAATGCCCCAAATTTTCGATTAAAATTAATAATGCTTTATTTGCAGACAACACCTTAAATAATAGATGCAATCGCGGTAAATTATTAGATGTTTTTTAGTTTTGAAAATTTACTTTTGCAAAATGATTTCTCTACAACCTATTCAAACCCTAAAAATTCCCGAATTTCGTAATTTAATGACGGGAAGGTTTTTTCTAATTTTATCCTTCAGAATGTTGGCTACATTAATGGGATGGTGGATTTATCAATTAACCAAAGATCCTTTTGCCATTGGTTTAATAGGTTTATCAGAAGTAATTCCCGCCGTTTCTACTGCACTTTACGCAGGTCATGTGATCGACAATTCCGAAAAGAAAAGACTTTTATTAATTTGTAACTATGCTTATGTTTTCCTGATCAGTTTATTGGCAATTCCCGCCTTTTTCGGACACCAATTTCTACATTTCAGCAACCTGCAAATTTCCTATTTCATTTATGCAGTCATCTTTTTTACGGGTTTTTGCAGAGCATTTATTGGTCCGATCGTTCCTTCAATGATTCCAAAAATTGTTTCCAGAGATCAACTTCCCAATGCAATCACTCTTAATCAAGGCACTTTTTTAACTGCATCTGTTTTTGGTCATGCTCTGGGCGGATTTCTAATTCATTGGATTGATATTTCCGGAACCATTTTAGTCGTGGTTGGATTAATGCTTTTTTCTTCTCTTTTCTTTTGGCAACTCAACCAACATCCTTCCGAAAACAGCGATGTAAAAATGGGAGTCGTAAAAAGCATGAAAGAAGGAATTGCCTACATCTACAAAACCAAAGAAATTCTTGGCGCTCTGTGTTTGGATATGTTTGCTGTGCTTTTTGGCGGTGCAGTTGCCATGATTCCGGTCTTTGCAACCGATATTTTAAAAGTCGGCGCAGAAGGTTTCGGTTTGCTCAACGCCGCTTCAGATCTTGGATCCATGTGTATTATTTTAACACTGGCTTTTTTCCCATTAACCAAAAATCAAGGGAAAATATTACTCGTTGCCGTTGCAGGATTTGGTTTATGCATCATCGGTTTCGGTTTGTCCAAATTGTATTGGCTCTCCTTTTTTCTCCTCGTTTTCAGCGGAATGCTCGATGGTATTTCTGTCGTTATTCGCGGAACCATTGTACAATTAAAAACTCCAGATTATATTCGTGGACGCGTGTTGAGCGTGAATTCCATCTTCATCATGTCGAGCAACGAAATGGGACAATTTGAAAGTGGCGTCGCAGCCAAACTTCTTGGCGTGGTTCGCTCCGTCGTTTTTGGCGGCACCATGACGGTTTTGATTTCCCTTTTGGTGGCAAGTAAAGTTCCTAAACTTCGCAAAATGAATTACTAATTTTAGGAGCAACAAGAGTTGATCTTTTACGAAAACCAGTCCGGCTCTACGTTGCAATCTTTTTTCGCCCTCGCTTCACCACTCCCAAAAAAAAAGGATTTCCACTGCGATCCGGGCTAAAAGAACAACCACGTGTTTTACCAACTTATCAACATTTTAACAATTTATTAATCAATATTTTACCTCAATAATTCAGTGAAATGTTGATTAATAAATCGCTTTAAAAACTTTAAAAAACTATCTTTGTCTCATGACACAAAAGGACACTTTATCTTCACTAATACACGGTAATTTCGCCAAGGAACTTTCTATTTCCGACGGTAAAATGCCACCAAATGCAATAGAATTCGAAAAACTGGTGATCGGAACTTTTTTGATCGATAAAAAAGGACTCGATTATTCAATCGACCTTCTCACCGCTGAAGTTTTTTACGATCCTCGTCATCAGGAAATTTTTCGTGCTATTCTAAAACTTTACGAAGGAAACCATCCTGTAGATTTAATGACCGTAATCCAACAACTGAAAAAAACAGAAAAACTCAGTTTTGCAGGTGGTGATCATTATATCATTGATTTAACGATGGGAGTTTCTTCCAGTGCACACATTGAATATCATGTGCGGGTTATCTTAGAAAAATTTATTTTAAGAAGTTTAATTAATGTTTCTGCAAATGTCATCGACAGTTCTTACAAGGAATCCACCGATGTTTTTGAACTTTTAGATAAAGCCGAACAATCCTTCTTTGAAATCACCAACGGAACCATCAAAAAAGGTTTCGACACCGCAAATACTTTGGTCAAACAAGCCATAGAAACCATCAAAGCTTTAAAAGACAAAGAAGGAATTTCTGGAATTCCTTCAGGATTCAAAGACATTGACAAAGAAACCGGTGGTTGGCAAAATTCGGATTTAATTATTATCGCCGCTCGTCCCGCGATGGGAAAAACGGCTTTTCTTCTTTCTATGGCGCGAAATATTGCAGTAGAACACCAAGTTCCATTAGCACTATTTTCTCTGGAAATGGCTTCTGTTCAATTAATTACAAGAATGATTGCTTCCGAAACGGGAATTTCTTCAGAAAAATTACGGAAAGGACAAATGAACGATGAAGAATGGCAACGATTATTCTCTAATGTTTCTGCCCTAGAAAACGCTCCTTTATATATTGATGAAACTCCGTCACTTTCGGTATTCGACTTCCGCGCAAAATGCCGAAGACTCGTAATGCAGCACGGTGTGAAAATCATCATGGTCGATTACCTGCAACTAATGACCGCAAACTCCGGAAAAGGCGGCGCTGGAAATCGGGAACAGGAAATTGCAACAATCTCCCGCTCTTTAAAGGCGATTGCAAAAGAACTCAATGTTCCGGTAATTGCACTTTCCCAACTTTCAAGAAGTGTAGAAACACGCCCCGGAAAAAGACCAATGCTCTCTGACCTTCGGGAATCTGGAGCGATTGAGCAGGATGCAGATATTGTTTCCTTTATTTTCCGCCCCGAATATTATAAGATTGCAACTTGGGATAATGACGAAGACGGTGGCGAAAGTTCCACAGAAAACCAGGCAGAACTCATTATCGCGAAACACAGAAATGGTGCAACTGCAGATGTAAGAATGTCTTTCTTCAAAAATATTGCAAAATTCGCCGATCTCGATTTATTTGGAAACCAATACGGAACCGGCGGTTATCAACCTTCTAATTTTGGGCAACTCGACGCTCCGAGTGGTTTCGAAAAAATAAAAACAACGATTGATCCAGGTGCAGCTTTCGATTTACC
The DNA here is from genome assembly GCF_900156725.1 of Kaistella chaponensis. Lineage (GTDB taxonomy): Bacteria > Bacteroidota > Bacteroidia > Flavobacteriales > Weeksellaceae > Kaistella > Kaistella chaponensis. The sequence goes on along the minus strand of NZ_FTOI01000008.1, from coordinate 49,945 downwards.
GAGTAAGCAAAACCTTTCCGGCTCTTCGATGAATGATGAAGATGATGATGACGATTTTCAGTTTTAGAAATGAGCCTTAAAATAGAAATTTACACCGACGGTGCTTGCAGCGGAAATCCCGGAAAAGGCGGTTACGGAATCGTCATGAAAGTTCCCGAAAAAAATTACGAAAAAAGATATTCCCAAGGTTTTCGACTCACCACCAATAATCGCATGGAATTGTTGGCGGTCATTACGGCTTTGGAAAAATTAAAATCCACGGAAAACGACATTCATATTTATACCGACAGCAAATATGTGGTAGATGCCATTCAAAAAAAATGGCTCCAATCTTGGATGAAAATCGGTTTTAAAAATAAAAAAAATCCAGATTTATGGAAGCGGATGATTCCTTTGCTCAAAGAACACAAAACCACTTTTCACTGGGTAAAAGGTCACGCTGGACATCTGGAAAATGAAATCTGTGATCAACTTGCAGTAAAAGCTGCACAAACAGAACCTTTACTTATTGATGCGTTTTTTGAAAACCAAAAAGACGGCGGACTTTTCGATAAATAGCGTATTATTTTGATTGAAATAGGCTAAATATTTTAAAATTCCATTTTAAAAATGTACATCTTCCTTCAAAAAATTTCATCTTCGATTGCATTCATCATTACGATTTGATGAATTGCATTTTGGTAATTTTGATCTGTTCATAAGAGAGCGCGCATCAATTTTTCTTTATTTTTTTTGAAAAAGCGCGGCTTTTATTCCAAAAATCTTCAACCATACTTCCGACTCATTTAATTATCTTTGTTACATGAATTACCTTGAAGCACTGAACAAAAGATATTCGGTGAAAAAATTTGATGCCGAAAAAATAGTTTCGCCTGAATCGCTAGACAATATTCTGGAAGCAGCCAGACTTTCAGCGAGTTCATTAGGATTACAACCCTATCGGATTATCATTGTGGAAAGTCCGGAAATGAAACACCAACTTATTCCTGCCTTTTATAATCCAGTACAGATTTCAACGTGTTCGCATTTGATTGTTATTGTCTCAAAAAGCAACATTAACAATGACTATATCGGCAAGTATTTTACTCACATTTCAGAAACCAGGGAAGTTGCACTGGAAACTTTGAATCCTTTTCGGGAAAGCATCAGTAAGCACATTCAGCATTTGCAGGCAGAAGAAGTACTGATTTGGGCAGATAAACAAAGCTATATCGTCTTAGGAAACCTCATGTTTGCCGCAGCATTAGAAAATGTGGATACGTGTCCGATGGAAGGATTTAAACAAGAAACCATTGATGAAATTTTGGGACTCGATCCTGAGCAAGAAAAAGTGGCGGTAACTTTAGCACTCGGTTTTCGAGCAGAAGACGATGTTTTCCAAACCATGAAAAAAGTGCGAAAACCGGAAGATAAATTGTTTAAATTTATGTAATTTTAATTTTTAAATGAGGTAAAATGAATGCAATCAGACAAATAGTAGAAGTAAAAAACCACAAATTAGATATTCAGCTTCCTGAAAATTTCGACGCAGAATATGCGGAAGTGATTATATTTCCGAAAGTAGAAAATATCGATTTCGAAATATCAGAGGAGGAAAAAGATTTGATGCGTGAAAGAGTGAAAAATTCAAAACCTGAAAATTTCCAATCATGGCGAGAAATTCGTGAGAAATATTTGTAATGTTTGAGGTAATACTTTCGGAAGAAGCATTGAGTGATTTGGATCTTGCGATGGATTTTTATGCAAATATTTCTTTTGAACTCGGAAATAAATTTATGAAATGTTTCGATGAGTGTTTGTTACAATTAGAAGAAATCCCTTTTTTCCAAATACGGTATGACGAAATGAGGATTCGCCAAGTGAAAAAATTCCCGATTCTTTTGCATTATGTTCTTTATGAAACTACGAAAACTGCTATTATTTACGGTGTTCGTTTTGCTCAGCTAAATCCTGATAATTACCCAAAAATTTAAATAAAAAACACCTAATTTTGAATTCAAAAGTATGATAAAAGCAGACGTACTCGTCATCGGATCAGGAATCTCCGGACTTTCTTATGCGATAAAAATTTCAGAAAAAATGCCCGAAGCGAAAATCATCATCGTCACCAAAGCCGATGAAGATGAAAGCAATACCAAATACGCTCAAGGTGGATTGGCTGTTGTAACAGATTTCGACAAAGATGGTTTCCAAAAACACATTGACGATACGATGAGAGCTGGAGACGGCGAAAATAATCTGGAAGTCGTGAAAATGGTCATCGAAGAAGGTCCCGAAAGATTCAAAGAACTCGTAGAATGGGGAACCAATTTTGATCAAAAAGACGGTCATCTCATGCTCGGAAGAGAAGGTGGTCACACCGAAAACCGAATCGTGCATCACAAAGACATCACTGGAAAAGAAATTGAACGTGCTTTATTAGCAACCATCAACAAATCTCCGAATATCGAAATCATGGCGCATCATTATGTCATCGATTTGATTACGCAGCATCATGTTCCAGGAAAAATTTTCGATTTGGAGAAGATCGATTGTTACGGCGCTTATATTTTAGATGAAAAAAGCAAAACCATTAAAAAAATTACAGCCAAAATAACCTTGGTCGCAACTGGTGGAGCTGGACATGTTTATAAAAATACGACGAATCCGATTATTGCAACCGGCGATGGAATTGCTTTTGTTCACAGAGCGAGAGGAAAAATTTCAAACATGCAATATTACCAGTTTCATCCAACTGCTTTGTATTCTAAAATAGATGGAATGTTGTTTTTGATTTCTGAAGCAGTTCGAGGCGATGGTGCAAAATTGCGAACCAAAAACGGCGAAAAATTCATGCACAAATATGATGAACGCGAAGAATTAGCTTCCCGTGATATCGTTGCAAGAGCGATTGATAGCGAGTTGAAAATTTCTGGGGATGATTATGTAGGATTAGATTGTCGCGAGATGGATCATGCGAAATTTGTGGAACATTTTCCGAATATTTATCAAAAATGCATCGATGAAGGAATTGATCCTTTCAAACAATTGATTCCCGTAGTTCCCGCTTGTCATTATTTAATGGGCGGAATTGAAACCGATATGAATGGTCAAAGTTCCATTAAAAATTTATTTGCAGTCGGCGAATGTACCAATTCCGGTTTACATGGCGCTAATCGACTGGCTTCCAATTCTTTATTAGAAGGAATGGTTTTCGGACATAATGCTGCTTTGAAAACGGTTGAACTTTTAAAAGTTAATGATTTCAATTTTGATGACTTAAAAGCAGTCCCAGAATGGAACGAAGAAGGCATGAAAATGATGGACGAAATGGTGATGGTTTCTTATCTCAGAAGACAATTGCAGGAAATGATGAGCGATTTGGTAAGTATTGTAAGAAGCAACGATCGATTGGCATTGGCAAAGAAAAAACAGCAGGAAATTTTCGAAGCGGTGAATGAATTGTACAGCTACTCTATTCTGTCGCCAAAACTTTCAGAACTCAGAAATCTGACGAATATTTCTTATTTGATCATCAAACATTCCTTATTAATGAAGGAAAATAAAGGTGCTTTTTTTAATAAAGATTTGGTGAAATGAAAATAGCTCCAATTATTAATTCAGAAGAAATTCATCGTTTAAACCAAGAAAACTTGGTGATTATTGATGCTGGAAGTGGCGATTCTGCCTACGAAAATTATCTTTCAAAACATTTAGAAGGTGCATTATATGTAGATTTAAATAAAGATTTAGCCGAAATTCCAGAAAATGCAAAAAACGGTGGAAGACATCCTTTACCGAGTTTGCAAAAATTTGCAGAACTTTTGCAACGATTAGGAATCGAGGAAAATTCTCACGTCATTGTTTATGATGATAAAAACGCATCCAACGCTGCTGCAAGATTTTGGTGGATGTTGAGATCTGCCGGAATTGAAAAAGTTCAGGTTTTGAATGGCGGTTTTCAAATGGCAAAAGAAAAAGGATTTCCCATTAATTCTGACCCTGTCAAAGCTAAAAACGTAGAAAAACTTTCTTTAAAAGCTTGGAAACTTCCGAAAGTTGAAATAGATTTCATTGAAAAAAATTCGGAAAATTCGGAATATTTGGTCATTGATGTTCGGGAAAAAGACCGTTACGACGGGAAATCTGAACCCATTGATGAAATTGCGGGACATATTCCGGGAGCTATAAATATTCCCTTCAAAGAAAATTTGAATGAAGACGGAACCTTTAAAAGCCCAGAAATCCTGCACGAAAAATATGCTGAATTTTTAAAAAATATTCCTTCCGAAAACATAGCAATTCATTGTGGATCAGGTGTTACAGCTTGTCATACTTTGTTGGCTTTAGAGTATGCCGGTTTTAAAATTCCAAATTTGTACGTCGGTTCTTGGAGTGAATGGAGCCGAAATGATGAACCGATTGCGAGGAATTTTTAATTTAAATAAAAGGCGCAAATGAAATTCACAGACCCAGATTACAAAAATTGGATTTTTGAATTAAAACAAAAAATCCAGCAAAGCCAAATAAAAGCCGCCATCAAAGTAAACTCTGCTTTGCTGGAATTGTATTGGGAAATGGGAAAGGAAATTGCCGAAAGAAATATTGAAAACACTTATGGTTTGGGATTTTTCAAGCAGTTGAGCAAAGATTTGATGATTGAATTTCCTAATATGAAAGGGTTTTCTGAAAGTAATTTGAAATTCATCAAAAGATTCTACTTGTTTTATAATCAAGAACTTACAATACGTCAGCAACTTGCTAACGAATTCAAAAAGATACAAGATCATTCAAATTTCCACCAAGTTGGTGGAGAATTGAAAATTGATGAAAACTCAATTCGTCACCAAGCTGTTGCCGATTTCCCTCAAAAACTTTTTTTAATTCCTTGGTTTCATCACGTTGAAATTTTTACAAAATGAAAAACATTGAAGAAGCATTTTTTTACGTCAATAAAACCATTGAAAACGGTTGGAGCCGTTCGGTTTTGCTAAATATGATTTCGGGGAATTTATATCAATCTCAGGGAAAAGCGATTACCAATTTTTCTAAAACTTTGCCCGATTATCAAAGCGATTTAATAAAAGAAACTTTGAAAGATCCTTATAATTTTGATTTTTTACAAATAACAGCAAATTTCAAAGAGAAAGAATTAGAAAATGCTTTGATCGATAATATTCAAAATTTTTTAATCGAGTTGGGAAGCGGTTTCGCATTCGTTGGAAAGCAGGTAGAATTGAAAGTGGGCAGTCAAAGTTTTTTTATCGATTTGCTTTTTTATCATATTAAACTGAAAAGATATGTGGTTATAGAACTGAAATCCGGGAATTTTGAGCCAGAACATCCAGGGAAACTAAATTTCTATGTTACCGCAGTTGATAAACAATTTCGTGATGAAAACGACAACGCAACCGTTGGATTAATTACTTGTAAAACCAAAGACGACATTATTGCAGAATATTCTTTGACAGATTTGCACAAACCTCTGGGAATTTCTTCCTACGAATTAAGAAAAATTTTGCCCGAAAATTTTAAATCTTCTTTACCAAGCATCGAAGATATAGAAAATGAACTTAAAAATAGAAACTAATAAAATTGATACCGATATAATTATCGGTATCTCATTTAAAAATTAAAAATTTATGAAAAAACCACTATATGTAACCGAAAAAGCTCTCAAAACATTTATTAAAAATGCTTTGGAAGAAGATATTCAAGATGGCGACCATTCCACGCTTTCTACCATTCCGAAAGATTTGCAACAAAAAGCCAAGCTTTTGGTGAAAGAAGATTGCATTTTGGCCGGTGTGGAATTGGCAGAAATTATTTTCAAACAATTCGATAAAAATCTGGTTGTAGAACGTTTGCTAAAAGACGGTGATTCTGCAAAAGTAGGCGACATTGCTTTTTATGTAACAGGAAGCGCTCGTTCAATCCTTTCTACCGAAAGACTGGTTTTAAATTGTATGCAAAGAATGAGCGGAATCGCAACGTTGACTCATGATTGGGACTCAAGATTATTGGGTACGAAAACGAAACTTTTAGACACTAGAAAAACGACGCCCAATTTTAGAATTTGCGAAAAATGGGCAGTTGTAATTGGTGGCGGAACCAATCACCGATACGGTTTGTACGATATGATCATGTTGAAAGACAACCATATCGATTATAATGGAAGCATTACCAATGCCGTAAAAATGGCTAAAGAATACGTAAAAAAAGCCAAAAAGAAACTAAAGATTGAAGTGGAAACTCGCAATCTAGCAGAAGTTGAAGAAGCATTAAAATCGGGAGCGGATCGAATTATGTTAGACAATATGGATACGCTGAATATGAAAAAGGCAGTACAACTCATCAATGGAAAATGCGAAAGTGAAGCTTCAGGAGGAGTGACGAGAGATCGCTTACAAGAAATCGCCAATACGGGAGTAGATTTTATTTCGGCAGGAGCTTTAACCCATTCTGCAGGCAACATTGACCTCAGTTTAAAGGCGGTTAAGAATTTACAGTAAATACACTTAAATAAGAAAAACATTATATATAACACAATTACGATAATAATATTCGGCACATAAAACAAAACATAAAATACTCGTAATCAATTATTTAATTAATTTTTAACAAAACTTTAAAATTTAACAATTTATTAATAAATGTTCCACTATTTTTGAATAATTTTGCACCAATTAATTAGAATTAAACCTAAGTTTAAAATTTATGAAAAGTAATTTGTTAAAAAAGTCGATGTTAACGGTTGTTATCACACTTTCAACAGCAAGTGTTTATTATGCACAGTCGGCGAAAGATACCTTAAGCAGAGAAGCTGATATCGAGCAGGTTGTACTTACAGGTGTTGCTGATATCGCAAAAGACCGCAAAACACCGGTAGCTGTTTCTACGATTAAGGAAGCACAAATTGTGGAAAAATTGGGTAACCAAGAGTTTCCAGAAATTCTAAACGCCACTCCATCAGTTTATGCAACGAAAGGAGGTGGAGGTTTCGGAGAGTCGAAATTAAATATTCGTGGTTTTTCTCAAGAAAATATCGCTGTAATGGTAAATGGAATGCCTGTAAACGACATGGAAAACGGACGTGTTTTCTGGTCAAACTGGGCAGGACTTTCTGATGTAACTTCTGCAATGCAGGTACAAAGAGGTTTAGGTTCTTCTAAATTAGCGATTGCTTCAGTAGGAGGAACAGTAAATATCTTAACAAGAGCTGCAGATAAAAAACAAGGCGGTGTTGTTTCCGTTGGTGTTGGTAATAATGATTATCAAAAATCTTTATTTGCTTACAATACAGGTAAAAGCCAAAAAGGATGGTCATCTTCATTTTTGATGAGCAGAACTGCAGGTTCAACATTTGCAGACGCTACAAAATTTGAAGGGTATAACTATTATTTTGCATTAGGTTTTCAACCGAACAAAAAGCACGATTTTCAGTTTACATTAACAGGCGCTCCACAAACGCATAACAACAGAAGCACCTACATTTCTATTAGTGATTATATCAAATATAGTGATGAGAGCGGAGTTCCAGACACTCAATATAACTCAGATTACGGGTTTAGAAATGGGGAATTGGTTTCTAATAGAATCAATTATTACCACAAACCAGTAATGTCTTTAAACTGGGACTGGACTATTTCTGACAAATCAAAATTGAACACAATCGTTTACGCTTCTTTCGGACGTGGTGGTGGTGTGAACGGAAACGCAGGTAGAGTTGGCGGAACTAAAGCAATTACTGCTTTCGCAAGAACTACTGACGGTTTGCTTAACTTCGATCAAATTTTTACAGAAAATGCAGCGGTTGCTGTAAATGCTACTAGTGCTCCACTAAACACTTTGGTACAGGTTTCTTCTATTAATTCACACAACTGGTACGGTGCAATTTCAAGTTTTAACCATAAACTGAATGATAACCTTAACTTCACAGTAGGTATAGATGGAAGATATTATTACGGTTATCACTATCAAACCATCTCTAATTTATTAGGAGCTACTGCATTTAAAGACAATACCAATAAAAATATCGCACCAAACATCGTAACGAATACTTTCGGTACGAATCCAGATTGGAATCCTTTTGGAGGAAAAATCAACAACCTAAGCGATATGGTTACTTATGATAATGATGGTGAGGTTATTTGGTACGGAGGTTTCGGACAATTAGAATACTCCAATGATAAATTGTCTGCATTCTTGCAAGGAGCTATTTCTGAGCAAGGTTTCCAAAGGATTGATAACTTCATTGTTGATGGCGTATCTTTATTAAACGGAACTTTAGCAGGAACTCCAGCGACCAACCAACCTACAGCAATCAACCCTGTTTTAAATACAAAAACTGGATTCAAAAACTTATTTGGTTACAACGTGAAAGCTGGTGCAAATTACAATATCGATGAGCATCATAACGTATTCGGAAATATTGGTTACTACTCTAAGCAACCATTCTTAAACGCGGTATATCCAAATAACAAGAACTTCCTAAACCCGAACTTAACCAATGAAAAAATCTTTGGAGTAGAATTAGGATATGGCTTTAGATCTGGAATTTTTACTGCAAACGTAAACTTATACAGAACATCTTGGAAAGATAGATTCCAAAGAAGATCAAACATTACAGTGACTTATCCTGATCCATCAAATCCTACTACAAACATTACTACTACATCTGCTTATGCCAATATTTCTGGAATTACAGAAATTCACCAAGGTTTAGAAATCGATGCAACTGCAAATGTGACTAAAATGATTTCACTTAATGGAATGTTGTCTATGGGAGACTGGTTCTACGAAGGAAATGCAACAGGTGATATGTTTACAGAAACCAATGAGCCAATTGCATTGGGAGGAAGTGTTTCAGGTACAACCCTTTACTTGGATAAAGTAAAAGTTGGAAACTCTGCACAGTTTACCGCTGGAGCTGGATTTACCCTAAAACCTACAGATTGGGTGAGCTTTGATGCCATGTATCGTGGAGTTAGAAACTTATATGCAAACGTAAACCCTTTGAACTTTTTGTATGAAGCATCAGGTAAAAAAGGCGCATTAGAATTGCCAACTTTCGGTTTGGTTGATTTAGGATTATCATTCAAAGTAAAAATGAGCAATGCTAAACAGTATTTCACTTTGAGAGGAAATGTATATAACTTGTTAGATAAAACTTATATCGCAGAATCTAACACCAATACACTTGCAGACCTAACCAAGGAAGAATATTCTTCTTTAAACCCAACTCTTACTGCAGCACAACTTACTACTAATTACAACAATTATGTAAGTGCAGGAAACTGGAATGGAGTTAGCCAGCAAAATCAAGTATTCTTCGGATTCGGTAGAACTTGGGCGGCAACTTTATCTTTCAACTTCTAATCACTTAGATTTTATCATACCTAAATCCCGGCAATCGTCGGGATTTTTTTTATCTTTGCCGTTAACATTAAAAAAAATAAAATGGATTTTTACAACATTTTTCTTCAGGCTCACAAAGGATTTGGCTACCTCGTTTTACTTTTGGTGGCAGTATTTCTCATTTCATTACTCGTTTGTATGTTTGGATACTCTGGGAAAATTTCAAAACTTCTCAAAAAATCCACTTTAATTACCATGATTTTGTTTCATATTCAGGCTTTGGTAGGAATTACCTTGCTATTCATTTTTTCACCCGGTTTTAAAGCTGCACTAGATGGTGGAACTTTGATGAGCGATTCTTACAACAGACAGACATTTGTAGAACATCCTTTCTCCATGATCATTGGAGCCATTTTAATGACCATTATCAATAAAAAATTAAAAACCAACGATAAACTCAACTTCGGAATCGTAATTATGGGCGTTGTTGCCGTGATTTTATTCGCGTACGCATTTCCTTGGATGAGAGTTTTTGGAGCATAAATATCAATCATCTTTAATCAATTATAAAGAATGAAAGTAGCACTTGTTGGCGCAACCGGAATGGTGGGTCAAGTCATGTTAAAAGTTTTAGAGGAAAGAAATTTCCCCCTTACCGAATTAATTCCTGTAGCTTCCGAAAAATCGGTTGGTAAAGTCATTAATTTTAAAGGTAAAGAATATCAAATCGTATCGATGCAAACCGCAATCGATATGAAACCTGAAATTGCCCTTTTTTCAGCAGGCGGATCAACTTCTCTAGAATTTGCCCCCAAATTTGCAGCAGTAGGAACCACCGTGATTGATAATTCTTCTGCATGGAGAATGGAGGCCGATAAAAAGCTAATCGTTCCTGAAATCAACGCAAAAGAGCTTTCGAAAGAAGACAAAATCATCGCAAATCCAAACTGTTCAACCATTCAGTTGGTCATGGTACTGCATCCTCTAAATTTGAAATATAATTTGAAAAGAGTAATCGTTTCCACGTATCAATCAGTTACTGGAACAGGGAAAAATGCAGTTGATCAACTCAATGCTGAAATCGCTGGAAACAGTGATGTTGCAAAAGTTTATCCGTACGAAATCTTTAAAAATGCATTGCCACAATGTGATGTTTTTTCTAATGATGATTACACGAAAGAGGAAATAAAATTAATGACCGAACCCAAGAAAATTATGGGCGATCAAACCTTCAATATTACCGCAACTGCAGTTCGCGTTCCTGTTCAAGGTGGTCATTCCGAAAGCGTAAATATCGAATTTGAAAACGATTTTGATCTAGATGAAGTTCGAAAAATTCTATCAAATACTCCTGGAGTTATTGTTCTAGATGATGTGAAAAACAGCATTTATCCAATGCCACTTTATGCAGAAGGAAAAGATGAAGTTTTTGTCGGAAGAATTCGAAAAGATCTTTCCCAACCCAAAACACTGAACATGTGGATTGTCGCCGATAATCTTCGCAAAGGTGCCGCAACAAACGCGGTACAAATTGCAGAATATCTGCTCGAAAACAAATTAGTCTAAAATTAATGCTCACCAGAAAGTGAGCATTTTTTATTCGTTAGAAGACTAAAACATTTATCAATATTGTAATGAAACTTTCATGACCGAAAATAATTCTGCCAACAACAATTTTACCTTTCAAAGATGGGTCGCAATCATCGGAATCGTGCTTTTTATTGCGAAACTCATCGCGTGGCATTTAACCAATTCTGATGCTGTATTTTCTGATGCCATGGAAAGTATTGTGAATATCATCGCAGCATTTATGGGATTATACGCGCTTTATCTCGCAGCAAAACCCAAAGATCGCGAACATCCGTACGGACATGGAAAAGTAGAATTCGTTACTTCCGGGATTGAAGGTGCACTGATTATTTTCGCGGGCGTAATTATCATCGTGCAATCGGTGGATTCTCTACTCCACGGGAATATTCCAAAAAAATTAGATTGGGGAATCGTGATTATTGCAGTTACAGCCGCAATTAATTATTTGCTGGGTTACATTTCCTATCAAAAAGGAATTAAAGAAAATTCTCTCGTTTTGCAAAGTTCGGGGAAACATTTACAAAGTGATACTTTAACAACTCTTGGCGTCGTGGTGAGTTTAGTTTTGGTCTATTTTACAAAAATCTACTGGATCGATGCAGCTGTAGCCATGATTTTTGGTGGATACATCATTTTTGTAGGTTATAAAATTATTCGCAAAGCCTTGAGCGGAATTATGGATGAAGCAGATTTGGGAATGCTTTCTCGCCTCGCAACTTTTCTGAATGAAAACCGCAAACCGGAATGGATTGACCTTCATAATATGAGAATTCAACAACACGGAAGCGGACTTCACATCGATGCGCATTTAACAATTCCCTGGTATTTTAAACTGCGAAAAGCTCACGAAGAAATGGAAGAAATGTACCGTCTGATTGGCGAGAATACAGACCGAACGGTTGAATTTAATTTCCATCTGGATGACTGCAAACCAACTTCATGTGAGATCTGTCAAATTTTCGATTGTCCGGTTCGGGAACGAACTTTTGTAAAAAAAATCCTATGGAATGAGAAGAATATTTCTCAGCCAAACAAACAGGATGTGAACAATTAAATTAAAGGCGATCGGTGATCGTCTTCTTGCGGTAATAAAACAAAGGAATAATCACCAATAAAATCAGTGGTTGAATAACGAATCTTCTCATGTAAAAAGAGAAAAGATAGCCGATTTCAAATTTCGTGTGAATACAGTACAGATAAATAGGTAAGGTGATTGCGAAAACAATACCCATCAAAATAATCGCCTGAACCGTCCAAGCTTTGTTTTTAAAAACAAAATAAACCACCATTCCAGAAAAAAACAGATTCAGCAAAAACCGAAAGGAATAACTGAAAATAAGTTTCGCCCATTCAAAATTGGGAAACACCGCATGTTTATTGGCTTCGTGAAAGTAAGGGAGAAAAGGATCGTAAAAAATTTGGTCTTCCAACATGCGAATGCTGATGAGTCCCAAAATGCCCAGAACTACAAAAAACCAACTAAGTATTTTCATTTTCTGTGGTCTTTAAAGCAAAAAATTTCACCCAGATCAGCCAAAGCAGCACGACACTTCCGTAAATGATCGCGGGGAAAAGATAATCATGCCCCATTTTGGAATAATTCGGCAATTCTAAAATAATGATATTGAGACCTGCAATCCGCAGAACATTCATCACATGCAGAAATAGCAAACCAAAAATTACAAAGACAAAAGTTTTCGCGCCCTTATAAAACGCAAAGACAAATGCCAAAAACAAAATCATAATCGAAATCGCATTGCAACCTTCTACCATTCGAGAAGTGTAAGTACCATTCACAAAAAACCACGTGGTTTCATCTTCAGGTTTTCCCGGCACCATCATCGATGGATATCCTAGAAATTCCTGTACGAAAGTGGTCTGTTTCATCACCCAAGTCGAAAACGGATCTAAACCTGCATTTTTGAACTCATTCAGGTAAAACTGGTACGCAAAAACCATCACCACATATAAAATGATGAACCGCAAGAGAATTTTCAGAACAGGCTTGAAATCAGTGAACATTCCTGCAAATATAATGATTTATAAAATTGTAAATTTCCTATATTTGTAAAAGTATGACCAAGAAAAAGGCAAAATATTTTTTTGAAGATTTTATCGGCGAAAACGCGACGGAGTTTTTCAGTTTAGCACAAAGTGGCTCTGCAAGAAATAATTTCGTAGGTAAAAGTTCAACCCAGAAATACATCATCACGACGAATGAGAATTTGGCAGAAAACGAAAGTTTCTACTATTTTTCAGCTGTTTTTTCTGAACTTGAACTCAACACTCCACAGATTTTTAAGATTTCGCAAGATAGAACCATGTATGTTCAGGAATTTTTGGGAGCGCAAACCTTGTCAGAAATCATCGCCAAAGATGGACTTTCGACCAGAAATAAATCTTTAATTAAAGAAACGCTCCAAAAACTCTTTACCCTTCAAACAAAAACAGCGGACGCGATTGATTATTCGAAAACTTTTGAATATGAAACCTACGACGAACTTCCAATTTTGAATGACTTATTCTATTTCAAAAGTTTCATCGCCGATGTTTTAGAAATCCCGTATCATAAATCCATTTTGCTTTTAGAATTTAAAAAATTAGTTTCTCTTTTGGAAAATCTGGAGCCAAAAGGAATGATGATTCGTGATTTTCAGGCGAGAAATATTATGGTTGATGAAAATGACCAGGTTTACTTCATCGATTATCAGTCTGCGATGAAAGGACCGCTTATGTACGATGTAGTTTCCTTTCTTTTTCAAGCTAAAGCGAATTTTCCTGAAGATTTCAAAGAAGAAATGCTCGATTACTATTTTTCGTTTTGGAACGACGCAGAAAAAGTATCATCATTAAAAAATTCCTTACAACCGATACAGCTCATTCGTTTTTTACAAGTTTTAGGCGCATACGGTTTCCGAGGATTAATTCAACAAAAAGAACATTTTATATTGAGCATTAATCAGGGAATAAAGAATCTTTCCGAGTTTGCAAAATCCTGGAATGAGATGAAGAATTACCCTGAATTGCACAAAATAATCGAGGCTTTGGAATCGGAAACCATTCAAAATAAAATTAAGGGAATACCTCTTAAACATTAAGAAATTATCGAACATTAAGTGGTTGCTTTACAATTGAAGTAGACCATTAAAAATAAATTAGAAAACTAGCTATGAGTTTAAAAATAGAAATACACAGTTTTTCCTACAAAAAAGGCGGAATACCAAAAGATAATACCGGAAATGGTGGCGGTTTTGCGTTCGATTGTCGTGGCATCCTAAATCCCGGAAGAATTGATGAATACAAACAGCAAACTGGTTGCGACGTTGGTGTTCAAAATTATCTAGAAACCGTAACAGAAATGCCGAAATTTCTAGAACTTGTAAAAAGCATCGTTTCAATCAACATCGATGATTATATTGCACGCAACTTCGAAAATCTTCAAATTAATTTTGGTTGCACCGGTGGACAACACCGCTCGGTTTACAGTGCAGAAAAAATTGCAGCCTTCATCAAAGAAAAATATCCGCAAACGGTGGTAACTCTTCAGCATGATGAGCAACCGCAACTCAATCATCAATAATACCTCTCAAAAAACGAGAAATTGTAGAGGTAACCAATCGATCATTACGCACCCAAAAAAAATGAAAGCACTGATATTCGCCGCCGGAAAAGGCACCCGCTTAAAACCCTTTACGGATCATCATCCGAAAGCACTTGCGATGGTAAACAACGTTCCTTTATTGGAAAGGAATATTAAATATCTACAAAGTTTTGGCATCAATGATTTCGTAATTAATGTGTTCCATTTTGGCGAACAGATTGTCGATTTTTTAAAAAAGAATGACAATTTCGGTGCAAAAATCGAGATTTCAGATGAAAAAGTAGAACTACTCGAAACTGGGGGCGGATTGGTTTTTGCAAGAAAATTTCTGGATTTCAAGGAAGATTTCCTGATTATGAATGCAGATATTTTAACAGATTTAGATCTGAATGGTTTTGTGAAATTTCATAAAGAAAAGAAAGATTTTGCTACATTAGCAGTATCTGATCGCAGCAGTTCAAGAAAATTGTTATTTAATGACAAGATGATTCTGCGTGGTTGGCTCAATGTACAAACCGGTGAACAGCGATTGGCAGAATTCAACAAAGGATTTAAACCCTTAGCTTTTAGCGGAATACACTGCATTAATCCACGGATTTTTGATAAAATAAAAAGACAAGGAAAGTTTTCTATTATGGAAGAATACTTGGATTTAATGCACACCGAAGAAATCCATGGGTACGAACATCAAGCCCATTTAGTAGATGTAGGACGCCCAGAATCTATTTTGGTGGCTGAAAATATTTTTAAATAAAAGAATGAGTAAAATAAATAGAGGGAAAGGAACCACCAAAGAAATAACCGGACCCGCATTTGAAATCGATCAAAAAGTTCAAAAGTCTTTTAAGGAAAAAACTTGGGACGAAACCATCACGAAAGACAGCTGGATGGTTTTTAAAATAATGGCTGAATTTGTAGATGGTTACGAAAAGTTAGCGAAAATCGGTCCGTGTGTTTCTATATTTGGGTCTGCAAGATTAAAGCAGGATAGCGAACATTACAACATGGCGGTCGATATTGCAGAAAAAATCACAGAAATTGGCTTCGGAGTCATCACAGGAGGTGGTCCCGGAATTATGGAGGCAGGAAACAAAGGCGCGCGACAAGGTGGTGGTAAATCGATCGGTTTAAATATAGAACTGCCTTTTGAGCAACATTTTAATCCTTTTATTGACAAAGGATACAGCATGGATTTCGACTACTTTTTTGTGAGAAAAGTAATGTTTGTAAAATATTCTCAAGGCTTTATCGTAATGCCGGGAGGATTTGGGACTTTAGATGAATTGATGGAAGCGATTACTTTAATTCAAACCAACAAAATTGGAAAATTTCCCATCGTTTTGGTCGGTTCAGAATTTTGGAGCGGATTGATCGAATGGTTTAAAAATACGCTTTTAGTCAACGGTATGATTTCTGAAGAAAATTTGAATCTTTTCCGGATTGTAGATACTGCAAAAGACGCTGTTGCGCATATTAAGGCGTTTTACGACAAATACACGGTGAATGTGAATTTCTAATGGCATTATATTTGAGCCACAATAATTACAAAAGAAAAAGATGAAAAAGTTTTTACAGTTTACAGGATTTCTAACTTTGATATTGATGATGAGTTTTGCGGAAGCAGATTTTTATTCATCGATGACCAAAGTCGATTATGTGGAAGGAAGCAAGACCTTGAAGTTTACCACAAAAATGAATAAGGAGCACATTTCTGATGCCATTAAAATAAATGCAAACACCGCAGGTTTCGAAGCGGAGGTAAAGAAATATGTGAATAACAATTTCGATGTGTATGTTGACGGCAGTCCGAAAGCACTTACCTTTACTGGAAGCCAAATCAATGGTGAATCGGTGTGGGTTTATTTTGAAGCAAACGGAATTTCCGATATTAACACCTTAAAAATAAAGAATACCATCATGTTGAGTACGTTTCCAAAACAATTCAACTTGGTGAATATCGCATTCAAAGGAAATCAAAAAACAATGAATTTCCAGCGAGGAAAAGAGGTGAATGAGGTTAGTTTTTAAAGAAAGATAATCAATAGAGAGGTTGCAAATTTGCAACCTTTTTTTTGTTCTGAACTCATCGATATTTCATGAATTTATTAGATTCGAATGATCATTTTGATGGCAACAAAAATTAGCTTTTTGTGTTGACCAATTTCGTTATAAATGAGTTGTTTCTAGGCTTTTGCAATAAGAATAATGTTATGGAGTAAATCGAATACTCATTTCGTTTCTTCGGTGCTTTTTGCGGGCTTAAAAACATTGTATGCAGATCGATCGAAACACGTCCCAATATTTCTAGCGATGAATGCTTACTATAAATAATGAAGATTCTAAACTTACATCAAAAAAAAATGGACTGTCATTGCAGACAGTCCATTTAAAAATTATAATGAAAATTAATTCATCCCTTTCACTTGTATGTTATCAACCTCCCAAGTCGCAGATCCGCTTGTAGTACTGATGTATTTAAATGCAACTCTAACTTTCTTGTTTGCAAAAGAGTTGATGTCTACTCGGTTTGAAGTTTCAAAACCAAATCCAGTCAACACCGCATCAATTTTTCCTGTTAGAGGCGTCCATGTAGTTGTTGATGGATCACCGGTATAATTATCTGTGATCAAAACCTGAATAGGATTTTGGTTACTACCGCTTCCATCGGTTAAATAGGAAACTGTGTATTTTGTAAATCCTGACAAGGATATTTCCTTAGAAACTAACCAGTCTTCATTTGCAGTTCCGCTACCATTCATCACTGCGTAATAATTATTACCAGTACCTTGGTTTGAAGTAGTCCACGCTTGAGTTCCAGCTTTATCAATTAATTTCCAATTAAGATCTAATCCATTTTGGAAATCCTCTCTGAAAATTACGCTTGCCGGACTAGAACCATCGCAACGGTTTTTGTTAAATAGAGCGTTCACTTGTTGTGGAAGCCATAATTGGTACACACCATTAAAGATGCTTAAAATCCCATAAACATCACCTTTCCCATCATCAATCTCCTCTGTTGCAAAAGTTGCTCTATTGCTTGTTCGAACTACAATCTTATTGCCGCTACAGTCTTCTAGATTTCTGTTACTAGGAGCTCCTGTTGCATAAGAGCTTCCGATTTCTGAAGCAATGAACTGAACGTCTTTAATTTTAATCCATCGACCAACATCTGAAGGAGAAATCTGTGTGATTGTTCTTTCCGTTGCTTCTACTGTTGATATTGCCTTTTTATTGTCAAAGAAGGTTTTATAAACATCGGCTTCTGCAATTTGTCCAAAATTATTATTAAATAGAGCGCCCAGTTGAAGTTCTCCACTTACATTACCAATGAACAAATCTTTGAGTTTAACAGAAATTTCTTTACCCACTTTAAATCTTGCATCTTGATAAAGAGCAGTTTTATTGATATTGATACGGATACCTCCTGTTGCATCTTCAAGATAAATATATTTGAAAAGATTCCCTGTTTCATCATTGGCGGTAACGATTCCTTTTAATACAAAATCACTTGTAATTTGTGTTAAATTTCCACTAATTAGTTTTTTAACATCTGCCACTGTTTTGGCAGTCAAGTTCGATGGATCTAATTCACAAGGATTTTTTGCAATACCATCTTTTCTAGGGAAATTTTTCATTTCCGCTAAATCAGAAATTTTGTTGATATAGAGTTGAAATGTAGTTGTAAATTTACTGAAGATTCCCACAAATGCACCATTTCCTGCAGGTACAAGCTGATTCGCAAACGAAGCGAAACCACTGTTTCTGACCGTTGCAGTAGCGGTATAGTTGTTTGAAGTAGTATTCCATCCTTCACCAATTTGTCTGTCTACTGTAAATCCGTCTGGAGCGAAATTACCACAAAGGGAAGTTTTCGAAAACTCAACATCACTCACCTGAATTAAAGCTCCTAATAGGTTATTATTTGCATTAAAATCAGAGATTTTCAAAACTTTAGGCACAATATTCTCTATCGGTGCACAAGATCTGAACATTTTGGTAGGCAAAAGTTTTTCGGGAATTCTAGAAACTGCATCAACTCCTGTTGCGATTGATCTTGAATCCTTGATACCCAACTGCACCAATCCTCCGTATGTTCCTAAAGCAAGACCTGCTAATTTAATATAGATTTTGCTACCTTGTGGGTACTTGGTGTACGTACTTACCGCATCAACACTGATGGTAAAACCTTGCGTTGGGTTCACCCGTGAATCTTGAATATAGATCGTTTTATAAATGTTTCCTGTTTCATCTGTAGAAGATACATAACCTTCCATTACAGCGGTGGAGTTATCCGGGAAAACATAGGCAACATTCGTGTGTAGAGCTTTGACCTGCGCAATTGATAATGTTGCTACAAGATCCTGACACTGAAAACCGTCTAAATTCGGTGCATCATATTTATCATCGTGTACACAACCTGTGAAAAACAGCGCTGTGAAAGCGAGTAATAAAACCTTTAAAAATGAATTATATTTTTTCATTTGGATATATTATTATTAATTAAAACCTTAAATAAACGTTTGCGAAGAAAGTCGTTCCTCGATCATACCATAATTTTGGTCCGAACAAAGGCTTGTCTCTTTGTGCATCAGCAAAAGCTTCCGGGAAGTTTACTGATCGTCCTTGCTCAAATCCTCCTGTTACATAATTTCTGTTATTCAAAATGTTGTTTACACTTAAACTAAGACCCATTCTGTATTTTCCAAACAAGAATGATTTCCCGGCATTTGCATTAAGCATAAATTGATTATCGAATTTTTTCTGATTAGTAACCAGTGCTATATTTTCTGGTGTTGCATTAGAATAAAGATGTCCTGTAGCATCAGTATATAAAGTTGCTGTCTTGTTGAGTGCAGAAAAATCTAAATATTGATCCTGTAAAAAGTTTGCTGTTGCACCAATCCACCAGAATTTTGTGGAGTTGTATCGCAATCCAAATGAATAGGCTTTTTGCGGCGTTCCAGCAACTTTATAATCCTTAAGATTTGCGGTACCAAAAGCTCTGATTGGATTACCAAAGTTTTTCACAGTAGTATCATCCGCAGTAAGTACTTTTGGATTGTTGGTAATTCTGTAATCACCATAGCTTCCTACGGCAGTTGCACTAAGAGTTGGAGTGATTTTCACCTCTGCGCCTAATTCTAGACCTTTATAGCTTTTGTTTATTCCACTTAGAACTTCTGCAACCAATGCATTTCCTTGATCACCGGAACCACTCGTAATATCCGCGTAATATCTCGAAATTTCTGTAGCATTATTGATGGTTGTATAATATCCGCTCAATCTAATTTTCAGAACCTGCCCTCTTAATATGTAACTTAAATCATTAGAATTAATAAGCTGATTTTCTACATTAGGTGTAATCATATTACTTACCCGTGGATTAAGGAAAATTTCATTTAAAGTTGGTGCCAAACTGAAAAAGGCTCCGTTATAAACAATAAAGTTTTTACCGTTTATTTTATAAGTCACTTTTCCTTTGATTCCTGCATCAAATGAGTTGTAAACATCACTTTTCCCTTTGCTTGTAGGGTAATAGTGGTGTCTAAATTTACCGTCTCTTTGTGAATCTGCGAAAGATGCAAATACTGATCCTACGACATTCCATTTCGGTAAATCTACTTCAGTAGAAGCATTGAAACTGTATTGATTTCTCAATAAATCGTAGGAATACTGCGTTCTGTCTCCTACTTTGATTTTTGCATTCGGATTGTCTAAATCAAAAGGTTGATCGTTTCCGAAAGCATTAAGATTGGTTGCATATAAACCACCTAACAAATCCTTCAATTCTCTAAAATTATCTGATTTTAAATTTTGATAGGTAAAGTTTAGGTTCAATTTCCAGTTAGAAGCTAATTTGGTATCGAAATGTGAAACAAAACTGATGGTTTTATCTTTGTTTACATCTTCAACAATGGTATAAATAGCCGCTTTCTCTTTTCCTGCCATATCATATCTATTGATATTATTAGCATTATAGATGTTGTTCCAATTAATTTGACTTACACCTTGATCATTTTGCCAAGCGTATGTATTTGCATCGATATCAGCTTGCGAAGCTCCAATTGACATTAAATAACTTGGTAAATTTCTATAATAAGTTGGGTTTGGATCTGCAGCGTGAAACCAATCGAGGCGACTTCTTGCGTCTCTCCCAAACTGATATGAAAGGGTATTATTCCAGTTGCTGTTTTTACCAATTTTCAAATAATCGGTAATCATAAACATTGGTTCAAAGACATTACGGATACGGGAATTTCTTTTCTCCCCATTTTGCCATCCCCAATAAGAGTTGTAATCTTTACCCATTAAGTCATAAACTTCCTGCGTGTTTGGCGAATTGTTCGCTCTGTAAGTTGGGGAGCCAAAAGCCGTGAAATTAATACTATGTCTGCTGTTGAACTGTTTTTCGATGGCTCCAAAATACGCGTAAGAATCTTGGTAAGTACCGTCGATAACACCTTCATCTGCCCATCTTCTGCTTGCTGAAAAAGTGAAAGCCCACCCTTTCTTAGACAAACCGCTAGAATATGTAGCCATCGCTCGGTGAAAATAACTTCTGTTCGTAAATGAATATGCTAAAGAAGTTTGTTTTCGGTAGCTAGAAGCTCTTGTATTGTAATAAACCACTCCCCCCAGATTTCCAAAAGAATACTCTGAAGGAGTAATATTATCTACTGATTCGTAAGGATATCTTGTAACATCATTTAATCCTCCCCAGTTGCTAAAATCTACTCTTCCATCATCTCCCTTAGACATTGAAATCCCGTTGAAAAGCACATCTTCATATCTGTTTTCCACTCCTCTTGGTCGGAACCAATAAGCACCCAATTCGAAGGCTGAAACATTCTGGAAAGTATCTCTACCAGAACTTAGAAGTCCTACAGTAGGCTGCATAGATGACCCTCCTTCGGAACTGTCGCTAGTAGAATCATCGATCACCATAACTCCTGCGAGTGGATTCGCGGCTACCCCTAAACTGATAACACCCAAATCTTTTCTTTTGTCATCGGCAGTTACATCAAATTGAATTAATTTCGCTTCAAAACTTGGTCTCGAAACGGTGATTTGATAATGGCCTGGTTTTAAATCAACAAACTGGAAATAACCAATTTTGTCGGCTTTTACATGCTCTGCAGACTGCCCTAAGTCAATCGCTGCATTCTCAACTGGTTTTCCCTCCTGATCTTTTACATAAGCATAAACCGTAGTTTGCGCGAAATAAAATGACGCAGGAAGCAATGTAAACAATGAGATTAAGGATAATTTTTTAATCATAACAAATTATTTAGATTCCCCTATTTTGATATCAATTTATTAAGGGGCAACAAATTTAAACTTAATTTTTGTTAAGTTAAACATATTTAACACTTTATTCTCATAAATAGGCGTTAACAATTATTAATACTATTTGTTGTTACTGGATCTATGATTAACATCATATTAATGATTTTATTTACCTCTTTACATTGAAAAATATTCACTAATTTTACCTCCTTAATTTTTTTACTATAATTTTAAAAATGAAAAAACTTTATATCTTAGTTTTCGTTTTTTGTTTCGGATTTATTTTTTCGCAACAAAAACAGGTTCAGAGAGCTGCAGTCGGTTTCCTTAATGTTGAAAATCTTTGG
This sequence comes from Kaistella chaponensis, assembly GCF_900156725.1. Lineage (GTDB taxonomy): Bacteria > Bacteroidota > Bacteroidia > Flavobacteriales > Weeksellaceae > Kaistella > Kaistella chaponensis. Next base: position 27,784 of record NZ_FTOI01000008.1, on the reverse strand, counting down.
GATACTGTACCCTCTGCAGATTATATAGACGGAACAAAAGACGTACACAATCCCGCATTTCACAGAAGTGTTCCTTTGGATTCTTTAAAAAATTTGGAAACAACAGAGGACTATAAAGGCGAATGGAGTGATTCGTTGCTCATCGGAAAAAAAGTAATCCGTCACCAAATTCTCGCAGATGATTTTACTGAAAACAGTCCAAAAAACTGGAATAAAGAAAAATACAATCAAAAATTATTCAACGAAGCGAAAGTTATTTCAGAACTCGGCAGACAATACACCAATGACAATCCGGTAATTGTAGGATTAATTGAAGTGGAGAACAGACAGGTTATTCAGGATCTTGTCGCACAACCAGCTTTAGCAAAATCGAACTACGGCATTGTTCATTACAATTCTTACGATGCTAGAGGAATTGATATTGCAATCATCTATCAAAGAAGCAGATTCAAAGTAACTGATTCTTATATGAAAGATATTAAAGTCTATAATGAAGAAGGCAAAAGATCTTACACCAGAGGAGTTTTGGTCGTAAAAGGACTACTCGATGGGGAAAAAGTGGGAATCTTTATGAATCACTGGCCATCAAGAAGTGGTGGTGAAGCACAATCTTTACCTCGACGTGCTGCAGCAGCAAAAGTATTGAAAGGAGAAATGGATAAAGCCAGAGCCGAAGATCCAGAAAGAAAATTATTTGCAATGGGTGATTTCAACGATGATCCTGTAAGTCCAAGTGTGAAAAAATTTCTAGGAGCAGTTGGTGACCCTTCTCAATTATCCGAAACAAGCCCTTATTACAATTTGATGTACAAACCTTTCAAAGCAGGTGTTGCTTCAATGGCATATCGCGATGCTCCGAATCTTTTCGATCAAATTATTGTTTCTAAAAATTTATATGCTCCAGAAAAATTAACGCCGACTTATTCTATTTATAAAGCCGAAGTTTTTGCACCTTCTTACTTAGTGAATGATTCTGGACAATGGAAAGGATATCCATTAAGATCTTGGGATGGTGATAAATTCACAGGTGGTTATAGCGATCACTTCCCCGCTGTATCTGTAATTCAAAGAGAATTTAAGTCCTCAAAATAGACGAATTTAAATAAAATAAATAAAGACCGGAGTTGATTCAACTTCGGTCTTTTATTTTTGCCTATCTTTAAAATTAAAATTACGCAATGAAAAAAATAATGTTTTTAATAATGGTCTCCCTCTTTGTTTTCAGTTGTGGGCCGCAAAATAAAATCGCAGAGAACAAAGAAAATCACGAAATAAAACCCACCAAAAACGAAGATGATGAATGGGAACTGGATGTTTTGGACACCCAATATGAGTATTTCATCACTGCGGTTGCAAAACCCATGAGCATGTATTCTGAAAGTTATCTGAAAAGCAGAAACACTTTTCTAGTGACGGAATGGAACTCTAATTTTTTTACTGGTAAATATAGAAATGTGATAGAATCAACAATAGAATATAATCCCAATGAAAATTATGGGTTGAAATTTGAATACCGTCTTTATCAGGTTTTTGCCTATGTTCAGTGGAAATATGGTGTGAAAATGAATGGTTTGAGCCAAACTGAAGTTCGGTAATTTTTCGAAACCGAAAGATTGATTTCCGGTTAAAAAACAAAAAAGGTTCAGATAATTTCTGAACCTTTTATTATAATGAAAAATCAATTATTTATTGAATTTTTCTTCTACTTTATCCCAGTTAATCACCTCAAAAAATGCGGTAACATAATCTGGTCTTCTGTTTTGATAATGCAAATAATACGCATGTTCCCAAACATCTAATCCTAAAAGTGGCGTTCCTTTACAATCAGAAACAGGCATCAAAGGATTATCTTGATTGGGTGTAGAGCAAACTGCAACCGAACCATCTTCTTTTTTACACAACCAAGCCCAACCTGAACCAAATCTTGTTTTCGCTGCTTCTGCGAAATCATTTTTAAATTGATCGAAACCTCCGTACGTTTCGATTGCTGCTTTTACATTTCCTACAGGTTCTTTACTTCCACCTGGAGTTAAAATTTCCCAGAATAGTGAGTGATTAAAATGACCACCACCATTATTTCTAACTGCAGGCTTATCAGTTCCAGTTTTACAAACCTCTTCGATTGTTTTGCCTTCTAAATCAGTTCCTGCAATCGCTTTATTCAAATTATCGATATATGCTTGATGATGTTTTGAATGGTGAATTTCCATTGTTTTTGCATCGATCGTTGGTTCTAATGCATCGTAAGCGTATCCTAATTCTGGTAATGTGAACATAATTTTTTGATTTTAATGTTATCATCCAAAATTACTCATTAATTAGGCCATTTCCAAAATAGAAAGATTGTTTTAGTAAATCTTTAACATTGATGGGTGTATAAACCGCTCTTTAGATTTTGTTTCGTTTTAAAAATCTTTCAATCATTTAATTCGTATTTATTCGTAATAATTTACCTTTAAAATCGTTTTATCCAAAAACGATATTTAAAAAAAAACTACTATTAAAAATCTTCTCAATATTTAATTTCGCTTTAACGTTGGGGATTCAATGCTTATTTTTAGTCAAAATAAAAAACTTTACAAAAAGATATTTTTAAGTTTATTGGTAAATTCAATTTTGTCAGATAAATAACACGTGATGTTTTTAAAGTTTCACATTTTTGTTTAATATTAGAAACTAAAATTTGCAGAAATAAAAATTAATTATACTTTTGCACACTTTTTTTTAGGACGGGAACAAAATTTGTATATATTTGTTCAAACATTTATACATTTTAAATAGTATATTAAGTTAAAAAAACAATTTAAAAATGAAAAAAGAAAACATTATCAATTTACGAACAGATTTTCTTTTACCTAAAAAGGGTTTCATTGTTGGATTAGGAAGTATATTCAATATTTATGGTGACTATTTTGAATATAATACTTCTGACACACCCGAAGAGGCTGATCGCAAAGCCTTAAGTAGCGATTGGAATATAGTTGGAGCCGATTTAGAAGAAGCAAGAAGAAAACTAAATTCTATTTTAGGCAAAAATGATAAATCTAACCATAATAGTTTAGAATATGGAGAAGGAAAGCCCGAATTATGTAGATAAATTAAAGGATAACGATCATACTGATGAGAAAATTCATTATGTAGAATTTGAAGACTTGCCAGAAGAATATAGGGAAGCTGCACAAGATTTACAAGAAGCTAATCCAAAGGTTTTCAATGGGCTTAATTCTACTCAAAAAATCGAAGTAATAAAAACATAACATCTATAAGGGCGATGTCTCATTCTGGACCGTTGCCAGATCCTGAATCATTGGGACATTATAATGAAATAATTACAAATGGAGCAGATCGAATTATGGCAATGGCTGAAAATCAACAAGAACATAGGATTTTTATTGAAAAGAAGGTTATAAAAGCAAACAACAATCAAACCACAAGAGGGCAATGGTTTGGTTTTCTATTGTCGTTGCTCTTTTTAGTTGCGGCAATATATTTGGCACTAAATGGACATGAGAATATAGCAGGAATAATTTTTAGCACTACAATTATTGGATTAGTTTCAGTGTTTGTAATTGGAAAAAAATCACAGAAAAATAAGTAAAAGAGATCTCAATTGAGATCTCTTTTACTTATTTGTTTTTCAAAATTCACAATTCACTCGCGAAGCAAAATTCACCATTGATTACCTATTCATACTCATCAAAAATTCTTCGTTGTTCAAAGTATTTTTCATGCTTTTGTTCACAAATTCCATCGCTTCCACAGGATTCATGTCTGCCAAATATTTTCTCAAAATCCACATTCTTTGTTGTGTAGTTTCGTCTAACAGCAAATCATCTCTTCTTGTACTCGAAGAAGTTAAATCAATGGCTGGATAAATTCGTTTATTTGCGATTTTGCGGTCGAGTTGCAATTCCATATTTCCCGTTCCTTTGAACTCTTCAAAAATAACTTCATCCATTTTCGATCCAGTGTCAATCAATGCTGTTGCAATAATTGTTAATGAACCACCTCCTTCTATATTTCTAGCAGCTCCGAAAAAGCGTTTTGGTTTATGTAAAGCATTTGCATCAACACCACCCGATAAAATCTTACCAGAAGCAGGTGTTACCGTATTATAAGCTCTCGCCAAACGTGTCAATGAATCGAGAAGAATCACCACATCATGGCCACACTCTACCATTCTTTGTGCTTTTGATAAAACCAGATTCGCCACTTTTACGTGTTTATCTGCAGGTTCATCGAATGTAGATGCTATTACTTCTGCATTGACGCTTCTTTCCATATCAGTAACCTCTTCCGGTCTTTCATCGATGAGTAAAATCATCATATAAGCTTCCGGATGATTGGCTGAAATTGAATTTGCAATATCCTTCAACAACATGGTTTTTCCCGTTTTCGGTTGCGCCACAATCATGGCTCGTTGTCCTTTTCCGATCGGCGTAAATAAATCGACAATTCTGGTAGAAGGTGTTGAATTTTTTCCGGTTAAATTAAATTTTTCTTCCGGGAACAACGGCGTTAAGAACTCAAAAGAAACTCTGTCTTTTATAAATTCCATGTCGCGACCGTTTACTTCTGTAGGCTTTAATAAAGAAAAATACTTCTCTCCTTCTTTCGGTAAACGAACAATTCCTTTTACAGTATCACCAGTTTTCAAAGCATAATTTCTGATCTGATTGGTCGAAACATAAACATCATCGGGAGAAGAAATGTAAGAAAAATCGGAAGATCGCAAGAAACCGTAATTATCAGGAAGAATCTCCAATACGCCTTCAATAGTAACTAGACCATCGAAATTAAATTCTTTTTTTGCCGGCTCATCGTTTGAATCTCCATTTTGTTGATTCTTGTTTTGATTCGGGTTTTTATTTTGGTTGGGATTCCTGTTTTGATTAGGATGATGCGGTTTGTTCTGATTCGGATTTCCGTTCCCGTTTTGATTGGGATTCCCGTTTCCGTTTTGATTGGGATTGGGATTCTGATTAGGGTTTTGGTTCTGATTTGCGTTTTGATTAGGATTCTGATTCGGGTTTCTCGCCTTTGCAGGTTTTACCTCAGTTTCCTTTTCTGCCACTCCTTCATTTACAGACTGATCTGCAGACAATTGCTCTTTTGGTTGTGGCGTTCTTTGTCTTTTTTTCTTTGCTTCTACATTTTGCCTTTTTGGCTCTTCTATATTAGATGGATCATTCTCCTTCTGTACATCGCTAGAATGAGCTTCGTCAACCATTGCAACCGCAGTTTCTGTAGTTTCTTTTACCGGTTCTGTTAAAATTTCAGCCGGCTTTTCTACTTTTTTCTTAGGTGCTGGTTTTTTTGCTACGGTTTTTTTCGGGGCAGGAGTTGAATTTTCTTCTGTAATCATAGGAGTTTGAGTGGCGTTGTAATAATCTTTTGCAACTTTCGAATTCGAAGCCTGAAAATCCAGGATTGCAAAAACTTTATCATTTTCTGTGCTATTTTTAGCAACTTTAACGCCTAAATCGTGGGTGATTTTAGCCAAGTCCGTATCGGATTTCGACTTTAACGTTTCGATATTGAACATAAATTGTTATGTAAAAAATAAATTATAAGTGGGTGTAAATAAGAAAGTTAAGTCGGGCGACTTGTCTTTTATTAGATCAATTGTAATGCAAATCTACACTAATTTTCGAATAATGCAAAAAATTATTGCTATTTTTGCACCTCAACTTCATCAAAATGTTGCAAAGAATACAGACTGTTTGGATTTTTTTGGCGATTTTAAGCGCCGTATTCTTGTTCGTTACCGGACAAGATATTTCCCTTTTCGGATCAACTCCTTTTATAACGATTATTTGCGCAGTGATGATTTTGGTCGAATTCTTTAGTATCTTAAGTTATAAAAACCGCAAAAGACAAATTCTGCTGAATACCATCAGCATTTTTATAAACGCTTTGTTGCTCGGTTCATTGGCGTATTGGTTACTCACTTTATCTGGAGGAATGCAATTTCCTGAGAAAGGTATTGAGCCATTTTTCCCGTTTCTTTCGATGATTTGTTTGTTTATTGCAAACGTTTTTATCCGAAAAGACGACAGGCTCGTAAAATCTGTAGACAGACTCCGCTAAACTCACAACGATTTTTTTTGAGTGAAACAGTTCCTTTTTGGAGCTGTTTTTTTGTTTCAAATGAACTCCTTTTTATTTTTAAAAATAATCCATTTGAAATTGCTTATTTTTGCCTCTTAAATTCCTTTAATGAAACCATTAAAACGTATTCTCTCCATTGCAAAACCGCATCAAAGATACCTTTACGGAAGTATTCTTTTTAATCTTCTCTATTCTTTATTACAAATTTTTTCGATCGTAACCATGCTTCCAATTCTTCGGATTTTATTCAAATTGGACAAAGAAGTAGACACGAAAAACGTTCCTGTTTACAGCGGAAAATTTGGCGACTATTTTGGGTATCTGAAAGATATGGCTTATTACAAAATCCAGCTTAACATCAATGAATACGGTGCGATTCAGGTTTTAGCGGTACTTTGTGGGATTACCGCAATCGCGTTTTTGCTTCGGAATCTTTTCCGATATTTAGGATCATACCTTTTGGTGAATTACCGCGTTGGAATTACGAAAGATTTACGCACCGCGATGTATGATAAATTCTTGAAATTGCCCGTTTCCTTTTTCACAGAACAGAGAAAAGGCGACATGATGTCGAGAATTTCTAATGATATCGGCGCCGTAGAAGGTGGAATCATGGGAAGTTTGGTGGATGTTCTGAATGCTCCTTTTATGATCATCGCGTCTTTAATTACGCTATTTATCCTTTCTCCCCAATTGACTTTGTTTTCCCTTTTGGTCTTTCCTGTGATGGGTTTAATCATTGCTTGGGTCGGAAAAAGTTTGAAAAGACAAGCTACTGCAGCACAAGAAGAATTAGGAAATTTATTCTCTTTGGTAGATGAAACTTTGAAATCTTCTAAAGTCATCAAAATTTTTAATGCCGATAAAATCCTTAAAAACCGATTCAACACAACCACCGATAATTGGCAAAAATATGCGATCGGAATGAGTCGCAGAAGAGAACTCGCTTCACCAATGAGTGAATTTTTGGGCTCCGTAACTTTATTAATCATCACGTGGTTTGCCGGAACAGAAATCATTAATGGAACCAATAAAGATCCTGTAACTTTCTTGGCTTTTATTGGAGTTTTCTTCCAGATTTTGGATCCTGCAAAAAAATTATCCAATGCTTTTTCTTCTATTCAAGGCGGAATGGCGAGTTTGGATCGTGTTTCTGAAGTTTTAGATTATGATCTGAAAATTGATGAAATTGCAAATCCAGTTTCTATTTCTACTTTAAAAAATGAAATTGAATTTAAAAATATCGGCTTTTTCTATGATAAGGATAATGTGATTTTAAAGAACTTCAATTTAAAAATTCCCAAAGGAAAAACCATCGCTTTGGTTGGTCAATCCGGTTCCGGGAAGACGACGATTGCGAATTTACTCGCGCGTTTTTACGATGTTTCCGAAGGGGAAATTTTGATCGATGGCGAAAATGTAAAGAATTTAAAAGTTCAGGAATACCGACATCTTTTGGGAATGGTGACGCAAGAATCGGTTTTATTTAATGATTCCATATTCAATAATATTTTGATGGGGAAACCCGATGCAACCGAAGCAGAAGTAATCGCAGCCGCGAAAATTGCAAACGCGCATCAATTCATCGATGAACTTCCGGAAAAATATTTTACCAATATTGGCGATGATGGAAACAAACTTTCGGGCGGACAAAAACAAAGAGTTTCCATCGCAAGAGCCGTTCTCAAAAATCCTCCAATTATGATTTTGGATGAAGCAACTTCCGCTTTAGATACCGAAAGCGAAAGATTCGTGCAGGACGCTTTAGAAAAAATGATGGAAAACCGAACTTCACTCGTCATCGCGCACCGACTTTCCACCATTCAAAAAGCCGATTGGATCGTCGTGATGGAACGTGGAATTATCGTAGAACAGGGAACACATCAGGAATTATTCGAACAAAAAGGAATGTACCGAAGATTGGTTGAATTGCAGAATTTTGGGTAGGATTAATTTTATTTAAAAATAAATTATGAAGAAAATTATTTTATTGTTATCGCTCTTTTTTAATGTTTTTATTTACGCACAAGAAAAAAAAGCAGAAAATCAAAATTCTGAATTAGTTTCCGAAAAGGCAGAAAAAATAACTGAATTCCCAGGTGGAATGGATGCATTTCGAAATTTGATTATGAAAAATTTTAGGACAGATAAGTTAAAAATCGAAAGAGGAATAATTAAAACAACAGTAATTTTTAAAATAACTAAAGACGGTTCTATGACGGACATTAAAGCTTTAGGTGGAAATCAAATTTTTAATGACGAAGCAATTAGAGCAGTAACAAAAATTAAAGAGAAATGGACTCCAGCGAAACTTAATAATGAAATAGTAGAATCTATATTTAGAATGCCCCTTACAATGAGTTTCGAATAAAGGATTATCGCCCAATCATTTTTTTAATCGAATTCAACTTCATCAACGCTTCAATCGGTGTTAAAGTATTGATGTCCATTTTCAATAATTCCTCCCGAATATTTTCCAAAACAGGATCATCCAATTGAAAGAAAGAAAGCTGCATACTTTCGTCGGTAATGGCTTTTGCAGAATCTTTGGAACCACTTTGGGAACGGCTTTTTTCTAAAGTTTTCAACACTTCATTTGCGCGGTTCACGACTTTTGCAGGCATTCCGGCTAATTTCGCCACGTGTATTCCGAAACTGTGTTCACTTCCGCCAGAAAGCAATTTTCGAAGGAAAATAATACTTCCTTTATGTTCCTGAATGGAAACGTGGAAATTTTTAATTCTCTCAAAATTCACCGTCATTTCATTGAGTTCATGATAATGCGTCGCAAACAATGTTTTCGGCTGTGTCGGATGTTGATGCAGATATTCTGCAATGGACCACGCGATGGAAACCCCATCGTAAGTGGAAGTTCCACGTCCGATCTCGTCTAAAAGGATCAGACTTCTTTCCGAAATATTATTCAAAATATTCGCGGCTTCATTCATTTCAACCATGAAAGTCGATTCGCCCGAAGAAATATTATCACTCGCTCCAACTCTCGTGAAAATTTTATCTAAAATTCCGATCTCTGCGTGTTTTGCCGGAACGAAACTTCCGATTTGCGCCATCAAACAAATGATCGCAGTTTGTCTTAAGATTGCAGATTTTCCCGCCATATTCGGACCGGTTACCATGATAATTTGCTGAGAATCTTTGGACAAAAACAAATCATTCGGAATGTATTTTTCACCCAAAGGAAGTGCATTTTCGATGATCGGATGTCGCGCTTCTTTCAGATCAATTTCAAAACCTTCATTCAAAACCGGTTTCGTGTAAGATTCAGAAACAGCGAGTTCCGATAAGCCAACTCCACAATCGAGTTCGGCAATAATGGTAGAATTTTCCTGAATCTGATCGATGTAGATCATTACATTTTCGCACACTTTTCGGTACAACAAATGTTCGATTTTGGAAATTTTTTCTTCCGCACCCAGAATTTGTTCTTCGTATTCTTTCAGTTCTTCCGTGATGTATCTTTCTGCATTGACGAGGGTTTGCTTGCGGATCCAATCGTCGGGAACTTTATCTTTATGAGAATTCCGGACTTCAATAAAATAGCCGAAAACATTATTAAAACTGATTTTCAAACTCGTAATTCCGGTGCGTTTCACTTCGCGGTCACACATTTCGTCGAGGAAATTTTTTCCTTTGCTTTGCAGTCCGCGCAAATGATCGAGTTCTTCGGAAATCCCAGTTTTAATGACATTGCCTTTTGAAATATTCACGGGAAGTTCTTCATTCAGATAATTAATCAGATAAGCAATGAGTTCATCCACATTAATTAAAGGCGACAACCAGGCCAAAACCTCATCGTGAGGATGCAATAATTCTTTAATTCTCTGAATGTTGATCAAACTCTGACGAAGATAACCGACTTCTTTCGGTGAAATTTTTTCGGAGGCCAGTTTTCCCATCAAACGATCCAGATCAGAAATCGTTTTTAATAACTGCAGGATCTCATATTTCAGATTTTCTTCTTTATTAAAAAACTCGATCAAATCTAATCTTCTGTTGATTTCGCTGACAGATTTTAAAGGCAAAATCAATCTTCGGCGCAGCAACCTTCCACCCATCGGTGTCGAAGTTTTATCGATAATATCGAGCAAAGATTTTCCCTGTTGACTGCTGGAATAGGCGATCTCTAAATTGCGCAACGTGAAATGATCCATCATCAAATAATCCTCTTTCGGAATCAACTTTATTTTGGTGATGTGCTGCAAAAGTGCGTGATGCGTATCTTCAACTAAATAGGCAAAGATGGCACCGGCTGCAACAATCCCCAGTTTTAAATCATCAATACCGAAGCCTTTTAAGGAATTGGTTTTGAAATGATTGGTGAGTTTTTCGTAGGCGTAATTGTATTGAAACGCCCAGTCTTCCAGTTTAAAAGAATTGCGGTTTTTGAGTTGCGACGGCAATTCGGTTGTTCGCTGATAAATGATTTCACTCGGATCAAAAGTTCCGACGAGGTGAAGCAGCTGCTCCAAATTTCCTTCTGAAGTTAAAAATTCTCCCGTGGAAACATCGACCAAAGCCAATCCGTATTTCTCTTTGACTTTATGAATAGAAAGCAAAAAATTATTTTTCTTGGACGATAAAACCTGTTCATTAAACGTCACTCCGGGAGTTACCAATTCGGTTACGCCGCGTTTTACAATGCCTTTTACGGTTTTCGGATCTTCCAGCTGATCGCAAATCGCCACGCGAAGTCCGGCTCTGACGAGTTTCGGCAAATACGTATCTACAGAATGATGTGGGAAACCAGCAAGTTCGATGTGTCCTTCCCCATTGGCTCTTTTCGTAAGTACAATTCCTAAAATCTGCGACGCACGAATGGCATCGGTGCCAAAAGTTTCGTAGAAATCCCCCACGCGAAACAGCAAAAGCGCATCAGGATATTTCGCCTTGATGGTGTTGTACTGGGTCATTAAAGGAGTTTCTTTTTTATCTTTTGCCACGGAATTTTATTTTTTATTAAACTAAATTTTTACTTATTTCGAAATCTAGTTGTGTCATCCTGACGAAGGAAGGATCTCATTAAAAAGTTCGAGATGCTTCACTCCGCTTTGCTCCATTCAGCATGACAAAAATGAATTTTTACTTAATTTCAATTTGAAAAATTAAGATCTAAAACCTTAATTTTGCCAAAAATACGAAAATGACCTCCACTAAAAAACTGAAACTCGAAGAATTAGGAAGAATAGATATTGAAACCTTTAAAGAGACGGAGAAAACACCGCTTATTGTGGTTTTAGACAACGTGAGAAGTATGCACAATGTAGGTGCAGTTTTCCGGACAGCGGATGCTTTTTTGATCGAAAAAGTGGTTTTGTGTGGAATTACTCCAACTCCGCCGCATCGGGAAATTCATAAGGCAGCTTTGGGAGCGACAGAAAGTGTAGATTGGGTTTATGAAAAAGACATTGCAACAGCGCTTCAAAATTTGAAAACAGAAAACTACAATATCATTGGGATTGAACAGACGAGCGATTCCAAAAAGATCACCGATTACCCCATTCACAAAGAAGAAAAATACGCTTTGGTTCTGGGAAATGAAGTGGATGGTTTAAGTGATGAAGCGCTTTCCGAATACGACACTTTCCTGGAAATTCCGCAGTTGGGAACGAAACACTCTCTCAATGTTTCTGTTTGTGGCGGAATTGTGATGTGGGAATTCTTTAAATCGCTTTAGAAAATACCTTCTCCCGTCTGGATTAAAAATAGGAAGGAAATTGGTATATTTGAATGAACAGAACAGATCATGTTTGTCAGACCAATACAACATCATGTGGGTGTATTGGTATGATGGAGTGAGACCTATAAACAAGTTAGCAGAAATTTTATAAAGACAAAACATGGAATTGATACATTTAAATAAAATTGACAATAGTAATATTAAAATAGCAAATTCAATTAAACAATTTAATAGTTTGATTAAACTTCTTAATGATAAAAATTTGACTCTAAATGTTATTAAGAAAATTAATGATGATATTACAGAATTAAATTCTTCACAAGTAATGGGAACCGCGCTATCACATTTAATAAAGAAGAAGCAAAATAAAATAATTAAATTGACAGAAAAAGAGTTAAAAATTGTTCCAAAAAACTATTACACAAATCTGTGGATGGTTTTAGGGATGTCTGCTTTTGGGCTACCTTTAGGTGTCGCATTTGGATTGAGTTTAGGGAATATAGGTTTACTAGCGATTGGATTACCAATTGGAATGGCTATAGGAACGTTAGTTGGATCAAAATTGGACAAAAAAGCATTGGAAAGCGGAAAACAATTAGATATTGAACTAAAGTAGAAAAACTTCTGCTAATAACTAAGCTTTCGTTGAGCTTGAAAAGGCAACAATGAAAGCCCGTTGAACGGAACCTTCGGTACAAAATCTCCCGACTTTGCGCCATTATCATCTAACTCTGCTTTTTTATCCAAATCTAACCTTGTCAAGGTTTTAAACCTTGACAAGGTTGAATCCTTCCGCAACCTCCAGAAAGGGTTACGCAACCTTAGGAAATCCTTCCGCAAACTTTAGAAACCCATCGTCAACCTCAGGAAATGAATGGATACATTTAGGAAATGAGTGAGCAAGCTACAGAAATGGATGGGCAAGCTACAGAAATAGTAAAACAACATTGCCCATCCATTTCCTTTGTTGATTATACATTTATTTTGCCAATTATTTATTATATTTACCATTAAATACAAATAAATATGGAAAATTCAGAAAACACAAACCTCACCGGCGGAAAACTGGCAGCAAAATACCAGTATGTTTCCGCAGAAGAATTGATTGCTAAAATGAAAACAGCATTCAGAAACGCCAAAGAACCTGAAATCTTGAACGAACTGGAAACGGTAGGCATTACCGAAAGTAATTTGGATGATTATCTGCTAGAGATTGCCGATCTGGAGCAGCTGAGCCAGAAACAGATCAAAGAGTATGGGGAGCAATATGCCGAGACCGATAAATTTAATCTGAAAAGAATAGAAATCGACAGCCTCTACACCCGCCACCGCAACCTTGCAAAAATTATTTTCAAAGGCGACCGGCAGTCAAATACCACTTTGGGTATTGATGAGGGGCGCAAACGGGCGTTCGCTGCCTGGTTTCAGCAGGTGAGTAATTTTTATGCGCAGATTCTCGCCAACCCCGATTTCAAAACCAAAGCCGAAACGGTGAACATCAAAGATCCAGATATTACGGCACAGCAAACTGCGTTGGAACAAATTACTGCGCTGAAAGCTTCTCAGAAAAAAGAAATCGGCGAGGCACAAAAAGCAACCGACACGCGGGACGAAGCGCTCGATCTTCTGTACCCGAAATACACGCAGCTGATAGGCTTTGCCAAAATTCTTTTTCCGGATGATCAAACGCTGGAAAAACTGGGCATTATCGTAAAAAGAGAGGGTGATCTGCTCTAAAAAAGAAATTGAAGAAGATCGCCTTAACAAAACCACTCAAAAAATGGAGTGGTTTTGTTATTCAATTAAGAAAACTTATCTCCAACCGCCGCCAAGTGACTTGTAGAGTTGAATTCCGGCGTCTAATTTTGAAAATTCGGCATTCGAGATATTCAATTCGGCATTCAGCTGATTCACACTTGCATTGATGACTTCCAGATAATTGGCCATCCCATAATTAACCAGTTCCTGCGAATAAGCTACAGAATTTTTGTACGCCAACATTTCTTTCCGTTTTAGATCAATAAAACCATCCTGAGACTGATAAATATTCAGCGCATCTGAAACTTCTTTTCCGGCAGTTAAAACCGATTTTCTGAAATTTAAATAAGCGATTTCTTTGTTCGCCAAACTGACTTCGTACTTTGTTCTGATCTGTCTTTTATTCAAAATAGGCTGAACCAAACCTGCCACCACATTGGCAAGAAGAGATTTGGTACTGAACAAATGATCGATGTCAACAGAAGAAATTCCACCACTTCCTGTAATTCTTAAAGTTGGATAAAACTCTGCTTTAGCAGCATTTGTCAATTCAAAAGCATTCATCAGTTGGTATTCTGCTGATTTCACATCCGGTCTGTTCTGCAACAGATTTGCAGGATAACCCAGTGCGAAACTTGCCGGCATTTTTTGTGCATCGATCGTTGTACGCTCGATGGCGTGCGACGGTTCACCCATCAATAAGCTCAAGGTGTTTTCTAAAGTCCGGATCTGAACATCAATATCGATGAGCATTGATTGTGCATTGAAAACCAAAGCTTGGCTCTGTTGAACAGCAACCTCGGTTAAAGTTCCGGCTTCTTTCAAGGCAGAAGTGGTTTCTAAATTTTTCTTTCTTAAGGCAATGGTTGCATTAATGATTCTTTTCTGATCATCAAAAGTTAAAAGCTGATAGTACGAAGATGCCACTGCTGCAACCAAATCGCTTTTCACGGCTTGATGTGCAGAAACAGTTCCTAAATAATTGGCGTACTGTGCTTTTTCCTGAGATTTGAGTTTCCCCCAAATATCGGCTTCCCAACCAATGTCTGCGGAAATGCCAAATTGATTAATATAATTTCGTTGTCCGCCAAAAATTGAGCCCAACTGCGTGTTCAAAGATTGGGTTTGGAAGGTATAACTCGGTCCGGCTGAAAGTGTGGGTAAGTACGCTGCCTTACTTTGCTTTAAATAAGAATCAGCGGCATTGATGTTTTGCAACGCTACTCGTACATCCAAATTATTTTCTAAAGCCGTAGCAATATGTTTCTGCAAAACCGGATCGGTGAAAATTTCTTTCCAGGAAACAGTCGCTATACTGATGGAATCTTTCGGCAACAAATCGGTGCGGAAAAGATTTTCGTTGAGAACTTCTTTCGGTCTTTCGTACTTTTCACGCGTCATGCATGAAGCCAAAACGAAGGCTGAAAACAGAACCAGAAGTATTTTTATGTTGAAATATTTATTCATTTTTTTAATTTTTCGCAAAAGTTTTTTCGACTTTCAATTATTCGGAAAGATTAATGTTTTTGTCTTTTAAGGGTACTATTTTTTCCTGAAGGGTTTGGAAAACAATAAAGAGAATTGGGATGACCAAAAGTCCTAAAATAGTTCCTATCAAAAGTCCCATCGCAGCTCCCGTTGCAATAGATCTGTTTCCTGTAGCACCGATTCCTGTTGCTAAAACCAAAGGCAACATTCCACAAATAAATGCAAATGAGGTCATCAAAATAGGTCTTAATCTCGCGGTTGCGGCATGAATGGCGGCATCTACAATGGTTTCGCCATGAATTCTTCTCTGGACCGCAAATTCAACAATTAAAATGGCATTTTTTGCGAGTAAACCGACCAACATGATCAATGCAATCTGGAAATAAATATTGTTTTCCAGCCCAAAAATCCATTGTCCAAGATAAGCTCCCATCACTCCCAAAGGAAGCGATAAAATAACGGAGAGCGGTAAAATATAACTTTCATATTGAGCGGAAAGAATGAAATAAACAAAGACCAAACTCAGCGCAAAAATCATCAAAGTTTGCGAACCAGAGGCTAATTCTTCCCGGGAAAGTCCAGTAAATTCGATATCATAATTCGACCCTAAATTTTCGCTTGCAACTTCCTGAACTGCTGCAATGGCATCACCGGTACTGAATCCTGCGTTGTTCGCGCCAGTAATTTTCACGGAAGTAAAAAGGTTGTATCTGCTCACACTTTGTGGTCCATACGTTTTATCTAAAGTAACGAACTGCGAAATCGGTGTCATTTCTCCGGAAGCCGTCTTCACGTACATTCCGTTTAAATCCTGCGGTGTTTTGCGATCACCTGGTAATGCTTGAATCATGACCCTGAACTGTTTTCCGTACTTGGTAAAGTCGGCTGCATAAACTCCACCGATATAACCTTGCATGGTACTTAAAATATTCGAGACAGAAACACCCGATTGTGCCGCCAAAGGAACATTAATATTCATTTGATACTGCGGATATTTCGTGTTAAAGGAAGTTTGGGAAAACTGAATTTCCGGACGCTGCATGAGTTTTCCGATGAAATTTTGGGTCGTTGCATCCAAATCTTTGTACTCACCTCCCGCTTTGTCTAGAAGTACCATTTCGAAACCTGCACTGCTCCCAAAACCAGGAACAGAAGGAGGTTGGAAAAAGATAATTTTTGCATCGGGAATACTGGAAGCAATGCCGAATAATTTTTTGGTTAATTCATCAGCAGCTTCTCCTTTTCCTCTTTCATCAAATGGTTTTAATTTCACAAAAGCCAACCCATAATTGCTTCCTGTTCCAGAGAGGAAGGATCTTCCGGTGGAAATTGTTACGTTTTGAACACCCGATACTTTTAAAACTTTTTTCTGAAGTTCTTTCATCGCATTGAAGGTTCGTTCTTGTGATGCTCCTGCTGGAAGTTCTATATTGGCAAATAAAATCCCACGATCTTCATTAGGAACAAATCCTTTTTTCATAGAATAGTTGGACCAAAATAAAAGCATTCCTGTAATCACAAAAATACCAATGGTAACCCATTTGTGTTTAATTAAAAAAGTAAATGCTCTCCCATATTTGGCGGTCATTGCTTTGAACCCGATATTGAATTTGTGAAAGAACTTTTCGAAAAAGTTTTTCTTTTCATATTCTTGATCATGATTTTGAGGTTTCAAAAAGAGGGAACATAAAACGGGACTTAATGTTAAAGCGTTGATCGCAGAAATTAAGATTGCTATAATTAAAGTCACTCCAAACTGTTTGTAAAAAACTCCGGTTGGTCCTTTAATAAAAGTTACGGGAATAAAAACCGCTGCCATAACCAACGTGATAGAAATAATTGCACCCGTAATCTCATCCATTGCTTCTACGGTTGCTTTTTTGGGATCAGGAATACCGCTTTCCATTTTTGCGTGAACCGCTTCTACGACGACAATGGCATCATCGACAACAATTCCGATGGCCAAAACCAAAGCAAAAAGCGTGAGCAAATTCAGGGAATACCCAAATAAATTCAAAAAGAAAAAAGTTCCAACAATCGAAACCGGAACCGCAATCGCGGGAATAAGCGTCGATCGAAAATCCTGCAAAAAGATAAATACCACAAGAAATACTAAAACAAAAGCTTCAATTAAAGTGTGAATTACTTTCTCTATGGAGGCTGTTAAAAATTCATTGGTGTCAAAATTGATCACATATTTAATTCCATTTGGGAAATCTTTCTTATTGGTCTCTAAATATTTTTGAATGTTTACGATAATTTCCTGCGCATTGGAACCCGGTGTTTGAAAAATCCCCATACTTACCGCGGGATTATCGCCATTTTCCGCTTTACCCGAGTACGATAAAGAAGCCAATTCTATTTTCGCAACGTCTTTTAACAATAGATTTTGACCATTTCCGAGTGATTTCAAAATGATGTTATCGTACTGTTCTTTATTGTTGTATTTTCCTACATATTTGATGATGTATTCGAAAGAATTACCACTGTTTTGCCCGATAGATCCAGCTGCAGCTTCTCTTGATTGATCATTAATTGCGGCAGAAACCTCGGAAGGCGACAAACTGTATGCTGCCATTTTTACTGGATCCAACCAAATTCTCATGGAATAGGTTTTACCTCCGAAAACGTTCGCGTCTCCTACTCCATTAATCCTTTTTATAGCGGGAATTACATTAATGTTGACATAATTTTGAATAAATACATCATTCAACGCTTTGTTATCCGAGAAAAAGGTAAGATACATCAACGCACTGGTTTGCTGTTTCTGTGTTACCACACCTGCTCTTGTAACTTCAGAAGGAAGTAATGGGGTAGCTCTTGCAACACGGTTTTGTACGTTTACTGCGGCGATATCTGCATTAATTCCCTGTTTGAAAAAAATCTGAATCTGCGCAGAACCATCATTTCCAGCGCTTGATGTGATGTAATCCATTCCTTCCACGCCATTAATCTGTTCTTCTAAAGGAACCACCACACTTTTCATCACCGTTTCAGCGTTTGCACCAGAATAATTGGCGGAAACACTTACTGTTGGTGGGGCGATATCTGGATATTGTGTTACGGGAAGTGACATCAATCCTAAAATCCCAAGGATAACGATAAGAATAGAAATTACGGTTGATAAAACCGGTTTGTTAATGAATTTTTTGATCATTAGAAAATGGGTTTTATGGTTTGTACTAAACTGTCTAAACTAATTGGTTTAGGAATAATTGCGGTTTTGTCTTTTAATCCACCAGTTCCTGCAGCCACAATTTTGTCTCCTTTTTTTAGTCCGGAAGTGATGATGGCTAAATTATTAACCCTTGTTTGTACCTGAATAATTGTATTTCTTGCCGTATCTTTCTCCACTTTAAAGGCGTAAACAATCCCTTGCTGCTCATAAGTTGCGCTTTCCGGGATGACCAAAACATGATCATAAAATTGAGGAAAACGAATATTTCCGCTGTTTCCGTTGCTCAACAATTTTTGCGCATTTGGGAAACCTACCCGAAACTCAATCGTTCCTGTAGAAGGGTTGATTTGTCCGGTTACTGCTTCAATTTTTCCTTTTTCTGGGTATAAATCGCCATTCGCCAATTCTAATTCTACCATTGGAAGATTCCTGATTTTTTCGGGCATCGTGGCTCCTTTAGAATCCTTCAAAAAGTCAAAGTATTCTTTTTCATTCATCGAAAAATACGCGTAAACTGCTTTTGTATCTGAAATGGTTGTTAGAGGAGTTGGATCAGCTGGACCCACCAAACTCCCGACTTTCAAAGGTAATTTACCGACCACACCAGAAATTGGAGCTCTAATAATGGAATAGTCAATATTTGCCTGAACTCCCTGAAAATTTGCCTGTGCTTCTGCAACTCCTGCACTTGCTTGCTGTTTGGCGGCAATTGCCTGAGAAACTTGTGCTTGTGCGCGTGCAAGATTTGCCTGTGCGGTTTGCAACTGAACATTGCTAATGATATTTTTTTCAACTAAAGGTTTCAGTTTGTTTACTTCAACCTGTGCGGCGCTTACTGCGGCTTGAGCGGCTTTCACATTTGCATCAGACGCAGAAACATTGGATCTTGCTGCTCCAATTCCCGCTTTTGCAGCATTAGCGGACTGTGTTAAAGTATTTGTTTCTAATCGGAAAAGCGGTTGTCCTTTCGTTACATATTGTCCTTCATCTACTAAAACCTGGGTGATA
Organism: Kaistella chaponensis; assembly: GCF_900156725.1. GTDB lineage: Bacteria > Bacteroidota > Bacteroidia > Flavobacteriales > Weeksellaceae > Kaistella > Kaistella chaponensis. Next base: position 8,543 of record NZ_FTOI01000008.1, on the reverse strand, counting down.
TAACCTTGAATTTTTGCGCGAACATCATTGTTTAAAATCCCTTCAATAGAAGCGGGAAAGGTTTGATAACCAATCACATTTTTCACTTCTACAGCAACCACAGGAAAAGAAGCTGCGCCTGGTTTTTTGGGTTCTTCTTTTTTGCAGCTTATTATCGAAAGTGCCGATAAAGAAAGGAGGATAATTATATTTTTCATGAATTTATTTTTATAATCTTAAGATTTGCGTGTTTTTCAAATGAAGGTTTAGACGATTAATGTTAAAGTTGATCCAGCATTTCTTTAATGTTTGAAATATTATTTTGAAAGAGGTTTTGATAAATTTCGAATTTCTGAGCAGAACTTTCATCGGTTGTCTTTCGAAAATTCTTTAGCTTGTTTAAAATGGAAAGCTCATCTTCCATTCTGGTAATTATTTCCCCGAACCGAATTTTCATAAATTTCTCATTCATTACAAAAAATCGTTTTCGCTCATTAATTCTATTAAAATCACTAATGATTTTTAGGTTGAGAAGCAAATTAAGATTTGAAGACACTGCGCTTTTACTGGCAGAAAAAACCTCCACAAACTCCTCGAAAGGCACGCCTTTCCTTTCGAAATCGAAAATTAAATAGGAATAAATCTTCGCAGCAAGCGGTGGTAAATGGAAAGCATTCCCATAAAATTTGACCATATCGCAAAACAAATCTTTATCTAATTCCATCATTTATCACGTTTAATGCGAAAATACATTTTAGTTCAGAACAAAACGAACCAAATGCCGGTTTTATGAATTTTTTATGACTTGCATAGAAATTTTCAAACAGTGGAATTAAAAAAAGCGATAAAACCCTCTTAGTTTTTTTGTTAAAACTATTCAAGGTTTTCAAAATTGAAAACAAATTTGATTATTTTTGTACTATGGATTTACGAGATCAACTCAAAAATATTTTTCCTGATCACGAAGAGCAGGATTTTGAAATGCCCGAAGAAAAATTTGTTCAGGTAGAACCACTCATCTGCAAATTCGAGAAAAAAGGAAGACATGGAAAACCTGTTACTTTAATAGAAGGATTTGAAGGTAGCGATGACGACCTGAAAAAAATCTCTAAAAAAATAAAAACAACGCTCGGAATCGGCGGATCCGAAAAAGATGGCATAATTGTAATCCAAGGTAACAACCGGGACAAAATAATGATAATCCTAAAAGAAATGGGCTACAAAACAAAACGTGTAGGTGGATAATACGGTGGTCGAACGATGATTTTATTAAAAATAATGATTTCATTTTTTAAATAAAATTTTATTAAACTAAAAAAACTGCGTACCTTTAAAATCCTTTTTTCAAAGGATTTTTTTAATTTAAACAATAGAGTTATGATCAATAAATTAGCAGCATCCGAATTGGTGCTCAATGACGACGGAAGTGTTTACCATTTAAATTTACTGCCTGAAGATATTGCCGGAAAAATAATGTTGGTAGGAGATCCCGACCGTGTTCCGAAAGTTTCTAAGTATTTCGATAAGATTGAAATCAAAAAAAACAAAAGAGAATTTTATACGCATACCGGAACTTTGCGAGGTGAAAGAATCACGGTAATGTCCACCGGAATTGGGACTGAAAACATCGATATCGTGATGAACGAACTCGATGCGTTGGTGAATATTGATCTAAAAAATAAAGTGTTCAAAACTGATCATACCGCTTTAGAATTATTCCGAATGGGAACTTGCGGAAGTGTGAATCCAGACGTGGAAGTAGATAACATGTTGGTGACCGAAAACGTGGTTGGACTTGATGGTTTAATGCATTTTTACCAAGATTATGAGTTTGAAAATGAATTCTCCAGAAATTTCATGGCAAAATTCCCGTACGAAAAAATAAAACCAATGTTGTATTTTTCTGATTGGGCGAAAGAAATGGGAGAATATTACCAAGACGCAAAATACCACGGAAACACCGCAACTTTCCCAGGTTTTTATGCTCCACAAGGAAGACAATTGCGATTAAAAGCGTTGGATGATAAATTTCTCGAAACTTTAAACGATTTAGGCATTACGAATTTCGAGATGGAAACATCGGCGATTTACGGACTCTCTAAGTTATTAGGACACAAAGCCATTACCGTAAACTCTGTTATTGCAAACCGAAGAAGAGGTGAGTTTTCTGCGGATCATGCTGCGTCTGAGAAAAACATGATCGAGTGGGTTTTGGATCGGATTGTGAAGTAAATATACCAATATTCATTAAAATGCGACTAAGAAATTAGCCGCATTTTATTTTCTCACCCTGCAATGACAATCTACCACATGATCATTCACCATTCCTGTTGCTTGCATATGCGCATAAACAACTGTAGAACCCAGAAATTTAAAACCCCTTTTCTTCAAATCTTTAGACAAGGCATCTGAAATTTCGGTGGTCGCCGGAACTTCTTTTAATGATTTCGGTTGATTATCAATTGGTTTCCCATCTACAAAACCCCAAATATATTTTGAAAAAGTTCCGAATTCTTTTTGCACGTCCTGAAATTTCTGTGCATTATTAATGGTCGCCAAAATCTTCAGTCTGTTTCTAATGATTCCTGTATTCTCCATCAAATCTTCTACTTTGTCCTCCGAATAAATAGCAATTTTTTTGAAATTAAACCGATCAAATGCTTCAGAAAAATTTTCCCTTTTCTTGAGAATTGTGTACCAAGAAAGACCCGCCTGAAAACTCTCTAAAACCAGAAATTCGAAAATTGTTTCATCATCGTAAACGGGTTTTCCCCATTCTTCATCATGATATTTTCGATACAAATCATCTTTTTCGCACCAACCGCAACGCAATGTCTCCATTTATAAATTTTACTTCAAAAATAAAAAACATATTTTTCAAATCACTCATAAAACAGATTACCAGTTTCACATTTTAAGAAAACTTTATTACATTTTTAACATTATATTAATAGATAGAGGTATAGAACTTGCAAGTTGACAATCATATCAAATTATTTTTTTTAAATATTCAATATTAACTCTAAAATTTATACAAATGGACAGACAAGATTACAACAAAGCAGAAGGTGCAGTAGAAAAAGCAAAATGGACGGTTAATGATTATGCTGACAGAGCAAAAGAATACATCCGCGAACAAAAAGAAAAAAACACTGAACCGACGCAAGAAGGCTGGATGGAAAGAGCTAAAGAAAATGTTTCTGACGCTTGGGAATCTACAAAAGACGCGGTTTCAGACGTTTGGGAAAAAACCAAAGATGCTGCCGTAGATGCGCAAGCAGAAGTAAAAAAGGCGACGAACTAAACGAATATTTCACTGTATTAAGAACCGTATTGACTGCGGTTCTTTTTTTATGCATTTAACAGTAAAAATTTTTTAAATTTGTCTAAAATTAAGATTATGTCATACGGATTACTAAAAGGTAAGAAAGGAATTATTTTCGGAGCTTTAAACGATCAGTCTATCGCTTGGAAAGTTGCAGAGAGATGCCATGAAGAAGGCGCAGAATTTATTCTTTCAAACGCACCAATCGCAATGAGAATGGGGGAAATTGATGAACTTGCCAAGAAAACCGGTTCAGATGTTATTGCCGCAGATGCAACATCGATGGAGGATTTAGAAAAACTTTTTGCACATGCCCAAGAAAAATATGGTAAAATAGATTTTATCATGCATTCAATTGGTATGTCGGTAAACATTAGAAAAGGAAAAACTTATACCGATCTTAACTATGATTTTTTAGAAAAAGGTTGGGATGTTTCCTCCGTTTCTTTTCACAAAGTAATGAAAGCAGCGTGGGACAAAGATATCATGAACGAATGGGGTTCCATTTTAGCGCTCACTTATATTGCAGCTCAAAGAACATTCCCGAATTATGGTGATATGGCAGACAATAAATCCTATCTAGAAAGCATTGCCAGAAGTTTCGGATATTATTGGGGCGACCGAAAAGTACGCGTAAACACTATTTCTCAATCTCCTGTGATGACCAAAGCTGGTGCAGGTGTGAAAGGAATAAGCGGATTTTTCAATTTCGCAGACAGCATGTCTCCACTTGGAAATGCCGATGCACTTGATTGCGCAAACTATTGTGTGAGTCTTTTTTCGGATCTTACGAGAAAAGTGACCATGCAAAACCTTTTCCATGACGGTGGATTTAGTAATACTGGAGTTTCGCAGAAAATCGTAGATAAATTTGAAGATTTACAATAAGCAAATCTTTAATTAATAATATATTCCGTCTCAGAAGTTTGAGACGGAATTTTTTTTTATGAGTTTCTTAAACTACTAATTTCAGCAATTAATTTTTCGACGATTTCATCACTCGTCGCCCACGAAGTAATAATGCGAACTGCAGATTTATCTTCATCGATCTTTTTCCAAACGTAGAAATCGAAATTTTCGGAAAGTTTTTCGATTTGGGAATTATTCAAAATTGGGAAAATCTGATTCGTAAAGGTTTCACTAAGAAAATGACATCCTATTTCTTGAAAAGATTTTTTAATTTTCATCGCTTTTTGGTTCGCAAGGTTTGCCAAATCAAAATACAGATCATCTTTTAGTAATTCCTGAAACTGAATTCCCAGCAAACGCCCTTTTGCAAGCATGGCTCCTTTCTGTTTTAAATGGAAACCAAATTCACCTTGCAGATCTTCATTATTAATGACAATTGCTTCACCAATTAAAGCGCCATTTTTGGTTCCGCCCCAATAAAAAGCATCTGTATATTTGCCAAAATCTTCTAATGTTAAATCATTGGTTTCGGCCTTCAATGCATGACCTAAACGAGCTCCATCAACGAATAAAAAGAGATTGTTTTCCTGACAGAATTGGTATAAATCAATCAGTTCTTTTTTAGAATAAATGGTTCCGACCTCAGTAGAATTAGAAATATAGACCAATTTCTGCTTAACTTGATGAGGTTTGTTTTGATGCACATCAATTACTTTGCGAATATCTTCCGGTCGAATTTTACCATCTTCAGTTTCCACCGCATGAACTTTATGTCCGGTTGCTTCAATTGCTCCACTCTCATTGGTAAAAATGTGTCCGGTTGCAGGTGAAACTACACTCTCATGCGGTCTTAGAAATGCAGAGATGACAATTAAATTTGCCTGTGTTCCTCCCGAAACGAAATGTACTTTTGCACGGGGATTGTTGATTTTTTTTTGGATTAAATGTTCGGCATTCAGGCAGTAATCATCAAGACCATAACCGTTTTGCTGCACTAAATTGGTCGCAGAAAGTGCTTCTAAAATTCTTGGATGGCAACCTTCGGCGTAATCATTCTTAAAGGAAAATTTCATATTTATAAAAATAAACAAAAAAGGTGAAAACACCATATGAAATACCGTTAAATAACCCGCGATTTATATTGCTAAAAGCAGGAACTTTGTATCAAGAAAACAACATTAAAAATCTGCTATTTTGATGTTTTTATCCGATTAAATTTTTCATACGAATTTACCCACGTTAAATTGAAACTCATCTTTAGGATGAGTTTTTATTGTATATTATTATTGTTAGATTTGCATCAATGTTAATCTAACTCCTATGATCTCCCTTACTGAAGAAAATTATTTGAAAGCGATATTCCATTTAATCAGCGATAATAATACTGTTACCATCAATGAATTGAGCAAATTTCTAAATGTAAAAATGCCAAGCGTGAACAACATGATGAAGAAATTTGCAGACAAAAAATGGGTCATTTACGAAAGCTACAAACCACTGAGAATTACGGATTCCGGGAAAATGCAAGCCGCCTTAGTCGTTCGAAAACACCGTTTAACAGAAATGTTTCTTGTTGAAAAGATGAATTTCGGGTGGGAAAATGTACATGAAATTGCAGAACAGGTAGAACACATACAGTCTGATCTGTTTTTTGATAAGATGGATGAACTTCTGAACTACCCAAAATTCGATCCACACGGCGAACCAATCCCAGACAAAGACGGAAACATTATCGCTCAACATCTTAAGAAATTAAGTACTTGCAAAGTAGGTAGCAGTTTTGTTTTCACCGCAGTTACAATAACCGACGATGATTTTTTAAGTTTTCTAAATGCCAAAAATCTTGAATTGGGAACTGCAATAGAAATCATAGAAATCGAAAAGTATGACCAATCCATGAAAGTACAATTTGGAGGAAAAATGGTAACATTAAGTAAAATCGTGACTGAAAAAATATTGGTAAAAGAATAGATTTAAGAAATGAACTGTTTTTGGAACATTGATCGAATTCCCTTAACTTTGTAACATCCGCACTAAATTTAATAAAAAATAAAAATATGTCAAAAGCAATTTCGCAAGTTCCCTTCGCAATCAACGAGCCGGTAAGAACTTATGAACCAGGTTCTGATGAAGTAAAATCATTGATTGCCACTTACAAAAAAATGTGGAAAGAGAAATCTGCCATTCCAATGATCATCAACGGAAAAGAAGTGATATCTGAGGAAAAAGTAAACATCAGTTCTCCACAAGATCATCAACACGACTTAGGTTATTACTACAAAGGAACCATGGCAAATGTTGACGAAGCCATCAATACAGCTTTGGCGGCGAAAGAAAAATGGAATAACCTCGGTTGGGAACAACGTGCTGCAATTTTCCTGAAAGCTGCAGATTTAATCGCAGGACCTTACAGAGATCGCTTGAATGCCGCAACAATGATTGGTCAAAGTAAAAATGTTCATCAAGCAGAAATCGACGCTGCTTGTGAATTTATCGATTTCTTACGTTTCAATGTTGAATTTATGACAGAAATGTACAGTGAACAACCCGTTTCGGACACTGGAATTTGGAACAGATCGGAATACAGACCTTTGGAAGGTTTTTGTTTCGCCGTAACTCCATTTAATTTTACGGCAATTGCGGGAAATTTACCAAGCTGTATGGCAATGATGGGAAATGTGGTAGTTTGGAAACCTTCAGACAAACAGGTTCTTTCTGCAAAAGTTTTGATGGATGTCTTTATGGAAGCAGGTTTACCAGCAGGAGTCATCAACATGATTTTCACAGATGGGAAAGAGACTGCTGAAAAAGTAATGTCGCACCCAGATTTCGCAGGACTGCATTTTACAGGTTCTACAAAAGTTTTCCAGGGAATGTGGAAAATGATCGGAAACAATATCGATTTGTTTAAAACTTACCCAAGAATTGTAGGTGAAACGGGCGGAAAAGATTTCGTTGTAGCACATTCTTCTGCGAATGTAGAATCAGTGGCAACTGGTTTGGTTCGCGGTGCATTTGAATATCAAGGACAAAAATGTTCGGCAGCTTCCAGAGCTTATATTCCAAAATCTATTTGGAATGACGTGAAAAACGTAATGGAATCTCAGTTGAAAACCATTAAAATGGGAAGTCCGGAAGATCCTTCCAATTTTGTAAATGCGGTGATCGATAAAAATTCTTTCGAGAAATGTAAAGGTTATATCGAAAGAGCAGAAAAATCCACAGACGCAGAAATTATTTTTGGCGGTAAATGCGATGATTCTAAAGGCTGGTTTGTAGAGCCAACCGTGATTTTAACAACCAATCCAAAATACGAATCGGTTTGTGAAGAAATTTTCGGCCCTATTCTTTCCATTTATGTTTATGAAGATCAAGATTGGACAGAAACTTTGAAATTAGTTGATGAAACTTCACCTTATTCGTTAACTGGAGCTGTTTTCGCACAAGATCGTTATGCAATTGCTGAAGCGTACAAAGCTTTGGAAAATGCATCTGGAAATTTCTATATTAATGATAAACCAACAGGAGCAGTTGTTGGGCAGCAACCTTTTGGAGGAGCAAGAGCTTCCGGAACCAATGATAAAGCAGGTTCAAAAATGAATTTAATGCGTTGGGTTTCTGTAAGAAGTATCAAAGAAACTTTTGTATCACCGAAAGATTACAAATATCCTTATTTAGGTTAAACTGATATTCAAATATCAATATTTAAAACTCTGTCGTCTTGGCAGAGTTTTTTTTATCCTTTAAAAATGCGATTCAGAAAAAAATTCGAAGGCGCTATAAAATGTCCCTAAAAATCTATTTACAAATCATTTAACAAAATTTTATGTTTTGAAAAAAAGATGTGGCATACTTTTTACATCTATGTACGCATCAATAAAAATTTTTAAAATAACTTAAAACATAAAATTATGAGCACTAAAAGAAACGGATTATTAGCACTATTAGGATTAGGAGCTGTAGCATGGTGGAAATACAAAAATTCTACTCCAGAAGAAAAACAAGCAGTGAAAGATACCATCAATACTGCAAAAGATAACTTCAATAAATTTGGAAGCGATCTGAAATCAAAAGCGAATGATGTAGCTTCGCAAGTTCAAAACAAGGTTGACCAAGCAAAAACTTCAGTAGAAGATACCATAAGTCAGAACTAGAAATCACCCTTATATATTTTATGAAGCCATTATGTTTTTGACATAATGGCTTTTTTTCAAAAAAAATTCCCGAAACTGTTTTTGGACTGCCCCCAAAAAGTTAGACACTTTTTAGGGGCATTTTTATTATGGGAGAATCAAAGTATAGTTTAGAATTTAAGGTGAGTTGTGTTAAG
>NZ_FTOI01000026.1 GCF_900156725.1 Kaistella chaponensis | reverse complement strand
GCATTTTAAGCTGAAATCAGTCTTTGTTTTTGAAAAAATATTATTGGTTGCTTAAAAATAAGGCGTCCTTAAAAGGCTTGTTTTACCTTGCAGCGCTGTAAAAATATGGCTTAAAGAGGGAGGATGTGAGTTTTTTCACAGCCTGACGGGTTGCGGCTAAAAGAAGTGGCGGCTTTGGAACACTAAACTGTCTAAACGCACAATGTTTATTAGTTGCACAACTGTTTATATTCGCACTTCGCCCGCCATTTTTTTTAGGTGCTGTTAGCGGTTCGTTGTTTTCTGTCTATATGGTCATTACTTGTCCACCGATTTTATCAGTCTATTTGATTTTTTAAAACTTTTAAGAAACAAAATTAAACTAATTAATGTCAATATTGAAGCAATTAAAAAAGGAATTCCTGGAAAATAAATCTCGGATTGTTTTCCCGTAAAGTAAGAAAAACTGCTTGTCATTAACGGTGGTGCAATCAGAGTTGTCAAGCCCATTAAACTGCCTAAAGCACCTTGAAGTTCACCTTGTTCGTTGTCGGGCATTGCAGAAGACATAATACTTTGAACGGCTGTGCCTTGAATTCCACCAACTATGAAAAGTAATAAAGCGGTAAAGAGCAACCATTGCCACGGTGTAAAAGCAAACAGAAAAAAGCCCGTCATCATAAGTACAAATCCTAATACTGCCATTCGTTTGTCGCCCAATTTTTTTGCCAAAATACTGACTAACCATAACTGAACGATAATTGATAGAATGCCTATAAATGCTAATGAGTAGCCAACAAGAGAGGTGCTCCACTTAAATTTTTCAATGGTGAAAAATGCCCAAACACTTTCCATACTGTGATTAGCGATGGAAACAAAAATCATTGATAGCACTAAAGTTTTTATCAATGGGAATTTCTGTAAGTGTTTGAGGGAACCAAATGGATTAGCTCTTTTCCTGTCAAATTTCCTGCGGTTATTTGCTTTTAACGATTCCGGGAAAAAGTAATAGCCGAAAATAAAATTGATAAAACTTAAAATAGCAGCAACAATAAAGGGTGTATGAGTTCCGAATTGTCCCAATGTTCCGCCAATTATGGGTCCAATTATAAACCCCAAACCAAAGCCTGCGTTTATAAGTCCGAAATTTTTAGTTCTATTATCGTCTGTGCTAATGTCGGCAACACAAGCAGATGCAACGGAATAGCTTGCTCCTGTTATACCTGCAATTGTCCGCCCAACAAAAAGCCACAAAATACTTGCTGAAAAAGCAAGAAAAATGCAGTCGATGCTAAACCCAAACAATGAGCTTAAAAGTACTGGTCGCCTGCCATATTGGTCGCTTAAATTCCCTAAAACTGGTGCAAAAACAAATTGCATAATTGCATAAGCAAATGAGAGCCAGCCTCCGTATTTGGCGGCTGTGCTGATGTCTGAATGAAGTAGATTAATTAGTAGTTGTGGTAGAACTGGAAAAATTAGTCCAAAACCTGCGGTGTCAATTACGACAACTATTAATACAAATATGAGTGTTGATTTATGATTTGATTTCATTTTTATGAAGCGATAAATTATAGCATTACTCTGAAAAGTATAATGCAGTTTGTTAATAATAAATTCAATTAAGAAGAGTCTCAACCATGTACGTCTTCAAACTAAAGTGGACTTTTCCTAAGAGAGTATTTAGTTAATAATTCAAAGATAAATGTTTTTTTTGATTTGTTGTTAATTTTAATTTTTGGTACTCATTTCTTCGGCCAATAATAGCCATTTTCTTTAATCGTTCACGTTCTTTTAAAATCATTTCACCTCTTCCAAAATAGACATCTGCTGGGGTTAAGTTGTTTAATGATTCATGATAGCGTTCATTGTTATAGCGATAAACAAACTTTTCTAAAGCAGCTTCTAATTCTTCGGGAGCAAAGTAATTATCAAGTTTTACCACGTTTTTCATAGTTCTGTGATAGCGTTCAATTTTTCCTTGTGTTTGTGGATGATTGGGTCTGCCATGTACTTGTTGCATTTGATAATTGTCTTTTAAATACGTTTTTAATTCGCTTGCAATATAGCACGAACCATTGTCTGACAAGAGTTTTGGTTTTTGTTTAGTTACCAATTTTGCTTTTTTAATGGCAGTATCCACAGTTCTTTTTACATCATCGGCTTTCATGCTTGAGCAAAGTTCCCAATGCACAATGTATCGGCTGTAATCATCTAAAACCGTACTCAAGTAATACCAACCCCAACCCAATATTTTAAAATAGGTAAAATCCGTTTGCCACATTTGATGAACAAAGCCTGTTTTGTCTGTAAATTCATTACCTGCACTCAGAAAAATATGAGCTGGAGCTGTAATTAAACCTCTTGACTTTAAAATCCGATAAACACTTGATTCTGATAGGAATATCTGTTGTTCATCAGTGATTTTATAGGCTAATTCTCGAGAAGACAAATCAGGATAATCTAAAGCTAATTTTACAACCAAATTCTTCTGCTCTTGTGGAATGCTATTCCATTGCCTGTTTGCTGCTCTTTTGGTTGGAAGCAATCCTTCAACACCATTTTCGCTGTAAGCATGATACCAATTGTAAAACGTACTTTTATTGATTCCAATCTCCCGAAGTGTTCGATTTACGCCAATTTCTGAACGAGTAACCATGTGAATGATTTCTTGTTTTTCGGATACTGTAAGTCGCATATATTTCTTAAACTTTTCAGTTAATCCAGCATGTCCAAGCTTTTTTTTACAATATCGTAGCGTAAAACTAAATCGGCAATCATTACTTTTAAAGACTGATTTTCTTTCTTGAGCTCTGATACTTCATCACTCGTAGCTTCTCTTGTTACATCGCCTGCTAAACGCTTTTTACCTGCTTCCAAAAATTCTTTGTTCCACTTATAAAACTGAGATTCATTAATGGAATACTTACGACACAATTCTGCAACTGACATTTCTGCTCGTAAAGCTTCCATAACAATCTGAATTTTTTGTTCAGAACTAAAGATTCTTCGTGTGTTTCTACGAATGTCTTTGATGAAATTCTCTGCTGTTTTTTTCTTGGGTGTTTTCATAATAATTCAAATTTAAGGATTTTGAAAACACTCTCTTAGTTTTGAACTAAATCAGTCCACTTTTTGCTGACGATTTACATCAACCAGATTTGGTTAAGAAAAAAAGCGTAGAACGCTATGAAAATATTATTGCCTCATAATGGCACAAATATAAACAAAGTTTAAGACGTCAATGTCGAGTTGCGAAAAATAATTAACAAGACCAACGAAGTGTTAGTTTTTTTGTCGGGCGTTTAATGCTTGTACATTTACAATGACCGCTAACGCCCGTCGGCTTTGCGAAGTGCGAAGCATTTCGCAAAACCGACAGTTAGGCGAATGTTTTTGTTTATGCTAATTTACAAAAACAAGTCAGT
>NZ_FTOI01000028.1 GCF_900156725.1 Kaistella chaponensis | reverse complement strand
TACGACTTCAAAAAATACAGAACCCCAGCTTGTAAAGAATGTCCTGTAAAATCACTTTGTACGAGTAGAACAGGAGGCCGGGAAATTGATAGAAGCCAGTACGCGGATGCAGTGGAAGAAAACAATCAGCGTTATCGAGAAAATGGTCAATTGTACCGAAAAAGGCAGGAGATCAACGAGCATATCTTCGGAACCATCAAAAGGCAATGGGGTTACAATCACACGAATTTAACGGGTTTAGAGAAGGTAAATGGTGAACACAGCTTAATTATGCTGGTTTACAACATCAAACGTGCAATGAATATTCTGGGAGTTCCTGATTTAATTGCCAAAATCAAGAACTGGAAGTCACCTTACAAAAGGAACGTCTTGTTTTTGCAAATAACGAAGCATTTTAAGCTGAAATCAGTCTTTGTTTTTGAAAAAATATTATTGGTTGCTTAAAAATAAGGCGTCCTTAAAAGGCTTGTTTTACCTTGCAGCGTTGTAAAAATATGGCTTAAAGAGGGAGGATGTGAGTTTTTTCACAGCCTGACGTTTCGGGGCTTGGCGATGGCGGGCAAATCGAAGCCGAAACTTTCAACTAAAATACAAATTTCAACCTAAGCACAAAACGTGAACTTTTGACGTTCCGCCCGCTATTGCCAAACCCTTGTTATCTGCAGTATTTCTTTAGTTCCATCTTTTATTGAAATTTTGAATTGTGTCAATCACTGACTTGTTGATTTGTTTTGATAAAATTCTTTTTTCATCGGAAAAGAAATTTGTTTGATCTTCATTTTCCAAAATCAAATAAATTTGTTCATTTGGTGCAAGAAATCTGCCTTCCGAAAAATAAGAAGTTTTTTTAATCAATTTATCTAATAATTTTTTTCCTTCTTCATTTTTATATTTACTTACCGCTTTTGTAAACAATTCCAATTCAAAAAAAATATCGTCGGCTCTAAATTTTTTACCATTAATCTTTTTATTATAATAGTTCTCTAGAACTTTAAAATATTCGGGTTTCGGTGAATAATTAATGAATTCAATTGCAGAATTAAAATATGTTGGTTCCTTGTAAATTGAACTTTCTAAGTATTTAGTAATTAATTTTATATCTTCTGACTTATTGTAATTTGAAAAATATGTTATAAAAGTAATATTATTAAAATAATTTTCTGGTGAATTTTTTTGAATTTCAGCTTTGAGAATCGAATAATATTTTGGATTTGGATTAGCCTTATTTTTTTCAAGGTACAAAGCTAAGTGTCCGCTTAAATGTTTTTTGTTGTCTAAGTCTAAAATGATTTTATCTAAAATTATATCCAATTGCTTTTGTGAGAAAACATTGTTTTTTAATGTAGCATAATATAGCATTGCTCCTGAAACAGTCATTTCTTCAAGTGTATCATAGCTTGTTGATGTTACAATCTTTTTTACATTATTGATATTTTTAAGAAAAACATTATATGCTTGTATCGGATATTTTTTAACCAAAATTTCATAAAAATATAAGGCAATTTCGGCATCTTGATGTGATGACAATTCTACTAAATCATCTTTCGTAAAATTCTGAATAACAACATTTTTAAAATTTTCTTCAAATATCTCGTTTTTTGAATTTTCTATTTTATTTAAGAGAGTTTTTTGTTCCGTGTTATATTTACAGGAAGTCAATAAAAATAGACAAAAAATTGGTATTAGAAGGGTTCTCATAATATTGCAGATAACGCCCGTCGGCTTTGCGAAGTGCGAAGCATTTCGCAAAACCGACAGTTAGGCGAATGTTTTTGTTTATGCTAATTTACAAAAACAAGT
>NZ_FTOI01000023.1 GCF_900156725.1 Kaistella chaponensis | reverse complement strand
TTTAAGTATTGGAAATATTGGTAAAATATGGTTAAAAATTTGCGAGATGTTGATATAGTTTTTACATTTGCACCACTCAAAAAAAGAGTAGCGAAGAAGAGATAAGTGATTAGGATTTAGGATTGATTGTTGCGGAAATATCTTCAATAATTTTTTTTAAAATAAAGCTTGTTTATTAAAATAAAGTTTTTATCTTTGCAGTCCCAAATCGAGAGAAGCGGGGAGCGAAGTAGAGATTGATTGAATGAGAATGATACTGAGATAGGGGTTACTTAAAAAACTTTTAATTTTCTTAAAAAACATTTGGTCAATTAGAAATAATTTTATACTTTTGCAGTCGCAATTCGGGACAGAACGACAGAAAGAATTTCCGAAAAAAAAGCGATAAGAATAGAGATCATTGACATACAAATAACAACCAAAAAAGTAAGGAAAAACCAAAGCGTCAATAACTTTTGAGTGAGTCAGACAAACATACAATGGAGAGTTTGATCCTGGCTCAGGATGAACGCTAGCGGGAGGCCTAACACATGCAAGCCGAGCGGTATTTGTTCTTCGGAACAGAGAGAGCGGCGTACGGGTGCGTAACACGTGTGCAACCTACCTTTATCAGGGGAATAGCCTTTCGAAAGGAAGATTAATACTCCATAATATATTGAATGGCATCATTCGATATTGAAAACTCCGGTGGATAAAGATGGGCACGCGCAAGATTAGATAGTTGGTGAGGTAACGGCTCACCAAGTCAATGATCTTTAGGGGTCCTGAGAGGGAGATCCCCCACACTGGTACTGAGACACGGACCAGACTCCTACGGGAGGCAGCAGTGAGGAATATTGGACAATGGGTGAAAGCCTGATCCAGCCATCCCGCGTGAAGGATGACGGTCCTATGGATTGTAAACTTCTTTTGTATAGGGATAAACCTAGATACGTGTATCTAGCTGAAGGTACTATACGAATAAGCACCGGCTAACTCCGTGCCAGCAGCCGCGGTAATACGGAGGGTGCAAGCGTTATCCGGATTTATTGGGTTTAAAGGGTCCGTAGGCGGGCCGATAAGTCAGTGGTGAAATCTCATAGCTTAACTATGAAACTGCCATTGATACTGTCGGTCTTGAGTAAATTAGAGGTAGCTGGAATAAGTAGTGTAGCGGTGAAATGCATAGATATTACTTAGAACACCAATTGCGAAGGCAGGTTACCATGATTTAACTGACGCTGAGGGACGAAAGCGTGGGGAGCGAACAGGATTAGATACCCTGGTAGTCCACGCCGTAAACGATGCTAACTCGTTTTTGGGGCGCAAGCTTCAGAGACCAAGCGAAAGTGATAAGTTAGCCACCTGGGGAGTACGTTCGCAAGAATGAAACTCAAAGGAATTGACGGGGGCCCGCACAAGCGGTGGATTATGTGGTTTAATTCGATGATACGCGAGGAACCTTACCAAGGCTTAAATGGGAAATGACAGATTTAGAAATAGATCCTTCTTCGGACATTTTTCAAGGTGCTGCATGGTTGTCGTCAGCTCGTGCCGTGAGGTGTTAGGTTAAGTCCTGCAACGAGCGCAACCCCTGTCACTAGTTGCTAACATTAAGTTGAGGACTCTAGTGAGACTGCCTACGCAAGTAGAGAGGAAGGTGGGGATGACGTCAAATCATCACGGCCCTTACGCCTTGGGCCACACACGTAATACAATGGCCGGTACAGAGGGCAGCTACACAGCGATGTGATGCGAATCTCGAAAGCCGGTCTCAGTTCGGATTGGAGTCTGCAACTCGACTCTATGAAGCTGGAATCGCTAGTAATCGCGCATCAGCCATGGCGCGGTGAATACGTTCCCGGGCCTTGTACACACCGCCCGTCAAGCCATGGAAGTCTGGGGTACCTGAAGTCGGTGACCGTAAAAGGAGCTGCCTAGGGTAAAACAGGTAACTAGGGCTAAGTCGTAACAAGGTAGCCGTACCGGAAGGTGCGGCTGGAACATCTCATTTTTGAGACTCTTCGTTAGGAGAGTATAAACAAACAAAATGATACATTATTGTATCAGAGCACTTGCTCAAAGTTAGCTTTAGTTTTTTCTTATTTGGACGGTTGATTATTTAAAAATATACCCACTAGAATTAGTAGAGGGAAGAGAGATAATTAACGATTATTAATTAATAGTTATTAATTAGAGAGAGTCTCGTAGCTCAGCTGGTTAGAGCGCTACACTGATAATGTAGAGGTCGGCAGTTCGAGCCTGCCCGAGACTACTAATAATAAGACGGGAGGATGAAAGGGCCGGGAATCGAGACTTTAAAGTCTTGTATCTAGCATCTTAAATCTGAAAGTCTATACTAGAGGGGAATTAGCTCAGCTGGCTAGAGCGCCTGCCTTGCACGCAGGAGGTCAAGGGTTCGACTCCCTTATTCTCCACAACCTATATTAATATAGGAAAAAATTTGTAGCGATACAAAAAAAAATAGCTTCTTAAATGAAGCCAGAACAGAAGATATTTATTTTAAGATTACAGAATGATGCCAGAAGAGGCATGATAAGCAATAATAAGAGCTTATTAGTAGGAGCGATACCTAAATTATTCACGTATTACGACTTTAGTTTCAAAGTGACGGAAAGAGCCAAAAACAATTTCTGTTTATTAAAGGAGTAATAAGATACATGATCATTGACATTAACGATAAGAACATCACAAAGAGAAAACCGCGCACTTTCGAGTGCCGAGTTTTAAAAATATCGTTTAACAGCAATGTTAGACAAAAAATACTGAACTAATTTTATATTAGGAAAGAAATCGTTAAGGGCGTATGGCGGATGCCTAGGCTTTCAGAGGCGAAGAAGGACGTGGTAAGCTGCGAAAAGCTGCGGGGATCGGCACACACGAATTGATCCGCAGATGTCCGAATGGGGCAACCCGGCTGGTTGAAGACCAGTCACTCTGTATTTATATGGAGAGCAAACCCGGAGAACTGAAACATCTAAGTACCCGGAGGAAAAGAAATCGAAGAGATTCCGTAAGTAGCGGCGAGCGAAAGCGGATTAGCCCAAAAGTCTTTATATGTTTAGAAGAATGTTCTGGAAAGAACAGCCAAAGAGGGTGATAGCCCCGTATTTTAAAGGCATACATAGATGATAAATGAGTAGGGCGGGACACGTGAAATCCTGTTTGAATATGGGGGGACCATCCTCCAAGGCTAAATACTCCTGAAAGACCGATAGTGAACAAGTACTGTGAAGGAAAGGTGAAAAGCACTTCGAATAGAAGGGTGAAAGAGAACCTGAAACCGTACGCCTACAAGCGGTCGGAGCCCACAAGTTGGGTGACGGCGTGCCTTTTGCATAATGAGCCTACGAGTTAATTTTACTAGCGAGCTTAAGTACTTCAGGTACGGAGGCGGAGCGAAAGCGAGTCTGAATAGGGCGCTTAGTTAGTAGGATTAGACGCGAAACCTTGTGATCTACCCATGGGCAGGTTGAAGCTTTGGTAACACAAAGTGGAGGACCGAACCGGTTGACGTTGAAAAGTCTTCGGATGACTTGTGGGTAGGGGTGAAAGGCCAATCAAACTGGGAGATAGCTCGTACTCCCCGAAATGCATTTAGGTGCAGCGTTGCGATAAAGTTTATTAGAGGTAGAGCTACTGATTGGATGCGGGGGTTTCATCACCTACCAATTCCTGACAAACTCCGAATGCTAATAAATGTTCCGCAGCAGTGAGGGCATGGGTGCTAAGGTCCATGTCCGAGAGGGAAAGAACCCGGACCAACAGCTAAGGTCCCCAAATCTATACTAAGTTGAAATAACGCGGTTGAACTGCATTGACAGCTAGGATGTTGGCTTGGAAGCAGCCATTCATTTAAAGAGTGCGTAACAGCTCACTAGTCGAGCGGTTCGGCATGGATAATAATCGGGCATAAGTATAGTACCGAAGCTATGGATTTATAACTTTTGAGTTATATCTGGTAGGGGAGCATTCTGTTTGCACAGAAGCAGGGTCGTGAGGCCTTGTGGAGCGTACAGAAAAGAAAATGTAGGCATAAGTAACGATAAAGCGGGCGAGAAACCCGCTCACCGAAAGACTAAGGTTTCCTCAGCCATGCTAATCAGCTGAGGGTTAGTCGGGACCTAACGCGAACCCGAAAGGGGAAGTGGATGGACAATGGGTTAATATTCCCATACTTGCTCACACTAAAAAGGGGACGGACTGCCGTACTTACTGGAGACTGACGGAATAGTCAAGACCTAGCCTTCGGGCGAAGTTGTTGTAGGGAAAGCGGTTCCAAGAAAAGCCGAAGTGAAGCAACCCGTACCAAAACCGACACAGGTAGTCGAGGAGAGAATCCTAAGGTGCTAGAGTGAATCATGGTTAAGGAACTAGGCAAAATAGTCTCGTAACTTCGGAAGAAGAGACGCCAACAGCAATGTTGGCCGCAGTGAAGAGGCCCAGGCGACTGTTTATCAAAAACACAGGACTCTGCTAAATCGAAAGATGCTGTATAGGGTCTGACACCTGCCCGGTGCTGGAAGGTTAAGGAAGGTTGTTAGCAGCAATGCGAAGCAATTAACTGAAGCCCCAGTAAACGGCGGCCGTAACTATAACGGTCCTAAGGTAGCGAAATTCCTTGTCGGGTAAGTTCCGACCTGCACGAATGGTGTAACGATCTGGGCACTGTCTCAACCATGAGCTCTGTGAAATTGTAGTCTCGGTGAAGATGCCGAGTACCCGCAATGGGACGAAAAGACCCTGTGAACCTTTACTATAACTTCGTATTGACTTTGAATAAACAATGTGTAGGATAGGTGGGAGACTTTGAAGCTGGCACGCTAGTGTCGGTGGAGTCAACGTTGAAATACCACCCTTTGTTTATTTGGAGCCTAACTTCCTAACGGAAGGACATTGCGTGGTGGGTAGTTTGACTGGGGTGGTCGCCTCCAAAAGAGTAACGGAGGCTTTCAAAGGTACCCTCAGCACGCTTGGTAACCGTGCGTAGAGTGTAATGGCATAAGGGTGCTTGACTGTGAGACCTACAAGTCGATCAGGTGCGAAAGCAGGACATAGTGATCCGGTGGTTCCGTATGGAAGGGCCATCGCTCATAGGATAAAAGGTACTCCGGGGATAACAGGCTAGTCTCCCCCAAGAGCTCATATCGACGGGGAGGTTCGGCACCTCGATGTCGGCTCGTCACATCCTGGGGCTGGAGAAGGTCCCAAGGGTTGGGCTGTTCGCCCATTAAAGTGGCACGCGAGCTGGGTTCAGAACGTCGTGAGACAGTTCGGTCTCTATCTATTGCGGGCGTTAGATGTTTGAGAGGGCTTGAATCTAGTACGAGAGGACCGATTTGAACAAACCTCTGGTGTATCTGTTGTATTGCCAAGTGCATCGCAGAGTAGCTACGTTTGGAAAGGATAAGCACTGAAAGCATATAAGTGCGAAACCTGCCTCAAGATGAGACATCTTTTAAGGGTCGTTGGAGATGACAACGTTGATAGGCTATAGGTGTAAAGGCAGTAATGTCATAGCCGAGTAGTACTAATTACCCGTAGATTTATAGCTTAATATAGGCACTCGACAGTGCAATACGGTCTTCTCTTTGTGAACGTTTTTATCGATTTTTTTATAGTAGAATGTAAAAATTTTGATGTACAATGTATGAACGGTAATCGTAAATACATACTACATTTAACATCATTCATTTTACTTTAAATATATACCCATTACTTTGTACATTATACATATTACATTGTACAACTTTAACAACCTTTAGGGTGGTTTTAGCAGAGGGGCTCACCTGTTCCCATTCCGAACACAGAAGTTAAGCCCTCTAGCGCCGATGGTACTGCGAAAGCGGGAGAGTAGGTCGCCGCCAGTTTTTTTTAAAGCTCATCAATTTATTTTGATGAGCTTTTTT
>NZ_FTOI01000024.1 GCF_900156725.1 Kaistella chaponensis | reverse complement strand
TGTGTTGCATCATTAAATATACGAATTCACTCCCGAAATATTGAAATTATTTACCTATTTTTGATTAAAATAAACGGAGGTTTTTTCACAGACTGCCGTTATGCGCAACCCTACATGAACAGCCTTAATCAATAAAAACACATTGACAATCAAACACACATATCAAATCTTCCAACACAGAGAGAAAGTAAATTTCATTTTTGTAACTTGTATAATGCTGTTCGTTTTGGCAAATGTGCTTTTGGATTTTTTGCACTCCTTATCCCAAAACAGTTCATTTTACATTTCGGAATCGTTACTATTTAGCTTTTCTTATTGGCTTTTGTTTCTGCCTTTCCTTACTTTGGTTTTTAAGATGATAAGGAGAACAGAAAGATTAATACTGAAATTACTTTTTGTAAGTTTAGCAAGTATATGTCATTTGTTTTCATATCCTGCGTTGGTATTGATTATTTCAAAGATTTTTTACTATCACACTTTTGATTATTGGCAGACTTTCAATTTTGGACTATCGGCTTATTTTATAAAAACGGTAATTGTTTACGGGTTTTCATTTTTGGCTTTTACCCTAATTAATAAAAATATCCAATTATCAAAAATAGAAAATGAAGTAGAAGCAATAACTGACAAACAAGATTTTATCAGTTCAATCTTAATCGTTGACAACAATAACAAAAAATTACTGCTAAAGGTAAATGACATTCTTTATTTTTCGGCTTACTCACCTTACATTAGTATTTATATTTCACAAAAAAGGTATCTATATACCGATACTTTGAAGTCTTTAGAAAAGCAATTAGACAACAAACAGTTTGTACGTATTCACAAATCTCATATCGTGAACATCCATAAAATTTCATCAATCGAATCCCGACACAACGGAGATTATGATATTTCACTTTCAGATAACACAATATTGCGATTGAGCAGAAACTACGCTAAAAATTTCAAATTAAAGCTTGCTGATTTTCATCAGCTCAACATAAAATAGACTCAGCATACTATATTTCATTTGTGGAGCAGGTAAATAAAAGACACTTTTGCCGTCAAAATATCTAACAATGAAACAAATATTTAAACTCGGGCTTTTTATTGCGACACTGAATTTCCTAACAGATTGTACCGGCCAGACAAAAACCGAAAGCAACCAAAATGAAATAAAGACAGACAAGAATAAACTTATTGGTGGCGGTTGTGATGGCTGTGAATTGATGTATGTAGGAATGCCAAAGGTAATCTCATCGGAGCACACAAGTAATGGTTGGGATGAGGGAAAACAAAAACTTATTTTGACAGGAAAAGTTTTTCAGCTTGACGGTAGAACACCTGCATCTGATGTTGTTATCTACTATTGGCATACGGACGATAGCGGTTTGTATTCTTCAAACGACCAAACACCTAAACAAGCAAAGGAACATGGTAAATTGAGAGGTTGGGTAAAGTCAGATAAGAGTGGCAATTATAAAATAAAGACTAGCAGACCTGATGCTTATCCGAATGATAATATTCCTCAACACATTCATTTATCCATAAAAGAACCTGACATCATTAACGAATATTATGCCGACCTTTATTTTGATGACGATCCTTTATATCTAAAGCATAAGAAAAAGTATGGCAAACTTGACAGAGCAGGCACGGAAATATTAAGAATTGTTTTGGACGGAAACATTCAAATCGCAGAACACAATATTGTGTTAGGTTTGAATATTCCTGACTATCCTACTAAAAGCAAAGCAGACATTCAATCGGGTTTAAACATTGGTGAAGACCAACCTTCATTTATACCATTTCACGCCTTTGGACCCGACAAAGGAACAAGAACTTGCCCTGTCTGCAAATACGGACGCTATCACGGAATTATATATTTTGTTGGTAACAATCCAAATTGGGACGAAATCAAAAAATGGCTTAAACAATTAGACAATGAAAGTGTAATAAGAGAAAAATATCTTAAAGCATATTTTGTTTACGGAAATTCAAAAAATTATAACAAGCAGACACGCCAAACAGAATTAGAAAAAATCGGAGAAGAATTAAGGCTTCAAAAAATTGCTTTGACTTTTGTTCCCTCATTTGCAGATACTGAAAGCGAAGCAAACCTTAATAAAATAAATGCAAGTATTGAAAATACATTTATTATCTACAGACATAGAACAATAGTTGAAAAATATGTAAATCTAAAACCGACAGAACAAAACTTTAAACTCATTGCAGAAACACTTGACAAGACGAAGGGAAATTATTTTGACCTTAACGAACCAAATCACGAATGACAAAAAAGGGCTGCACATAACAAGGTATTGCCAAAAGCGGGGCTGAAGTGCATCGATTGGACATTTGTGCAAAATTAAACATTCGTTCTTCTATTGAACTCTTGTACTAAAAATCCCCGCCTTCGGCAAGCCCTGGAACGTCAGGCTGTGAAAAAACTCACATCCTCCCTCTTTAAGCCATATTTTTACAACGCTGCAAGGTAAAACAAGCCTTTTAAGGAAGCCTTATTTTTAAGCAACCAATAATATTTTTTCAAAAACAAAGACTGATTTCAGCTTAAAATGCTTCGTTATTAACAAAAACAAGACGTTCCTTTTGTAAGGTGACTTCCAGTTGTTGATTTTGGGAATTAAATCAGGAACTCCCAGAATATTCATTGCACGTTTGATGTTGTAAACCAGCATAATTAAGCTGTGTTCACCATTTACCTTCTCTAAACCCGTTAAATTCGTGTGATTGTAACCCCATTGCCTTTTGATGGTTCCGAAGATATGCTCGTTGATCTCCTGCCTTTTTCGGTACAATTGCCCATTTTCTCGATAACGCTGATTGCTTTTTTTACAAAAACGTCAATAAATCGAACCGAATGATCCTCAGAAATAGAATCTTATAAACTCGTAAAAAACATTTGATTGAAGGTACTTTAAGTGAGGTAATTTATCATTATTAAGACGGTTTTCTGCCTTTATTATTGAAAGTATTTACCTATTTTTGGATTTGATCAACGGAGGTTTGATCACAGATTGAAGTTGGTGGCACTATTAAGATGACCCTTCGAACGAATAAAATGACTACAAAAAATGGACTATAAAAGCATTGCGGAAAAAATAATTGAACTAAAAAATGCGGACTTCATTTTAAGAGAAAAACTTTTGAAAAGTGGAAAACTCAGTGAAGGTTATGATGAAGAAATGAAGGAATTACACGACAAAAATGCTAAAATCTTAAACGACATCATAGACACCATTGGTTATCCTACCATAGACAAAGTGGGTAGAGAAGCAAGCGAAGCAGCATATTTGGTAATACAACATGCAATCGGACAACCAGAACTAATGAAAAAAGGTGCATCACTACTGAAAACCGCGGTAAGTGAAAATAAAGCAGACGCACAAAATTTGGGGTATTTAACTGATCGAATAGCCGTATTTGAAGAAAAACCGCAACTTTACGGAACTCAATTTGATTGGGATGAAAATGGAAAT
The DNA here is from genome assembly GCF_900156725.1 of Kaistella chaponensis. Lineage (GTDB taxonomy): Bacteria > Bacteroidota > Bacteroidia > Flavobacteriales > Weeksellaceae > Kaistella > Kaistella chaponensis. The sequence goes on along the minus strand of NZ_FTOI01000024.1, from coordinate 1,685 downwards.
TTAAGCCCAAATCTTTATGATAACTTAACCAAAGTCAATGAAAGAAGAAAATCACTTGGACTTAACACCCTTGAAGAACAGGCAGAAATAATAAGAAAACGAGCAAAAAATGAAAATCAAATGCCACCGAAAGACTTTGAAAAAAGAAAACAAGAAATTAAACAATGGAAAAAGAATGTAGGATGGACGAAATAACAACTTCTGCCAAAAACTGAGCTTTCGTTTGATCTGAAAGACAAAAAATGAACGCATCTTTACTGGCTACAACACTTAAAAAATAATCATAACCATTATCTATTTAAAACATGAAAAAAATAATTATTGCTTTTTTGATTTGTGGATTATCAATATCAGCTTTTTCACAAACGACCAACAATTCTAAAATTGAAAAAATTAAAAATCTGCTTGAAATGACTGGTTCAGGAAAACTTGGAGTGCAAGTAGCAAGTAATATGATGGCTGCATTTCAAAAATCATATACAACGGTGGATGAAAAATTCTGGGATGATTTTGCCAAAGAAATAAAAGCGGAGGACTTAGTCAATTTAATAATACCAATTTATGATAAGTATTATACTGAAGATGACATTGATCAAGTGATTAGTTTTTATAATACACCGACAGGAAAAAAAATGATAGAAACACTACCAATAGTTACACAAGAATCTATGACGGCTGGACAAGCTTGGGGAAAACAAATTGGAGAAAAAGTGATACAACAACTTACAGAAAAAGGGTATTTGAATAATTAAAAAGTAGGCAGCCAAAACCTAAGCTTACCTTTTATCATCCCATAGAATCCTTCAAATTCGCTCATCATAAGTATACTTTCGGTCGCTTTTATGAAAGAGATTTCTTCGTTGCTCCCAATGACATTTGTGGTTTTTAGAATATATATATACAAAGCAGTTTTTGAGAAGAATTGCTTTTTTTGTGAAATGAGGTGAGCTATTTTTTGATGGAACGACTTCCCTATCTATTTTAACCTCTTGCAAAAGGATAATTTTATATATTTGAGTATCAAATGATTCTTATGGAAAATTGTCTGGAATGTGGCGAAAAAATTATTGGCAGAACCGATAAAAAGTTCTGCAATGATGGCTGTAGAAATACGTACAACAACAATCACAACAAAGATTCGTCGAACCTGATGCGCAATATCAATAACAAACTGCGCAAAAATCACCGCATTCTTGCGGAGCAAAAATTTGTGGAAGGAAAAGCGAAAACAACGCGAAATAAATTGATTTCTGCCGGTTTTGATTTTGAATACTTTACAAATCTGAAAATCTATAAAAACGGCGCAGAATACCACTTTGTTTATGATATCGGGTATAAATTGTTAGAAGAAGACTGGATTCTGCTTGTGAAAAAGGAATGAAATCTTTCGGAGAATATCCCATCATTCCGCGCATTAATGTTGAAAATTTAGTGAGATATTGATTGGCTTCTATTTCATTGTTCGTGGCGATAATGAAAAAACGCAGCGATTCTAAAGTGGATGATTTAGGAAAAGCGATTGAAAAATCGATCGTAGAAAGCGGGAATAAAAATGGGATACACTTTTAAAAATTTTAAGTTAGTTAAATGGAATCCGTCTCACAACTGAGGCGGATTTTTTTTGGTTATTATGGTGATAATTTGTATATTTATGATTGATAATCAGATAGTTGTTTATGAATTTC
>NZ_FTOI01000025.1 GCF_900156725.1 Kaistella chaponensis | reverse complement strand
ATCAAAATATTATATTTTGATTCTTTTAATCCCTGATTTATACACCAATCTTTTCAACAAAAAAACCAATCTGGCTTATAAAATTGCGCTCTAACGTTTTGCAGCTTGGCGAAGTGGCGGATTTTACAGCACTTACTTTCAATTTAGCACTAATGTTTATTAGAAATCCGAATGTTCAATTTAGCACTGAACCCGCCATTTAGCCAAACTGCTGTTAGCGGTTCGGCTTTTATTTTATAGTTTAAATTTTCTGTTTTTCAAAATTATAATTGATAGGATATATACTATAACAATAGCTATTGGAATTGTTATAAATCTGTCAGAAGGAAATAAATACCAAAGAACTAAAATTAAAATTGTCCTCAAAATTGAATGAAATAGTCCAACCCAATGGTCAATAATCCAAGTCAATGGAACCCACATTAGCCCTGTCAAAATTCCAACCGTTAATGGAAGAGATGTATAGTCTTCAATAAAAAATGGTATTGCGATTGAATACACTAAAATCGCTTGGGCAACTGTAAGAAAAAAAAGAGTGTCAAAAGTATTTTTAGGCTTGCTTTTGTCAAGATAGTCTTCACCAGTCAACTTTGAAATTCCCATAGCTAAGTAGACAATCGAGCCTGTTGCTATAAACAAAACCCAAACAGTAATATTGTCAGGAAAAAAAAATCCTGAAATAGCAACAATTAACCACGCAATTAATCCAGCAATCGGAGATGCTAAAAGTTTCTTTCGTTTAAATTCTTCTTTTTGTTCTTCAAGTGTTCGTTTATTGTCTGTCATATCGTGTCAATTTGAATTCGTCAGGTCGTTTTTTTTTAGCTGACCGCTAACGGGTTTGTATAAGAATAGTTGCGTGTTTGTATGCGAGGATTTTCCGAAGGAAAATCAGACGTTACAAACGCGCAACGACCTTTGATTAAGCACTAAACCGCAATTATTTTTATACGGTGTTAGGCATAGTTTTTATTTTATACAGTAGTTTTCAGGTGTAATAAATTCTACAGATTTAATTTCTATTGTCTCTAAAACACTTTCATACTGTTCAGCAAAACCATCAGTTGCCTTTCCAGTATTTCTTACTATAAGTTCTGCTATCACAGGAGTATAAGGAGTAAGTTGTTTCCCAACTTTATTATAGTAAAGATTACTTAATTTTCCACTTGAATCAGAAATCCAATAGGTTTTTGATGAACCACAAGGCATAAATTCAGAAACTTCGTGTCCAAATGTAAGAAACCCTTTTATAGGTTTATTTGAAAATTCAATATCTTCATTTGATAATTTTTTTAACTCATACATTTCTTCGAATTCAGACGTTATTTTTTTTCCGTCCTTGTCCAATAGTGTTAATCTGTTTTCTCCAACAGCATATATTTTTGTTTCTTTTTCAGAGTTCAAGAGAATTTTTCCACCATCATTGATAAAGGAAAAAGTTCCTTTATCACTAAAGTGACCATCTTCCGATTCTAGATATAAATCTGATTTTTCAAAAGTTTTATCGTTGTTAAGTTTTATGGTAGTTAGAATTCCAGGACAACTTGCACAAGGCAAGAAACCTTTGTATGTTCCGTCCCAATCCAAAACTTTTTCGGCAGTATGGTTCTCAATTATTTCTATCGATTCTTCTTTAGTTTTTTCTTGACTTTCTTTACATCCTAATAGAGCAAATGTGACTGATAATGCTAAAATGTATGTTTTTTTCATCTTTTATATTTTTTATTTAATTATGCCTAACGACCAGTATAAGCGTAGTGCGGGATTAAAAGCACTTCACTTTCAGTTTGCCGAGATGTTTGCTAATATTCAATTTGCTCAAATTAATACTTTAGCCCGCATTACGCTTATACATTGTTATCTGCTGACCTTTATCGGTCAATTCCCAAAAACTTTCCACTCAAGTCAAAAACCAAGTCAATGTCGTTATCTAACTCGATTTTTTGTCCCTTTTTCTTTTTTTTCCACTCTATGATTTTATTGTCAGGATAGTTCTTTTGAACATAAGCGGCTATTCTCGTAGGAACTACACTTTGGGGAAGAGCGTCTTTGCTCTCAATGTTTTTAATTGAGAAATGTCCGTCAAATTCGAGTTCTACCATTGTGTTTAGTTTTGCTTCATATTCAGTTTTAAATATTTCTTTATCTTCCTTAACGCTTATAATTTTACTTTTTGGGAAATGCGCTTTAACGTAGGATGCAATTTGTCCGGGTGTTTCTGAAACGGGAAGATATTTTTCCTGTGCATAGGCATTAGAGAAAACAAATAGAGTTGTTGCTACGAGAATTAAATTAAATATTTTTTTCATTGTAAATTTTATTTTAGTTAAACAAATATGATGCCCCAAGTGTGATAAAAAATCGGTCGTCTTTTGCAAAAAGTGAATGTCCACAAGCCAAATCTATCTGAAATAGTGGCGTTATCAAATACATAACTCCTAAGTCTACGTTATGTTCATCCGCAATTTCACTAATTGTTGAAAAGTATTCTATAAAGGAAGCAATTTCGTCCGTTATCGCGTAACCTAATCCTGCCGATAAATCTAAATTCTTAAACTTGTTCGATGTTCCGATGTTATATCCCAAAGAGATTCTGTCTGTAATCTCGTTTTCAAAGGCAAATTTTACCTGAAAGGGCCAATCGTTGTTTTGAAAATCTTTGGTAGCAATTCGACCGTAAGATAAGTAGCCAACAAATGAAATGGCAGGAATGAATTTGTGTTGCTCGATTATTCTTTGTTTTAAACTAAGCGTTATCGGTTGTAATCCATAATTTTTAAATTCTTCGCCTGCATCCAAAAGTAGGCGTATTTCGGTTGAATGTGTGATGCCATAGCGCATCATCAAGTTATTGATAGCCGTATTTTTTGCTAATGTTACCCCTTCTTCAATCTGAAATTTCCCGATTGGTACTGTCGAAACACCATCGCTCTGGTCAGGACGGTCTGTACTAATGGTAATTTCCTGCGCAATGGAATTAATACTCACACCGAAAAGTAAGGGTAGTATAAAAATTATTTTTTTGATCCTATTCACAATGGATTGTTTGGTTTGCAGATAACGTTTTGCAGCTACAAGGAGTTGGCGATTTCGGAGACGAAAACTGTCTGCCACCACTGAACTTGATACGAAGCATAAAACTTCTTTTAACCACTGAACCGCCAATTTCTTGTAGGTGCTGTTAGCGGTTCGGGCTTTTTTCTTAGTCGTCACTTGTCTTTAAAATTCTAAGGTCATATTTGAATTATTGAAAGTCTTGTGCTTCCTTTTCTGTTAATGTTTTGATGTCAATAGTTGGTGCGAAATATGTCTTTTTAGGTGTTTGCAAAAGTTGTTTTTCCTCGCCCATTGCAAAGCCGAGTTTGTAGCCAATATTGTTGTCTGTTGTCAAGAATACGTTGTCGTGTTCGGTATCGTCTTCTGGAATAAACAGCATTACTTTTTTATTAGCTGATTTTTCTGTTATCCAACCATTAGCTTCTTTAGTTGTTTCCCAACCTGTAACAGAAAATGATTTGTCAAAACCCATTGGATAGTGAACATAATTAACGAAGTAACAATAAATTTCAAATTCGATATCAAACGGAAATGTTATAGCAAATTGTCTTTCGTTTAATTTATAAAGCCGTGGTTGTGCCTGGAACCTTTCCTTGTTATACATATTACAAAACCCATTCAAAATGCTATCCATTTCTGTCTTTGATATGTTGTCAACGATTACAAGTTTGTCATTTGGTTTTTCTTGTTTGGGCAGATGTTCATTTGAAGGTCTGGTTGTGTCCGTGTCAGGTTGTGGTTTTTGTCCTGATGGCATACATGCTTTAATTATAAAAATTAAAATTGTCGCACCGATTATGATTAAAACTGTTTTCATTTTACTGTCGTTTGTTTATTTTTTGTCTGTTGGTGTGTCCTCATAGCCTGACCGCTAACGTCAGTCTGTGAAAAAACCTCCGTTTATTTTAATCAAAAATAGGTAAATAATTTCAATATTTCGGGAGTGAATTTGTATATTTAATGATGCAACACATCACTGGGATCGCCCGCAATCAAATGGTTTTTACGAGTTTAGAAGATTCGATTTCTGAAGATAATCCGGTTCGCTTTATTGATGCTTTTGTGGAGAATATCGATTTGAAAGCCTTAGGTTTTGAACTTCGAACTCCGAAAACGGAAGGACG
>NZ_FTOI01000030.1 GCF_900156725.1 Kaistella chaponensis | reverse complement strand
TTGGACTGCCCCCAAAAAGTTAGACACTTTTTAGGGGCATTTTTATTATGGGAGAATCAAAGTATAGTTTAGAATTTAAGGTGAGTTGTGTTAAGAAGATTAAGAAAAATGATCTGTCGATCCACTCCGTAGCACAAGAAGTAGGTTTGGATGCGACGGTTGTTCGCAAATGGAAAAGGTTTTATGATTTGTACGGAATTGAAGGACTGCAACGCAGAAGCAATCGCCGTTATGATGTAAAATTTAAGTTAAGAGTTTTAGAAACGATCAAAGCACAAGACTTATCTCTAAAGCAAGCTGCTGCACGGTTTAATATCGCTGCAGAATCCAGCATCACCAATTGGCGGAGCGCTTACGAAAAAAGTGGTATTTTAGGGTTACAGAATAAACCCAAAGGAAGACCAGCAATTATGAGCGATTACCAACGTAAAAAGAAAAAGTCTGGCAAACCATTGACCAGAGAAGAAGAATTGTTATTGGAAAATGAAAGACTGCGAGCCGAAATCGATTTTCTAAAAAAGTTAGACGCCTTAACTCTCAAAAACAACAAGCAAAAGCCATCGAAGAGTTAAGGCCTAAATACAATCTGTCCGTATTATTGGATTGTACTGGGATGGCGAGAAGCAGTTTTTATTATCATCAAAACAAGGCTCAAACCGACAAATATTCGGACGTAAAAACAATGATAAAACAGATTTATCATCAACACAAAGGAAGGTTTGGATACCGGCGTATTACTTTGACAATGAAAGATAAAGGAATCATTATCAATCATAAAACAGTATTGAGATTAATGAAATCGCTAGGACTGAAAAGCATTATACGGGTAAAGAAATACAAATCTTACCGCGGAGAACAAGGAAAAATAGCACCCAATATTTTGAAAAGAAATTTCAAAGCCGACCAGCCGAACACGAAGTGGGCAACCGATGTAACGGAATTTAATGTCTCGGGAAATAAGCTCTATTTATCTCCGATAATCGATTTATTCAACGGTGAAATCATCAGCTATAATCTCTCAGAAAGACCTGTCTTTGCACAGATTACAGATATGCTGAAAAAGGGTTTAAAGAAAATTAAAAATACAGAAAATATCATTTTACATTCAGATCAAGGTTGGCAATATCAAATGAAAGCTTATCAAAATATATTAAAAGAAAAAGGAATTGTTCAAAGTATGTCCCGAAAAGGAAACTGTCTGGACAATGCCATAATCGAAAATTTCTTCGGAACATTGAAGTCTGAAATGTTTTATACCAAAAAGTTTGGTTCTATCGATGAACTCAGGAAAGACATAAAAGAATACATTAATTATTACAACAACGACAGAATAAGGCTTAATTTAAAAGGAAAGAGCCCGGTACAGTACCGAACTCTTTCCTTTAATAATATTGTTTAATTTTGTCTAAACTTTTGGGTGCAGTCTA
>NZ_FTOI01000031.1 GCF_900156725.1 Kaistella chaponensis | reverse complement strand
GGATCAATCTCAAAAGTTGTGTGCAAATTGAAATAAGTTTTCGATTTTTGCAGTAAACTTTAAGAACATTGGATCATTATCTGGAACTGCTGAAACATATTCTGCCTGAATTTTTAATTGAACATTTTGATTTAACGAAGCAAACCACCGAGGGTGAAGTGATGCACCTTTATTTTGAGGAGAAAAATAACCCACCCAAAGAAGTTTCAAATCGAATTTTAACAGCACACGGATTCCATAAGGAGATTACTATTCAAGATTTTCCCCTGCGTGGAAACGCCGTTTACCTGCATATTAAAAGACGCAGATGGCTGGATAAGAACACAAAGCAAATCGTGCAGAGAGACTGGAACTTAGTGGCAGAAGGCACCCGTTTAACCAAGGGGTTTGCCGATTTTTTAAAAGAAATCTGTCGATACCCGACCTCTTGATTGTAAAACCATTGCTGAAATGTACGGTGTGGCGGGTAAAAAATTCCAGCGCCAATACAAAAACAGAATTAGTGATTATAAAACCTGGAAAGAGAAATCCCATGCACAGGAATGGCTCATTTATCCCGAAAACATGTCACAATCCTTGTCGATAGATGAAGTAGCCTTGTCCAGCGGTGAACTTTATACTGTGGTCACGTCTAAAAAAGCGAAAGGTAAAAAAGGCTGCCTGGTTGCCATTATCAAAGAAACCCGCGCAGAAACCGTCATAGAACATTTACTGAAAATCGACCGTAAATTAAGGTTAAGCGTAAAAGAAATCACTCTAGACATGGCCGGTTCCATGAAACTCATTGCCAAGAGATGCTTCTCCAATGCCAAACGGACCATTGACCGATTCCATGTACAGCAACTAGCCTCAGAAGCCCTGCAGGAAATCCGTATCAAACACCGATGGAAAGCTATAGAGCAGGAAAGCGATGGTATCCTGAATGCCAGGAAAAATAAAGAAATCTACCAACCGGAACTGTGTTCAAATGGAGACACCAGAAAACAGCTCCTGGCACGAAGCAGGCATTTGCTGTATAAGAGTTCCTTCCACTGGACCGAATCCCAGAAAGAACGCGCCCAAATCCTATTCAGTGAATATCCGGATATCCACAACGCTTACCAACTAACAGAAGCTTTAAGAAACGTCTACCACAAGAAAAACACCAAAGAAATCGCTATGTTAAAATTAGCAAGATGGTATCACCAGGTAGAAGTCTCCGGCTTTAAATCTTTTGCTATCCTGTTAAAAACGTTTACCATCCACTATAACGATATCCTAAACTACTTCAATCATAGAAGTACGAATGCATCCGCAGAATCTTTCAATGCAAAAATTAAAAAATTTAGAAGCAACTTCAGAGGAGTTAGGGATCGGGCGTTTTTTCTATTCAGACTACAAAACATTTTTGCTTAAACACAAGTTTTGGTACTGATCC
>NZ_FTOI01000033.1 GCF_900156725.1 Kaistella chaponensis | reverse complement strand
CTTGATTTCTATGACACCGCCAAACTATTTTGGTAATTATTTTCATATTTTTTTCCAGATTTGAGTACTGCAAAAATGAGATGGATTATTTTATTTCGGATGTTATTTAAAACCAACATTTTATTTTTTCCTTCTAAAACTTTTCTTTGATAATATTTAGATAAATCATTATCCAGTTTCACCACACTCATTGCTCCCAGATGTAACGTACTTTTTAGAGATTTATCAGCATATGGCGAAACTTTTGGCCGGTATCGCAATGAGGTGCCCGATTGATGATCAAATGGAACAACACCACTATAACAAGCCAATTTCCTTGCACTATCAATCATTTGAAAATTATCTGTTTTCGCCAAAATCATCCAGGTTAATACTTTTCCAACTCCTGGAATACTTTGCATTAATCCGCTTTTCTCTTTTAATTCTGCATCCATTTTTATCACTTTTTCCATTTCCTGTTCTAAAAATTTAATATGATCTGTGAGCAGCTTTATTTCTTTTTCATTAATCTTTAGAAGCATTTTTTCTAATCCAATGGCTTTAGTACACTTGTAATTTTTCTTCTGTTGAAGTAAACTTGATTTCAACTTAACCTTCGATTTTCTCTCTGTTAAAAGAACTTTTAATTTCTTCATTGATTCAGAACTCGGTTTCCAAAGTTCAATATCGCCACTGTTTCTTTCTATAAAATGCGCAATTCTCGAGGCATCTATCTTATCATTTTTCCCGCGTGATAAACCTAAACTTTTCTTCAAATGAAGCGGATTAATAACATAAACTTTAAATTCAAAATGCTCTAAAACCTCGTAAAGATTCCAATTATACCTCCCTGTGTTTTCCATCGCTACTACAACTTCCTCATAAATTTTAAAGCTTTTGAAGAATTTTTTAATCACAGAAATTTCGTTTTCAATAACCTCGTATCTTTCCTCTAAATCTGTTTTTAAACAAATATCCAATGTTTCTGCACTAATGTCAATCCCAATAATTAATTTTTTCATAATTTTGAATTTACAAGTTAACACCTTACGAAAGAGAAACTTTCATCATTACTCAACTCCTTAATAATGGGCTTCAAATCCCGAATTTCTATTTGAGTTTTTAATGAAAGGAAGAGCATTTAATTCTGAATCAAGCCTTGAGTTTTACTCTGAGCGGAACATAGTTTAATTAAATGCTTTTCTCTTTCTAAAT